>NZ_JH725064.1:0-30677 GCF_000278215.1 Bartonella rattimassiliensis 15908
TTATAAAAATAAAATATGAAAAAAGAATACCTTAAAGAGAGTATGACGCCTTTATGGAGCTTTTAAAGTAAACGATAGCCCCTCATTACAATGTCTAAAAATATCAAATGCAGGAATTTGCTCAAATATAATAGACTATTTTACGATGCTTTAATCGTGATGCAAGTGAATTCAAGAGATTTTCTCTATACAGATACGATTTATAAAAATTATAAAAACATTGCTGTATAAAGAGAATTCGCATTATCTGTAATCTGTAAAAAGAATCAAATTCTTGTAGAAACATGCAATTCTTGTAGAAACATGCTAAGCTATGCTAGCTCTCTATTTTATTTAATATTGATAAAGTACTCTTAAAGTCTATGTGGGATAACGAACAACAAAAAAATGATCCCGGACAAGACCCTGCTCTTGTCGTCAAACGCTTGCGGCCTGCACGCCGACAAGTCTCGATTCGTTGGCTTACAGGAACAGTGCTGACAGGAATCACTTCCTGCATCCTTATGGGAATTGCTCTTTTTACGGCCCTTGATGAACAACAGCGATTGGTAACACCACCGCAATGGTTTACTAGGGAAAATCTTTCACAAGCGCAAGATCCTGAAGCCAGTGGATATAAAGGTGATCGTATTTTTCCTACCCATGCGCGACAAAGCTTCGACAGTAAACGTCAATTTGAATTATCAATTCTGCAACAAAAAGGTGATGAAAAAATCATTCAAACACAACATTTCGAATGGATTCGAATGGCTTTAGCTGAAAAACGCCACCAAAAATATAGCTATCCAAAATTTGATTCTTTAAGCATTCTGGCCAGCGATTCAAAAAGTCAAAATATCTCATCACAAGATTCTGGACAAATTTATGGAGCAAAAGTCGAAACAAAAATCACCCTACGTAGCTATGATTTTAAGATAGATCAATTCGATTTTGATGACAGCGATACATTGACAGATGAAGAAGCACAACAAGAAGTGAAAAACGCCGGATTTACTTTAGAAAAAAGCACTGAGCTCCTCTCTGTTCTCACATTGATCGATCCGTTAAAATTAGACGATGTATCCTCCCCTTCCCAAAGAGCAGAATCCCCTGAAGTCCGAATCGTTCAAGAAAATGTAACCGTTTCTCCTCCAAGCCACCGTATCGATCTGACAAAAAACTATGTTGAAGATATCATTCCTATTCGTAAAAAACAAAAGATATCCGATGCTTTCAAAACAACCAGTTACGCAAAGAATCAAGTCGAGCAGATTGTGAAAACGCTAGAAAAATTTAACCTTTCTAGTACCCTTAAAGAAGGAAATCTTTTACGCATTGGTATCGTAACACAAGCAGGAGAAGAAGATCATCTGGTCCGAGTAAGCATTTATCAAGGAATGTATCATGTTCTCACCATTGCCCTAAATGATAAAGGACAATTCATTGAAAGCGCCGAACCTAAAATGTCTAAAGCACTTAAAACAGCTTTTCAAAATGGTATTCCCCATTCTTATATCAATAGCGCGCAATTACCAACAGCTTATGATGCGCTCTATAATGCTTTGCTCAGCCATAACATATCACAATCTCTCTCTCATCGTCTTATTCGTCTACTGTCCACCAATATTGATATGAAAAGTCGGATAACACCTAATGATCAAATCGAAATATTTTATGCCATACCACAAAGCGATAAGGAAATCCAAAACAACAAAAAGAACGTGAAAGCAAAAGAACCATCCAAGAATACTGATCCAGAAATTCGTTATATTAGTGCAACTTTTGGAAATACAACTTATAAATATTACCGTTATCAACTCAAAGATGGAAGCGTTGATTACTATGATTCTGAAGGAAAAAGTTCAAAGCCCTTCTTACTACGCAAACCCACACCAAATGGCATTTTTGGCTCACCTTTTGGACCACGGAAACATCCTATTTTAGGCTATGTTCGCATGCATACAGGTGTTGATTGGGTTGCTCCTAAAGGATCTCCCATTATAGCTGTAGGAGATGGTATTGTCACCAAAGTAGGCGTAACAGGTGGCTATGGAAATCATACGGAAATTCAACATGCCAATGGATATGTTAGCAGTTATGCACACCAAAGCCGTTATGCACCAGAAATTAAACCAGGTGTAAAAGTACGCCAAGGACAAATCATTGGATATGTTGGAACAACAGGACTGGCAACCGGTCCCCATTGTCATTTTGAAATCATTGTTAATGGCGTCAAAGTCGATCCCATGCGCATCCGTATACCGGATAGCAAAGCCTTAACCAATCAAGACCTACAAATATTCTTACAAGAAAAAAACAATATTGATACCTTGATAAACAGCCCGATAACACCATCTGAGGGTACTTAAAGCATATTTGTATTTTTTATGATTTAAAACATCTAAAAATGTGCATTAACGATTGCTTTTCTCAAAGAAATTTACACGCTTTAAACATTTGTAAAGGATAGGCTGAAGAGATAACCATTCAAAGCAACATAACAATCATCAAAAATAAAACATCCTACCCTGTTCAGATTTACCCCGCAATCGATTTTCAAGTTTACGCATAATAAAAAAAGTGCTAAATATGAAAAAAGTACCCAATATGAAGCCCCTAAAAGGCGAACACTTCTTATATATTTCATCAAAACGATAGAAATTCGCTTATGCGCTATGCAATAAAAACTTCATCAAAGGTGAACACGCTTTAAGGATGTAGATTCTCCCCCTTATCACTTTGTAAATAATCCGACTTTTTGTTGAACAGATTTCACCTGTTGAACACTCTAAAGGACGACATTTCACGGTTTGACAAGCAAATTTTATCTAAGAATATTTATCATCTATGCAACAAGATATTGATTTATAATGATAGTGTAGCGTTATTCATATTGAATTAAAGATCCGAATATCGTAAAAATTCTCTCATTCGAAAGCTGTTTATCTCGCATCAACAAAACCTCTCACTTACACATTACAAGCAAGATGGGCGTATGAATAAAACTTATATAAGAAATGACTAAAAATGACTCCTATGAACCATCTTAATGCAAGGGCTGCCGCAAAACATTAGAGGTTAGCAAATATAATGATAATGGCAGTTTGCTTTCAAACACCCCTCATCTTTAAAGTTTTACATGCCTTACAAAAAATAACAAAACTTGAAGAAGTACTCTTTTTGCAAAAAACGAGAACTTACTACTATCAATAGGATGGGCTTGAATAAGTTCTTCATTTAAAATAAATTTAAATTGTAACTTAAAGCCCTTCAAAGCAATAAAAAACGACAAAGATAATTTTTTAGCAAGAATCGGGATCAACAAAGCAAAATCAAACATTATACCCAAGAATGAAGAAACAAAGTTACTTTCGTGAAAGTGATTGATGATTTTTATGGATAGTGATGTACCCATATTCTCTCAGAGGTCTTTTATTCGCCTTCTTATGAACAAGCGCCCTTGCTATACATTTACTCTGAATCAAAGAAAGCTTACTGCAAACTAAGAAAAAAGTTACCACTTAAAAAAACTTAGTTAGAGACTTTTTCTGAATTATTTGTGCTAAGTTTTGGCAAAGGAATGACAATCTTTGTGCCCCCTAAAGCAGAAGTTTCAAACAGAGGTTTTTCACCAAATTGCATACAAAGTTGTTCTACAACCACACGACCAAGTCCTGTCTTTTGTTTTACAGCTTTGCTTTTCATGCCCACACCATCATCCTCTACAATAAGCATCAATTGTCCATCTTTTTGGGGACCAAAGGAGATATAAATATGCCCTGTTCGTTGATCAGGAAAGGCATGTTTTAAGGAATTTGTCAGCAACTCACCAAGGATAATTCCAAGTGTTGTTGCATCTCTTGAAGAGAGTCTACACTCTTTAAAAGAAGTATGAATGGTAATATTTTCACGCAATTCAAAAGGGACAGCTAATTCGACATCATGGACGACAGAACTGAGAAACTCAGCCAATAGCGTTGTTTCCATATCATCACTTAAGCGCAAACGACGATGTGCTGTGGAAATTGTTTGAATACGATCACGAGCCGCTCCTAAAACAGAACGTACTTCTTCATTTTTGCTTCGATTTAACTGGAGGCCTAGCAAAGAAGACACCGTACCAAGAGAATTTCCAATGCGATGGCTTGCATCCTGCAACAATATTTCAACCCTTTGGCGTTCTTTTTCGGCGTGATTGCGTGCTTTTTCTAATTCCTGTGTTCGTTCTTTCACGCGTGCTTCTAGAGCTATATTTTCACTATGAAGCAACAATTGATACAATTTTAAAGAGCGTACATCCCGACGAAAACGATTAATAACAAAATAGGCAGAAATAAAAGTACTGACTACAGAAACAATAGCCGCCAATGTTAAAGCAGCACGCATCAACGCAATACCCTCACGCTGTTTTTGCCGTACCACATCATCCCCATTAATAAAACTTGTCATCAATTGAGCTAAACGTGCCACTGGAATTCTCGAGACTTCTAAAGAAGCGGAAGATTGAGAGGATTGATCAGGCAGTTTATCAAGAGCATGCATATGGGCATTCATAAATGCTTTTCGCGCTTCAACCTCTTTTTTAAAAGCTGTAAACCAATCATACCATTGCGGATGTGCATAAACAATAAGGGCTATATAATCGAGAATATCTCCCAACTCCCTTTCTGAATTTTCAAATTGTATCTTATCTTCTATCTTGCGTGTTTTTGCGTAGCTGCGATCAGCAACCGCCATATCAATCAAGCTAATAAGGACCAAATCAGCCTGTTCACGCAATTCTGAACTTGTATTCAACTGTGCGATTTCTCGATTAACGGCATTTGAAAGCAACATAATAAAAATTGATGCCAAAAGAGCCATAACAAGAGAAACCACAATTGCTACCCACCGCCAGCGTGATATCGTTGCATTAGAATTAGAAGAAGGCGTTTTAGGCAGAAAATTTGTCTTTGTTGTCATAGAATTTCCATTGGCGAACTTAAAAGACGTCATTTTTCAGTACAAAGGAAGGCATCCTTGGAACGTAAAGCTTAAAGCCCGCGAAAGAATTTCATACTGGCTTTTCTTATGTTCCCAAAGGTGTATGCCAAACTTCTGAATTTCCTCAGATACTGACTTTAACTGTAATAGCTATAACGGGAATAAAAAAAACAAGGCTATACATCATAATTATTATGCTTTTTTAGCCGTTAAATGAACACAATATACTCCCAGCTGAATCAGAATCAGGACCATAATCGGATTGACCATTGACATTAAGAAGTTCCTGTAATCGATTACGCGCCCTACTCACACGGCTTTTAATGGTTCCCACAGCACAACCACAAATAGCAGCAGCATCTTCATAAGAAAACCCTGATGCCCCAATGAGAATAATGGCTTCTCTTTGATCTGCAGAAAGCAGATTTAAGGCTTTTTTAAAGTCTTGCAAATCCAGTGTTCCATATTGAGCAGGATGAACGGCAACACTTTGGGTAAACACACCATCGGTATCTTGAACTTCCCTTCCATTTTTGCGCATTTGACTATAAAATTCATTGCGCAAAATCGTAAAAAGCCAAGCTTTAAGATTGGTTCCCATCTCAAAACTGTCCTGCTTAGCCCATGCCTTCATCACAGTATCTTGAACTAAATCTTCTGCTTTATCGTGCTTTCCACTTAAAGAAACAGCAAAGGCTCGTAAAGCCGGCAATACCAAAAGGAGTTCTTGTTTAAAGTTTTTCGCACACTTTGACATAAAGGATTCAAACCTTTTTCACATTGTTTAAATCAAATTGCTCTGCGCGCTCCAACCTCTCTAAAAGCTCGAGCAAACACCATGGCAGTGCTTCTTCTTGAATTTCTATATAAAATTGGCGTAATTTCCGTGCTATTTCGCTATTAACGCCGAGAAGATCATCTCCAACTTTAAATTGTGTAGTGAGATTTTTTTCATCACGGTCGTTCATTTTTTATCCCCCTAATCCATATAATATCAGTAGCACTGCGAATATTTTTTTCGCCTTATGGTTGTAAATATAGTTATCGTTAAAAAGTTCCAACCAATAAAGGAACTTTTTTATCTGATGAGAATTTCAACCAACAAAATGCTTGAAAGGTTAAAGGAGTTATCAATTATGTCATTATCAACACGCATTGCCCCGCATCTTCCCTATCTTCGGCGTTTTGCTCGCTCTGTCACCGGTAGCCAATCCTCTGGCGATGCTTATGTATCTGCAATGTTGGAAGCCCTCATTGCCGACATCTCTATTTTTCCCAAAGCGTCCAGTGACCGGATTGGAACCTATTGGCTTTTTTGCCATCTTTTTGACCAAACCACTCCGAATATCCCTGAACCCCTGCCACAATTTGGTCTTGAACAAAAAACCAGTGCCAAATTATCCTATCTCACGCCCCGTGCACGGCAAGCATTTTTGCTCATTGCAGTTGAAGGTTTTCATGAACAAGAAGCCAGCGAAATCATGAATCTGGATACGAAAGAATTTCGTAAGCTTCTTAACCAAGCATCAGTTGATATTTCTCAACAAATTGCCACTGAAGTGATGATTATTGAAGATGAGCCTCTCATTGCGCTTGATATTGAACAAATGGTAGAAAGCCTAGGTCATCATGTTGTAGGCATAGCGCGTACATGCGATGAAGCTGTTGTCATGTATCATAAGAAAAATCCACGGTTGATTTTGGCTGATATTCAATTAGCCGATAATAGTTCAGGCATTGATGCGGTTAACGAGATTTTGAAGAATGACCATATCCCGGTGATTTTCATCACAGCTTTTCCTGAAAGGCTCCTTACTGGCGAACGTCCAGAACCGACTTTTTTAGTCACCAAACCTTTTAATCCTGATATGGTGAAAGCGCTTATTTCCCAAGCTTTATTTTTTCAAGAGAATGCTTCTAAAGCGGCTTAAAAAAGAGTAACACTTCAATTATGATTGTTACGCCTCTTTCAAAGCCTCCTATGGATAGATCTCATATAAACGCGCTCATGCAAGCGATTCGTGGTGCTGATATCTGTGTTCTTTATCAGGCAACAAATTTAGTTTATGTTTGGGCTGAAAACTTGCCGCAACATTTGCACAATAAATGGCGTGTTGGTTGCCGTGACAGCGACTTTTTTTCGCTTGATCTTGCAGACAATATGGAAACCATCAAGCTGCAAGTTTTAGCCAGTGGCAAAATGCAAACCATTGAAGCACGTTTTGAAAATACGAACAAACAAGAGATTTGGTACAAATTTTCGATTGATTGCCACCGTAATGACAACGGAGACATTATCGGTATTATCACCACCGGTGTTAATATTTCTGGCTTACGTCGCCGAGAACAAGTGCTTAAAATTCTGCTTCGAGAAGTAAGCCACCGTTCTAAAAATCTTTTAGCGATTATTCAAAGTATAGCCAGCCAAACAGCGCGCTATACTGAATCGCTTCAAGTTTTCTTACGCAAATTTCAAGGTCGTCTTCATTCACTTTCTCATTCTCAAGATCTGATCACCGATTCCGATTGGCGTGGTGCTCAATTTCGCGAATTAGTCCAAACGCAGGCTTTGGGCTATTTAATGAAAGAAACAGAACGTTTTTCACTTGAGGGCGTGGATCCCTATCTTTTTCCCAATGCCGCTTTGCATATTGGTTTGGCTTTTCATGAACTGATTGTCAATTCTCTTTCTTTTGGTGTCTTATCCCAAGACAAAGGGAGTGTCTGTGTACGTTGTGAAATCCACACAGAACTGACTGGCAAAACACAACTTATCATCACTTGGAATGAAAACTTTGAATCCAGCGTCCCTCCTACAATCAATCAAAAAGCCTGTTTTGGCAGTGCAGTTCTTGAAAAAATCGTTCCCATTTCCGTCAATGGTTCAGCCTCCTTCAAATTGACAAAAGACGGGATTGTTTATTGTCTCTCTGTTCCTGATACCTATTTTGATATTTTTTCTTAACAGAGCATTTCAAACACTACGTAAGGGAAGTTTTCTCCAAATCCAGCTTTTAAATCCAACAAAGTTTCTAGTTTTCTCTATTAAGTACAAATAAGCACAAAGATATTTTCCCATCTCTTTCAACCAACCTCTATAGTCTCCCCAAACTTATCCTCAAATCTCATTGATGAAAACTGGGCTACATAAAGCCCATTCTCTTTTCTGTTACTCAACATTCATCCCTTCTATCGCCACACATTTTCAGACAAAAATTAAAACGATTAAGAGCAAGCAGTTTCAGTTTTTATATACCAGACAAAGCGAACATATTACCCATATCTTTTAGCATAATTTCCATAATGGGCTTACAATCTTATTTTGAATGAGATGAAATTACACAGGTAAAAGCCAACATCCATCGCCAATATTCAGCTTTACATTTACAGCTTTCAAAAACATCCACGACAATATCTTTTAAATTATGGCAATTTATTTCTTGCGTTTTTTTATAACAGGATCATCGTCTTCACTCCCAATAGAACATTTAAAATAGAATATATTTGTATTTCTCATTCACATATGTTTTAATATTTTCCCGTGTATCCAAGCTCATTGCAAAACAGCATCTAGAATCCTGGTAAAGTGAATCATTAAGTACACTCCTCTTTTACGCCTGTCTTAACTTCATACTCCTTATTTTACTTCATGAAAGTACCATCTAACATTATCCCACCATTTCCGCCATATTCACACAGCCCTTGACATTTTGAGCGTTCATAAGAAGCATTTTTCCTCCTTTTTTGTCATGTTTTCACCCCCACGTTCTCCCTGCTTGCGACATACAAAAATAATTTTGATTGCTTCCATATAGAATGGCCTTCCTTAGAAAGGACACGGAGGAACCAAAAAACTTTAAAAACGTTTCCAATGCAGAAGCCCTTAGGTTGACAAATTAGAATTCACGCTGTCAACCGCTCATTTGGAAAACTTTTATGAATTCTCTTGTTTCTATTCTACTATTGGTTTCATGTACGGATGATTTTAACAGTTGCTATTCGAATAATACAATGGCTAAAATCTACCCGACCGCTCAAACATGTGAACAAGCCATGGTACCATCCACAAAAAAATTTGCATTTTCTGGACAACAAATTTTTGCCCAATGCATAAACGTACACCCCCAATTACCTCAACAAGAAATAAAACTGATCTGGTCTGTAACCAATCACGGACATTTCTTGCTTAAAAGCCAAAATATAAATAAGACAATGTCGACAATCCACAAAGAAGGTATTTTACCAACATCTCGCCCTCTGCTGCATTCTTCTTCCACAAACCTCTTGCACAAAAAACTTTAAAAGCATAAACCCATCAAAACTCAAAAAGTAATCAATGGGAGACATAATGGATAATCAGCCAATGCAATCTTCAAAAGATCATCACACAGAGCAAAATACTCTGTCTCAAGATCTCCCCTTAGATCCTGCTGTAGAACGAGTGAGAAAAAAACTGATGGGATTAATGATTATTTCCGTTTTAATAACGCTCTTCCTTATTCTAACCGTTCTATTTTTAATTGTTTATAAAGTTATAGCAACCGGCTCAGCGCCAAAACAAACAGAGTTATCTTCCTCTCTCAACAAAAATCCACATGTTATCCATCATACGCTCTCCCTACCGGAAAAAACACAGATTTTGTCGCAAAGCCTCTCAGAACATAATATTGTACTGAAAATTTTGACGCCTGACGGACAAATAAAATTTATGATTTACAATTATCATAGCGGCATATTAATCGCCGTTCTTGCTGTTGAAACAACAGAAGGGATATCGGCGATAAAGCCTCATTAAACAAACCAACATTGCCACAAATACTTACAGAACATTTGGAAGGTCTAAACATTTTCCTTTTCCGCAGATACCCCAACGGGGCAATGGCGAACTTTTTTCCTTCTCTCCTAATCCCAGCAAAGAGATAATCTCTTCTATCAACAGCTCTCGTTAAGTTTCGGGTGTGGCCCATGAAAATTCACGGAAGCGCAAAAAACTTCTTGAATATATACAATCGCCCCTCATAATACCATCACAAGTGCTTACCCACAACATTTCGAAGATCTAAACATTTTCCTCTGCTGAAGATGCCCCCACACGGCGACGGCGAACTTTTCTCTGTATCCCCTCACTTATTCCAGACAAAGAAGGCCCCTCTCCTGTTGATGTCGATGCATCGCCATTGCTAGAGCTTTCTGATGTTGGAAGTGAAAGCTCAAAAGGTATTTCGTCTTGAGCCAGCACAGTACGCCGCCGAGGAGAACGACGTGTTTTTTTGACAGGTTCAACTTTTTTCTCAGAGCGACATGACTCTTGGTCAGTTTTCTCATCCGTCAGAGCCTCTAAAGCATTTTCACGGGCATCTCCATTTTGTGCTTTAGCATATTGATCGTTATCATTTTTTGGCGCCTGCATTTGTGCAGCATCTGTATCACTATCGACAATCTCTTTTTTCTCGCCTTCAGCGTTTGTTTCGTTGCATTCTTGTTCGTTATTTTCATCGCGATTCTCATCACGCCGAACAGATGGGGCTGCTTGTCCTGTTGCTGCTAAAATAATACGCAAATAATGTTCAGCATGTTGTAGATAATTCTCTGACATAACACGATCACCCGCACCTTGTGCATCACGTGCAAGGCTTATGTATTTATCGGCAATTTGTTGAGCATTCCCGCGAATTTTAACATCCGGACCGCTACTTTCATAATTGCGAGATAACGGATTAGGACCGCGACGATTATTATTGTTATTACCATTATTGTTATTATTGCGACCGCGTACCCGTCTATTTTGTTGTGGCCTCATCTTTATCCCTTTTTGGAGTGTATATCTTAATTGACTCTTCTTCATTGCATTATTCTTTGATAATGCTGATCATGTTTTTAATATACAGCTATCAAGCTATCCGCGTTTATTTCACTCAAATGAACCCTACTGATATTGATAAAAACATATATTTTCTTGAAAATCACAAAACAGCGGGGAAATTGTAAATCAAAAATCCCCTTTTTCTCTGTCAACCAGCAGAAATCTAGTGATGTTCACATAAAATGCCAAGTGTTTTTTTAAAAATAAACCATATTTCACTAAAAAAATAACTATCTTGTGGAAAACAAAAAGGAGAGAACACACATACAACACACCTGACAAAGAAAAATCTCTACCAGAAAACACAATAAATTCCTCTTTTTTGTTTTAGAACTACCGCTCTTAAAAACGCTGATATTATCTCCCCTTCATACCCTGAACTCATGAGCATTTACATCTCAACGAGTCATTGCACGAACCTCTTTATTTTATGAATATAGCCTCTCTTCACCGCTAAAGCAACCCCCTGCGCGCAATAATCCACGACCGCTTCACAAAACCTCTTAGTTTTATAGATAGATTAATACAAGGTATTATTCAAGGCCTATAATGCCCAAAAAGTCAATCTTCTTTTCCAAACAGCTCGGTGATCCGATCCATTTCTATTCTAATTCTCTTGATTTTTTAAGTTAATCAAGTCTTCATTAAGAACAAATTAAGCCTAAAACCAAATATTTAAATACAAAAATATCAACATATCGCATTTATCTAAAACCTAGATTCTTTTTACCAAGATTGACTTTTAAATTTTATAAATAATAATGGCCTAATATTTTTTTCTTATACTTTTTGATAGAGATAAAATAAGTATATTTTTAAGTCCACATAACTGTCTATACATAGAAAAACCTTAAATAGTTATAGCCTCTCAAATAAAGAAATATTTTTTTAGTTATTTTTGTCCATGTCTATGTGACTTGTACTCTCAAAGAATGAATATTTTTCACCCATGCTAGCCAGTAAACAATCTGAATTCTTGTCAAACGCACTTTATTAACTCTCAAGGCATGTGATTCATTTAAAGGAAAGCTCGACAAAAAAGACTTCATGGATATTCATCACGCACGAACATCTTAATATTTTACTAAAGCATCTATGCTTTAACGTCTCCCCTTTAGTACCACACCTTAAATAAAAATGCGATACAACAAGATAAATAAATCGCTCTATTTATTGGGATAGAGGCAAATAATAATCTAAGAGATTTTTGTATTTTCATTACATTTCGCATCCTTTTAATTTTTCGTGTAAAAACTTAAAAGTGATTGCGTATTTTACCGTTTTTATTTTCTCTCGCATTAAGAAAACAGTCTCGCAAGAGAAAATAATTTCCATCTCCTGGTCGTACCATTGTCAAACATTGTTTTTTTTCAGTATCAGAAATCTTATCCCACATTTCACGAATAGCAAAATAGGCCTCACTTTCTAAATTAAAGCAATGCTGATACACCTCTTTTTTCATATCGGGCATCACGGAAGCAGAAATTTCCTTGCAATACACACGCAAATCAAAAACAGGAATAGCCAATTCAACAGGTGTTTGTGGTATTATTTTTTTATGAGAAGAAAAATAACTAACTATTTTTACAACAACAAAACACAAAATTACGATACATAAAAGTATTATGCAAATAAAAGCAATCTTACGATATAATTTTTTGAAATAAGCCTTTTGCCTTGCACGGATTCTTTTTTCCATAAAGACTGTATATCCTTGTAACATCCCAAGAGAAACTTTTTACAACAAAAAAAATGATAGAAACATCTTTGTACACGATACAGGGTATAACAGCAAACTATCAATACTCTTATCAAAAGACTCTTTTTTATCGTACAAAGTTTTTGTGAAAAACTTTTCTTATTCCCTTTGTGGAAAACATAAAAATTATGATTTTCTCCCATCCCTTTAAAAGACAAAGATTTTTCATCCATATGAATCTATAAACAATGAAGCTGCTTTTTCAGGAGACTCTTTTTGGTGTCTTCTCTTTTTTTCTTCTATAACCTCTATCACCATCCCTCAATAAAGTGATTTTTTATGAAGCTTTATGGATAAAAGCTCCATTTTTCGAAGAGTTTATCCCATAACGAACATAAAAACTTCATAGGCATTTATATGAGGCTCGATAGAAAAAACGTCCATCATATTCACCACCCACAAACACTTCATGTATAAAATCTTATACATCTTATATCACCATTCCCTCAAGAATAGGAACAACAACAAGATAAGAGATTATTGATGTAAAATTTCACACAAAGCAACAAATGGATTGCAACGAATGGATTTTCTGATCGAGCTCAATAAACACTGTTAACGACACATTTGCATTTTTGGTCATGCGAGCATATATGGCAATTCTCCCTCATATGCGCCTCCATTTTACGTTTCACCCTACTTTACTCTTCATCGAAGAGCAACACGGATTCTTTATTATTCGACTGCCCCCTGCTAATCAAAGCAAAGAAACGAAAACAGATATCTGTATTTTTGCTTTATCCCTCCTATGAGCATAAACAGCACATGAGAATTTAGAAATTTCACTGAAAAACGAAATCACAAAATACAATGAGAAAAATACCAAAAACCACTTCAATAACAGATATATAGCCCCCTTATTAGAGCATCCCTATCCTCGAGACAATAAAAAAAGCCGTACCTTTTTAGGTGCGGCTTATGAATAGAGATATAACTAAAATAAAATACAAAATAAATTAACAGTAAATATTGTATACAAAATGTATAATATTGCAATATATTTAATTATATTTGTAAAAATTATTAAAAAAGTATAGATAATTAAATAATAAGATATGAAAGCACTTTTTGATCTCATTCATTTAAATAAGAAAAACTTTTTTCTTTTATTATGGCTTTGACCATATAAATAATAACGTTTTTCTATTGAACGATATTGTTTGCAATAACGCACTTTCTAAAATCAAAAAATATCAAATAAAGAAAAACATTTTGGAGTTTTATTTCACTATAACCCATAAGCAAATGCGTAGTTTAAGTCTATCACTGTCATAAAACCCATTCTTTTACGCTTGTAAAGCTTGTTTTTCTCGATTTAAGTCCACCATTTTTCAAAAGATAAAGTTTCTTCAGCCGGTTTGATTTATCAATAGTCGAAATTCTATCGAGATCTATTTGACTTCTCACATATATATTTTACTTAAACTTATAGCTCAACAAACAAGCCCTCATTCAGCACCCACTAAAAAACACCTATGCCAAAGAATTTTACATAGCTTATATCACTACACCTCAAATGAGAGTATTTCATAGCATAACAGGATTAAAATAAGGAACTGTTTATACCATTTTGTACCATATTGACTAATAAGAAAATAATCACACCCTTAGCCCTTAAGCCTGCTCTAATGGAAACAGCATTTTTCTTCTCTATAAGAAAAAACTTAACTATATTTATTTTTCCCCACTTTAAGCTATTGTGACACTTTAAGTTTTCTTTTTATGGAACTTTTTATAAATTAAAATTGAGACAAACTGCTATTTTTTACGTAACAAAAGCATCTAAACGACACCTTGTTTATAGATTTAAAATCATCGAATGCTTTACTCCAAAAGCTTTTCAAATTGTTACAAAGTCTTTTATTTTTTGCAAGTTTCTTTTGCCATATATTTTTGCTTGGGCAAGGTTTTTTTCTGTGATCTTCAAAAGCTTACCTATAGATTTCAATCTGCAGCTAATTTCCAATAATCGACGATAAATTTTCCTGCAAAAATCCTTTGGCATAAAGAACTACCTCTTTAAGGTTCTTCCTTTTTGAAAAAATTTTACATTTTTTTAACATCTCAAACACGGAGCAATTTCATACCCCACCGAAGATATAAAGAGGAAAAGTTTATCTGATTTATACCTTTAACGAATATCTTTTTATTATTATGATTACTCTCTTTTCTCATTTCTTTTTCAACAAAGAAGAAAAACCTAAAAGGCTATGATGTTTTAAATCAGCACTGCTGTATATTTTTGGTATTTTCTGTGTTGTAAACACTAAAACAACTTAGTTTTTCTCCCAAGCTGATTTTATTTAATTTTTGAGACTTCATCTTAATATTTAGTATGGTTATTTCACCGCGAACAATACGCTTAAAGACTGTTTTAGTTTTCTTTTTTATTTTTGTTTGACATTAGCTATATTTAGAGTATTCAGGTTTTTTTCTAAAGCCTCCATACGTCTTAAAATTTCTGTCATATCTTTATATGTTTTCTTCAACAATGCATTCAAAGGGGCATGTCCCATTCTTCCGCTGGCATAAAGAACCACACGAATACATTCAGGATCATCAATATCAGCAATAGAAAATGGAAAAAGTGCCATTATATCCCCCTTTTTGATAAGCTATACACCTATTGAATATTTTTTCTCTTGTGCACATCTCTTGCATTCCTCGTTCCTTCATGCAAAATTTTTTGAAAAAATTTTTTCATTGCAAATTTTTACAAAGTATTTTCTTAAATTATACTCTGTTTTCCACTTAAAGTAATGATTTTACACCTAAAACAAAAGGAAAATGCATGATCACCTTGCATATTTTGTTGCCCTTCATGTAAAGGGACAAGTCTTTTAACCCTATCAATCTTCAACCAATTTATAAAAAATAATCTTTAAACACCCCGGCTTTATGCTTAGCAGAATCGACAGATCTCCCCCTTTCATATGCCCGATATTGCATATCTCAAAGGCGGGTAATTCCATAAGGCTCTACAAGCAAATCCTTAATATACACTCTACACACTAAAAACACGACATGCATAAACTTTATACATGAGCTTTATCACCGCACTCCAAGCAATAGTATTTTACAGCAAAGAGAGAGAGATCTCAGTCCTATCTCCGATCATTTTACTTCACAGCGCTTAAAAATATTAAACATATTCGTTAACGTCCTTCCGCCTCCTCAAAGGATGAAGATTCTAAAATCCATATTTTTTAAAACACTCCACCTGCTCGCTTGCTCATGTGTTGCGCTTGCATAAAGCTCTATGAGCGCTCTGAGTAAGTCCTCTTCTGAATATTTTCTCTTGTTTTAAAAGACTTCATGGATCAAGCATTGTATGTCTTATGTATCTTCCCCACCTTCAATGACAGTATTTTACGGCACGATAGGATAAAGTTATCCCTAGGCTTTTTATCATCGCCCACCAGTGCTTTAAACATTGTATCACCACACGAACAAGATAGCGACATTTTCAATAAAATCTTTATTGCTCAACAAAAATGATATGCCTAAAGAAAGATTTTTTGCTCTCTTTCACCCGCTATCTTCAACGATTATTACCTTTATCCTCTAAAGATAAAAAGAAAAGGATACAAACCTATCTTTACCTATCCAATCAAGCCTGCCCACAAAATCAAATAATAAAAATGATTAAGGATTCATTTTTTTAAAGCGCTTCCCTTCGCAGCTTTTTCCCATAATATATTTAAAAAGGCTTTTTTCCCCATAACAAAGATTTTCACTCATTTTTATCACCTCTCTCACAGTTTTCATTCTCAGGTTTTGACAGCATAAACTACCGCCATATTGACAGGACGCGTTTCATCCCCGCCTGTTTTTTGCAACAAGACCTTATGTTCATGGTCTCCGGCAGCCTCTGTAGAAAATTTTTCTTTAAGTATTACAGCTGCATAATTTTGATACTCACCCCAAACGCACTGTATAATCCTATTTTCAGGCTTTGGATAATTATGCTGGTGTTTTCCTATAGAATCTGTTTTTCCTCCATGGGTGTGGGCTTTAAAAGCCTCTTCTTGTCGACTTCCCAAGAGGCGTCCTTGATCAATTTTTCTTCCACTATCGAGTCCTCGTAAAAACATTCCACGCAAATCTGGCACATTGAATGTTGTTCTCCCATCTCCTTTTCCCCATATTTCTCCCAGAGCAGCAAAGAGATTAGCATAATCTTTTCGTGAATATGCATTCCCATCACACAGCAGCCATCCAGAAGGTATTTTTTGTGTAGCAAAAGTCCCAATAAATCCAGCAGAAAAAGTTTCAGGTAAAGGAGGGAATGGAGGGATTTCAGGAAGTTTTATGGTAGGATTTGTTAAAAACCACCCATCAGCATTTTTCCCGGCAATATCACGCGTATAGACGATCTCATAAAGCCCCCCCATTTGAATTTCTTCCCCTTTTAAAGGCACGATACCCTCTGGGGTTGCCATATAAGTTGGCCGTGGAGGCAATTGATTTAAAGAAACATTTGTTATTCCTCTATTTACGCCTCGAGCTTTAAAGCGCACAACGATACCATTCATATAAGTCTGAAAAAAGGACTTTGTTGCTAACCGAATAGATGTTCTTTTTTTATCCACATCAACAGTAAACTGTGTTTCAATTCCGCCCCCATTATCTAACAAGTATTCTTTAATACGTTGCATCATAGCACGAGCGCTATCATTGACTGAACTTGGAGGTTGCCCTTCTGCCCAGTTTATACTTTCATCGGCATAAGCATTTTCTGATGCGATGATTGACCAATCATAAATCGAACTCATAGAATATAATCTTTTTGTAAACAGGAAAAACGAGAAAAGCAGGTAGAAAAGAAAGCTGCAATTTTACTTTTAAATATCGGTATTTTCTTCATTTTCAGGCCTATTTTATTATAATCAACATGCAATAGTTTTGTTTTTGCATTGACAAAAACAGCTTCAGGCATCACACGCAACACTTCTTGCGCCAGAACCCCCCGATAACGTTGAGGATTTCCTTTATAATTAAAGGTATAAAGCGAATATCCCTTTTTCTTCCCCACTGGGATAATATTTTCTTTAGCTCTGACATCACACAGTCCTAAAATTCCTCCTAGCAATCCAAGTACTTTCTGCGCATCCTGCAACGGATCTTTTACAACAGCAGGCATTGTCGTGGATTTTCCTGAAGTTGTTCCGTAATTTCCAGCGGCCTGTGTTCCCACCTGTAACAAGCGTTCCAATTGGTTCCACTTTTGATTATCTTTTTCTGCCCATTTTTGGCGTTCAGCATCTAAGACATTTTGATGGTTTATATCCTGAACCATTCCTCCTTTCAAAGCATTGCTTTGCGCGTTACTCTGTCCTTGATAATAGCTATTTGCGGCATTAACCTGATCCTGCTGAGAGTGATCAATTATTTGGTTTGCCTTTATCATATTGCTAATATCTTGATTATACTGCTGAGCGGCCGCATTTGTTGCCAAAGCACCTAATGTATCGGCCAGCACACCGCTATGGGCACCAGAACCATAACGTCCTGCTCCAGACATAAATTGATTAATTGCATCAGAAGTTTTATTTAGGGCATTTTGCAATGCAGCATTAAATTTACTATTGCTTCCCACCCAATTTCCCTTAGCCATAGCGGAGAGATTTGTAGCACTGTTTGTTGGTGTATTCAACCACTGAGTTATCAGTGGATTGTTATAAAGCTCTGCTGCTTGTTGTAAACCGGCCAGAGCATTTTTTGTCATATCACTCAGGCCAGCGATTCTCTCTCCCTGATAAACGTTTCCGCCAATTTCTTCATTATACAGTCTAAGCGCGTCAGTACTGGCTTGTTTAAGAATATCAGCCGCCCAAGTGGGTGGAGCATTTGTTTGCGTTATTGTCTGCACTTGAGGTTTTTTTTTTCTACTCATGGAATTAGAACCTTTCTATATTGAATAAGATTACGAGAATATCCGTACTGAGCGAGTTTTTTTTCCCACCCAGTTCTTCCAAACAAGTGTATTTCTTCAGCATTGGTTTTTCGCGCCCATTTTTCAACTTTATCAATCAGTTTGACCAATTTCAGCCCTCCCTCTCCAGCAAGATCCAAGAGAACGACGCATTTTTTCCCTGTATGGGTTATTTCAACTTTTGTAATTGCAAAAGCACTAAATTGGATTTTATTTTTTAAGACCAGCCACAATTGTGCTTGTCCGGTAGTGATTTCTTCAGCGATTTTTTCCAGACAAACATCATCAGGAAAGCGCTGAGCATATTTTTTCACTGCAGCATTCAGTGCCTCTTTATAGGGTGCTATTTTTTCCCATGGCCATTGCTCTGTCAGATGAGCAGAATACGAATCTTGTCTCTCTTGCATCATAATTTTGGCTTTTTTCTCTGTATCACTTCCTCTTTTAGCAATAAGCCTCCGGCAATATCCTTCACGTCTTTGTTGCTGACCACACAACAGCAGAAAAGAAGCCTATACGCATGATCAAAGTCCCTTTTCATCCTTTAGTAACAAGCAACAGCTTCTTTTTTTTAGGCAACCATGGAGCATACTGCCCTGCATTTCCCCTTATATTCTAGGCGCATGCCTTACCGCATTACGCTTTAAATTTTAAATATTGTATGGGCATGCTTACCGCCTACCGGCAGGCGTTAATTCTACATCAAATCCTGTGACATGAGACCAGTTCACGCCCTTAGGGATGCGCAATTTAAAGCGATAAAACCGTGCTCTTGCGCGAGAATGAATTTGTCCAGTATTATAAGAAGGCTGTTTTTCTGGCAACCAAACAGTTTCTTCTTCAAGAGATTGCCGAAAACGCATTCCCACAGACAAATAAAACTTTCCACTATTTACTTGCGGCATAATATTTTTCACCCGTGTTATCATGCCATTTGTCTGCCCCATTTCTTGTGATGTCACCACACAAGCCATAGGAGTACCAGAAAAGGAACCAAGTCTTCCATTTTGATCAAATGCCCCCAGAATAGGAGATTCATTTTTCCAAGCTTTACTATCAAGAGAAAAGGACAAAGCATCAAGATTTTTAGCAACAAAATCAATAGACTCTAGAGTTGCTCCTGTTAAGAAAATCGGCAATATCATTTTGATATCCACGAGAGCTTTTGTCCATTTTTGCAAACCCCAATCATAAATAAGCAAGATACGTTTATGAAGGTTCTCATCCATATCAACCATCCAATAAACACGATTATAGACCCCATCGATAGCAGCGGACAGAGTGTAGAGATTACTTTTCCTTGATTTTGCGGTCATGGTTCGATCCACTTTTTCGAAGCCAATGGGTATAATCTGTCCCTCATTTGTTATTTGATAAAAACCGCCCTCATCTGCAAAGAAAGCTAAGTCTCCTCGACAAACGATTGATTCAGCATTTTTTGCGCCTCTTTTATCGTGGATTTTTTGGAAACTAAAAATAATTTTAGATCCAGGAATAAAAGAACCGGCATAGATTGCAGACCGCATAAAGATAATTGGATTTGTTGTTTCGGTTGCTCCTTGAACGAATCCACCATCAGGAAAGTCTTGATAGTCACAACTTTTTTTTCCCACGGTCCAACATTCGGCATCATTCAATCCAGACCAATGAACCCGTCTTGGATTCTCGGTTAATTTCATCAAACAAACGAAATCTCCCCAGACTCGAACGATTCCCGCTTGTGGTGGATTTCCTCCTAAATTTCTAAATGCTTTATCATGATTAATATCAATGACTTGTGGTTTATCATTTGCATTAACAGCAATAATTAAATCACCAAACAAAGCAAAAGACCACGGCGCATCAATATTAGCAAAATAAGTCTTTCCTTTTTGGCTAATATCTTTCCAGTTCATCGTAGTATTATCAAGTAAGTAGATTTTATTTCTTGTCCCGACAAGAATAGAAACTCCATTTTTTGTTTTAACCGCAATAGCCCCTAAAATTGGTTCCGGACACGGCTTTGACAAAGGTTCAAAACTTGGCATAGGGATATAAGAGCCATCAGCCGGCAGCACATTAACAAGTTCATCGGTAAAAATTCCGTTGATATCTGCCACATCGGGTCGATAATCAGCGATTGGGAAAAAAGCCATCAAGCCCCCCATAAAATTTCTGAATCGCCCAGTGTCATTCAAAACACGAAGGCTTATTGATTGAAAACCACCCCTAGAATGCAATGCTAAGGGTATAAAATTCCATAAAAATACAATCTCAAGCTGATTTATTTAAAAAGACCAACGAGCACGATCACTCACCAATCCCCAATCTTCAAAGCAACTCAGGCCATAAAAGCTAATCGGTCCATAATTTCTTGAAAACAAGCCTTTTAAAAACTCATTGAACGAATCTTTGAAGAATCTTTTCGACGCGATGTTTCAATACGCAAAGCTTGCAGCTGTTCTTGAAAATCTCTGAAAGAAACGGCAGCATATTCAGGATCTTTAAGGATATTTTTATAAAGTTCATATTTTGCCCGTGCTTTAATAAGATCAAAAGCATGAACCAACCAAGGATTATGGCTTTCTTTCAGCTGTTCATCTGCAAAATAAATAGGTACATAAGAAAGCTTTATGGTTTCCACTTGTTCTGGTGTTGGAAAGAGTCCTATTTTTTGATTAAGGCACGTATAAAAGAATGGCGTTCCGAGTTCAGGATGCATGCCATATTGTTGATACAACACTTGAACGGGTTTAAAGAACAACTTTGTTTGGGTTTTATCCTTTTTTACTAAAAAGGCGCCCTCTAAAACCTTTTCTGATTCAATAATAACCCCTTCTTTTTGCCCATACCATGTTTGACCATTTTGTGTTTTGAAGCTCTTTTCTCTTTTTTCATTAAAGAAAAATAGTTCGTGTTCACACAAACGCAAAGCCGTCACAATTGAATCTTGAATTTGCTGGGAGTATTCAGCTGTTGTATCGTCGATTTCATCTTGAATAAGTGCGACCATATAAGCAAAAGTTTTATACTGGTCTGATTGTGTAAATTTTAGATTTTTTGGATCACTGAATAAAGCGGTCATAAGGCTGTCCTTTTTTATGAAGCATTTTCAATTTTTCCCCCAACAGAGGGTTCTGTTGAGGGAAGTTAGCAAGCATTTGCTTTAAGCTGGTGCTCCATAAGTTGGGATAACGATCGTGCCAAAATCCTGAGCTCCTTGCATACTTCCAGGCAAGGTAAATCGAGTTTTTTTCATCCCAATAATGGTTTTTGCTGCAACCCCGAATTCTCTTTCATAGTCGAAGAGTTCTTCCACCAATTTATAGCGTGTCGCTCCTCGATCTTTACCAAAAGCAATCACAGCACTTTGCGCTCCCAGTAGAACAGCGCGCCGCACATTTGGTACAGGTTTGTTTGTGGTTCCCGCTTCGACCCCTTCGGTAATATGTTCAGCTTCACGTAAAACAACACCATTATACATTCCCAGAGATCCATCATAGAGGGGATTTTTGATCCGGCTTCCACTATAGATTGCCTTTGTAATGTCGAGCCATTGTCCTGCATCTGTATTGGTTCGCAATTGTGTTACTTGGGTTGGATGGAGATAAAGCACATAAACGTTTTCGCCATCGATCCGCACTGGTCTAATTTTAGGGTTTGCCAATTTTGCCCGTTCAACAGCTTTATCGATAAGGCTGAGATCAAAAACATCTTCTGTTTTTAAGTCTTCATCTTTTGTTTTATCGTTAGGACGCACAACGCGTTTATTGGTTGGTGCAGTTGGTGTATTAAACCCATAATGAACAGGTTTGAGTGTAATTGTGCGTCCCTCAAAATTAATAGATTTTGCGGTATAACCGCAAACTTGAATGAAGAACATCATACTTAAACGATCCGCATACCAATCAACCAAACCATTTTTTGCTTCAGTGCGCAAATCGTGGAGAATTCGTTGCTGATCAATGGTACCCTCATTTTTGACGCGTACGGCATGAACCAATTCATTAATTGCCAAACGATCATTGAGAAACTGTAAAGCTTCTTCATTGCCTTCCAATGTCTGCCCTTCACTTACTCCATCGCCGAGCAATTGCACCCGCAAACCAAAGCTAATAGCATCCCCACTTGCCTTATTTGTTTCATCTTTTAACTGTACGATACTGTTTGAATCATTGCCAATCAACGGTGCAATTGGAATTGCTTTTGAGACTTCTTGATTTAGTAATTTAGACCATGTGCGCACTGCCATTGGGTCATTAAGTCCGATATAAGTAACAGTCATTTTATCCTCTAAAAGTTTATTGACATAAAAAACCCGGCAAAGTGCCGGTTGTTAAAACACCACATTTTCATTTCAGATGGTGAATAGGTTGTTCGTGTATTTTGTCTAATTTCTGTTAGCTTCAGCCTCCCCCTTATAAGAGCTCTCTGCATCCGTTCTTTGAGAAATATTCTCTATCCACTCCCCTTATGCCTTTCATGTGCCTGTAAAACCCTCGCTCGCAGACACATGCTAAAAAACTGCTCACGTTTGCTCCCAAAACCTCTCTCATATTCTTGTTTTTAAAATTCTTTCCCACCCATTAAACGATTAAAAGCCGCTTTATTTTTAGGATCAGCAACCCAAGTGCTAAATTCTGCTTCTGACATTTTATCAAGCATATCCAAAGAAATTGGTCCATTTGGCGTCAAACCGTTATAAGCAGAAAGAGTACGCGCAGAATTGTGTCTTTCTTGTAAATTTTCACCCATGTTATTGGGAACATTTGTGTAGCCAATTTTTTGTGCAATAGAATAAATCACTTCAGCCGGATTTTGATTTTTTTGCGCACAATCGCGCAAGATCTGCTTCAGCTCATTACCAATCACCGCATCAATATTTTGTGGATCTGCCATCTCTGGATAAAGCGAAGCACAAGCTGCCAACTGTTTAGCGCGTGTTTCATAAATAAAATCTGCGGCTTGATCAAAATCATGATGCTTTTGTTTAATACTGGCAACAGATTGTTGATAGAATGTATGCAACTGTTCTGCTTCACAAACAGCCGGTTTAGGTTGTTGTTTTTCACGCAAAAGTCCTTGTTTTTGGAGTGTTTTTCCTAACCATTGCATATACCCCATAAAGTCTTTTTGCGGATCTGGCGGTCCCTCCTCCTCCTCTTGCACCTCTTTTACTCCATCATGGAAAGATTGCTGTTTTTGATGCATTTTTCCTTGGAAATTTTCTTCAAGCGTTTTTTCTTTTCTTTCAATTTCTCTGTTTTCTCGCTCTTTTATTTCAGAGAGAAAATTCTGTTCTACTTGTTTTTGTTCTGCCGGCGTTAAGTGTTCTTGATTCATGACATTATCTTTCTCTTTGTTTTCAAACAATAAAATTAAATTTTTCAGATAAAACGGCCTGTAAGCACTTATCCCCTCACATCTCTCCCATCACTTGTGCTCCAGCATATCGACGCCATGATCACCCCCCATAACGGTGCAACACTTCCCGCCACATGCCTCTCCTACGATGAGACTCTATCGAAGCTAAAAAGAGGCGTCATTTCTCTCTATAAATAACATTGTGCTATGGACATTTTTGTACCTGCGATGATCGATGATATTCATCCAAGATCGGTTCTTATAAAACGTCCTATTGTTGAGTGTTTACGGTCTGCAACATTTGCATTATCTGCTCTTTTTCCATCCTGCTTCCCATCTGTGCTGAAGAATTTTGCCCTTCTTGGTAAGAGTTTTGCGTCTTTATAGCAATTTTATGAATGAGTGAGGCAGGTAAGGGTGAATAGCGCAAAAGATCGAGCATAATCTCTGGCGTTGCAAAATTTTGCATCAAAGGAAGCAATTGCATTATAAGTGCAAAAGTACGCTCTTTTTCATTAAGACTTGTTGGTGCATCATCAACGACAATATCATATTCCAAACTTGTCACCATTTCGCGTGTCAGAGGAACATACTGAGCATTTTCATCACCAGCAATACGGATTAAGCGTCCATCGGACAGATAATTTTGAATGAGATATAGAATAATTTTTCCCTGTCGTTGCCGATATCGACGCAAACCATCAAAAAAGGCAGCTAAAAGATTAAGCGATGATTGTCGCCGTTGTTGTTCAAGAATACCTGGCTGATTGACAGCTCGAGTACCAACAAATTCAGCAGACAACCCCGTCACCTGTTCAATAGCGCTCTTTGCTTCATTAAATAATTGGAAAAATCCTTGCGGAAATTGTGCCACGGGTTTAGGTTGGATTTTTCCTCCTGACACAGCACCACTTTTCAACCAAGTAATGCTATCGGCTCTAGCCCAACTTTCTGTAGCTTGTCGATCATCATCAAAAGCATCCCGTTCTGCCATAATTCCGCCTTTTGATTGGACATTGAGCAAATGCATCACTTGGCTAAAATATTTATTTGCCCATCTTTGCGGATCCTTTGTTGGTTTGACAAGTCCGTAAAATTGTCGACTTAACTTATCAAAAGTACCGGTAATACACTCCCATCCCAATTGATTAGCTGGAACCAAAGGCTTATCAGGTGTTTCGAGCAATTTTCTGCCCAAAAAAGCTCGTTTGACAATTTTTCTGGTCAACCTTGTTGCTTGAACATTCGGAAAAATTTTTTTTAAATTTTGAAAATCGTGTTCTGCATAATCGATAAACTTTCCACTTTGAGGCTCGAGAACTTTATAAATCACCTCCCATTCAAACCAACGACATTCTGCCAATGTCACCATTTTAGGCTGTTGATAGCAACTCCCTTCTTCTCCCTCAGTCTGATAACTTTGTGTCCTCCCATTACTGGTTGGATGTAAAAAACTCTGATTTTTAACCCAATCAGCATGAAGATCACTCCAATGAACATTTGGGAACATTTGCTGAGCCACTGTCAGAGGTTTTTCATCAATGTACCATAAACGTTGTGCATCAATGAGATTCGGCTTTACAGCACTAGCATCCCACACCATTTTCATAGGATCTAAGCGTGCAATGATTGGTTTTCCTTGGGGATCTTGTTCATAATCCAAGCGTGTATCCGTCCACCCCATTCCGCAAATAACCGCATCTTGAAAAGCATCGGAATCTTCGTATTCCCCATCTGCTTCATCGCGAAACCATTCAGCTGCCCCAGTCAGAATCTGGTTTGCAAATGCTGCCCCTTCTTGTCGTGGAATAAATTGGACTTGTCTTTTATTATTGCGCTCAGCCCCAATGACAGCATTAATCAAAGGCGCAATACGGTTAAAAGTCATGACCGGTCTATTTTGTTCATTCAAGACAGCAAGATCTTGTTCATTCCATTGCCGCCCATTATAAAAATCGTAGTCTTCTTGAGCATTTTTTCGCCACTTTTCGACATGAGCAATATCATCCTGATACCACCCTACGAGTTTTTTAAAGATAGCTTGATGTTCAAGCGTTTCGATTTGATCAAAAGAAGAATCTGTAGACATATTAAAAAGCCATCCATGAAGTTTGAGACTGGAGAGAAGAGCGATAGGTATTTTTTTTAGGGCGGCCATGTGGCTGTTCATAAGCCACACACATGAGTCCAAAAGCATCTGCCCCATGGCTTGCCCAATCATGTTCAGCGCCCAGCCCGATATTACGCTGTTCGTCGCGTTTTTCATGATACCAAGCAAGTGCTTTTCTCCCCGCACCTGTTGTTTCACGATTAAACCATATAGCAGGAAACAAACGCCTTACGGTTTCGATACGCATTTTCACCGCACCTGTACCTTGATTAGGAATTACTTTGGTTTGAAAACCAGCTTGTTGAAGCGCACTTTCAAAACTCACATTATAGACACGATCTTTTGTTGCGCCATCATGTGGCAAGACCATAAGAGCTTTTTCATATCCCCTTTGAAAAACCCACCCCACATGCTCAGAAAGCGGTTGTCCCTGCGCTTCATAATAATCAAGCACTCGAATTTCCCGTCCAATAAATTGCGCAACCCACAAGGCGGTAGCATCGGCTTTTGCGCCTGTTCCACCGATATCCCAAAAGATTCTCGTTTGGATCAAAGGATCGCGTGGAACGGTGGTAATCCGTCCTTCCATTTCCGCTTCCAGAAGCCATTTCTGATAATAAGCGCCTTGGACAGCTTGGAGATATTCGCCTTCCCAAATATGGTTATACTGTTCTGGTCTTTGCTGTAAATCGTTTTTTCGATCACGATTGAGTTTTTCAGGAAATTTTGGATTATCGCGCCAATTAATTTCTACTCCTTTGATATGTGGATTATCGACATTTCGGAAACGTTTTTCCACGGGTGCGTTTTCATGGCAGGGGTTCCATGTGACCCATAATTCTGCATTCCAATCTTTTCCTTCTTCGCGCAAAGTTGGAATAAGTGTTTGCCAAGCGGTCTCGGTCACTGGTTCTGCTTCATCCACCCAGCAGAGAAAAACGCGTCCCATTGATTTAATACTTGCGATATTTCGATCCAGCCCAGCGAAGACATAGGCGATCCGTCCATCTTTTGATTTAATATATTTATCGCCGATTTCATAATAGTCTTGTAAAAAAGGATAAGATTCAATAGCGCGTTTAATTTCCTCCAAAGAGCTCTCATTGAGAGAGTTTTGAAATTGCCGCGCACAAAGAATAATACCGCGTTCTCCAGCCATTCCATGGCGATATCCAACCACAGCCGACATCAAGGCAAAAGAACGTGTTTTTCCGGAACCACGTCCTCCCCAAGCAGCTCGCACATCTGCTTTTCCAGTAAAGACAGGAATGAGCTTTGGGATAAGAGCCACTTGAGCCGTTTTTTTCTCCATTTTTTGAGAAATTTTCTGAACTGTTGTCATTTATAAATTTTCATTACTGATTAATAATTAAGCTTCACAATTTTGATGATGCCGAATTTAATTATCCTAGGGGCCATTTAACGAAAAACGCTCTTCTGAGAAGAGCTGTTTTATCTTCTCTTCATTATGATACTCAATAAATTTCACTTTTTTTCCTGAAATCCCCTTGCCGCCGCCATACGCCACCCCCAGGCACAAAAGAGCCCTGCCCCCTCAAATACCGCACTTCTATCCCCCACAAAAGCACGATATCCGCCCCGCCCCAATTTCACTTATCCCCTCCCAAATCCCCTAAAAGCACAACATCTTTCCATATCATGCCACTCACGCATCACCAAACCTTACCCCTGTCTGCCCCCCAAGATACCTCTACCCCCAGCATAAGATCTCAAGTTTCAAGCTTTTCATCCATAAAACCGTGTACCCCCTTACGTATCATCCCCCTACACCCTGAAAGCATCATTCACTTTAATACACGTCCTTACGCATCATCCACCAAAGCAGCACCCTTCCAAGATGACATCTTCCATCATCCACCTCAGCTAAACATTTTCTCATAGCTTCAGTCTTCAGTGACCGAAGGCTTAGGCTGTTGCGGTTCGGTATTTTTTGACTTCACTGGTACGATCTCGATACGAGAAACTGTTTTGACATCTCCCCCTGCTTCCCCAGTTACTTGAAGAGGCAAAACTTTTGCCAGCAGTGAAAAAAAAGACACGGGATTATTCAGAGCATGATATTGAAGATAAGACACCAAACCATCCTCACCATAGTGATATCCAGCCTGCTCAGCGGCTGTCAAAAGAGCTTCATTAAACCGCTTTGTTGTTTTATTCAAAGCTCCTTTTTTCCGCCCTCTTCGACGTAAGGGAAGACAACGTTCCTCAGCCATCATCCTATTCCTTCCAATAAAGAGAAACTAATCGCATGACATGAAAATGAGCAACAAAACTTCAAAAGCAATCACTAATTAAAAAAAATGAGACTACATCCTAAAAGACAAAAATACATATAAAGTACAGCCCAAAACCTCTGTTTTATTTTACGGATTCACATTTTTACGTTTTTACATTTTTACAGAATTAAGCCAAACGAAATTTCCAAACTACCCCACCACTCGATACACAAGAGATTGTAAACAATCCCACTTTTTATTGCGTACATTGCCCTTGGACAAAACCACCTCTCATCACCCCTCAAAGGATAACATTTCACTCGACACCACAAATAAGCCCAGTTCCTAAATATACACCACACTTTTTCACAAAAAGCATCTTATTGATTTGATCTACTTTAAGATCTCTCGACGGCCTATCGCTGCTCTAATGGCCCACTCTCGCCCTCATCTTACCCCTATGGCATAAGAAGATAAAAATCCTTTAATTTTTCTTGCCAATCTTCTGAAACTTACTTTGATTAATGAAGCGATTTTGGTTATCTACACAGCGATCAAGAGAGCATTGAAGCTCTAAGTTCTAAAAAATAGCCCACTATGTGGATCTCCCAGAATTCTGGGAGAGTTTACGCTATCCAAGTGCGATAAACTCTAAAAGCAAAAAGCTGATTAGAACTCAGTTCTTTCCACCTCCCAGAATACCACTGCAAGAACCCACGCAACCGAAGAGTGCTTGAAATGCACACTAAAAATCCACATTTTATTGACATTTCAATAGAAAAAAGAATTTGTCATAGACGCATTTCAATGGAGCTTTCTCAAAAAGAATTAGGAGGCTCTTCAGGTGTTATTTTCCAACAAATCTCAAAATAGGAAAAAGGTTTAAATCGTGTAAACCCAGGGTATTTACTAGAAATCGCCCAAAATTTAGAAGTTTTATTAATTTTTTTATGCGGATCTTTCAACAGTAGATATTTCGATAAAAGAAGATCTTTTCTCAGAAGCAAATCTCCACATCCTGATCAAGAACTCTATAGGGCAAAGGAACATCCCTTTTAAAAAACTTTAGAGAGCTCAAAGCACCAAAACAAAAGGTAATTTTGTGGCTGATTTCTGAATTAGACAAAAGCCCTCCTCAGCATTATTGGCTCATCGAGACAATAACACACCCTCTGTAAAGCTTATGCACGCCCTCAAAAGACGACGTTTCACCAGACACGACTGATAATCCCAGTCCTAGATTCCCATTTCTTAACAAAAACACCTTATGTTGGTGAGTTTCCAACGATATATCTCTGTGGACCACTCTTCCCCCCAATTTATGGCATCACAGAACACCATTCCATTCAAATAACAAGATATTCCCGCGTCCTAGAGCACAGAAAGTAAGAAACATCAAAATTCTAGAGAGAGAGAGAGACTTAAACTTCCACTCCATTGTTTTCCCAATGGATTTCATCTTGTTTAAAGATACAATTCGAATTATGCCATAATGATATCTTTTTACATTTACCTTGTCAAGTTTTTATATTTTACTTTTGTTTTTTTATATCATTCTTTTTCGTGAGCATCTTCTTCATACAACCATAACGCCCCAAAGATAAAGCACAAAATAAAATATCATTGTATTGCTCATTCAAGCGTTTTTGAAAAAACATTTTTTACTGCTTTTCTCATTTCACGAACGCCCTCATCCATGCTATAATTAATGGTAAATAGGCTAATGAATGGTGCCCCATTATTCCAACCTCACACTTTAAAACGAGCCTCTTTCTATACTTCAATAAAAGACCGAAGCTAGAAACAATCTATTCTTTTCTAGTTTCCAATGTTTCTCCCCCCTTCATCCTTAAAAGTAATATTTCCCCCTCCTTAAACTTGAAAATATTGAACGTTTTTTTCTCTTTTTACAGGCAAGTATCAAATAAAATTTTCAAACCGCCACACGACAATTTGATAACACAATACATTGATTTATAGTGATAATCTAGCGTTATTCATATTGAATGAAAGTCCCGAATAACCTAAGATTCTCTCATTTCAAATCTGTGTATGTTGAATCAATCAAAACCATTCGCTTGCACATCACAAGCGGAGTTGGCGTATAGATAAAAACTGTAGAAGAAAGAGTTTAAAAATGGTCCTTATGAACCGTCTTAATGCAAGGGCTATCGCAACACCTAAAAGCTTGCAAATATAATGATGGGGCCAGCTTGTTGCTTCACAAAGGTAAAGATGGTGGGTGCTCAATGGCTTTATCGCTATACCATTCATGGGCACCATCGTGAAATGAGATTGGATGCTTTAAGAGATGTCTCTTTAAAACAAGCCCGTGAATTGGTAACCCAATAGCGTTCTGTTCTACGTGTCTCAAATGCCAGGCGCCACATATTACATAAAAACATAGAAAAATCAATATATTATGTAAAATAATTTTATATACACCCCCTTCAGAATCCACATTTTTA
>NZ_JH725064.1:32337-38592 GCF_000278215.1 Bartonella rattimassiliensis 15908
GGGTTTAGAATAAGAAAATCTTACTATATTCGGGGCTTTAATTCAATATGCAAAACAGTGAATTATATATATAAATCAATGTGTTGCTAATGCCAAGAGGCTATCGCAACACCTTGCAAGTTGGTAAAAATAAAAAACATCTCCAAAAGCAGATTTTTTTAAAGAATCCATAGGCAATTTATTGATCAGATTTAACCCTTAGATTAGCCTATAGAGCCGTACAATAGTACAATAGAAAGTCATTTCCTTCTAAAAAAGAAACGATAAAAGAGTTCTGTGGCTACAACAGAATATAAAATAGCTGGACACAAAACAATAAGAAATTGTGATCTAAACGCGTATTATTGGCTGAATATACAACTTTACCTATATTATTTACATACATAAATTTTTATTGTAAATTTTTACGGATTAAATTAATCTCGACACTTGCTTCCAACATTTTTTCATAGTTCTTTTAGATATCGCCTCCTTTTGGATGAACTGGCAAAGGAAGTTCATCTATTATACGTACGTCTGTAATAACGTGTTGCTTCCTCCAAGTCATAAGAAACAAAAGACAATATACCTTTCTCTGTTCGCATTATTCTATAAATCAAAATTACACTATTTTGCTATTTTTTTGGTTGATTTATCTAGATTACGGTATATCCATACTGCCACAACAGCTTAATAAATTAAAGACGTCAATCCGTCTTCTGTGTTATTTTTTTCACAATAAGTATTATTTTAGCTGATCGTAAAGTTTTTTTAAGATTATGAACAAAACCGTTAGCAATTAATACTCTATCGCTCTTTATATATTTTGATTCACATAACTTGATGAATAATTACTGATAGACGCACGACCAACCACCGACACAAGATATAACAATAATAGATATTTTGATATCTTCATTCCTCTATTAATTGTATTCTTTCTTAAGCAGTTCCTCCATCAGAACTAAAAGCAACTTTAAATAGTATTAACAATATATTATTTTACCACCAATTGGTGGTTAATCAATTTTTCATTCGTAAAAAACGCCTCCTATCTCGACGAGCACTTAAATTTCATACTTAAATATATAAACTATATATGTTAAAAGAATACTAAATACCTATAAGTTATAGGGTATAGCTAATATATACTATAGTATAAATATAGTATATATTCCATTATTTTCATAATATACTTTATTAATATACTTTTATGAGCTTATCAGTAAAAAATTTTAACATTAGGGAATCTTTCCAAGCAGTTAAAATGATATTTTTTATCACCCTAACATTGCTTTGAATGAAAAAATAATTATTGATTGAATGTTTAGTTTTTTACAGCTTCTTTAGTTGTGATATTTTTTCACTGTCTACTCATTTTTTCTGCTAACATTTTTTTGTTTCTCGTTTATGCTCATCAGGAGTTATCTTATATATTTTTGAGACATTGTGAAACACCAGAAAGAACAGAAATTAGTCAACGAAACTTTCCCCCAGAATCTGCCACTTCTCTATCAAGAATCCAATATCTTGTAGCAAATTCCTTCTACCAACCACTCATGTAGATCAGCACCTCTTCCCCTTCAACCGATGAAGTTTTTACTACATTCGACAAGCAAATCTTTCTGAATATTCTTATCCTCATCTCCGTCAACTCAAAGAGCACAAAACTTCTACAAGCACCGATCACTTCCACTTCTTGAAGCACATTTTTCTTCTACAGGTCGAAACTTTCCCCCCTCCGCACTATTTTGTATGCCATGTTTTATACATTAGCTTTTTTCTCTAAGCCCTACGACCTTCGGATCACATCGCTCAAGTGAATCTGGTTCATGAGGTGCAACAAGAAAAGCGGCCCCTCAAATATTCATCACATATTCTCCCCCAAAGCACCTTCTTGATCTACTTGCAGGCGCCTCGACGGCATATCCCTGCTCTAATGGATCCTTCTCACTCCACCCCCTACTTATGATATAACAAAATAAAAAATGTTCTTATTTTCCAAATTTTTTAACTTTTCTTGCCAATTTTCTGAAATTACTTTACGAATAAAAGAACGTTTTTGATCATCTACGCAGCAATCAAATAGGAATTTGACAGTCCGAAAGCTCAGGACATAAAAATTGGTATCACTTTATTTGTATCTCCCGGATTCCAGGAGCTTTTGCTATATCTAGGCGTGATAAGTACTAAAAGCAAAAGGCTGACTAAGCTCATTACTTTCAAACTTCCAGCATACCAATGCGAGGACGCTTTCAATTGGATGGGTCTTGAAGTGCAAATTAAAAGACCACATTTTATTGACATTTCAATAAGTAAAAGGATTCGTCATAGACGTATTTCAATGGGGTTTTCCCCAAAAGAATTAGGAGTTAGTTTTCAACAAATCCAAAAATACGAAAAAAGCTTAAATCGTGTAGATGCTAACCGTTTACAATAGATTGCCCACATACGAGAAATTCCTATTACCTTATTTATACGGATATAGCTACAAAAGAAGATATTTCAACAAAGGACACGCTCTCACACGGTGATCAAGACAGCTACCGCGAAAAAGAACATGTAATTTTGTGGGTTGCTCTCTGATTAAGTAAAAGCGTCCCCCTCCACAGTCTTCGCTCATCTATCAACCAATATCTCTCATTAAAATTCAGATCAACGCCTTGCCTTTTTTATATCCAATATATCCCAGTGGTGTTCCAATCAAGCGTGCAGAGCAACGTGCTTTTCCATCTATTCAACCATCTAGGATCATCACTACCATCTCGTCGCGCATTTTTCCAAACAAGATTTTTTCTGAAAGCCACCTCAAAAGAGCGGCATTTTACCGTATAAGACTGCTTATCACCGTCCTCATATCGTGCATTTCAAAAAACTATATCTCAGGTAAAAACACCAATCGATCACCTTGCTTTTCAACTGTCACCGCCATCTCATCTTGAATTTCTCCAAACAAGATTTTTTCTGCAAGAGGATCTTGAATTTCCTTTTGGATAACACGTTTAAGTGGTCGTGCACCATAAAGAGGATCATAACCTTTATCAGCAAGAAATTGTCGAGCATCTGGTTTAATTTGCAAATTTATGTTGCGTTCATTGAGCAAATTTTGCAAGTGTTGTATTTGAATATCCACGATAGCCTCCATATCTTTTCGTTGCAGTCGTTGAAAGAGAATAATCTCATCGATACGGTTTAAGAACTCAGGACGAAAAGCTGTTTTTACCACATTCATGACATCGTCTTTTGCCTGCTCAACGTTTTGTCCTTCAGCCAAGGCGGTTAAAAATTCAGCACCAAGATTTGAAGTCATAATTAATAAAGTGTTACGAAAATCGACAGTACGTCCTTGGCTATCGGTCAATCTTCCTTCATCCAGCACTTGTAATAAGAGATTAAAAATATCGGGATGAGCTTTTTCGATTTCATCGAAGAGGATGACCTGATAAGGTCTTCTGCGCACAGCTTCTGTGAGCACGCCTCCTTCTTCATATCCAACATATCCTGGGGGAGCTCCAATCAAACGTGCTGCGGCATGTTTTTCCATATATTCAGACATATCGATGCGCAACATTGCATCGTGGTTTTGAAAGAGAAAAGCCGCCAGAGCTTTTGTTAATTCGGTTTTTCCCACACCGGTAGGTCCTAAGAACATAAAAGACCCAATTGGACGATTAGGGTCTTGCAATCCTGCCCGTACACGGCGTACAGCCCGCGCCACTGCTTGAACAGCTTCGCCCTGTCCCACGACACGGGTTGCAATTTCGTCTTCCATCCGTAGCAATGCCTCCCGTTCTGCTTCGAGCATACGATCGACAGGAATACCTGTCCATCTGGAAACGATCTGCGCCACATGTTCAGCGGTCACAGTTTCTTCGACGATATGATTTTGTTGGTCATCATTTTCAGCCAAGGTCAATTGTTTTTCGAGTTCAGGAATGACACTATAAGCGAGTTCTCCGGCTTTTTGGAATTGTCCATCTCGCTGTGCAGTAGCCAAAGCATTTCTGGCTTCTTCGAGTTGTTTTTTCAAATCAGCAGCATGACCCAATTTTTGTTTTTCAGCTTGCCAAGCGGTTGTCATTTTTGCCGATTGCAGTTCCAATGTGTTCAGTTCTTCTTGCAAGGTTTTGAGACGATCTTTTGCTGTTGGCTCTACATCTGTTTTCAAAGCTTCACGTTCAATTTTTAATTGTAAGATTCGCCGATCAAGAGCATCGAGTTCCTCAGGCTTTGAATCGACCTGCATACGCAACCGTGCCGCGGCTTCATCGATGAGATCAATTGCTTTATCAGGCAAGAAACGATCGGTAATATAACGATCAGATAGCCGCGCTGCGGCGATGAGAGCACTATCTGCGAGGCGCACTTTGTGATGTTGTTCGTATTTTTCTTTAATGCCGCGCAAGATAGAGATAGTATCTTCCAAAGATGGCTCAGGTACAAAGACAGGTTGAAATCGTCGCGCTAGAGCAGCATCTTTTTCGACATATTTTCGATATTCATCGAGGGTTGTAGCGCCCACACAATGGAGTTCTCCGCGTGCCAGAGCTGGTTTTAACAAGTTTGAAGCATCCATAGGACCATCGCTTTTCCCAGCACCCACGAGATTATGTAATTCATCAATAAAGAGAATAATTTGCCCATTTTCGTCTTGCACTTCAGCCAACACGGCTTTGAGACGTTCTTCGAATTCGCCGCGATATTTTGCGCCTGCGATAAGTGCACCCATATCGAGCGTATAGAGTTGTTTATCGCGCAAAGTTTCAGGCACATCGCCATTGACAATACGCAGAGCCAATCCTTCCACAATGGCGGTTTTTCCGACACCGGGCTCTCCGATCAACACGGGATTATTTTTTGTCCGTCGCGAAAGCACTTGAATGGTGCGTCGAATTTCTTCTTCCCGCCCGATGACAGGATCGAGTTTTCCTTCCCGTGCATCTTTTGTGAGATCACGTGCATATTTTTGCAAAGCCTCATATTGGCTTTCGGCATGGGGGCTTGCGGCTGTTTTTCCTTTCCGCAGCGCATTAATTTCCTGATTAAGGGTTTGCGGGGTTACTCCAGCCTTTGTGAGAATATCAGCTGTTTTTGCAGATTTTTCCATAAGAAGTGCTTGCAGCATGCGCTCCACAGTAACAAATTGATCACCAGCTTTTTGCGCGAGCTCCTCAGCGAGCGCGAAGACTTTTGCCACCGGCTGCGAAAGATAGAGTTGACCATTTCCTCCCTGCACTTTTGGCAACGCCTCGAGAGCTTCTTTTAGTGCCTTTCGAACGAGAATAAGGTCTCCGCCTGCTTTTTGGATAAGTGACGCCGCCAATCCTTGAGAATCATCTAATAACACTTTGAGGAAATGCTCAGGCATAAACTGCTGATGATCAGAAGCAAGAGCGTTATTTTGTGCGGATTGTAAAAAACCTTGCACGCGTTCGCTATATTTTTCCAAGTTCATTTTTTTCCTTTCTTGCGCATCCTTTTCGTGCACTTTTTATCCCCCCGCCCTTTTTTTCTTCCTCAATAATAGGTTTTGCCCTCATCACGCCCCCAAGCTTGTATCATCCCACAAAACGGCGAAAATAATAACGATGAAAGAACTGTCGTGTTAAACTGAATATGGGTTATGATCACAAAGAGTACAAGAGTAAAAACATGAAAGAAAAAACTAGATCAAGCAACGTATGCGAAAAGAATAATAAGATTAGAAAAGCGCTAATATTTTTCAAATTCTTAAAGAGGTCTCAAAAGAATGATCTCATCCCTAAAGAATTCATCCTATGCGACAAATTTTTCTCGTTCTTTTTCTCCATCCTTCACTTCTACGGTTCTCCATACCAACATACTGCTTTTTCCTCTCTGCTTTTTCTTCCATTCACAGACTCATTCTCTCCCTCTCTCTATCGTTCATTCCCCTCTCCTCAACACATTCCACATCATGACAAAAAAAACCGCACAAGGTATAAATTCTCTGCATCATTTTACAGACATACGTTTTTACGCTTTTACATCTTTACAGAAAGTAATCCAACACAACTTCTACCACTCTACATTGCTCTAATCATAATGCTCTACACTTCAACTTCTTACACCACCCGCCTACAGAACAAAGCATCATCCTACGAATTTCAGATCCCCTATCTCAAACGAGAGCTGGTTCATCCAGAGCAACAAGAAAAGTCCTCCCTCAAATATCCCACACACTTTTACCAAAAGCACCTCATTGATATGCTTGAAAATCCCTCAACGACCTATCCCTGCTTTAATGCCCCCTTTTCT
>NZ_JH725064.1:40057-76840 GCF_000278215.1 Bartonella rattimassiliensis 15908
GCGAAAAAGAACATGCCCTTTTAAAAAACTTTAGAGAGCTCAAACCGAAAAAACAGAAAGCAATTTTTTGGTTAATCTCTGATTAAACGGAAGCATGCTCATCAACATTCTTCGTTATTCTTTGGCTTCTTAAAATTTTCCATACCCGATATCCCCCTTCAAACGACGGTATTTTTACAGAATAGGATAATTCATACTCTAACTTGTTTTTTGTTTCCATTATCGTCACTCTTCTTCATCACTTTTTTGGGAAGGGGGTGGTAAGATATAAACGCCCGAAAGCCATCGATTTAAATCGATTGCTCGGCATCGTGTAGAACAAAAAGGATAGGAAGATTTTTGTGACATTTGACCACAAATAGGACAAGGATGCGGTGGACGACAAGAAGTCTCTTTTTGTAAATTTGGCTCTTTTTGTTTTTGTTGAACCTTTGTCATCCGTTCCTTCATTAATTTTTCTTCTATTTTTTTTTCATATTTTCTTTTTGTTGTTTTTTACCCAACATTTATTTTTCCTAGCGATAAATTTCTCTCATGCATTTTTTCAATACATTTCTTCAGCCCAATGAGAGAAAAGTGGATATTGATAAGCAATCAACAGATCAACTGTTTCAGCCAAAGGCAATCCCACCACGTTAGAATAAGATCCAGTGATATGAACCACAAAAGCCCCTGCTTTTCCTTGGATAGCATATCCTCCGGCTTTTCCTTCCCATTCTCCTGAATCTAGGTAAGCCTTCATCATGGGCGAGGTTAATCGTCTAAAACGGACACAACTTTCAACCAATTTTACGGTTATTTTTTCACGTTCATTGATCGCACAAATAGCGCCATAGACCTTGTGAGCCCTTCCAGAAAGGTAACGTAAACATTCATAAGCCTCATCTTCTCCCTCTGGTTTTGGAATAACGGTGCGGCCCACAGCCACCACCGTATCCGCAGCCAAGATAATCATTTTTCGTGCAGAGAGTTTTTCTTGGCTATTCTGATTGTACCAGCGCAAAGTTTTTTGCGCTTTTAGCGCTTTTTCTTTTGCCAAACGTTTAGCAAGATTTGCAGGATGTTCTTTTAATTTTTGGGTTTCATCGATATCGCTTGCATAAACCTGCTGAGGATCAATTCCTATTTGTGCTAAAAGCGCTAAACGCCGTGGTGAAGCGGAGGCAAGCACCAAATGAATTTTTTCCGCAAGGGTATCTGCCGAACGTTTTTTTCCCCACTCTCTTATGTTTCGCATTTTCACCCCTTCACAATCGACTTTTCTCTCACCCCATTTTAAGCGCCATCGATCTCCTTACCCTTTTTTCTGCATTGATTTAACAATTTTTCAAATCCCCTTTATTTTCAATGTCCCTTTCAAATAGGACTCTTTTTCATTCATAAAAAGCACTCTCACGAGAAGGTTTCCTAAAGAGATGTAAAAAAGATAATATAAACAATACTATGACTTTATTATGAGTTTTACAAAAAGCACAAGCCCCACCCACGTAACTAGGTTACTTATAGCGGTATGTAATGCGTCCTTTTGTCAAATCATAAGGTGTCATTTCCACCATGATTTTATCTCCTACCAACACGCGAATACGATTTTTTCTCATTCTCCCAGCGGTATGGGCAATAATTTCATGATCATTTTCCAGCTTTACGCGAAACATTGCATTAGGTAAGAGTTCAGTAACGATACCAGAAAATTCTAAAACTTCTTCTTTTGACATAAATCATCATTTCCTTTACGATACACATATTTTGTTGAGCTATGCGTTATTTCTCAGCGTTCATATCCTATTTTCTTAAGTTTGTGAATAAAAATTCAGCCAAAAGAGAGAGGTTTTTCAAGTTTTCTCTTTCAGTTTTCACAAAGCATCATTTCACTCTTTAAGATACAAAATTTTATCTCTTCAAATTTTCCCCCTCGAATCCTTTCAAATTTCACTCGCTTATTTTTTCTAATTTTCGTTATAATTCTGTGACCACGAGCCAAGAAATTACGCTAAATTTTCCCCCTTTAAACCTTTTTCTCGAAGCCTCTGAGCATCCTCTACGACTCAAGACCATCCATCATTGTTTTCAACTTTTTCTCTTTTTCGCCTTTCACCAGCTAAAATCTCCTCAGCTCAAGCAGATAAAAGAATCTCCTCCATTCACGCACCTCATCCACAACAGGCTCCGTCCACGACACCTCCCATTCCACACCGCGCCCTCATTAATCCTCCCATTTATTAATTTCCAAACATTTCCTCCTCACGGCAACTCTCATCCACAACGGCCTCCTGCTTCACTCAATTCTCTACGCAGCCTCTGTGACCCATTTTTTTTTATTTTCACTCCCTACTTTGATCTTCCCCCTCCATTTATGTTTTTTCCATCTTTGTACAAGGCATTTATTTATAATGATAATTTAATGTTTTGTATGTTGAATGAGAGTCTTGAATAACGTAAGATTCTCTCATTTCAAATCTGTTTATGTTGCATCAATCAAAATCATTCGCTTGCATATTACAAGCGGGATAAGCGTGTGGATAAAATTTGTATAAGAAAGGACTAAAAATGGCTCTTATAAACCGTCTTAATGCAAGGGGCTTCAGCATTGGCAAGCGCATCCCCATACTGTCATTGCCTCTCCTCAACACATAAAACTGCAACTTCCTTTTAGCGTATTCCCATTTAGGCTTTTGCACATTGCTAGAAAGCAGAAAGTTTTGTATAAAGTGTATTGCTTGACCGCATTTTAAACATTCCCCTTTAAAATCTTGAACTGCACGATTTTCACTTAAATGATAGATACAAAGCAGCCCATTATTTTATTAATCAGCGTAAAATTTTTTGACAAATTGGGCTCTCGAAAGGAGCCATAAGCAGCATTTTACGATTTTTAAAAGAATTTTTATCCACATGCGTTTTTTTTGAAACAGACAAGAATATATTTGATCGATTCTTTATAAGAAGTTTGAAATGATAGAATTTCTTTTCTCCTCAACATCCACGACGATCCATTATCCTTATCAGTCAATGTTGCGTAAGCAGAACCAGCTTCAAAGCCTTTGCCTTTTTTCTAAAATAAAAATTTCAGAGTGCAATTTAAAAGAGAGATCTAAAAAGTATATAAAAAAAAGGTCTGTCTTTACTAAACAGACCTGCACAGAAATTCATTGAATAATTTCCATAAATTTAAACTACTCCCTCTAGAAGCACGAAAGATACTTCAGAAGTACCAAAATGAATATTAAAGAGTTATCTAACACAAAACTAAGAAAAATCAAGAGCAAAACATTTTTATATTTATCGTATTTCTCACACCCGAAGTCTTTTCACCTGCATGCTTGTGGACAATGTTGTGACACACCTTGCATTAAAACGTTTCATAAGAGGTATTTTTAGTTCTTTTTTTTATAGTTTTTACCCACACGCCATCCGCACTTATTGTGCAAAGAAATGCTTTTAATTGATTCAAGCTAAACAGATTTGGCATGAGAGAATCATACGGTATTCGGGGTTCTAATTCAAGGTGGACAACGCCAAGCTACCATTATAAATCAATGACTTGCACGATATATTTTTTTTAGATCTTTTGCTTTCCCTATTCTTTCAGCACCGCTTAAATGACTTAGTTTTTTCCCCTTATCAGTAAATTCTTTCTCATATTGATTTGCGGGACTTTTACCAGAAAGCGCTCTGTCTGTTTTCTAAAAGCGCTTTTAAAATCCAGTGCCACCCACCTCACAGATCATTTTATATAACAAAAATTTTGCTGTACATCTTTCTCCATAAATCTTTATGAAACATCCCTCCATAAAAAAGAAGCGGATTTTTAGACATCTCCGCCTCTTTAACAGTAAAGTTATAAGTTAAGGGTTATTAAAAATTTAAGGTTACGATGGGAACCAATTTGACAACAACTCATACCTTACAGGATCATCGGCGCATTGTCCACCACCACATTCCAGTATAGTAGAAATCAAATTTGCCGCAATTAAAAACAGAAACAAGAAACTTGCTGTTTTACTCAACATCGGAAAAGGAGAAAATTCTTTGAACTTGTGTGCCAATTCGCCTAAAATCATAACGAATGATACAGCCAAGATGCAAAGGACAGAAATAATGAAAGCCCATGTATAGAAATGCAATCCAAAGAATGTTGAACCATATCCCAGATCATCTGGAGTGATATGCAAGAAGACCTGCCGAGCAGCAACGATACAGGTTACCATACAGCCGAGAATAACCATACCATAATGAGTATTTTTCACTTTATGGTGAATATTAAGCAAGAACCCACATCCAGCGAGCATCAATCCAACGCGCTGCAACAAACAAAGAGGACAAGGTAACTCAAACTTTACTAACTGATAATAAAAAGCCACCACTAAGACAATTGATAACCCGATAAGTCCTAGCGTATTCATAAAGATGATGAAATTAGGATTTTTTTGTTCAACATTTTCCATGATCATTCTCTCAAAAAGATAAATTCAAAGTAGAAGTTGCGTGATGATTAAAAGTAAGAAGAATGACAACCAACAAAATTGCCCACAAAACGTAACTTATATTTTTTTTGCCATACACAGTGGTTATTGCTGTCCCTAAAGCGATTAAAAATGGAAAAAACATGATTTTTAGATCTCCTTTCTTAGCATCCGATGTCTAACTCTTATTATATAAGTGTCCAACATATTACAAAATTAGGCAAAAAAGAGACCATGGGGTTATTATTCACAATTCATCCTTCACTTTTATTACCATAATATTTCATAATATTTATGTGAAGAAATGATGAAGTATATAATTGCCGGAAAACACATACCAACAAAAGCACCAAAGGGTTGATTTATTGCCTTTCCTTAATATCCGCAATTATATAAAGAGCATATTCTCCCCCATAATAAAGAATCAGCAGAGCACTAAAATAATCGATCTTTGAAGTTATAGAGAGGTCTCTCTCTAAATTTTTCTCGAAAGACTATCCTTATTTACACCTTACTTTTGACATAAAAATCTCTTTTTTATCGTAAATATTGTTTCAAAATGTTACACAATTTATATAATCACAATATTTAGCGAGCAGGATTAGCAAATAAAAATAAAATTAGCAAATAAAAAAGGATAATATTTTCTGAAAGTCTTAGGCTCTCAGGATTTTTTCTTCCCATATTTTTTCTTTTTTTTCTGAAGTATTTTACCACTGAACCTCTTAACTTTTTCTAGTAAGCTTTCCACAGCAGATGATTCAATAACATTATTTTATGATTATCAGTATTTCCGGCAGTGTTTGATAGGCTTCAATTGTTTATTTTCATCTTTCATATTCTCTAATAACTTTATAACTTTTTCTTTTTTGCCTTTTATCTGAAAATATGTCGCTCTTATTTAAAAATAACTGTTTCTTTATCATCAATTGGCTTTGCAAAGAAACGATAAAACGCTTAAAAAATAATGATTAAAGAATCGGATTGAATCTTTGAAAAGGATGTAGAATGGCGAAAAAATTGTGTGATGTCGGGCTTTTAATGGGGAGTCAATCGGATTGGTCAACGATGTGCCATAGTGCAAATATTTTGACGGATCTTGGTATTTCTCATAGTTCGCATATTGTTTCAGCCCACCGAACGCCTGAACGCCTTTACCAATTTGGCAAAGAAGCGAAGGCCTTGGGTTTTAAAGTTTTAATTGCCGGTGCAGGTGGTGCCGCCCATCTTCCTGGAATGCTAGCAGCCCTCACTCCTCTTCCTGTTTTTGGGGTTCCAGTGCACTCCCATTCTCTTTCTGGTCAAGATTCTTTGCTTTCAATTGTGCAAATGCCTGCAGGGATTCCGGTTGGCACGTTAGCCATTGGCAAAGCAGGTGCAATTAATGCTGCGCTTTTAGCCGCAGCCGTTATGGCTGTTTACGATGATGCTCTTGCCCAACGATTAGAAGATTGGCGTCAGCAACAAACAGCCAATGTCGCACCAACTCCTGTAACAGAGGTTTAAAATGGCATCGTTTTCCACCACACTTTTTTCGCCCAATGCCACTTTTTCGTCCAATATGTTACCTCCAGGTAGTGTTATTGGTTTAATTGGAGGTGGCCAGTTAGCACGCATGTTAGCTATAGCGGCAGCAGAGTTAGGATTTCAAACGGTTATTTTTTGCCCTGAAGCAGATTGTCCAGCAACCCAAACAGCCAACAGCCATATTGTTTCCTCCTATGATGATCGATCAGCCTTAGATCATTTTATTTCTCGGTGTGATGTCGTCAGTTATGAATTTGAAAATCTTTCTCTTGAGACGGTTCAGTATGTAGAGAAGAGCAAGCCAGTTTATCCTTCTTCCAAAGCTTTAGAGATTACACAAGATCGACTTTTTGAGAAACAATTTTTGCATGATCACGGGATCGGCACTGCCTCCTGGTATTCTGTTGACAATTTTTCTTCTCTTTTTTCTAGTCTTGATGCCTTAGGTGGACGAGGTCTTTTAAAGACGCGTCGTTTTGGTTATGATGGCAAAAACCAAATCAAGCTTGATCATCCAGATGAACAAACTCTTGACGAAGCCTTAAAGACTTTTCAGTCACAGCCTTCTATTTTAGAAGAAATTGTTCCTTTTTTATCGGAAATTTCTGTTCTCTCGGCGCGCACCAAACAAGGGGACTATGTTTTTTATGACTGTCCTGAAAACCAACATAAAAATGGTATACTTCATAAATCGTTTGTTCCATCCCATATTCCCCTTAACGTGCAAAAAGCGGCCCAAGAAATCAGCGTAACTGTCATGGATGCCCTTGATTATGTAGGTGTTCTTTGCATTGAATTTTTTGTTTTAATGGATGGTCAACTTTTAGTGAATGAGTTAGCACCGCGTGTCCATAATTCTGGTCATTGGACACAAAAGGCCTGCATCACTTCGCAATTTGAACAGCATATACGTGCTATTTGTGGTCTCCCTTTGGGCAGCACATACCGCCATAGTGATTGCCAAATGACAAATCTTCTTGGTAATAATCTCAGCACTTTAAAATATTTTCTCACACAACAATGCACCTCGATTCATTTATATGGCAAAAGCACAATTCACCCGCAGCGCAAAATGGGTCATGTCATCCAATTAACCGGCCCCGCCAATAAATCTTAATCCCTCTATCCACACGTACAAATCTTACCTCGCCCTATACAAATGCTTTGTTACACTTTTCCCCAATGGAACTGAAAAAACAACTTCTCACTTTCCAAACTACTTAACCTCCATGAACATCTAATTCACCCTCAAAAAAAGCTTCGCCCCACATTGATATCCATGGGGTTTGAAAGCCTCTTCCCCCTTCAACCCTGCTCCTGACAGATCTTCACACACTCCTCCAAGCCACTTCTCCACCATGCTCACTCCACAAAGCTCCCCACCCCCATTAACAATCCAACAGCTCTTTTTTCAAAAACATCCCTTCACAGTCACAAGCAATTCACGAGCCCACTCTCCTTCGCCTCCCCTCCACCTTCCACAGCATCGTTTTTTGGGCATATTATAGATCTATAGATCGTTCTCTTCCCTTTCCTTTTAATTCCAATCTTTATAGGATAAACGTGCTTTTTGCGCCTATAGCGAACCCTCTGAAATGATTTCTTATTGCCTCTAGTCTCGCTTCTTGTGTTCATTTTTTCACAAAGGTAGCAAGCTGCTCTGCTCTGTTGTTGAGCTTCCACGTCCAAGCTATAATTACAGTCCTAACCTTATCCTTCATAGAAACATCCTCTCTCCCCACATAAGGAGATATTCTCTGTGTTGATTTTCTAAGTCTTGAAGCATCTCTCCTTGTTTTATTTCGCGATAAAGCTTAAAATAGGAGATGTAAATACACTATACACTGAAAGAAAGCTGGTAAATTTAGCTTACGCTCTAAAACAACAGCGGTTTAAAATATTACTCACTTTAATATCTGTAATATTTATCACCTTTGTTATGTCTATTGCCTTCGTTCTTTCCCCTATAAAGTTACATTATTCACATTCTAGCGCCTAGCAGCGCTCAAGGACGAAGATTTCTGTGCCGATCTGTCAACAATCAGGTTTCTATTAAGTAACTTCAGCCGACATAAACATTTTATATTAAATGCCTCTTTAAATGCCTATTCGCCTATAGTTTTTAGTCATAAAAATATAATTGTACTCACAAAACGAATCGTTTATACAACGCTGTGAGGAATCGTACATGCTTCATCAATAATAAAGGAAAAATATACTACGAACATAGCAAGTTGTTTGTGTTATATTATAATAGGTACAGGATTTTTTCACTCAAAAATCTGAGAAGCGTTAAGAAACTGAGTTATCAGCTTTACCAAAAGCTAAAGCATTCAAGAAATAAACGAATATCAACATGACAACACCAAAGCTATCAAACACATCGCAAAAAACACAAAACGATACATCTCCTCAATGGGATTTAGTCCTCGATATCCAAAAAGAAGTTAAGGAAACGGTAAAGTTTGGTGTTGTTTCTCTGAGAGAATTTATCTTCATAATCTTTATAAGCGTCTGTTTATACATTTTCCTCTCAATCATAGGCAATGCAGATAAGGTTGAGATGGATGCTACAACTGCAATAGGGCTGATATGCGTATTAATTCTGTACGGTTCGATCCCAATTTCTTTTGTGCTACGCATCATAATCAAGAAGAAACTGAAAAAAGTAATAAAACAACTAGATGAAGTTGTTGCTAATCGATCCACGGTAAGGTAAAGAGAAATGATAGAAGCTATAATATTAGGGCGCATTTTAGGGGTCATAGGCGGTTGTGCAATTATAACATTGTCGGTTTGGCTTATTTATTCTACCATTAAATATCGGAAACTTTACCGTAAAGCGCTTACAGGACTAAACTTAGCAATTCAAGAATGTAATGAAAAGAATTCATAGATAAAAGACATCGTGAAATTGTGGTATTAAAAATACCACAATCCTTATTTTCATCTTTGTATACGTTTTTAATGTGATTATAACCCCAGTTATTTAGGATATGAGATTTTCCGTAAGGGAATATTTGAAATTATAAGCATGATATTATGTGCATCTACCAAATACAAGCGACGATTCCAACGGCTCCTCCCTCTTCTCTTCACTTCCAGCATTTCAATCGGTGCATATACCTGAGGGAGCTTTACGAGAGCACACAAACAACCCCTGAGTTTTAAGAGGAATCCTGCGCCCTTAACGCCCCCCCACCATTCCACAACCCAACAGCTCAACAGCAGTCCTCATTCTTCACTCCCCCTGATAGAGCTTATTTATTTAACGTAAACAGTTTTTTAGCTTGTTTTCGCTTTTTATCCTTCTTTTGCTCAATATTATTTTTCCTTTCAAAGAAACCGTTCACACATCATAGGAAATTTGTAAGGGATACGTCCTTGACAAGGATAAGAATTTTTGTTAGATTTCTCTTAGTTTTTTGCAATTTTCACTTATTTGTTGTGCTAATGAGATGTATTAATGCGTACCTTAAGAGTGCGTTTTTATTTTACTCATCACAATGAAGAGGTGTGATGTTTTAATGCAAGTGTAATATCATAATGCAATGTTCTAGGGTGAACAGTGTATTGGGGTTATGATTCATATTGCGGTTATAATATTGTGTTACATAAATTTTTTAAACGGTGAATATGATGAAAATTAAAAATTCGCTTAAAGCACTAAAGGAACGCCATCGTGATAATCGTTTGGTGCGTCGTAAAGGTCGCGTTTATATCCTCAATAAAACGAACCCGCGTTTTAGGGCACGTCAGGGCTAGTTCTTTAGAATTAATGTTTTTATGCCTACTTTTTGTAGGCTTAAAGATTTTTTCTTAAGATTTTTTTTGGGGGGAATGATAACTTCATTGATTGCGAGTCCATTTTTTTGATAATGTTTAGGGCTTTATCTTTTTGGGGCTTGTTTTTATGGTTTTTTCGATTTTTTTAAAAGCTTTTCGATTTTTTCAGTTACGTTTTTTTTATATTTCCCAGCGTATTTTTTTTATTTTTTCTGTTAGCATTTTTTGTTTTATTTCTTCGGGACATGGGAAAAATCCTCCTTCGTTTCCTGGCGATAAACCTTCCCCGCAATCGCTTTTACCGTTAGATGATCTCATCCCCAATACTCCTGCCCCTTCTACGCCATTTTCTGATTCGTCAGCGGTCATTCTTGAAGATTTTGACTCAGATCAGCTTTCCCATGTTGACAAAGTTAAACAACACAAAGAAGCAGAAATTTTACGTTTACTAAAAGAATTGAAGTATTGTGCTGATGTTGCTAAAGCAAGAAAGATCAGTCAACAACTTCAACATTTATGGTCTCAATCGGGAAGTGAAACGATTGATCTTTTGATGTCATGGGCTGAAACAGCTATTAACAGCGGCAATTATGGACTTGCGCTTGATTATATTGATAATGCTCTTGCACTTTTACCTCATTATGCTGAAGCTTGGGTAAGGCGTGCTTGGATTCACATTCAACTGAACGATTTCAAACTAGCCATGGTTGATCTCAACCATGCTCTTGAACTTGAGCCGCGTAATTATATAGCCTTTTTTGAACTTGGTATTACCATGGAATCGACCGAGCGTCCAGAACTTGCTCTGAAAGCTTATGAAACAGCATTAGAGTACTATCCACAAATGCAGAAGGTTCAAAAGCGTATTGAGGCTCTGTTAGAGGAACGATCACCGCAAGCTCTTTGACAGGCTTTTAAATGTTGTCATAATAAAATAAGAATATTTTAATTTTTCTTGCCAATTTTCTGAAATTACTTTACGAATAAGAGAATGTTTTTGATCGTCTACGCAACGATCAATAGGGAACTAAAAGCCCTAAGTTCGAGCGTACAATTGAGCCCACTGTTGTGGGTATCCCGGGATTCCGGGAGATTTTGCTATGTCCAGGTGCTTCTCAGCACTAAAAGCAAAAAACTGACTCGGACTCAGTACTTTTAGACTCCCGGAATACCAATGCGAGGGCGCTCGCAACCGGAGGGGGCTTAAAGTGCAAACTAAAAATCCACATTTTATTGATATTTTAATAGGTAAAAAAATTCGTTATAGACGCATTTCAATGGGGTTTTCTCAAAAGGAATTAGGGAACTTTTTAGGCGTGAGCTTCCAACAAATTCAAAAATACGAAAAAGGCTTCAATCGTGTCAGTGCAAAATGTTTGTTAGAAATCGCCCAAAAACTAGAAGTACCGATAAGTTTTTTTTATGAAGATCTTTTAACAGCAGATGTTTCCACAAAAGATAATCCCTCACACTATGACCAAGACGCCTACAGCGAAAAAGAACATGCCCTTTTAAAAAACTTTAGAGAGCTCAAACCGAAAAAACAGAAAGCAATTTTTTGGTTAATCTCTGATTAAACGGAAGCACGCTCATCAACATTATTTTCTCATCTATCCCTTTAGTAAAATTTATATCCCCCTCAACGAGGTAGATTCATCAAGAACAACCAGCAAATCCTATCCCCTCACACCACTCTTCACACATGCCTTTGCACCACCGTCTCTTGTCCACATCATCCTCACCAACCTATCCCACATATACATTCTCTCCTGCATTCCTCCCCCCCTTCTCTCCAATCAAGGCTCTTAAACATTCCTCTTCATCTCACCTTGCTCTCCATTCACAAAATTCTTCACCCCAACGTATCCCTTCATTCACAAACTCGTTTCCCCATAACCATTCTCTTCCACATTTCATATCATGAAAAACGCCCAACACGACCAAAAACATACACAACGCATAAAGCCGCCATTTCCTTAACTTTCCCTTCCTTTTTTACGGATACAAATTTTCACGCTTTTACATTTTTACAGAAAATAACAAACTCTCCCCAGCTCTGCGCTGCAAACAATGCGGTCTGTAAACAATGCTCTACACCGCAGCTTCTTACTCACCGCCTTCGATTGATTTTATCCCCCTCAACGAGGTAGATTCATCAAGAACAACCAGCAAATCCTATCCCCTCACACCACTCTTCACACATGCCTTTGCACCACCGTCTCTTGTCCACATCATCCTCACCAACCTATCCCACATATACATTCTCTCCTGCATTCCTCCCCCCTTTGTCAACGCACCAACAGACTTATTCCCCTCTTTCACTCCATCTTTTCCTCACAATTGATAAAACAGCCCTAAAAGATGACCCCACAAAGCAAAAACGTCAAAAACGCACCGTCATTTATCCACCTTATTCAATGTATTGATTTATAATGATAATATAGCATTATTCATATTGAATTAAAGACCCGAATAACGTAAGATTCTCTCATTTCAAATCTGCCTATCTCAAATCAATCAAAATCATTCGCTTGCACAGCACAACCGGGATGAGTGTGTGGATCAAATTTGTATAAGAAAGGACTAAAAATGGCTTTTATGAACCGTGTGAATGCAAAGGCTGTCGCAACATTGAATAAGATCTCTTTTCAAAACCTTCACCAAACATTCCCCCGAAACATAAAAATCAAGGAGTCTCAATAATCCATTCTGCATCCCCCCACCTGTTTTTTTTGCTTTAAATAAGCCATCCATCAATTATGCAGCCATTTCCAGCGACCACCAGCAAGGTTGTAAAAAAACTCTCATAAAGCTTTATGAAAAATAAGAAATTGAGGTTATTTTATCTCTAGCAGAAACTCTGAAATTGTTTTATATTAGAGAAGGGTGTTCTGCGCTTCTCGACAGGAAATAACGTATTCCTGAGACCTTATTGATCTCCAAGGGAGCTGTCCCTGATGAAGCCCGTGGGCTTTTTCATATGGCGCCCACCTATTTTTTTAGGTTCCCGGGATCAACTTTTTCCATCGGCTGTTGTGGATCGCCCCTTTTTTGCATAACTTTTTTAGATCGATAACAATTTTTCCAAAATTACTGATGCCTTTTTGCATGAAGCATGCTTTATTTATGAGACAAGGTATACTCTTTTCAAGGGATAAGAATGACAACAAATTTTAACTTATGAGATTTGCAAATAGCTTACAAAAATAATACACTCTATCTATTTCATCCCTTCAGCACAGCAGCGCCGTAAAAGCAGCTTATTGCATCATGGTGCTCTTTCAACAATGCTCTTTCACGAGAAGAGCGCCCCCTCTTTTCACAGCGTGCCTGTGATCATTCTACTGAATATCTTGAAAAAACAGGAACGGATTTTTCACGGCTCATTTTGGCAGGCTATTGGCCTATCAAATCGGAAATTGATTCCCGTCCTTTACTTAAAGCTAGAACATTATGCAGTGGACATCTCTCCTTACCAACTAGTATTTGCTTCTACCACAGGATAAAATACCAACAGTTAATAAAATCGTTGATAAGAAAATGCCCGCCGATATCCCCCACGAGATAGCTTTATCGCTTCGCGCGCAACACCGTAAAAGCAGTTTATCGCGCCGCGATGCTCTTTCACGAGAAGAGCGCACCCTCTTTTCACAGCGTGCCTGTGATCATTTTATTAAATATCTTGAAAAAACAGGAACGGATTTTTCACGGCTCATTTTGGCAGGCTATTGGCCTATCAAATCGGAAATTGATCCCCGTCCTTTACTTAATGCTATAACGTTACGCGGTGGCCGTCTCGCCTTACCGGCAGTAGTTGATTCCACCACCATGATTTTTCGTGCATTTTCTCCCGATATGACTTTAAAACCCATGCGTTTTGGCACCTTTGGCCCCGATGGCGAGAATGCTGTTGTTTTTCCTAATATGATTATTGTTCCGCTTTCTGCGTTTGATCCTCAATGCCACCGTCTTGGCTATGGTGGAGGATATTATGACCGTACGGTTAAAGTTCTTGAAAAACAAGGATATCAACCGACATTATTGGGCCTAGGGTTTTCGTGTCAAGAGGTTTCCTCTATTCCAGCAACAGAACATGATTTACAAGTACAAGGAATTTTTACAGAAAAAGGTTTCTTAAAATGTTAAAATGTGATTAAAACGCCTATGCGTTTTTTATTTTTAGGTGATATTGTTGGTTACACAGGCTGTAAGGTTGTTTTTAAACACCTTCCTCAATTAATTGAGGGGTGGCAGCTTGACTTTGTTGTTGTGAACGGTGAAAATGCCTCTGATGGTTTTGGTCTGACACAAGAGACGTATCAAGATCTCTTGATGGTTGGTGCTGATGTTGTCACCACAGGCAATCATGCTTTTTCTCATAAAGAAGCATTAAAGTATGCACATGAGAGTGATCGTTTTTTACGTCCTGCTAATTTCCCGCATGAGACTCCAGGAAGAGGTTCTGGCGTTTTTACAGCAAAAAATGGCGGGCGTGTTCTTGTTGCGAATCTGTTGGGCAATGTATTTATGCCATACAAAGTTATTGATCCCTTTGAAACAGCGGAAAATATTCTTTTAGCCTGTTCATTGATGGAACAAGCTGATGCAATTATTTTTGACTTTCACGGAGAAACGACGAGCGAGAAGCAATGTTTTGGTCATTTTCTTGATGGTCGTGTCAGTGTTATCGTTGGCACTCATACGCATATTCCCACCGCTGATGCGCAAATCTTAGAAGGTGGCAGTGCTTATTTAACAGATGCCGGCATGTGTGGAGATTATAATTCATCCCTTGGCATGGATAAAGAAGAACCATTACACCGTTTTCTTTACCAAAAGAAGCAAGATCGTTTTGAACCGGCGCGTGGTCCAGCCACTCTTTGTGGTTTAGCAGTTGAGATTTCAGATCGCACAGGTTTAGCAGAAAAGGTCTCGGCGGTACGAATTGGTCCTCATTTAAAATCTGAAGTTCCAGATTTTTGGTAGGCTTCTTTTAAGCCCCCCTTCGATAACCTCTCAGGCTGTTTTTTTATGAACACTCACCATGTTACTCTATTTGGGGACTCTTTTTGGCAAAATGATTTTTCAAATTCCCAATCCTCCATAACTTCTAGATCTGTAAATCATTTTTACGAACAGACCTTCATTAAAATGATAAAACGAAAAGCGATGTATAAACTATAGTTCTTTTCCTGTGCATAACGATAAAGGATTAGAAAATATGACTATACTTATAAATATAAATATAAATATAAATTAAATTTATAATTCTTAAGTTTGAAAAGTATTTTTTGTGTACAATAAGCCTTCTTTATTATTTATAATATCTATTATCTGTTTATCAGTAGGTGGTCTAATTTCGACGGATATTATTTTACCAGCTTTTGAATCTATGCGCCAATATTATCAGGTGACAGAGTCAGATATTCAGAGTGCTGTGGCTATTTTTTTACTCGCCTTAGCAATTGGACAATTGATTTATGGACCGCTCAGCGATAATTTTGGACGTAAAAAGACGCTTTTATTTGGCTTGTTTTTGTGGTTGTTTTCCACATTAGGTATAATTTACACAGTTAATCTTCAAGCTTTTTTCATCCTCCGCTTTTTACAAGGTCTTGGAGCCTGCTCAGGGATTGTTTTAAGTCGCGCGATTATTAATGATTTGGTGGATAAAAAAGCAGCAGGAAGACTTTATTTAGTTATTTTTCCTTTTGTGGGAACATCACCAGCCCTTGCTCCCTTAATTGGAGGGCTTTTATTACAATTTTTTAATTGGAAAGCTATTTTTATCTTTTTAAGTCTTTTTATACTTTCAACTATTTTTCTCTGTTATTTTGTCCTAACAGAAACCCTTTCCCCTATAAAACGACAATCTTTTACACCTGTGACAATCATTAAGGGCAGTTTGGGAGTCCTTAGAAATAAACAGTTTATTTTTTACGCACTAATTTTGTGTTTTGCCTATGCAACCTATTTCGCTTATCTTGTAGAATCGCCTTTTTTTCTCACAGCTTTGGGTTTATCAACTTACTATCTTGGTTACAGTTACATTGGTGTTTCTTTAACTTATGTTTTAGGAAACTTAGTAGCACGAAGATTTCTTAAGCAAGAATCTATGGAGCGGACTGTCCGACGTGGATATATTATTTTTGTCATAGGAGGAATATTATTTGGCCTCCAAATGTATGTGAGTCCGTGGCCACTTATAACGAGTTTAAGTGCTATTTCACTTCTTACTTTTGGCAATGGTTTTTTGTTGCCGTTAGGAACAGCTTTGGCGATTTCGTCGCATCCACAAGCTGCTGGAACTGCTTCTGGTGTTATGGGCGCTTTACAATTAGGGAGCGCAGCATTAAGCGCTGAAATTATTGGAAAAATATCCGGCCATGATCCATGGAATGTTGCCATTTTATTAGCAGCGTGCTGTATAGTGGGTTTTGTCATTTATATTCGAAAAGCAAATTATTTTACGACCATAAATCAAGCCAAATAACTAGATTTGGGAAACTATGCTTAAAAATCTTGCTATCACTTTACGTAATGGAGGATATTGGCACCAATTTTCTTTTTCATAAGACTATATCATCGAGCATATTAAAAAATCTGATCGATGCTCAAGTTGACTATATTAAGCTCAGCTATCGTAAAGGTTCGTTTAAACCGATGGACAACGTGGGTCAAACAGCTTTGTACTCTAATGATTATATTCAATGATAACACACTTCTGTTCCAGATGCTAAACTTATCATTATTACCCATGCGCATAATATTAACCATCTGGATATGCGGAGAGCTAAAAAATTTTAGAATTATACTTTTATGCTTATGTCTCAATAAAAATGATCTTAAATCTACATTTGCACTCTACGCTATGCTAGCTTTTTAGGGTTGTCTACCAGTATCAACATCACAAGAGTAAGCCAAGGAGATAAAAACTAACAGACGATAGCAAAAACAGCAAATAATTATCGAGCTAGCACTTTGTATTTGGCCGATTTTAATGGAAGCCTTTTACCCGATACTGTAACACACTTCATGCAAAAAACAAAGGGTATAACACGTTTAGAAATTGGTTTTCATGCACACGATAATTTAGGTATGGCTATGGCAAAGTGCCTAAGCCGGAAAAGCCAAGCGCAGGAAATTTCACTTTAGAGTTATGGTTAGCACTTTTAAATCTGCGTAAAAAGGAAGTATTTTCTACGGTAGGTAAAATTTTGCCACAAACAGGACATCTAAAGATCCATTCTTTTTTTCACCTTTTCCACAACACTCTATCGATTTTCTTTTAGCCTTAAATAATTTAAGCGTTAGCGATCAAACTTTGCTAATGTCATCCCCCTTCTCTTAGAAAGAGGCTATAGAATAATTCATTTTTGAGGAAAAAGCCTCTTTAAACTTTTTACACTCATGAGAAATCAAACATAAGATTACTTTCTTTTTTAGCCTGCACGCGTCACTCCCCCCTCCGGTTGCGAGCGCTCTCTTATTGGTATTCCGGGAGTAACAAGTACTGAACTTAATCAGCTTTTTTTGCTTTTAATGCTGGAGAGCACCTGGACAGTGCAAAATCTCCCGGAACTCCGAGATACCCACAACAGTGGGCCCAATTGTACGCTCGGATTTAGGGTTTTTTGAATCCCTTTTGGTCACAGCGTAGATGATCAAAAACATTTTCTTATTTGTAAAGTAATTTCAGAAAATTAGCAAGAAAAATTAAAGCTGTATTTCTTATCTCGGAAATCAAGCATAAGATTGCTTTTTGTTTTTTAGGTTTAAGCTCTCTAAAACTTTTCAAAAGGATGTTTTCTTCTTTTTTCGCGATTTCATCCTCATGGTATGGAATATTTTCTTTTGTTGAGAGACCAGAATAAAAAAAGGAAATGGAAACATTAAGAATATCGGCAATTTCTTGTAAACGCCCTGCGCCTACGCGATTTAAGCCGTTTTCGTATTTTCTGGATTTATTGGAAGCTCACACCTAAAAAGTTTCCTAATTTTTTTTGGGAAAACCCCATTGAAATGCGTCTATGACGAATTTTTTTACCTATTAAAATATCAATAAAATGTGGATTTTTAGTTTGCACTTTAAGCCCCCTACCGGTTGCGAGGGCGCTCGCATAAGTATTCCTGGAGTCAAAAACACTGAATCCGACTCAGTTTTTTTGCTTTTAGTGCTGGAGAGCACCTGGACAGTGGAGAATCTCCCGGAATTCCGGGATACCCGCAAAAGTTGGCTCAATTGTACGCTTGGATTTAGTTTTTTTTGAATCCCTTTTGGTCGCTGTGTAAACGACCAAAAACATTTTCTTATTCGTAAAGTAATTTCAGAAAATTGGCAAGAAAAATTATTGTTTGTTTTTTTATGCGAGGCCTCTCAAACTCTTATGCACACTCTCCACAACCATGAGATAAAACCCGCATTTATCGAGAGGGTTAAGGCCCGTTAATTTTTGAGATCGTTTCCCCAAAAAAGAAGAAGCTTAAAGAATAACCTTGAAGGAAATTAAACTGTGATACCTTGAATTTTTGCACTACATCAGCTTCATTTTTTTCCAATCTCTAAAAATCGACAATAAAAAAACATTCCCCTCTCCAAGAACACTCATTCTTTCACCCTAAAAAAGGATTTTGAAGGGCGCTCTAAAAAGTCATTCCGCACCCAACTACTCCATCCAAGAAAAGAAACCATTGAAAAGAACACTGGCAAACATTCTTCACCCCCAAAAACACACTGTAAAGCATACCACGCAAGCAATCTCCCCCAATAACTTTCTCTAAGCACTCTCCCCCAAAGCGCAACCGAAAAGCGTACTGTTCAAGTAACTTCTCTTCAAGCACTCTTTCTTAGCTTTTAGCAATATAGGCGTATTTTTGATAGGTATGCTGCTAACCATTGAATTTTAACGCCACATCGAGCCAATTTTTCTTCTAATCTCTAAAAATCCACGATCAAGATGATAGTGATTGTTTCTCCCTTTTCCGCCCATGAAACAAGATAAAAACCCCGCAATTACAAGAGAAATAAAGACAAGAGAACAATGCGCGCAAATCATGCATTACAACGAGCGCCTTCCTCCTCTGTTCCACGAGACGCGCTCCCCTCTAGATCATGTGACGCATCGACGCACCATTAACAATGCCATCCTCAGCTTTTAAAGAATGAAGTTACCTTTTTTGTTATGATTATCTTTTATAGATTTTCCGTGTTCATTTTTTCATCCGTTAAAGAGCTTACATCGCCATTTTATCAGTGTCCGTGCCCAAGAGTTCTACTAAACTTCCGTGGATTGCGGGATTCTAAAGGATTACAATCCGGATACCTCTCATTTATCATACACCATGCTATAAATGCAGGATTATTCTGAAAATCTTCTTGGACACCTTTTTTTTCAAGTTGATTTGCACCAGACTTCGTACCTGCAATCGCTTGAGAACAATAACCTTGATAACATCCAACCATAACCAATAGAGTACTCACTAATTTCAAAGTTTTATTCATTTTATTCTCCTTGATAATTATAAATGGTATAAAAATACATAAATTATTTTATATCATATTTTTATATTAAAAAAATAAATATTATGAATACTTCATATCGTTTTGAATATATATTTTTAATACTTTTCTTTTGAATGATCATACTAATAAAAATATCTTTAATATTATAATTATGACAGCAAATCTGCTCTTTTATTTTTTTATTTTATTATAATATCCTGCTTGTATGAGACATTTTTTAATCGACGTACTCGCATTCATTCAGAGCCTTTGCATTTATTTTGCTCATTCGCCCTTATACTGAAGCTTTTATACCCCAAATCCATATCATAAAATCTTGACATACGCCATTCTAACAGTGTTTTTTTTGGCTTCAAACTGATTTGGCGTCTGTTTTTTTTCACACATTCCATGTCAAGAGGAAATCTGGCAAAGGATAAATCTGGAAAACATTCAGCGATACTTGATCAAGTGATACAACGCAATAATTCCAAGATTGTTTTCATTTATCCCTTTTTCAATGAATTCATTTTCAAAAAGACATCACAGGAGTTTATTTTTATCCCTTTTTTTAAGATCGTTTAGAACTGAAATGTTGGATGAAATAAACACATTCCCAGAGGTAAAAGAAAACAAGAATGTATGGCTTTAAAATAATCCCGAATTATACATAGAAATATAATCAATATGTTGCATTAATTTTACATCAATCCTCTCTCATTATGTGATGAGATTATTCTCAATAAAACCATCTCTCCCACGCCAATTTTGACATCAAAAAAATCTTTTAAAATTTTAATGCGATAAAAAAGTATTACTAAATATACAGCTCTTGTTTGTAATAAGCACAGTTTCTTAAGTCCCTTATCATAAGCACCATGAATGACACTTAAGACAAAGATCTCAAGCGCCTCCCAAGAGTGAGAACAGCAAAATTTTACACAAAGAAAAAAGCAACGATAAAAGGCATGCTCTTAAAAAAATAGGATCTTACAAAGCTTTTCAGAAAATCATCAAGAACCCACCCTGCAAAATTTTTCACACAAGAGAGCAAACCTTTTAAAAGAACACTGGCAAATCTTGTCCTCCTCCAAGGAGCAACCGAAAAGCATACCGTTCAAGTAGCTTCTCTCAAACACTTTTTCTCCACCTCCACCAATATGGGCCTATTTTTGATAGATTTATGCTGCTAACCGCTGAATTTTAGCGCCACATCGAGCCAATTTTTCTTCTAATCTCTCAAATCCACGATCAAGATGATAGACACGATTGACGATTGTTTTTCCCTTTGCCGCCAATGCAGCAATCACAAGAGAAACAGAAGCGCGCAAATCCGTCGCCATAACAGGTGCCCCTTGCAAATTGTCTGTACCATATACGGTTGCCGTCTGCCCATCGAGCTTTATCTGCGCCCCTAAACGATTGAGTTCTTGAACATGCATAAAACGATTTTCGAAAATAGTTTCTGTAATACGGGCAACACCTAAGCTCCGTGTCATGAGCGCCATAAACTGCGCTTGAAGATCGGTTGGGAAAGCGGGATAAGGTCCTGTTTTAATATCAACGGGCATAATTTTTGTATTCTCTGGATTTCGCTTCACATGAATTCCTTGAGATTCTATTTGAATCTCGAGTCCTGTTTTTTGGAGAACCTGAAGCACTTGAGTGAGATGATTAGGATTTGCATTTTTAAGGAAGACATCTCCTCCCGTCATAGCAACGGCCATTGCATATGTTCCCGCTTCGATTCGATCAGCAATAACGCGTATTCTGGCACCCTTGAGTTTTTTAACTCCTTCAATCGTAAGCGTTTCTGTTCCTTCACCGATTATTTGCGCTCCCATAGCATTTAAGGTTCGAATAAGATTTGTCACTTCTGGTTCACAGGCAACATTTGCCAGAACGGTTGTTCCTTTTGCCATTGTCGCCGCCATAAGCATCACATGTGTTCCACCAACCGTAACTTTAGGAAAACGGTAATGAGCGCCTTTTAATCCTTTTGGAGCTTTTGCATGAACATATCCATTTTCGATAGTAATTTGTGCGCCCAAAGTTTTGAGTCCTTCGAGTATAAAATCGACAGGTCTTGTTCCGATAGCACATCCTCCAGGCAGGGACACATAGGCCTCTGAGCATCGTGCCAGCAGAGGTCCGATAACCCAAAAGCTTGCGCGCATTTTTTTCACCAGTTCGTATGGTGCATGTGTTGTCACTATTTTTTGTGCGGTAAAATGGACTGTCCTTGGATTGACACACTCATCATTAAATTCTTGTCCATCAACAGCATATCCAACACCATGATTATTGAGAATACGAATAAGCAATTCAACATCCGCAAGATGAGGGATATTTTCTAAAGTGAGGGTATCTTGAGTAAGCAACGCCGCAATCATAAGAGGCAATGCAGCATTTTTTGCCCCTGAAATAGGAATTGTTCCCTTAAGTTTTTCTCCACCAATAATTTGAATAGAATCCATTATGTTTTCCCTTTTTTCCTTTGCGCTTACCCTTTCAAAGGTTTAACCCCTTTGGGAAGTCATGATTTATCGAACGTTTAGAACGCATTCTAACTATGAGAACAAATTATTGAGAAGTTTGGTTGCAAAGATACTCTAAAAAACAAAAAAATGTTTTTTAGAGTTCTGATTGCGCTCTTTTTCGACTTTGCTCTTTTCGACGTTTCAAGTTTTGACGCAATTGTTGCGCCAATCTTTCTTGACGTCGTTTTGCTTTTTCGTCTTGCTGTTTCATTTCAGTTTGCTTTTGTTTTTGATGCATTTGTGTCATTGCGCAACCTTTTAAACAGTGTTGAGCTTCTATCCAAGCAACTCATGACCTTAACTATTAAGTGTATAAAAAACGTATGTCATGACATAAGATACGTTTTCTTGCAAGAATATACAAATACTCTCTTGCCTATTTTCTGACAATATGGCACAAAACAGCGCAAAGATTGGAAATGGCTGCGGTAGCTCAGTGGTAGAGCACTCCCTTGGTAAGGGAGAGGTCGAGAGTTCGATCCTCTCTCGCAGCACCATTTTTTTCTTTTTTTGTCGCTTTCCTCTTCTTTACAAGCATCTATCGCCTTCACGAATCCTCTATCATTCTAAAGATCATTGGTTTCACTCGCTTTAATGACGCCCTTAATTTCCAAAACGCTCTGCGCATAAATTTTACAACTGATGCGAACCGCCTATGCAACTAACGCAGGTCCCTACCAGAAGACTTCCCCCTTCTATTGCGCACCAGTATTTTTACTTCATGAATAAGTGTGCCATTGAAACCGATAAGTATCCGCCACTTTTCCAAGCCTAGCTGTATTATCCCCCTTAGCCTTTGAGAGCGTTCATTATAAGCATTTTTTGACTGCTTTTTAAAGACTTATCCCGCTTATGCTATGAAAACAAATGATTTTGTTTTTTTTTTCAAGAGAATAGAGGTTGAGACAATTTCCAAGCTATTTATGATTTTCACTTAAATTAAATAATGGATGATTATTATCAATCAATTGCTAGAATATATTCTATTGATAATCTTTTAAAGCTGCCATCAAAGCCAATAATTTTAAGCTTTACCCCCTTCTCGCCACTCTCAATATATGCCATCTAAGCAATCCTTAGAAAAATTGGTATAAGCTTTGCAACAATCCTGATCTATCTTATTCATCATTGGTCAAAAAAGATCAATTTCCACACGTTTTATTCCTTAATCGTGTATTCATTTTTCCCTATTGCTTGTAAAAATAAAATCAAACAGCGATCAAACAAGTATTTTCTGCGGAACAAGCTATGGCTTGTTTTTTCAAAGAATATTGCTCATTGCCAACTTTATGATCAAAACTCTTTAAGAACTTTAAGCTCCCCTCCTTTAATACACATCATTTTGTCCGATGTACCGCGCCTATTCCCATGCTTCATAGTATCTACCTTTTTGGATTTTAGAGTTTACTCTCTATTTATATTTTCTGCTATCATAAAAATCATCTTTTAGATGATAAAAACCCCGCATATGGGAGGATGAACTTTATCACACCCACATTTATAGACAATACCATCCCTCTCGCCTTTTTCATTAAAGGATGATTTTTTCCATATTTATGATATAAAATTAACATAGAATGGCCCATTTAAGGAGGATCGTTTTAAAAAACTATTTAGATATTCACAAACAATGGCTACCTTCTGTTTAAGAGCTTTATTTTCTTAACGACTATAATGAACATTTTTTTATTTGCTCATCATGCAAAGAGTCAACAACGAGGGAATGATTACGTAAAAACATCTAATCACTTGAAAAATGACCATAAGCATATTAAAAGAAAAGGTGTTCCCAATCTTTGATTGCTGGTATAAGAGTTTCACACCGTATTGCTGAAAGCGAGTAAAAAAGTTGATAAGTTATCACAACCAACCAGAGAAAAAACATTTTTATAAAGTTCAGATCCTAGAATGGACCATAATAGTCCTCATACTAATCACGATAATGTCCATTCCAATCAGCTTATTATGGCGTTTTAAATTTAAAGCATCCGCATGTTTGCTTACAATTACGACCCTTTTCATTTGCGCAGTACTAATTCTCACTGAAATTTAAACAATTACATCACTTTTTGCAAAATACTTCTGAAAAATATTCATTATGATTTGCCATGAATTGACGAAAAACAAAAAAGACGTGAAAATTACCCTTTTGCCCCTGCCCTCCTTTTACAAGGGAGCGATCCGTTTTCTTGCAGCGCCGTTATTTCCAATATCTATGAGATCTTTCCCGCAATGAATTCATAAAGACGTCATAGCATTTGCTCTTTGCTAACAAGATACTGTAAAGAGATAAAAAGATTCTACGGTCATAGAGGCATTAGATTTTTTTCACCCTCCTATTTAAGCTTATTTGAATTTAAATTTTTTGAAAGATCATCACCAATTGCATGTAACAAACTCAAGCCATTTACTCCTTTCCTTCTTATCAGAAGACAATATACTGATTTATAATGATAATTTAGCGTTATTCTTATTGAATGAGAGTCCCGAATAACGTAAGATTCTCTCATTTCAAAGCTGTGTATGTCAAATCAATCACAATCATTCGCTTGCACATCACAAGCGGAGTTGGCGTATGGATAAAAACTGTAGAAGAAAGAATTTAAAAATGGCTCTTATGAACCGTCTTAATGCAAGATCTGTCGCAAATTGGGGGCTGGCAAATATAATGATGGTACTGGCTTTTACTTCACAAGCATAAAGATGGTGGTGCTCAATGGCTTTATCGTTATACCCTTCACGGACGTCGTCGTGAAATGGGCTTGGGTGCATTAAGAGATGTCTCTTTAAAACAAGCTCGTGAAACTGCAACAAAATGGCGCTCAATTCTACGTGAAGGGCGTGCCCCCTATTGAAGAACGCAATAAACAAAAGCGTGAGACAATAAGCAATCTCCATTATTTAAAAGATATTGCTTGAGAGGCTTTTGAAAGTCGTAAAGTTGAACTAAAAGGAGATGGTAAAAATGAATTCTGGTTTTCACCTTTACAACTTTATATTCTTCCCCAATTAGGCTGTTTGCCCGTTTCTGAGATTACACAAACAGAGATACGCAAGACCCTTGCCCTTATTTGGCATGCAAAAGCTGGAACTGCTTATAGAGCTTTTAATCGTCTTATGCCTTAGGTTTTGATGTTGATTTACAGACAACAGAAAAAGCCCACGCGCTCTTAGACAAACAACGTTACAAAACCACTAATAGACCAGCCATGGATTGGAAAGATGTATCTGCCTTTTATAAAATACTTTGCCAAACAACAGCTGTAATACAACTGGCTTTGCGTTTGCTTATTCTGACAGGCGTTTGTAGCACTCCTTTGCGTCATATTCGTGAAGATCAAGTTGAGGATGATATATGGACAATCCTTTCTGAAAATATGAGAGGTCGACGTGATACTACAAAAGAGCTTCGTGTACTTTTATCAAAAGATGATAGCTTTTCGTCATCAAGAGCATTTGGCAAGCCTTTGATTTCATAGGTCATTGTTTTTTTTATCCTTAAATAATTTTATGTATCCTCTTCTTTTTTTAAGTACCCCCTTTGTCACGACACTTGTCTTTCATATTAACCGAATGGATTTTTTTCTCTAGGTTAAGCTTAAGCGCTTTCCACGCCCACTTACCAATTTATCGATCAATTTAAGTATCTTTTTCCATGAAATATCTCCTTAAAGTTTTTCTTATCGTTTTTTCGATTACTCGATAATATATTTATTGATTAATGAGCCTATATGGTTATTTTTCTTGCCTAAGAATTCGGAATAAAGCGAGCGAACATTTTCACAATCTCTATTCTATTGTAACCACTCAAAACCATTTGTTTATGCACCACGAAGTGGATTGAGCATGCCAACAAAAGAACATTCAAAAAAAGGAAGAACAACTCTTATGCCCCATGCGTCATACCTATCGTTTTCTTCAACAATGTCTTCTTGTTTTTCATCTCGTGTTCAACCAGCCTCGGACCAACGTTTTTTCTCAAGAAGCTTTCACAGCCATGCCAATCTCCCCTGCTTACGCCCTTTTCCAGCACACGCTAGGCTCTTTTCCCCACCTGTTTTTGCTTTTCTATAGCGTTTTACCCTTACGCACATCTGATTCTCTTTTTCCTTTCCGCCTTATCGTCATTTTCCTCTCGATGCTAGTCTTTTCGTTCATGCGAAGCATTCTGCCTTCCCCCTCCTTTCGAGCAATTTCTGTTCTTATACTAAACCCTGTCTCAACATATTTAATTTTCTGTACTATCTTTTCCAAAGCCTCATTAAAATGGTTAATTTCATTTTCAAGTTTTCTGATATAAAGTTCATCACGATAAGCCCGTTTAATCAAAGGTGGCATATCGGGCCAATAGAGCATTAAATCCACCCATTCGCGCTGAGCGATCCATAACCCTCCTTGACATTGTGCTTTATGTTCTGCTGGAAAGCCCTTTTGAATGAAATGAGGAATCAAAATTTCAGGTTTTTTTGTTTTAATTTCTAACAATCCATTTTTTCCCACAAAAGCATCGGGGGAAAATCCTTTCATGCGATCATCTGCTAAAACAAAGCCAATACGTTCAGGTTCTGTCTGTGTAAGTTTTCCATAAAACTGTCGTGCGCTTGGTTCTAATTCTGTTCCCCGTCGCATAGCAAGCGTTGTCCCTTCATCAACGGTTTTTCCAGTAATTCTCTCTCCTGCCAGTTTCATCATCACACTATGATATCGTGATGTTTTTTGCCCCTGTTTTTTTTGTGCCATAACGATCTCGAACAAAGAAGCTGTAATCAAACCATTACGCATTTTCTGCCATTCTTCTGTTCCCTGCATACAATCAATAATGATTGGCATATTTTTTCTCCCCCTTATCTTTAAGGTACTTTTTTGCACCATATTCTTTTTGAAACATTCATCCTTTTTAAGCTGTATCCCCGAGGACAAAGGACGCCAACATCCTCAAATATTGTTCCGCTACTAAAAAACCAAGAAGTTTTGGTAACGCTCTTTCAACATACTGCTAGCATTTTTTCATACCCTGCAGCACCCAGCTAACCACAAAAACCGCTGCTTCTCCATCTTTCTCACAAAAAACCTTCTCCCTGTCTCACATCTCTTTCCCCATTACTCTCCTGCTAAACCAGTTCCCTTCCAACATTTTCCTCAACAAGCGCTTATTTTCTTTTTCCCGACCAGCCAAATCCCTTCCTAGCGCCAGTCTCCCAGCTACCAGCCTATGACTCCCTGACACAGCCTCCATCCAACAGTACTCATTCCATAGCATGAAAGCATAATGCGCCCCCTTCCCACCCTCATAAAAAATCACTTATCGGTTGTGGATATATCCTTTTTCAATTCTGTTTAAGTCTGCTATTGTACAACGACAAAATTATAGCAGAGATATTTTTCTGCTAATTTTTTTGCCATACCCTCAGCAGCTTCTTGCGATATGAAAAGAATAGCATTGTGTTTTTGTGGTTCGAGTCTGATTAAATTCCGAGTATTTCCAGCATAATAAAGTGGAAACCCTTGATAAAAAGTCTTGAGATAACTTGGCATGATTACCACCAATAATCTGACAAGACATCACAGGGGCGTAAACGATGCTGATTTTCGTAAGAGCCATAGAGATTATCTTCATAATCGCGTGCTCTTCTTTCATCTAAACAGGTATGATAGGCTTCACTATTCAAAATAAAGGGCTGCAATTGTGTATTTTCTTCATTTATTTCGTAATTTTCCGTATAAAAATCAGCGATTTGTTCCGTAACATCTTCAGCATGATTTGTTGTAAGATCGAGTCGCAAAACTTTATAAACAGTTTCAGATTCTTCAATCAGTTCGAGCACTTCTTCTATTTCGTCTATTGGTCCTTCATAGATATCAGGCTTTTCGTCTTCGCAAAGTATGATTATAATTTCATCCTCTTTAACGAATGCAATATTTTTCATGATTTTCCCCCTTTAGATAGTTAAAAAATATAGCTTTGTCTTGACAAGGCCAAATATAGCGTTAGTCTTATCTCCTCTATAGGAGAGATGTCAATCATTTTATCCTTCATAAAAGATATATTTTAAATCTTTGCGGGGTTCAAATGATATATGCCCATAACCATCGATTGTTCTTAGTTTCCCTCATGTTCTTTTGTTGTTCTCTATTTGTTCTTATTTAATTGCAATTATAAACACACAGGAGAGATAAAATGAGTGATATAATATTAATAGAATATTGGAATCGCCTTGATTCAAAAACACAGAAGGAACTTATTTTAAAGCTTCGTCAACAGGTCGCCGCAAAAGAGTCAAAATTGCCTGTCTCTCTTCCGAAGAAAGTTCTGAAATAAGCTCTATGAATTCTTTATCTTCAGGACTAGCTCCCTTACCGTAAAGAATATAATTCATACTGATATTAATTTCGTGACAAATTCGCGAGAGAGATTCGATTGTTGGATCTTTTCCTTCAGAAAGGATAGAATGAAGGTACCCAGCACCTTTACCGGCAGCGAGGGATATAGATCTTTTTGATCTTCCACTTTTTTCCACAGCGGTTTTTAATCTTTGACGCCAACCATCGATATTCATAGTTTCACCATATAGCGCGTCTTAAAAAAAAACACGTCCTTTTTGTAAAATGGACTTGCATTATCCTCTAAAAAGGATAAAATTAAAGGAACAAATTTTACTTTTTAGGGGGATTTTTTTCATTTTTGACTCATAAAAACACTTTAACCACCGATACAAAAGGCTCTCTTACAGAACTGATGCATTGAGAATGTTTTGTATTTTGTCATTTTTTTCATTTAAGCAATTACAAATTGTAATTTTTCATCCCTTATTCTTCGGGCACAGCCAACCATTTGCCTCTACTTTGATTACACTGAAGCAAATTCAACCTAAGCTAACTGGCTATTTATGCTTTTATTGTCCATGAAAAGCTATAAAAAACAAGAAAGTCCATTCCAGTATGAAAAACGCTAATCAACAAGAAACTCCTCACTATGAATCTTCTAGGCTTCCTTATGTTTGTTGGTATCAAAATGATTTTCTAGGCGGCGTTCGTGGCATGCGTGCACACGAGATTGGAATTTATACGATTCTTCTCAATGAAATGTATGCACGTGGACGTCCTCTTGAAATATCGGAAGAACGTTTAGCGCGTCTTTGCGGTTGTGACAAGCGAACTTTTGTCAATGTTTTATCCATGCTGATCCAAGAGGGTAAGATTTTAAATTTAGCCAATGGCTTATGGAACAAGCGTTGCGAAAATGTTTTTCAAGAGCGTGAAAAATTGCTTGAGCAAAAATCCTTTGCGGGACGCTCTTCGGCAAAAAAGCGTAAGAAAATCAATGTCGAGATTCAACAAATGTTGAACGAGAAGCAAAAAGGTGTTGAACAAAGCTTAGAAGCTCAAAAGGCAGAAGGAGAAGAAGAAAATGAAACACCTTACGGTGTTTCAGAAAAGAAAGTTTTATTTCATGAAACAGAATCTTGTTTTTCCTGCGAATCCAGTTTTGAGCAAAGGGACCATCGCTCCTCCACTTCGTCTGTTGGTTCACCACTCCTTTTCTCTACGCCAAGTGCGGAATCGGCTTTTCAAGAAAATTTTTCTTCTTCCTTAAAGGCTTGTCGATCTGAGTTTACCTCTCCTTCTGTTGCGCCTCCTTCCCCTATCACCCAACTTGTCCTGCAGGAAAAAACGAAATCCGCTTGTGCTCTTTCGCCCTCCACCTTACCTGCCTGCGTCTCACCTTCATGCACAAAAAAAACCCTGATCTCATCGCTTATCAAAGGACATCGGCTTCCTGAAGATTGGCAAGCAGACATCAATGCGGCGGTTTCAGAAGGTTTGAGTGAGAGTCAAGCCCATTGGCAAGCCAAGAAGTTTCGTGACTACTGGCAAGCCAAGAGTGGCAAAGAATCTCTCAAAGCAGACTGGCAAGCCACATGGCGCAACTGGTTTCGCCGTGAGATCGAACGGCTAGAACAGCAAAAACATGGGGACTCCTCATCTTTGATCTCTAAGCACAACGACACTCTTTACCGCAGTCTAATCAACTATAACGGCGATTTTTGACATTACACACCCAAGGTATTTTTCAAGCAGATAAGCGGTGGAAAAATGTTTCAAAACTGTAAAAAAAGCACTATCGGACAAAACGATAAGGTGCAAAACAACAATTTGATAGTCAATTTTCACAGCAAAACGTATCCACATCTGACTTTTCCTCATAAAAGCACTCTCTTCACGCAGTACAGGCTCTCAACAATCACCTTTGCCTATGGCCTTTTTTGCCACAGGACAGCGTTTTCCATGCATGGCAGATATCGGCATGGCAGTGTTAGAAACTTTCATTAAAGGACAGGAACACAGCAAAGAAATTTCTAGATCACAAGGGATTTTCCATAAGATTGAACGACGAGAACCACGAAAACAGTATCCTCACTTTTCCCACTTGAAAAAACAGTAACATATTCACCCAACGAAGAACCATGAGTACAATTTTTGAGATAAAACAAAAGCTTACCTCACAAGCAGATACGATAGCAGAAATGCTTCTTCCTCAGGGGCGCAAACGAGGGAACAATTGGATTGTAGGTAACATACGCGGTGAAGTTGGTCAAAGTTTATCGGTATGCTTGAGCGGCAATAAAGCAGGCCTTTGGTATGATTTTGCAGAAGGCATTGGAGGAGATCTTTTAGATCTTTGGTGTGAAGTTAAAGGCATTAGCCTTTCTCAAGCCTTAGAAGAAGCACGCGCTGTTCTCAATCTGACACGCCCCAAACCTTTTATGGCGCCCCATCGTTCCTATCGTCGTCCACCAGTTCCCACAGGGTGCTCTCCGCAAAATCTCGTCAAAATCTATCTTCACCAAGAGCGCCACATTCCTCTAGAAATTATAAAGCGTTACCGCATAGGAGAAGATGGTAAAAAAATCATTTTCCCTTTTTATAAACCCGACGGCACTCTTGCTTTAGTCAAAGAACGACTTGCCCAAGCGGGAGCAAAAACAAAACCTACAGCAGCACATTGTGAACCGATTTTATTTGGTTGGCAAGCCATTTTTTCCTCACCCCACACCGCCACTCAAGCAGCACAACCCACACCCTCACCCCACACCGCCACTCATATCCCACAGCAAGGGTTCTCGATGGAGCACACATCTTTCCCCACTTTTTCTTCCACAAACCGTACACTTGTCATCACCGAAGGAGAAATTGATGCACTTTCCTTAGCCGCCTATGGATATCCGGCGGTCTCTGTACCCTTTGGAGGAGGAAGTGGAAGCAAACACAACTGGATTGAAAATGAATTTGATCATTTAGAAACTTTTGAAACGATTTTTTTAGCAACCGATATGGACAAGCCTGGTGAAGAAGCTGCCCATGAGATTGCCAGCAGGCTTGGTCGTCATCGCTGCTACCGTGTACTTTTACCCCTTAAAGATGCCAATGACTGTTTAACGGCTGGTATTGATAGAGCCACCATACAATCTGCCTTTTCCTCAGCAAAAAGCTTTGCACCAGAAGGCTTACGGCGCGCTTCAGATTATAAAGACAAAGTCATGAAACTTTTTTGGCCAGAACCTGAACAACATATTGGCTATACAGTTCCCTATCCTAAACTGAATGGCAAATTACATTTTCGCCCGGCAGAGTTAACCCTTTGGAGTGGCGCCAGTGGTGCTGGAAAAAGCCAATTGTTATCAGACTGTATTCCCCATTGGATTGCACAAAAGAGTCGCCTTTGCTTAGCCTCTTTAGAGATGAAAGGAGAACAATCCTTACGCCGTTTAACCAAACAAACTGGGGGTTTAGAACAACCTACAAGAGAGATGATTGAACAGATTCTTCATTTTTTAGACGATGGCCTTATTCTTTATGAACATGTTGGCAAATCGAGCGTTGACACTTTACTTGATGTCTTTGACTATTGCCGGGCACGCTATGGCTGCGATCAATTTATCATCGACAGTCTCATGCGGCTTGGCATTGCCTCTGACGATTATGCGAAACAAGAACAAGCGGTTTATAAAATGGTTGATTGGGCTGTTTTAAACGGGGTGCATATTCATCTTGTTGCCCATGCCCGCAAAGGAGGATTAGATAAGGATATTCCTGGCACAGAAGATATAAAAGGCGCCTCAGAGATTGGCGCCAATGCCTTTAACATCATCACTGTTTGGCGCAACCGCTCGCTAGAAGATAAAATCTTTGCCGCCTCATTGCAAGAAGAAAAAGCAGATTTAGCCAAACGCCCCGGCGTCATTATGAATATTGCCAAGCAACGTTCGGGTGATTTTGAGGGGAAAATAGGACTTTGGTTTGATCCTCGAACCTATCGCTATCGCTGTTCTTTTGAACACTCATTAACGCTACGACGTTATCTGGAACGCCCGCTAACACTACTTTTCTGAAGAGTCCCTACCGGATTAAACCAACCCATCTAGCGCCCTCATCAAGAAAAACAGCTATCAATCCCCTACTGACGGCCTCCCCAATCCTTCTAAACCTAAAGCCAGCTCTACACCCATATAGGCAAAACCGAAAACCACCCCCCACAATGAAAAACAACACAAACCAATTCAACAGCCACAATGATCTCTCCCCAACCATATCTCTTGGCTCTTATACCAGCAAACTCAACAGCAAACACGAACTCCATTAAGAATATCTCTATTATACTCATACATATAGTAGCAATGGCGCAAAACATCCCATGTTCGAGACCACAAAGCAACTTTCCCTCCGCTCTGTACCCACATGGGCAAAACCAATGGCAGATCCAACAATGCAACAAACACCGTTCCTATCAAGAACAATCCCCACAGTACATCCGAACGGACTACTCCCAAAAGACAATCAAACATCCTTTCCTTCAAAAACACGCCTCATGAGACAAATCCTCCTCCTTCCACCAAAAACGATCCCAACAGAAAATACCAAACCTTTTCAAAGAATTAAAACAGAAACCCGCAACGCTTTTTCCCAAGACAAATAAGCCCAATGACAAGGCCTAAAAGGATGCAAAACACCCATTATTTAAGAACCAAAGCCAGCTCTACGCGATGTGTTCAGCAACCGTATAAACAAAACTAAAACCCCAACCAATAAAGCCTCCAAACACTATTCTCTTAAAAAATTGTTTCCTTGTACCCCTCAAATACCTCGTTCCCACATTCAGTAGAAATTAAAGACCCCAGATGCAGAACAACACCAACTACGGCAAAAACCACAAATTACGTCCCATGCATATTCCTTACAACAACAAAAACCAAGCTAACACTCTAATGCAGCAAAACACCAGTCTTTTCAAGAAGCAAATCCAAGTCCTCTCCCCACACGCCACCATATCCTTGCCATGCATCTACACTCCATAGAGCAAGCAACATTTAAATTTCTTTGAAACAGAAAACCAAACGATCATTTTTTAAGGAGATGATATGAACGACAAAGAGAAAAAAAATACACAAATCTACTCTCTTGATCATCAAGAAAAAGAAAAGCATATTGGTCATTTAAAAACGCAAGAAATTCCAATTGAAACGAGCAATCCTTATTTTCAACCCGCTCATCCAGAAAGCTCCAGCAACCGCCGCACCATAAAAGCCATTGTCAATGTCCAAAGCCGTCCCATTGCACTTTTATATGCGAAAGGACATATTAGTAAGACACAATATAGAGCAGCCGAACGTTTTTATTTTTACTGGCGTCAAAGTCAGGCCGATCTCCACACGAGTCTTGACTACAGTCGTGAAAAGATTTCCTGTAACCAAGATTACACCTTCCCCATTGAACGCCAAATAGAAGCATCCGATCAATTAAAAACAGTTAAAATTCAACTTGGTATTCTAGGCTATTCACTGCTTGAGCAGGTTATTGGCCATGGACAAGGGATAAAAGAACTAAGTTCTTCAAAACGCAAACAAAACTCCCTTGCCGATCATTTACGCGATTGTTTAGACTTGTTAGCATTTCATTGGGGATATGCAAACCATAAACATTCTGAATAATTTTTTTCATCCTTCAGGGCAACATCCTCTGCTGCCCACCTTCTCCTGAATGAGAATTCTTAACCTCACACCCGTCCTTCTTCTTCCCCCGACGAGCTCAACCATTCACCTCCTATCAAATACATACTCTCAAGCAACACCCCTCAAAAGCACTGTCTTCCATAAAACTAACTCCACGCCAATCCCCCTCTTCTACATCAGTCTATCACCATGAGAAGCTTTTAAATAGATTCGCTTTTGTCTTTTAAATAATGGAGATTGTTTATTGCTTCACGCTTTTATTTATTGCGTTCTTTAATGGGGTCACGACCTTCACGTAAAACCGAACGCCACCCAGTTGCTAATTCACGGGCTTTTTTTTAAGAGACATCTCTCAAGACACCCAATCCCATTTCACGACGGGGCCTGTGAAGAATATAACGATAAATCCATTGAGCACCACCATCTTTACGCTTATGGAGAAGCCAGCCAGTCCCATCATTATGTTTGCCAGCCCCCAATATTGCCAATAACCTTTGCATTAAGGGTTCATAAGAGCCCTTTTTTATACAAATTTGATCCACACGCTAATCCTGCTTGTAACGTGCAAGCGCATGGTTTTGATTGATTAAACAGATTTGAAATGAAAGAATCTGACGATATTCGGGGGTCTAATTCAAGTTGAATAACGATAAATTATCATTATAAATCAATATATTGAAGAGGATATTTTGTTCAATCATTTATCCAAGATAGTTGCATGCATTATCACATCTTGAAATACAAATTAATTGATGTCGAATTCAGAATAAGCACTCAATTAAAAATAAGTATTCATTAAGTTTTAATACACAAATAGCAAAATTTTATTTTGTATAAAAAGTATTTTTTATATTGCTCCCTTTTCAATTCTCTGCTAGTTGTGGATTTGTAATCTTTAGTTAATGCGCTTTTTAAAGCTTGTTTTTTTGGACGTTTTTTACGGTTCAATGTTGAAAGTTCTCTTAAGGTTTTAAGCCCTCTGTAATATCAGAGGACTTTTTTTATAGCTGTATTGTCTTCGATCAATCCCTTCTTAAACTTTGTTATATTCTTCCATAAGATCCACCTGTCAATAAAATCGCCTTGTGTCTCCTCCTCAAAAGATGAAGATTCTTAACCCACTCTGTTCTACCCGCAGCTTGGATACGAAAGCTCTTAGCTTTCTACTTTCTCTTGATTTTCCACACATAGACCTCAAATGAATTTAAGACATAGCCCCCAAGCCCTATCATAAATAGTCAATATCTTTAATTTACCATTAAAATCATCGCTTTTTTTAACATAAATCAGAACCGCCAATATCGTAAGATTCTTTCATTTCAACTCTACTTTATGTTGAATTAATCAAAACCATTCCCCTGCATACTAGCAGGTAAGAAAGACATATAGGATAAAATACTTCAAAGATAAAGAATCGCAACGCTTCTCATAAAAACTCCCAAGTTTCAAGAGCTGTCATTACATTAGGGGCTCGAATAGTATGATGGTGCTAACTTCTCTTTAAGATTTTACAGAAGAGATTATCTCTTTCACAAGAGCTTTTTCCGTTATTCCGTTCACCAACCTCATTATAAGATGTAAAAACACTATGTTTCTTTAAAAGAAATACGTAAATGTACAACACAAGTCTATTTTTTTTGGAACATTCTGTTTTCCATTAAGAACATCACCCATTAAAAAACGAAAGCCCCATTAGAAATAACCTAATGCCTAAGGCAATGCATAATCTCCACTCAGATATTACTCTTTAACAGCCAAAACGAATAAAAAATAAATAGGAAAAATGAAGCAATGTTTCATTCATAACACTTCATATCTTTCCTATTCTTCCGAAATCCGTTAATCTTCTTGCTTTCCAAAAGATAACGTGCAATACTCACCCCACCTTTTTACGATACCTCCTCCACATCACCTCAACAACAACACTAGAGTATAACGATAAAGCCCCCATGAAAAACATAAAACTTCATGGAGAACATAAAATAATTTATAAACTTCCTATTTTTACGCTTACTATTAAAGAGCAAACTGGTAACATCACACACTTTGCTAACTCTGAACTAACTTTGGGCATTGAGACACTTTCGGGTATTCGATAAGCTCTTAACACTTAAGAGCGTTCATAAGAAGCATTGCGATTCTTTGTTTGAGGTATTTTCTCCCATGCCAGCCACACTTATGACATATTAAAGTACGCTTTTGATGACTTTAACATACAATAGGTGTGGAATGAAAGAGATTTACAATCTTCAGTCCTCTTATTCAACATGCAAATGATTTATTATCATTATAAATCAATGTATTATCTGCCTTAAAGACAACTCGCCCAATCTATACAACATCCCCCTTTTCTAAGATTGCTTAAGAAACCAAAAATTGATATAACTTACCTTCATAATTTATTTTAATTGTATTATAAAGTATTATTCTTTGAAGGCAGCGTTGAAATAATTAAAATAATCAAAGTATTTCACCAAGACCATTGGCCAAATAGCAAAACAAACTGTAGGAAAACGCATTACAAATCTTGCACCAATAAAAAATCAAAAAAAAAACAAGAAAAAAGCATAAAAATATCTTAATTTTCGTAGATCTTCTAACATCTTTTGCAATTGCCCTGACGAACAAGCCTTATCGTATAATCATTTCAGGTATTGAGGATACAGAATGAATATCCAGAGAGAGTGCTATAATCGTTAGCATAAAGTAAAAGAATAAACCTCTTGGCTATCTCTATTTTTAATAGAATATGCCTTTCCTATGGATGCACTCATACCCTAAAAAGTGCATCCTTCTCTTCATGGAGTGCATCCCACCTTCATAGGATGCCTCCAACCTATAGAGGATGCACTCATACCCTAAAAGGTGCATCCTTCTCTTCACGGAGTGCATCCCACCTTCATAGGATGCCTCCAACCTATAGAGGATGCACTCATACCCTAAAAGGTGCATCCTTC
>NZ_JH725064.1:78259-126674 GCF_000278215.1 Bartonella rattimassiliensis 15908
TCACGGAGAACATCCCACCCTCATAGGATGCCTCCAACCTATAGAGGATGCACTCAAGCCCTCAAAGAGTGCATCCTTCCCCTCACGGAGAACATCCCACCCTCATAGGACGCCTCCAACCTGTAGAGGATGCACTCAAACCCTCAAAGAGTGCATCCCTCCCCTCACAAATTCTACTCAACTTTCATCACATCTAATTTTTATGAAACTTTAGCCAATGGGGCTATAAGAAGTTTGTTAGCAGCTATTTTATCACCCATCTTATGGGATTCCACTTGCCTACAGAGCTTTCAAACTTTTCTTAAATATTCATAAAATAGAATCTGAAAGAATTCGTTAAGCCCCTTTAAGTGTAAATTTTGTCAATTTGTAGACAAAATTTATCCTTTTTTATATTTGTTGTATTTTTACTATAGTTATTTAAACTGAATTTATATATGATACATATCGATATTTATTTATGGAAATAAATAATAGGAGAAAAACTATGAATATCAGATATTTTTTCATAGCGGGGGCAATTACAAGTGGTTTAGCTCTTGCACTTCAAGAATCTGATCGTATAGTCAATCAAAAGCCCTCTCCTATTGCTGTTCCTTATACTGTTGAGAAAACACATTTAACGTCTTTAAATTTTTTCGAACCAGTAAGTGACACATCGGAAACATTGAATATACTTAGAATAAATAATAGAACGGCATCAGAACAAGCATCAATAAATGATATATATGAAAAAGGACAAAATTTATTGAATGCAATAGCCAGTTTTTTAGGTTCACTTATTATATATTTTATACAGCTTGTTTCTCATAGAGTATAAGATATAAACAGTTATTAAAATAAAATTATATACATTTTGTACATATTATTAACTTAAACAAAAGGCCCTTTTAACAGGGCCTTTTGTTTAAGTTTAATTGTTATTGTATTTTTATTAACCCAATATTACCGCATTACCGCCTTCAAAAATGACACTTTTTTAATTTTTTCTAACTCTCAAACAGCATAAACTCTAAACCAGCCCCCCAGGCTCTCAACTCTTACCGCTTCAGTATCAACCTTTATCACTTCAATGAATGATGCCCCCACAATTCCCGCTGTTGTTCCAGCAACTTTTCCTACCTTAATGCTCTACCACATACCTTAGATTTCACCTCCAAACTCCACGAATTTTCATAATAACACAAAAAAGGCATAAATTTTTCAAATCAATATTACAATCTTACCATGCTTAGGATAATATTGAAGTTTAGCAAGTAAAGACACTTTCAAAACTTGGCAGGCACTGCTTAAAAAATACAAACGCCCCAAAAGAAAAAAACTTAACACCGCTGCAAATGATACTTTTTATCCTCCTCACATCTCAAATGACGAAGGCTTCAACCCCTCATCCCTTACCTCTTTAATCAATGATAGCTCATAATTCTCACTGTTCTTCCAGCAACTTCTTTAAGAAGATAGCAGTAAATTTATAAACAATTTTTCTCTGCTATTCTTGAGAATCAAATTATTTTCAGCCTATTTTTTTAATATTTCTGTTATTCTTGATTTTTAGAACTCTTTATTTTGCTCTGACATAAAAACGATTCAATGCGCTTACTTTTTTTCAACAAGAGCACTTTTCTTCAAATCAGACTAGTTTCTCCAAATAACAGCAACAGCAGAGTCTAAACTAACTAATTTTTATATCCATAAATTTGATTTTACCATCTTTAATATAAATAATATCAGGAGAATGTTTTGCTCCCTCTGCTGCAAAGATGCATGATTCATTACGCACAATGTACCCTTGTTCCCTTAATTCTTTCTTTTTCTCCTCAACTATTTTTTTATGGAAAATCCATTTTTTATTGCACAAATCAGGGTCTATGACTCTAAAAAGCTGATAGCCATCCACGACTATGGAGTACATCTCTGTACAACCCGTTCTAGATGGATTTTTCAATGGTTTCATCAAAGCCAAGCAGCTTACCAGCTGTAAAATTTTCGTTATAAGAAACTAAAGTCTCAACATCCCCGAGCAATGCAAGAGCTCCAAGATGCAACAGAGCATAAGAAACCGCTTTTTCTTCATCCATTAACTATGATAAAGAATCTTTTTCCCAAGGAGAAATACTCTATTGAGAGCAAAACATTTCATGCAAACGATCATCTTCTATTGTCCATTTTAAAGTGTCGTCAAATGCTTTTTTAAAACATGCACCACTTACTTTTTCTTCAAAAATTTTCAATCCCTTGGACACAAAACTCAAAAACACCATTGGCAACACCCCAGAATTATGAGGATTAATCGTCTGGCAAGCTGCCGCAAAAATACCGCTCATTCCTAAAAGTCTGCGATCAAACGGTGAAAATTCTTCCACTTGTTTCTCGTTATAGAGAAACTGCACTTCACGATCTGGTAAAAAAAGGTGGCCCAATAATCGCCTTTTCCTTCAATTTCCACCTTCCACGCCAAACTCTTTAAAAGTGCTGTTGCACTTCCCATCGTTAGAATTTCCTCATCAGAAAGAGAAAAGGCTTTTTCCTCATCTGACACCTTAATCATCAGCTACTTCCCACTGGGCTGTTCAAACACATCAGGTTGTTTACGCGCACGTTTTAATTCTTTTGTCACTTTACAATACATTCTCACCCGCTTGAAGACAGAGTAATACAATGCCCAAATCAACATATCGAACATAGCAGAAATAAGCGTGACAAGCACCGCTGCGACAACCCATAAGAATAAAAAAAACCCGTATTCATTTTCTGCTTCCCCTTACAGCATATTTTATTGACAAGCGATTTTTCTTTGCTGCTTGATTGCTTGATCCAACTGATTGATCTCTTTTTTCAACAACCCCGTCAAAATGATACGGATCACAAAGGCAATAGGGACCCCCCCAAAAAGCAGCATTGATAGAATAATCACGATTAAAAATGGAATAGTAACGACATCCATCTCCCATCCGATCAATTTCCACCCAAGCAAAATTGATACGAAGAGTACCGTTCTCAAAATTGAAATAACAAAAGCAATACAAAAGATGACTTTGTAATTTTTGCTTGTAAGAAATGTTTCTTCAAGCGAAAAAGACCGTAGTTCTTGATCAAATCGTATATTTTCTTCATTGCTGCTCATTTTTTATCCCCCATTTGTGTAAATTTTTAAGCCATTTTCATGAGGTAAAACTTTTCATTCTATAAAGCTTTTTTCTTTACCATGAATTCAATTAATTTTTATCTCAATGATTTGTATTTCTTCATCTTTTATGCATCCGATATCAGAGCTGTTCCTAACAACTGCGACAATAAAAACAAGGCTGTGTTTTTTATTGATTTCACACACCATATTTTTATACGCTGACAGTACACTTCTGTTGTTTTCACACCTATTTTTTTCTCGAGAAATTTTTTATAAACATCTCTTTTATTACGCAATTGCGTATCTTAGGCGCTAAGGTTCTGAATTATTTTCAGAAAGTGAGTTCCTTTCCAAAGAGAAGAGAAGCGATTCAGATAAATCACTAAGTTTTTTTATCCACGGTTTTACGCCTCACCAAAGCGCATTTCACATAGATTTTTCAATGCTTTTCAAAGCTCCTCCTCACATCATCCATCCAGCTCTCGCCCTCCATAAAGCTTTTGTCATAAAATGTAAAGCTTCAACATCACCCCTCACAGTCAGAGTCACTATATAACGCAGAAAATAAGGAACCAACAGAGAGAAATCGCTATTTCCTTTTTCCAAAGAAAGGTATAATATTGAGAGCTAATCCAAATAAATCCCCAGAATTATCACACGACCAAGCTCAACATCTTCTCTCACCAAGGCTATCTCAAACAGCCGCTTTAGAAGCCCAGCAACTTAACCTTTTTTTCAAAATTACGCCTCTCTTTACCTCAAAATTGCATTGTAGAGCCAAGTCTCACAGAACTATAAGGTATTATCATTTTGGCAAGCGGCAATATATATACCAAAGACCACCATAAGGCTCCGATCAAAGAGTACACTCAAATTACCGATAATCTTTCTCATTCTTATAGAGAAGCTGTATATAGATAAACTCTCCTTCGTGTTCTGGTCAATAATTAGTCGCCCAATAATCCTCTTTTTCTTCAATTTTTGCAGCCCACCTTAAGTTTTTTAAAGCGCCGCCTCATCTCCGCAATTAAAATATTTTGATCGAAAACTCGTGCTTTTGGCTCGCCTTGCCTTTTCTGCCTTAAGAAAATGGGCTTTTTTCCTCGTCTTACCACCGCATTCTCTACTTTAAGCATCCATTTTCATTCTTTTGTCGCTTTATAAGACAAATTTTCAGGCTCAAAAAAGTAACGTAAATTATAAGATTTTCTCTCTTAAAGAAAAGACCCAAAAGAATAACTCTAAAAGACAGTACAAAAACAGCTGTTCTTGGCTTGTTTTTCTCACTCAGCAAAAGCTCTCACTCTTTTTAAAACACGCAAGCATAAAACACAATAAAACTCCAGACCGCTTCAGGAATAAATCAAAGGCAAGACGTATAGCAACAATAGCTGCTTTTCACTTTTTCCTCTCGCTCATATTGTAGAGTATTAGTGGTGCTTTTTTCTTTTCAAGCTTTTCTTCGAAATGCCGCACCATTTTTTCAACTGATTTGTCACAATGATAGGCAAGATAGGAATAATCGGTAAAAATAAAAAGCACATGCAAGTGGCATTAATAGGTTAAAAGGAACAACATCATCCCCTGTCACCATTGTTGTGATTATCAACAAGACTACCATGACCATAGAAATGTAGAATCTTCTTTTATAGTCTTGCCAAACAAGAGAAAGATTTTTTATCAAACACTTATTTTTAAGCGATCTTTTGCAATGCTCTATGGCATTCATTCAGCACGCAATTTAGTTCTTTTTTTACCTTGCAATACAGCCTTGCACGCTTGATAAACAGGTAATAAATGATAAAAACTGGCATCCACATTAAAACATTTAAGATCATAAAAAACAGGAAAGAAAATACTATTAATGTTATAAAACTACTCGTCATTTTGTTCTCCTTCCGCATTTTTTATACGGATTGCGTGATCACGCTGTCTTATAGCTTCCTCCAATTGTTGAAGCGTTTTTTTCAATTTTTTTGTTAATTTTATACACATGCCTGCAATGATCAGAACCACGAGAACAGCTCCTAACCACATAGTGCTCCCTAGCAGCATGATAAAGTCAACCATCTCACTCTTCCACCATATAAAATTTGCGATAGCGCAAGTAGATTGTAAACCAGAAATTAGGATACAAACAAAAAGAATTATTTTACATTCTTTTGAATAAAGGGGGATAGATTCTTTAAAGGTTAGAAAGCGTATTTTTGCATCAAGTGTCTCGCATACGAGATTCTGTTTTTTCATTTCTTCCTTATCATCGCGCAATTTTTGTATGGCATATTTTTGTTGCGTCGTGCTCTTTTTCAATTCTTGAGATAATTTAAAGGACAACCTCATATTCTTGATCACCAGGTAAGGCACCCTGATTATGACCATAAACACCAAAATGGCAATAATGATTCCACCTAAAACAGCCAAATATATCATAACGCTCACTTTTCCCCTCTATCACATTGATGTTAAGACATCATTTTATTCTTATCTCAAGCAAGAGTTTTTAATTTCTTTGTTATGCTTTTAATATCATAATGAAAGATCCCATGGAAAATTAAAATGACAGGTAAAGCGACAACAATACATGCCCACCCTAAAAACATCATCCTCATGACAAAATCACTAATGTAAAACAATATAGGCGCATGACTGAGCAAAAACATCTTAGATTTTGGAAGAAACGCTGAAAAAACTATAAAACCTACGCATAGCACAAATATAACAAAAGCAATAGAAGAAATTATAGAATAATCTTTTCTTGAGAGGATCAAAGCTTCTTGAAAAGAAAGGGGACTGAACTGAAGAACATCATTTTGTTTCCTGTTCTCTGTCTGATCATGCCTCAAATTCTGCGTTGCACTTTTTTTTAGTTTTTGGCGCATCTTAAATAACAAGATTGCCCGTTTTATCAAAGAATAATAGAGTGCCAAGATTGTCGTTATGGTAGAAAATAATACCATACAAAATGCCAAAGAAATAAAGAGAGCTATCCCCACGACAATAAACATTCCAATTATTAAAAAAGCGGTCACTTCCCCCCCCACCGTATTTTATCGAGCGATTAACTGTCCAGCATTGCTGCTCTGACACTGTTTTCCATTGGCTGCATCATTTCCTTCACCTCCCGTTTCACCATAGCAAGGAGAATAAAAAAGAGTGGAAATCCCACCAAAAGAAAGCCTAAAATCATTTGCGGCAAAAGACATAAAAAAGCCCAAACACTATTCCACCCGACACTATGCAAATGTTTGATTATGGAATCTTGAGTTTTTTTCAAACTTTCCTGAGTGATTTCTTGAAAGTTTTGTTGGGCTATTGCTTGAGCCTCTTCTTTGGATATAATGTGAAAAAATTCCAAAGGTTTCATATAGATCATTATGCCAACCAACGCTAATAAGATGATAGCCAAGCAAACAATAATAATGTAATCTTTTGTTGAAGGACGCATCAATTTAGAATGGTTCAACACGGGTTTTAACACGAAATCTGCCTCTTGCTGCATGTCTCCAGCTTTATGGTGTGACTTACCGGTGATCATACTAATCACTCCCCCACTTCTCAAAGTGCTTACTCAATATCTGATAACACGTAACACCGCACTGGAGTTTGAGTAACATTTCTCTTATAATAAATCAAGCGTTTATACCATAAAATCTTTTAAGTCTATTTTTAAATCCGTTATAGGTGCTACGCTTAAAGCCCCCCTATATTTTCCCCTTTCTATTTCCCTAAAGGACGATATTTTATCATCCCCACCAAGCTACAATATTCGCTCTAAAAAACATCTCATGCCTAAAGTTTTTCTTCTCGCTATAAACAAGAATGTTTACCATTGCTTACATGGCAAGGCGCTATAGACAAAATAGCTTCTATCAACAGCTCACTCTCAACACACTCCCATATATAATTTTCATGCCTCTTTAAAAGACAATGTTTACCATCCTTTAAATGAAGCAAATCCTATACAATCAAAGAATCATGATATTCTTTCCCTCCCAAGAGACAAAGATATTCCCCATAAATTTGTTTCCCCTGCACTGCCCCACCTACTTTATCCACATACCATTTGCTGATCACTTATGGGTTTTGCTTAGATAAAACGCTCCGGGCACCTCCTGCCTTTAATACTTGCCTTTAATACTTGGGGGAGGATATTTTAAGGCTCAATGATCAAGTATTGTATACCTTATGTGCCTTTATAGCCCTACCGTAAACAATCGTTAAGTATATAAATAGGGCAAAATGGTAAAGAAACACGCCCCCCGTACCGAAAATAGCCCCTCCATAAAGCTACCATTCCATACAACAGTCATCGTACCCATCTAGCCTTTTCCCCATTTCTTTCAACAAAGCCCTCACCCCACCGACCTATAATCTGAAACAACAGCTTCATACTTTTTACCAAGCAGTTTTCAGCAGCTGATCAGCTTTACCTTTCTTCCAATGCTTCCTCTCTCTCTACTTAAGATTCCTGATCACCCCACCTCAAAGGACAAAACCTATGCTCTAAGGACGCTCCTTTTGCACATTCCAAGCTGAGAAAACCGTCTGGATAAAAAAGATTAAGAAAAGCCGATCAAGGCCTCTCATGCACACTTTTAAATGCCAAGGGTTGACGCCATAACGAGAATCAGCAAAATATGTAAGGGTGCTGGTTTTCTCTGTTTATTAAACATAAATGAGATATTAAACTTACAGATTGAGAGTGCTCTATAAATTTATATTATTCATGGAGATTTTATCCTCTCAAAAGGCTGCTGTCGCGAAATGAATTTAGGAATCCATGCCTCTCAACAACAGAATCAAATGAGCAACCGATTATCCAGAATGACAAACATCTGCAGTAAGCTTAAAATTTTTCAATCTTCATTTGAAAGATTCTTAATCAAAAAGGCCTCATTTAAAAAACGCTTCATGAGAAATGAAATATCTCATATAGCTTCTGCACCTTTATAAAATCCCCCTATCAAAGTTTTACTCTTATAAATCTCCTTCTTATAAAAACTTCCATAAAAGCTTCTCCTACCTCTTCCTATAAAAGCGACTTTGTGCTGATAAAAGCAGCTTATTTCGATATTGCATCTCGACCTTTAAACGCTATCGCCCTTCTCATTTAAAGATCCATTCAACCAACAAAAATAGAAGTATTTTATCTTCTATAAAGGACACAGAATAAAGAAATTATCCTCAAAACCGCTTACCATTTTACAGTTTATTTTGAGCTAAGAAATGAATTTATTTGAAAAAATTGGGCTTATTATGCTATAATAATAGGGTAAAGAAGTTTGTTTTTTTACAGCTCTCTTCCACTCAATAGAAGAAAATAGTACTCTATAAAGGATAAAAAATGCTTAACAACATGATGCATATCAGACATCTTGATACAGCACCCCATAGCAAACCAATAACCAAACCAACTCCAAGAAGAAATCCATGATTTTCCCCAGGTAAAGTTGAAAAATTTCCACAAAGTGCTCATAAGCAACAAGAGCAATAATCCCATTAGAAAAAACAAGGGATATTCATAGAGTATTATTTTTTCTCCAATTTTTTTATAAATTTTTCCATAGAAGCTAAAAAATCTTTCAAAGACAAATAATCGGCTATCAATGAAAAAATAGGACTGATAGGGAGAAGATAGAAATGGTAAACAACACCTTTAAAAAAGATGATTTTTTTCTTTACGATGTTGCTTTTCTTCACGCTTAAGATGACTTTAGTGTTGTTTTTTAATCTGCCACGTTTCCTTTTCCCATAGTATTTGCTCCAAATGCTTTTTATATCACTGTCCCCCATCAACAAACAGTTTTTTTTCATTCAAATGGTAAGTTCATGAAAATACGTAAAAAACGCGGTAGACCGAGAATAACAAGCAAAATAAGAGAACCCAATGGTCGAATTTCACGTGCCAAAAGCCCTAAACAATCTCCGCCTCACTCTGCGATTGAACTACGTGCAAAACGCTTTGGTTTAAGCCTCGAAGAAGCAAAAAATCCGCTTGTTGGAACCTATATTGGGCGTCTTTGTTTGCTTAGCTATAAAGAGGATTCATCAGGTATTAGTAAAGAGCAATATGACACGGCGCAACAATATCTGCAAATCAGAAATGACTATTTATGCGCAAAAGGTTTACCAAACGGCTATTATGATGGTTTTACGCACAGCACCTCAGATGAGCAAGCAAAAAAGCAATGGGTTCAAAGAGCAACACAACGCTATGAAGATATGCAAGAAGCAATTAAAGAAGCACAATATCAGCATCGCCAACATAATTTTCACGCTGCATTACAATATCTTGTTATAGAAGATCAACCTCTCTCTACTCTTGTTGGTTCGTTGCGCATTATTCTTAATGCCCTTTATAAACATTTTGACTACTCTAGCCAAAAGAGCATTCGCTAAAAACATCCATTGTTGTATTCTCCCTCACAGGATAAAGATTCTATCTCTACCTCCCTTTCCCCCCAAAAAAAAATCTCTTAGCAGACCACCCTTAAGATCCACTGTGCTTTCCCCCTTTCACGGGAAGGATCACGCCCGTCGTGCACAACAGATTGCGTTACTCACTCACGTACTTTTTAAAAAAGCATATCTTAAAGCGCGTGACCTCCATTTTACGACAGTGATTATGAAAAGTATAATGCTAAAGCCCTTAATGAATAAGATAAAATTTATAGAGCACCACCATTTTTACGCTTATGCAGGAACACGCTTGGACCATCACACACTTTACCAACTCTTGGGTATTGCTACAACCCTTGGCTCTTAAAATCATTCATAAGAGATATTTTTAATTCTTCTCATACACCGTACTTATCCACACGTCTCTTTAAGATTAAGAGCCATAGCTTTGATTGATTCAACATAAATTTCAAATGATAAAATTCCACGATAATTAGAGCAATTATTCAAGATCAATTTCTTAAAATTATTATAAATCAATATATTGATCATATTTTTCCTCAAGCCACCTTCCATCATACCATCGCCCTGGCTACACCGATCACGAATCACCCCGACACGCCACTCCAAACATTACCAGCAACAAATCTTCACCATGCTGCCTTTCTCAAAAAAAACATTCTTTGCCTCATCAAAAAAATTTCCACTTAAAACAACATATTTTGCTGCATAACCAATGAATTAGCTTTTTCCTATAGATTTATTTCCACATTCCAAAAGGAATCATTATCGTTTTCCTGTTGACAGAATATAAAAAATCGTCTTTAATAGTGAGTGCGGTAAGGGTTTTTTTGTGTCTAAATTTCATTATCAAATGTTTATGTTGGTATAAAAAGTGTTGTAAAAACATTGTGTTTTGCAACAATGTTTGAGAGTGTATTTTGCCTTTTTCTGACGATCTTTTTTGTATTACCCAATTTGTATCACCATCAGCCAAAGATTTTTGAGATATTCAGGGTAAAACAGTATCCAGAAAATGTGCCATCCATAGATATCCATGCAACGCATCACAAAAATGATGAGAAAGATATAAACAGAAATAAGGTGAATCTAGCTGTTTTTGTTAACACACGACACATTTTAGCCTACCTTCCTACCCTAAAGGATGCAGATTCTAAAATACACATAGATAAAAAACAACTGTTCTTGGCAATCTGCATCTGCAGTTGAGATTCATTTGGCTTGCTCTTGCATATTATTCACGCAAAATTTAAGGATCAATAAACAAACCTACCAATATCCATCACACATAAAATGATGATATTACACGGCATACATAAAAATTTACAGCAAGCAATTAACAATATTTCTCTTCGGAAGAAATTCAAAAGAAGCTTTTTAAAAACAAGATCTTTTTGTACAACAAACAGCTGTTATGGATGACTTAGTTTCAATTTTTTATGCAGACGGACTATTAACGCCTTCTCATTGAAATGAAGTACGCAATACACATAATAAAAGTAACTTAAAATATAAAGATAACAATTCATCCAGATTTCTCTACCATTTTTACAGATTTTAAAAATAGAAAAAACACTCAGTTTTTTGAAACTAAAAAAATTCTCAATTGAGCCTTCTTATAAAGACAATAACAATATTCTCTCTCATCGCCTCACCCTTTTACGAAGCTCTCTCTCAAACATTACCTAACTCACCAAACATTGTTTAGCCGAAATTGAATAAAATAATATTGCCTATTAATTACCAATATGGAGACTAATATTATGAAGCTACAAGATTCCCCCCTCCCTCATTCATCACAAACACCAGAAGGTGCAAATGCACCAGAACCAGAAGGTGCAAGCGCACCAGAACCAGAAGGTGCAAGCGCACCAGAACCAGAAGGTGCAAGCGCACTTGAAGGTGCGCATTCACATGCCCCCCTAGAAAATCTAGCGACCCATTTAGAACGACTCAATATTGAAAGAATAAACAATACCCCTTTCAATCGTGGAGAATTAAAAGATATTGTTGCAAGTTTAGAAAAGCATAATGCCGATGGAAGTTGGATCAAAAATTATTATGATATTTTAGATCTTTACATGATGCCAGCCTTGGTAGATCAAGCAAATCGTAAATATCCCGAGATGAATCTTAAACTTGCAATGACACCTGACGACTTTGCACTCTCACTAAAAGAAATGATCGAAAACGGCGTAAAATCTTCTAGACTACTCGTGAACGCGCAAGACAGAGGGATTCATTTTGCGATCATTGATCATCAAACTATCGCTGACAAGACATCTTTGATATTTTTTGAACCAACCTCACTGCGTGATACCCTCCCCGCCTTACTTGCATCAAGAATGCGAACAGCCATTGAATATTACCAATTACCTAATATTCATTTTGCCATGGTAGAAATGAATATTCAACGAAGCTCTTCTGAATGTGGGATGTTCAGTTTAGCCCTTTCCAAGAAACTTTATCTTGAATCTCAAAAATTAGAAAGACTGCATAAAGATAATGTTAATGGTGTCCTATGCGATCCCAATACGCCTTTACCGGCTGAAAAATTAGATCCCTATATTCCCGCTCGTTTATACAAACACCTACAAGGGAGACAACGTCTTAAGGAGTATTTCCAATCAAATCCGGATGCAGAACATGAAACAGTAAACAAAAAAGGTGAAACTCTTGCCGAGAGATTTGAGAAAAACTTAGTAAAAACAGAAACAAAAATTGCCTCTGTTTCACAACATAGAAAAAGAGCAACAGAATACAAATCTCTGATGATGTAATAAACATTTTAGTCATATCCTATTCCATAAGGAATAAAACTACACTCCACTTTACGGGCAGGTATGAGGTGCTATGATTCTATGGGCTTATTCGTTTAAAAGAGGTCAAGATGCAAACAGCTTGCCCTCTTAAAACCAAAAGGCAAAACAGTGTTGTTTAATCAACAGGAGCACACTTAAAGATTTTATTTTAAGATCTTTAACATACACTCAAACTTTGATCTACAGGCCTTTCATTTCTGTTTTTTTATGCAAGTTTTGAAACTTTACAATACGCTCTCATTTTCTCACTTTTTAAGAGTCTTTCTCTCAACCATAGCCCAACAAAACATTGTTTAGCCAAAATTGAAGCAAATAATATTGTTATCAATTATCAATATGAAGGCTAATAGTATGAAGCCACACGATTCAAAAGACCACTCCCATAGTTCATCACCTCTCCCCGAAGGAGCCAGCGCGGAAGAATCCTTAGAAGATCTTATTGCACGTTTAACGCAAAGTTCTCTCCAAACAGAAGAAGAACATGTTGCACCTAACTCTGAAGAATTAAAAGATATTATTAAAGGCTTAGAGGATGATATTGTCACAGGCCGCTGGATTGACAATTATTATGAAAATACAGATATCAGAGTGATGCCTTCTCTCGTCGCAAAAGCGAACAGCAAATATCCAGAAATGAATCTGAAATTGGCTCTTACAGCAGAAGAGTTTTCTCACGCACTAAAAGAAGTCGTTGAGAGCGGCGCAAAATCTTCCCGATTTATAGTTAATTCAGGCAGCAGAGTCCACTTTGCCGTCATTGATTATAAAACTATTGATGACAAAATTTCTTTGATTATGCTTGAACCTACAACATTCCAGAATATCACTGCTTGCAAACTCGGGATAAAAATAAATCAAACTCTTCAAACTCTTCAACTCCCCCCGTATTCTTTTACCACCGCAGAAATGGATATTCAGCGAAGCTCTTCTGAATGCGGGATATTCAGCTTAAGCCTTGCCAAAAAGCTTCATCTCGAATCTTCTAAATTAGATAGACTGCATCAGGATAATATTAAGGGTGTATTATGTGAACCTAATGCGTCTTTATCTGCTGAAAAATTGGATACATATCTTCCAAGCAGTTTTTACAAACACGTGCAAGGGCAAAGACGTCTTAAGGAATATTTAAAATCAAATCCAGAAGCTATCCATGAAACAGTAAACAAAAAAGGCGAAACTCTTGCCGAGAGATTTGAAAAAAGCTTAATGCTAGCAAAGGACAAAACTGTTTCCGTTTCCCCACACCAAAAAAGGATTACTGAATACAAATCTTTGACGATGTAATTGAGGCTTTTTTCATATTCCTATTTCATACTCATTAAAGAATGAGGTTCTTTTTTTACGCTTAGGGAGAAAATACTATAAGCAAGTTTTTTTGCCTTTGTAAGAAATAAAAAGTTCAATAACGAATAAGATGCGCTCTTAAGGGCAAAACGCTGCTATTTTATCAAAATCATCCCATTTTCAATACTCTCCTTTTAAGTCATCTCGCCTTCAATCAGTCTGTCTTAAAAATTATATCAAAACTCCAAGTCTCTTCTTAGCCATGACCCATATTTGAATATGCAGAATGTTAAATACATAACATATTTTATGACTTTAGATATACAATGACATCATATGCCTCTTCTTGGAGAATTTTTCTTAAAGTATAGCTTTATCTCCAACGCTTTCACATCACTGTCATGTGCCCCCCTCAAGCCTCAACATCCCCCCCCCGCCTGTACCAAACCAACACCTTCCGCCTCCTAAAGCCCCCAACAACCGCCCCCTAACGGAAAATACTCCTCCAACTAACCTTTTTATTTCATAAAAGATTCACGTTTCTTCTATTCTTGAAGAGCGAAAAAAATCATTTTTAATCTGTCGACCCTCCTCACATTAATGTGAGGCTTTATTTTATGGAGAAACACATGAGAAAGATATCCAAAGAAGGGCTTGCACTCATTAAACAATGGGAAGGATTACGATTACATGCCTATAAAGATTCCATCGGGGTATGGACAATTGGATATGGCCATACCAGCAGTGCAGGCAAACCGTTTGTTCACAAGAACATGATCATCAGTGAAAAACAAGCAGAAGAACTTCTTAATCAAGATTTAAGGCAATTTGAAAATACCGTTGAAAAAAATGTAACGGTTTCCTTAACGGATGAGCAATTCGCTGCGTTAGTATCTTTTTGCTATAATGTAGGAACCACAGCTTTTTGCAATTCAACCCTGCTAAAAAAACTCAATAACGGTGAATATGAAGCTGTTCCTGCTGAATTACAAAAGTGGACCAAAGCAGGCGGGAAACGTCTTCATGGGCTTGTACACCGTCGTGCAGCAGAATCAGGGTTATGGGCAAAAGGTGCTTACGTTTCTCCCAACTATCAAACCGTAGAAACGAAAGAACCAATGGGATTTCTCAAAGCAGAAGCTCTAACACCTATTATTGGTTCTTTTTCTGGACTTGGAGGCTTATTGGCAGGTAATGGTCCCATCCAATGGGCCTTAGCAACCATTATGGTTTTAGCCGCCTGTGTTGGCATTTTCTTTGTAGCAAAACGGTTTCGGGAACAGCGCCTATGATGTGGTGGATAAAAAAGAATCTGATGATAACAGGAGCAGCTCTGACGGCTTTTTTTATCATTTTAGCAAAAGTTTTCACTCTTGGAAAGAAGCTTGAACAGCAAAAGCAAACAGAAAAAACGCTAAAATCATCAACAACACGACTAAAGGTGGAAAATGAAATTAATCAAAAAAGTGATCTTAATGTGCGCGCTGCTCTTACTCAGTGGTTGCGCAATAAAAACAATCCATGAACCTTCTTCTTGTGTTGGTTGGATGCCCATTTATTTAGACAAAAAAGATCTCAATATCATCAGCTCCAATCTAGCAAGAGATATTTTAAAGCACAACAAACAAGGGGAAAAATTGTGTAGGTGGAAACATGACTAGAAAAAAAACAGAAAAAGAAATAGAGCTTACAGAAAAAGAAATAGAACTTACAGAAAAGGAAATAGAAATTCTACAAGAAATCGTTATGACTTATAAAAGTATAAAAATGATGTCACGCTATACGAAGTGGGTTATATTTATCATTTTCTTATTAGCGGTTGATTTTTCGCGTATCATAGATTCATTAACAAATATTTTTACACAAAAATCAAATATTCAACTCTAAAATAAACACTTAAACATGAGACGTGTTAAATCTTTTTAAACTATAAAAATCCATCAGTTCCTCAATTTTTTAGAACATGGAGCTTTTATTGATGATTTTTCACGTCTCATAAGGCATCTCTACATTCTTCACAAACGCCATTATAAAATGAATTTTGCTACATTAAAAAATCTTTTTTAACAAACGCGTAAGTAAAAAACTCTAAGCAGAAACAAGAAAATGACCATACCACTTAGCATCTTTTAAATAACATATTGCCTCTCAAAGGATTTTATACACTTCACAAATACCATTACGAAGAAATTGAAAATACTAAAAGTTATTTCTTTTAAATAAGCACATCGGTAAGCACTGTAATGGTGTTATCTTAGGTAAGTTTTCTCTTCTTTATATTTAATAGAAGCACACGCTGTTCTCAGCCTCCACTTTTTCAATCTTCTTACGCCCCTTATGTCACATTCCTCTGTTCTTTCCTTATATTCTATGCATACAGATTAATCTAAAGGAAATATATGGCAAATCATCGGTTCAAAGATATGAAAAGAAAGCATAATGCTAAAACAGAATTTGGCTTATCCTTTATCATTAGAAGCATTAGAAATTCTGAAATGAGCGCGCCTGCTATCTCATAATGATTTCTTCTTCTGCTCCCTATCATCATCCCCTTGGCTCGAGAATTTCTCTTTGGCTTAAGAGTTTCCTATTCGATATAGGCAATAAATAAAGTTTGATGTATACTAATACGTTTTTTCTCGGGTCTGCGTGATTTTCTCTCCACATCCCAAAGAGAATAACAAGACTTAGCATTGGTTTGAGTTTCTCAAATGGATCAGTCTTCTCATTTCAAAGATTACGCAAACAGAAATACGCTTATTTCAATATGCAAAAGCCGATTACAGGATTTTTTAATACAGAGAAAACACAGCATTTTGTTTTCATGCAAAAGCTTAAGCACCAACATCTTATGGCATAAAAAAACAAACCAGCCCTAAGATATCCTTTCCAACTCTCCACGAATACTAACTCTTCATTCTTGTATTATGGTGTGAAGTCATAAAAACCATAGTGACTTCCCCTTATAAATCAAAGCATTGATTTATAATGATAATTCACTGTTTTGCATATTGAATGAGAATCTGGAATATCGTAAGATTTTCTTATTCTAAACCCTCTCAGATTGAATCAATCAAAACCACTCATTTGCACGTTATAAACGGAGCTGTCGTGTGGGTAAAAACTGTAGAAGAAAGGGCTAAAAAGAGCTCTTATGAACCGTCATAATGCAAGAGCTATCGGCAATATTGGGAGTGAGCAAATATAATGATGGGGCCGACTTATTTTTTCACAAACGTAAAGATGGGAGTACTCAATTGCTTTACTGTTATACCATTCATGGATACCGTGGTAAAATGAGCTTGGGTGCCTTAAGAGCTGTCTCTTAAAAAAAGCCGTGAATTGGCAACCAGGTGGCATTCTATTTTGCATGAGGGTCGTGAAACCCTATTAAAGAACGCGATAAACAAAAACGTGAGGCCCTAAGCAATCTCCATTCTTCTATAAAAAATGGTCAAATGAAACATGCATAAAAGTGTGGATTCTTATAAAAGAAATAAAATCAACATATTGATTTTATTATATATTTATTCTTCTATAAAACAAATCTTATAAGGAGGAAGGAAGTGAATTTACATCGAGAAAAATCGGATTATGTATAGATGAATGGGAAAGCTTTATTTTTTAGACGTGAAAAGGAAATTGAAAAATTAACCTATGAAACCTTCCATTTTATGCTGTTGTCATATTATCATCATATGAAGCTTTCATGCATACGCAGTATCCGTATTTTTATAATATCTCTTATAAGTGTTCTCATTGATTTCACAATAACATCTAATGGTATGAAATAAAAGCTCTCATGAAGTTATAAAAACTCTGATATTCCAAATGTACGATAGGAAATGGTAAGAGAAGAGGAATTTGATTTAAAAGAAACTGAATTGTTTCGTGATCATTTTTTTACGGTTTAGCACTGGTTTAAGTACTTTTGTCTTTTTAAGGAGAAAAACATAAAAAACCCTGTTAAAAACAGGGTTTTTTTTTACAATGCAATTTTTTTTATAAGATATTAGAATTTATAAGCAATGCCAAGGCGAACATCATGCGTTTGGTAGGCAATATTCAGTTTATCATTTGCAAATTTCTGTTTAAAAAAATCTGAATAACGATACTCTGTACGCATAATAATGTTATCTGTCATTGCAAGATCAAAACCACCACCAATAGTGTAACCAAATATTGTTTTGGTTTCATCTAACACATCGCCAGAAGCAAATACCGTCGAATCTTCTTGCGATTTTGCTAAAAGTGACATGATATATTGCATCTGTGTGTAAGCTATACCTCCCGCGATATAAGGCATAAGACGATGGGAAGCAAAACCAATACGTGCGCGCGTGGCACCAGACCATTTTTCTTTCAATGTTACACTGCTTACGACAATATCACCATAGTTGGGTATTGTCTCATCCCGCGCAGCAGGTTTTATAACAGGAATTCCTGCTTCTTTAAATGCAGCGTTAATAGTGTCTAATTCATCTATAATCGGTTTTCCATTATTCGTTTGGGTGTCTTTCCTATTAGACAAAATCATGTCCGTATCAAAACTGAAAACAAAGTTATTTCCCAGAGCAATATTAGAACCTACATAAATACCTGCTCCCAATCCTGATGGTTTGGGTGATAAATCTCTATCAACCCACGCCCATTTTCCTTCATTCGCTTCTTGGGCATAATCTAGGATGCTTTTATTGAAAGAATGTCTAATTTGTCCTCCAAAATAAAAACCAGACCAAGAAAAAGGTGTAGAAATATCAACCGGTGAGATACGTGGTGATGAAACATTAGACAATGAAACATTCGGTTGTGGTTGCTTAAAGATTACCGTATCTGCTGCTTGTGCTGTTGAAGCGGTAAGGAAAGTGAAAATCGATAGTGCAATTAAACATTTTGTGTTCATAAAAACATCCCCAATTTATTTCAAATACATAACGTATTATATATAAATTTGTTAAGAAATCTATAATTAATTATTCATTGCGAAATAAATAATATCCATATAAAAACATAATACACATATTTGATAGTTTTTTAACTTACTTCTCATCAATTATTGTCATTTATTGTTATATAAAACGTTAATTTTCCAATTTTTTGATAGATTTCTATATTTTAGAAAATATTATGCTATAGAGAATAGGCTTTTAATTCGTTTAAAAAACGTTATTTCACCTCTATAAAAATACTTTTTATTGTTTATTTTACATATATAAAATCCACTATGATTGATATATTTATATTTAATATTAAATTGATAGTTTAAATATGCTTGTTAACAACATCATATTCTTTGCTAATTTCTAATATGATGATTATCCTTGACGTTGCAGATAAGGGATACGTTATTTCTTTTTGCAATCATTTTTTATCTATACGCTCCTGTTGCTTGTGATGCTCAAGCAAATAGTTATTGTTTCAACGTAATGCAAAAAATAAGAAGGGCTGAAGTTGCAAAATTTTACGATCATGAGGTTTTTCATACACCATGTAAAACGGTAAATTATCCTTCTCGTTCGCTTAAGCTGGAATATTAGAGTAGAGCCTAAAAACCGAAGGTCATTTTAAAGAGATCAACGGCTAATATATTCAAACTTTTGTGATAATAGTAATAGACGAGATGGCTATGATGGAAGCTTCAAATTTATTGCGATTATTCTTAAAGGATATTCATGTGAGTAAACTGTTTGTTTCAGCAAAGGTAACATCAAAATATTTTGGTGTCTTTAGGCTTGGTTCAGCAATTGTTCTTTCTTGTGCAAATTAGTCTATAAATTATTGATTTGTAACTATAGGTTATTGTTACATCACTTAAAATAGAATCCTGCACATCTTAAGATTCTCTCGTTTCAAGTTTGTTTCATGTTGAATCAAAAAAACCATTTGCTTGAGCCTCACAAGTGGGAAGAATCATATGGAGAAAAACTCTACAAGAAAGAGCTAAAAGTATTTTTCATAAACGATCTCTGATGTCAAAGATTTTTGCAATAGTTGGAGAAGAGCTAGAATGTGGAAAAAGCCCGGGTGTGAGTGAGAGATTGAATGTCGGCGAGGACTTAAAATAACTGCTGTGGATAATCATAATTAGCGTGGCACTTGCACTTCAACGTTGTGATAGAAGGACCTGTTTAAGGAAGTTTGTTTTTTCTTTATTTTATTTCAAATCTTCGTCTGTAATGACGAAGATTTTTTTATTTTGTATAAAGTATAATTGGTTTTTTTATTGGGAAGAAATCATCTTTTTGGGATCAACCAGGCGATCATAATCATCTCCGGAAACGCCTGCCTTTAATGCTTCGGCGCGCAAAGTTGTATCATTTTTATGCGCTGCTTTGGCAATTTCAGCAGCTTTTTCATAGCCAATTTCTGGTGCAAGAGCTGTGACTAACATAAGAGAGCGTTCCATGAGTGAGTGAATATGAACCCGATTGGCGCGTAATCCTTGAATGCAATGCATATCAAAAGAGCGCATGCAATCACCAAGAAGCGTAATTGATTGTAAAACGTTATAACCAATAACAGGTTTATAAACGTTGAGTTCAAAATGTCCTTGGCTGGCCGCAAATGTTACGCTGGTATGATTTCCAAAGACTTGGCAAGAAACCATCGTCATAGCTTCACATTGGGTGGGGTTAACCTTACCAGGCATGATAGATGATCCAGGTTCATTTTCAGGTAAGTTTAGTTCTCCTAAGCCAGAACGTGGACCAGAGCCTAAAAACCGAATGTCATTTGCAATTTTAAAGAGATCTGCAGCTAATGCATTCAGGCTACCGTGAAAATGGGCAAGCGCCCCATGATGGGCGAGAGCTTCAAATTTATTACGAGCCGTCTTAAAGGGAATCCCTGTGAGTGAACTGATCGTTTCTGCAAAGGCAACGTCAAAACCTTTCGGGGCATTGAGTCCTGTTCCGACAGCTGTTCCACCTTGAGCAAGCATTTGGACATCGGTAAGCGCCGCTTCAATGCGATGAAGATTGGATTCAAGGGCTACGCGATAACCTGAAAACTCTTGTGCAAGGGTTAATGGCGTTGCATCTTGCGTATGGGTTCGTCCAATTTTGATGATGTCGGCAAACTCTTCTTCTTTTTTTCTTAAAGTGGTAATAAGCGCTTCAAGAATGGGAAAGAGATGTTGGCGCGTTTGCAAGGTGGTTGCAATATGAAGTGCTGTGGGGAAAGAATCATTCGATGATTGGCTCATATTGACATGGTCATTAGGATGAACAGGTTTTTTGCTGCCCAGTTTGCCACCTAAAAGCATACTGGCATGGTTTGCAATCACTTCGTTGACATTCATATTGCTTTGCGTACCTGAACCTGTCTGCCAAACAGAAAGGGGAAAGTGCGTATCAAAGGCTCCGGAGAGAACTTCATCTGCGGCTGTAACGATTGCTTTGCCAATCTTAGGAGAAAGTTTACCTTTGTCCATATTTACAAGTGCGGCAGCTTTTTTGACAAGGCTTAAAGCGTGAATAATGGTAAGAGGCTGCTTTTCGCTGCCAATATTAAAATTATGCAGTGAACGTTCAGTTTGTGCCCCCCAATAACGATCTTTACGGACCGAAATCGTTCCAAAGCTATCTGTTTCCTGACGTGTTTCAACCATAAGTAAGATCCTTTGATTTGTTAACAGGTTCGTAAAAAGCTAAATAACGCAAAATAGCAAGAAGAGGCAAGACTTTGAAGCTTCATTAGAAAAATTATTTTACAGCTATTCTTGACATTGAGAAAAACCGATTTTATATCTTAGACGGTGTTAGCACTCATAATTGTAGAGTGCTAGCAAGAGCTTTTAAGATTAATGCAATTATGTTCAGTTTTAAGGATTTAAAACATGGCTAATATACAATTCCGCCCGCTTCACGATCGTGTCGTTGTCCGTCGGGTTGAATCTGAAAATAAAACGGCTGGGGGAATTATCATCCCTGATACAGCAAAAGAAAAACCTCAAGAAGGGGAAGTGATTGCTGTGGGCAATGGCGCTCTCGATAATAACGGACAGCGTGTGCCTTTAGAAGTAAAAACAGGAGACCGTATTTTATTTGGAAAATGGTCGGGAACTGAAGTCAAGATTAATGGGGAAGACCTCTTAATTATGAAAGAATCTGACATTATGGGAATTATGGGCTAATTAAAACGCTCAATTTTCATTGTGTACTATTAGGAAAAAAACTTCAAGGAGAAATTAAATGGCTGCTAAAGAAGTCAAATTTGGTCGTGACGCGCGTGAGCGTTTGTTGCGCGGTGTCGACATCCTTGCTAATGCTGTAAAGGTGACACTCGGCCCTAAAGGTCGCAATGTAGTGATTGATAAATCATTCGGTGCACCGCGCATCACAAAAGATGGGGTATCCGTCGCAAAGGAAATAGAACTGGAAGATAAGTTCGAAAATATGGGAGCGCAAATGTTGCGCGAAGTTGCTTCTAAAACCAATGATATTGCTGGTGATGGAACAACAACAGCAACTGTCTTGGGCCACGCTATCGTGCAAGAAGGCATCAAAGCCGTTGCTGCAGGCATGAACCCGATGGATTTAAAACGTGGAATTGATGCTGCTGTTGATGAGGTAGTCGCTAATCTTTTCCAAAAAGCAAAAAAAATTCAGACTTCAGCGGAAATCGCACAAGTAGGAACAATTTCTGCCAATGGTGCGGTTGAAGTTGGTAAAATGATCGCTGATGCAATGGAAAAAGTGGGAAATGAAGGCGTCATTACCGTTGAAGAAGCTAAAACCGCTGAAACAGAATTGGAAGTTGTGGAAGGAATGCAATTTGACCGTGGCTATCTTTCCCCTTATTTTGTCACAAATGCTGAGAAAATGGTCGCTGATCTTGATGATCCTTACATTCTCATCCATGAAAAGAAACTGTCCAATTTGCAATCCTTACTTCCAGTATTAGAGGCGGTTGTGCAGTCTGGAAAACCACTTCTTATTATTGCTGAAGATGTCGAAGGTGAAGCTTTGGCAACGCTTGTGGTTAACAAACTGCGTGGTGGTTTGAAAATTGCTGCTGTAAAAGCACCAGGATTTGGTGATCGCCGTAAAGCAATGCTTGAAGATATCGCTATCTTGACATCCGGCCAGGTTATTTCTGAAGATGTGGGCATTAAACTTGAAAATGTCACTTTAGATATGCTTGGACGTGCCAAAAAAGTGAATATTTCTAAAGAAAATACCACAATTATCGATGGTGCTGGACAAAAATCTGAAATTGCAGCACGCGTCAATCAGATTAAGGCTCAGATTGAAGAAACAACTTCTGACTATGATCGCGAAAAATTGCAAGAAAGACTTGCTAAACTCGCTGGTGGTGTGGCCGTTATCCGTGTGGGTGGGGCAACAGAAGTTGAAGTGAAAGAAAAGAAAGATCGTGTGGATGATGCTTTGAATGCAACACGTGCCGCTGTTGAAGAAGGTATCGTTGCTGGGGGTGGAACCGCATTGTTGCGTGCAGCAAGTGCATTGACCGTGAAAGGGATTAACCCTGACCAAGAAGCGGGAATTAATATCGTTCGTCGTGCTCTACAAGCTCCAGCACGTCAAATCGCAACCAATGCTGGTGAAGAAGCGGCTATTATTGTGGGCAAAGTGCTAGAAAATAACGCTGATACTTTCGGGTACAATACCGCAACCGGTGAATTTGGTGATTTGATTGCTTTGGGAATTGTTGATCCTGTGAAGGTGGTACGTTCTGCTCTTCAGAATGCTGCTTCAATTGCCAGCCTTCTTATTACAACAGAAGCAATGGTTGCTGAAGTACCAAAGAAAGATACTCCAATGCCTCCAATGCCTGCTGGTGGAATGGGCGGAATGGGCGGAATGGATTTCTAAGATCTTTTCCTTTCATGAAAATAATAAAGAAACGGGTCTTATGGGCCCGTTTTTTGTATGTGGATTTGATTGTATAAGTATTTTTCCTTTTATGACAGTTTTTTTGTATTAGTAAAATACTCTACTTCACCTTGGTGGATCTAGCATCATTGATAAATTTCATTCTTGGTGTAAAATTTTTTCTCTCGCATGTGTGAAATATTCTTATTATGAGAGGAAACGTGACTGTATTTTGAACATATGCTGACAAAAATACAACGTTTAGATTTATAATAATTTCTTTTTTTTAAGTTTTCTCCTCCTACAGCTCTATTTTTTCATTTCAAGTTTACACATTCATTATTTAAAAAGCCCTGCGTTTGTGCTTTATAGAGGAACGAGAATTGGCTCCCTTCCTAGCTTTAAAGGATAAAGATTCCCCCGCCCCACACTGATCTATCAACAGAGCAGCTTCTTATCGAGAGGGATTTAGCTACTGATTACTCTTATAATTTCCTTGTATAAATTGTGATGATAGTATCTTATAATGCCTACCTATCGCATTTTTAGATTTTACGCTTCTCAATTTTGAGAACTATAATTTTATGTTTTTATCATGTGATTAACAAGCCAACCTTTAAAACAAGACGTGTTCTTTAAACGCATGCAATTTATGTTATCGATAATTTCAAACGACTAAATTTTAAACAATGCGATTTGTGCTATGAGTAAATAAAAACGTATCATAAAATTTATGACCTGTTATGAATGATATCTGCTTTTCATTTCATTTGAACGTTTACATGCGTTATAATATTTGCATCATGATTTGCTTTTTATGGTCTATTCATACATGGCAATCCTGTATAAAAAATAGTCAAATGACACATACATAAAGTATGGATTCTTATAAAATACCTTCATGCAATCTGTCGATTTTATTTTTATGTATAATGCGTCATCTTATTAGGCACATCTTTAACCCGCCTTTTATGGTATCCACTTTTCTAAGTTGAGGAGTTTGTTCTGTATTTTGTAATGTCATAAAATACATACTCCCGATAATACCCCCCTACATCTGCGGGAATTTTCGACTTTACATTGCCCTCATTAGACACAATGCACACAAGTCCAACAGTAAAATTATTAAATACGATTTACTACACTTTGCCAACACAAAAAAATACATATTGATATATTCAAAGGGGATCAGTTAAACTGTAATGTAGAAATAGCAATAATACACATATGGTAGTATGTAATGACAATAAATGAAGATGATTATTATGAAATTCTTGGTGTGAACTGCGAATGCAATGATAAACAATTAAAATCTGCTTTTCGTAAGTTAGCTATGCAATACCATCCTGATCATAATTCTAGTAAAGAAGCTGAACAAAAATTCAAAAAAATTTGCGAAGCTTATGAAGTTCTTAAAAATCCTGAAAAGAGAGCGGCTTACAATCAGTTCTACCATGAAACTTTTAAAGATAATCATAAAACTTTTACAAGTAGTAAAAGTCAAGATAATATAGGTTTAATATCACCTTTAAAAAAAATAGCTTTCTTTGCCATTGCTTTAATACTATATGTTGGTGCACCAATATTATACGCTGGAATTTGTAGGTTAGAGGAACTTAATTTTAATCTAAATAAAGCGATGATAGTAGAATGGTTCATAACAGGATTTATAATAATCACCGTCATGTCTGTCCCAATTAATTTACTTTGGCGTTTTAAATTAAAGATTTCTGCATACTTATTTGCGATAATGACAGCATCACTTGTTATTTTAATACCTTGGTATGCAAATTGGTAAATATCTTTTTTAACGAATCATAATGATTTGTTAAAAAGTGCTTCTGAAGCATATTAAGGATAGCGCGTAATAAATTCACAAGATGTGGTAGCATTTTATCTTCTACAACGAGGTACTGTAGCGCAATATTAAAGACTATACTGTATTTTGTGATGTCATAAAATACACCCTCCCCGATAATAAAAAACCCCGCATTTTCGGGGATTTTCTACTACACTTTACCCTCATTAGATATAATACGCCCAAATACGGCAAGGTTATTAAATGCGATTTGCTACACTTTATCACCACAAAATAACACATATTGATAATTTCAAAGAGGATTGATTAAGGAGTGTTAATTATTATAATTTTAAAAGGATTAAATAATGAAATCACTTTTCATAACACGCATTCTAATATTTATAGCCTTTTTTTCTATATCAATGTTATCTACATCAATGTCATTTGGGTTTACGCGTATATTTACACGTGTTGATACTATAGAGCAATATAATCAAATTTACGAGAAGTACGTAAGTAAAGAGTATGACGGCTTTTCGCATTTTGATAAGCAAAACCAAGCAATCCAATTTGCGTACAATAATGGCTATCAGAATATAACTTCCAAATTTGACACTGTATGGCATCGTCACATACTCGTTGTTTTATGTGGACGCTTTATGAATTTATTGCGTGGTGAGTATAACAAGGAAATGCCATGGGCAATGCTACCCAGTGTAATAAATACTTTACGCTATGAACACAATTGGAATGAAAAAATTTTATATGGGCATACAACATGTCCATGAGCAGTACAGATCCAATGATTTATTACGCAAAAAAATTTCTTAGTACTTCGAGTGGCAATGGCATTAACCCCAAAACACAAATTATTGATTTAATATCTAGTATGAGAATCGATAATGGGAGAGGTATAAAAAAACAGCTATGTTTTGCAGAGACTTACAAACGATATACAATATGATGAAGCCGAAATAAAAATTATTATTTAACGATCAAAATGTTTATGAAGAGCATTAAGAACAATGCGCAACGAATTCACAAGGTGTGTCAACATTTGATCTTCTATAACGAGGTACTGTAACGCAGCATGAAGATTGTACCGTCTATATAGGCATTGAGCTTCTTTTAATGCCTCTTGCATGTTTATAAACTGCTTTGTTGCGAATTCTACCCATTTATCTCTTGCTTTATCTATCTGATATCAGATCGTACACAAAATATAACTAATTAAATAAAAACAAATAGTTATAATAACAAGATAAATAAAGACATTAAATGATATTGCAGAAAATCTATAAGTGGTGCGGGTGGTCGGACTCGAACCGACACTCCTCTCGGAACCAGATTTTGAGTCTGGCGCGTCTACCAGTTCCACCACACCCGCACATTTCTATAAAAGACAAACTTGCCGATTACCCTTTTGCACTATATGAAGAAGAATAGATTCGTCAACATCAGACTTCTCATTTTTTAAGAATTCATATCATTTTCTTATCTGTTTTATGGAGTATTTTTTCTACTGGATTTATAGAATCCTCATTTGTAAAGTTTTTACCTCTTAAATTTATAAAAAGCCTCATGATTTTAAACAAATTAAAGCTTTGGACGATTTCTTTAGCAAATCGGCGTACAGCACCACATTGGCTTGGTTTCGTTGCCTTTATTGAAAGTTCTGTTTTTCCAATTCCCATAGATGTTTTATATATTCCAATGCTCCTTATCCATCCCAAGCGGGTTTATCGCTATGCTTTTCTTGCAACTCTTTGTTCTGTTTTAGGAGGCATTGCCGGTTGGTTTATAGGACATTTTGCCTATGACACTCTTGCTAAACCCATTTTAGAATTTTACGGTAAAATTGAAAGTTTTGAATCTCTGAAAAATACTGCGACCCTTCAACTTCTCATCATTTTACTGATAACATCGGGTTTTTTACATCTCCCACCCATAAAGATTATGACAATTTTGGCTGGTGTCATGAGTGTGCGTCTTGAACTTTTCATTCTTATTTGTATTTTTTCTCGAGGAGCTCGTTTTTATTTTCTAGCGTGGCTTATTAAACATTTTGGTCAAAAAGCAATGAATTTTCTTGCACAGCATTTCAAATGGATTGTTCTCACTGGTTGTGTTAGTCTCCTTTTTATTTATGGGATTTTCATGGCTTTTTTAAACAAACAGCTTTTATAAGGAACGACTCAATGACTTGCGTTTTGTCTTCTTACCCTCTTTTAAACAAACATTTTCACCTTGAACCCAGCAGAAAAGAACAAGGATTATGGGCTTTTTTTCTCGCATTTTGCTTGTCGTCTACAATAGGTCTCGCTCTTATTTTTGAACATTTTGGCGGATATCTTCCTTGCGATTTATGTCTCATAGAACGTTTTCCCTATTACGGATCCATACCATTTTTGCTTTTAGCAGGTTTTGGGGCATGTTTTTTTCGCCTGTCTTCTTGGATACAACTTTTATTTTTATGTGTCTTCGTCTTAATGAGCATCAGTCTTGTTTTAGCCATTTATCATGCAGGTATTGAATATAACTTTTGGACAGCTCCCCTTAGTTGTGGTTCAAATACAATGAAAAAAACCTCAAACGTTAACCAACTGCTTAACCAATTAAACAACATTTATCCACCTTCTTGTTCTGAAGCATCCATGCGTTTTCTTTTTCTCTCGTTTGCTGGTTGGAATGTTATTGCCAGCCTACTTTTCACACTCATGAGTTTTTATATTGCTTCAAAAGGGATTCTTTCAGCCCATAAAAAGCTATAACTTAAAAACACAAGCTCATACACTTCTGCTTTTGTCCCCCTAAATCTCAGCTTGAACAAACCAAAGCACAATACTCCTTCTCAAAATCATAAAGCCATGCTCCAAGAGGTTTTGTTTCAGCAGAGTAAACATAGAATCTCTGGCGCTTTTACAACCAAGCAGCACACATTTATGCTCACGAGTTTTCATTTTTCAATCTCCCTCAACAACGCAGAAAACCTCTCCTTTTTCGTATTTTTTTCAACCTTCGCAAACCAGTAGCTGTATCAATTCAGCGCCTTACACTTAGAACAAAAACTTCCTTAACGACACCACTGCTGGTTCTTCTAAAGCTAAGCTCTAAGAGCAACATACGCTAAATAGCGCCCCCCAAGAAGCGAAAATATTACGGTCTATCTATTGGGATAATCTCTAAAACCAGTCGATAATCTCCTTTGAAAAGCATATGAGGTTTTAAAAATACAAATCAGTTTCCCCATTTACATCCTTTTCATTCAGCTTTATTACCTTCAAAGACCTTTCAAGCAATCTCTTTTCACAAGGAGAGATTTATCTATTACCTTACGCTTTTTTTATCGCACTCTTTCATGAAGGCAGTTTCCTTACATAATCCCTTCCTCAACCAAATATGCTTATGTTGCCAATTCACACGTTATTAAAAAAACATCCAACCTCCCCCCATTTTATGACAACGCCCATGCATAATATAAAATCTATTGATCTTTCCTCCTTACACTTGAAAAAGAAGAGCAATCTGGCGCTCCATTCACACATTTCTAGTTCTTAGCCACACATTTTTAATTCTTGTTTAATTCTTGGTTCTTGATTCTTGGATGTTGCCAAAACCCTTAGTCCTTAAAAGCGTTCATAAAAAAACATTTTTCTTATCATATTTTCACCCTCACCTCCACCCCACGAGTGATGTATTAAGATAAGATTTTGCTTATTTCAAAATAAATAGATTTGCCCTGAGAAAATCTTAAGATATTTAGGTCTCTCATTCACATTGAATAATTAAAAGTTATCTATATAAATCAAATTACTGTCTCATATATTTATGATTTCCTTCCTCCCATACCAGCAAAGACTTCTTTTCCTATTTTTTGAAATTTTTTATATCTATTTAAATTTTTGCTGAGTTTTTCTGCATGAATTAAACATCCTAAACTGAAAGATTGATCAACGTCTTTGAGAAAAGGCTTTTACAACGCGCCTCCTAGGCTAATTTTTTACGCGCATCTTTACATCTTATTTCATCTTTCAAAGATTAAATCATTTTGCAGCAGCGTTAATTTTTTCAAGAAGTTTTTTTCTTATGGCAATAGCGCAATTGCAAGCTAAAATTATAGACAATTTCTGTTGCAACTTATCGTTATAGAATCAAGATATTTGATAAATGAGAAAATTTTCATACGCATAGGTATAATCAAGCTAAGAACCTCGTTCATTCAGAAATGAATCTTCCAGAAATTTTATCAAAATGGATTACACAACAACTGAGTTATCTCAGTACAAATGATCAAGAATAATACTCAGTATAATATCAAAAAACACAATAAAGTCAATATGTTGATCATAATTATTTTATATGAGTCCTCTTCAGAATCCACATTTTTATGCATGTTTCATTTGACCATTTTTTATAGAAGATTGGCATCTATGAATAGACCATAAAAAGCAAATCATGATGCAAATATTATAACGCATGGGTGCATTCAAATGAAATGAAAAGCCGATATCATTCATAACAGTTTATAAATCTTATGATACGTTTTTATCACAGCACAAATCACATTGTTAAAAATTTAGTCGTTTGAAATCATCAATAACATACGTTTAAGATCGCATCTTGTTTCAAAAATTGGATTGTTAATCACATAAAAGAGCAAATTAACGTTCGCCAAAATTGGCGAGCGCAAAATAGAGAGTTGTTTAACAGCATCGTCATAACACCGAACATTTTAAAGATGGCATAATTGTATAAAGAATTTAAAGACACGATTGATTTTATAACCACGGTATTTTTTTACCGGGGTAGGAAATAAAGGTAATGAAAATCACAATGTTATATCTTATGAAATCAAAAGCCTTTTAATGAGATAATGCAAGTGAGCAAAAAATGTTTTAAAAGTTGCAACTTAAAAATACGAAACCATAAGCAAATAAACTTCAAAATCGTTATAACGTCATGAGGCATGGAATTTTACTTAATTTTGCTAGCCAAATATAGAACGATTAATTTGCAAAGAAGTTTTGTTAAAAATACGCTTATTATGAAAGCCTTTCTAAATGAACGTTTAAACGTTTGAAACATAAATGAGATCTTTATAAGAAACGTTTGAAACGAATGTTAATCATAATTTTTAAAACCTTCCATTTGATAAAAGCAGTTGTTTATTGTCTTATGAGAGATTGTTTTGAAAACCAGCGTTTGCAAATATAAAAAGAACGTTTTTAAAAAGACATTTGTTTAAGAGGCATTTTCTTTTTATTGTCTTGATAAACCTACCAAGCGTTTTGATTTGTTTTATAGGTTTTGATTTTAGAATGTAAGTTATTTCAATTTACTCAACTCAATTTTAAAGTCAGTATATTGAAACGTTTAATAGCAACGAAAAGCGTTTATAGTCTCTCTCATTCAAATGAGTGATTAAAAATCATACGCATCATTTACGTTTCTTTTGATAAGTTTTCATGACTTTAATAGAGCGCTTGCGATATTAATACGTTTTGTATACAGGTTTCATTACTCCATTATGGTTGATTCATATAGATATTTGAAAACCGCGTCATATCAGTGGCATGGCTTTCTTTTTGAATTCTCTCTTTTATGATATGTTTATAGCAATGCGTTTTATAATGCGTTTATAGCCATAAAAGCAGGCGCCCCCCCACGCCCTTTTATTTTATGCTATTTATCCATCTTAACAACGTTATCGCTTTCATAAACCTCATAATTTTGAGCAACTGATTTTACCTTGCTTTGTTTATCTATTTTTGCTCTTCCATGAGCACGCCCCCACACCTTGACAGAACCAGAGATTTTTGCATTGCCATAAACAGAGCCGTAAATCTCGGCACGCCCACTCACATGGGCCTTGCTATAGACCTTGCCATAGATTTTTGCAAAGCCTTTGATAGCAGCTTGTCCATAAATTTTTGCACTGCTGTAAATACAAGCAGATCCAGAAACCTTTGAATGACCAAAGATCCTAGCATGATCATAAACAAAAACATCATTAGAAACGCGCGCATGTTGATAAATATGGGAATTGCTATAAATGCGAGCGTGATCACAGACATGCGCCTTGCCATAGATGTTTCCCGCCACATGAGCACTCCCATAAACACAAGCATGGTCATAAACTTTAGCATATCGAGTGATCAAAGCCTTTCCATAGACCTCGGCATTCCCATAAATACGCCCACGCACATGAGACAAATGGCGTACTTTAGCATTATCAGAAACATGAGCATAGCCATAGGCACAAGCCTCATCATAGACCCAGCAATTGCCATAGTGAGATAAGTTACTTTCATTTTCGATATAGCCACCTAAGTCGCCAGCCTTAACATCATCAAAATCTCTTAAAGCACGAATACGATAAAGATTTATAATTTGCTTAGTCAGTCTATCTTTAATTTGTTTGATTTGATTGGTTAATTCATATTTTTTGCACATAGGGATACCCTCACAATCTAATGTGATCAATGTTTTCTAAAATTTGGAATGGAAAAATTTGGTTTGAAAGCAGGCGCCCCCGCCGCGCCTGTCCTTTTCATTTACACAGCTTTATTGATTAGACCCAGATAATCTCTAATGATCCATAAGGAGAAAGCTGTTCAATATAGGTTTTTATCTTAGTAGACCCACCGACATTTTCACGAATGACAGCAATGCCATGGATATGAGCATTTTCAAAAACATGCACGTCATTTGCTATACGCGCGTTTTCATAAACCCTAGCATTGTCATAAACATAGGCATTATCATAAATAATAGCCTTGCCATAAACATGGGCATTATCATATACCCAGCCAGCAACGATAGCCTTGCCAAAAACCCTTGCATTTTCATAAACATGACCATTTTTAAATACAATGGCCTCATCATAGACCCAGCAATTGTCATCATGAGAGAGATTGCTTTCCTTTTCAATAAAGCCACCCAATGCACCAGCTTTAACATCAGCAAAGTCTTTTAATGCTTTAATGCGATAAAGGGTATGATTACCAAATACACGCGTTTCATTTGTGAGTGCAAACTTTTTTTGCATAGCACAATTCCTTTATAAGAAGATTAAATTTTAAAATGAGATGTTTAAAGGAGGGCGCCGCCGCCACGCCCCGCGCCGTTATTTACGCTGCTTTATTTTTAATAATTTCTACAAGGTTATCGCTTTCATAAACCTCACAATTTATGGGAACCCAATATAAATCACTATCTCTTTTTAATCTTGCATTGCCATAGACATTCCCTCTAATCACGAAATAACCAGAGATTTTTGCATTGCCATAAACAGAGCCGTAGACCTTAGTATGTAGGTGCTGTCATGAAATGGATATACCATGCTTTAAAACATATCTCTTTTTTAAAAATCGCATTTTAAAAAGCGCGCGAATGTGCAACACAATGACGTTCTGTTTTGCATGAAGAACATGGATCTCATGCTAGAGTATCAACAACAAAAGCGTAAAGCAATGCCTGCATCTTCACTCTTTAAAAGACATCACTTTAAAGACTTTTACAAACCGTAAAACCAAACTAACTCAAAAAATGATGGTAAAAATGGAAGCTTTTTTTCACCTTTATATACTCCCTAAATTAAGCCGTAGTCCCATTTCAGAGATTACGCAAACAGAGAGATACGCAATAAGCTTACTCCGCATATAAAAGCTGATACAACCCGCAAAGCACTAAACCATCTCCTTCCTGCTCTCAACCCAGATCTTGCTCTCACTCATACAGCTGCCTTAAGATTGAATTTTAATTTACAAGCAACAACAAAAGCAAAAACTCTTTTAAGTAAACAACACCATAAAGTTAAAAATATACTATCAATGGATTAAAGAGAAATGCCTAGTTTTTATAAAATACTTTGCTAAGCCCCCCATACCACAACTGGCCTTTTGCTTGTTTATCTTGACAGACATTCATACGCATCCTTTGCATCATATTCATAAAGACTAGATTGATGAGAATATATGAACCATCCTAGACTCGAGAATATGCCAGAACAATGCGATTTTACACGTGATTCTACAAAAGAATTTTGCGTACTTTTATCAACAACAACATTGGAAATTCTAAAACAAGCGTACCTATTATCATGTAATGATTTTTTTCTGCCACCGAACATAGCCCCCTTGCCGTTAATTGTATGGTATCAGGATTCACATGTGAAGAAACGATTAAAAAAGAAATAAAAATGCTTCTTCAAAAGAAGCATCTTAAATTCCAAAAGTTTTTACAGTCTTTTGAACAAACAAAATGAATGATAGTACCCACTTATTTTTTTCCATATATTCTCAACACAAGACATTTGAGCGCTTCATTGAAACGCCTTTAGCAAAATAAAGTGCATTGTTTCTCATTTCTTTCTACACATCATTCTTCTTATCTTTCATCTTCGCTTTTTCTTGATAAATTTTTTTCTTGACTTCCCAGCATTTTTTTCATCGCAACCTTTTTGCAATTTTTCAGTTTTTAACTTTTAAATTGACTTTCGGTTTATTTTTCTTATGTTTTAGAATTATTCTAAAGTGCAAAGGAACAGAAAATGTTAAAATCGTTTTTTTCATTTGTAAAACGTAAAGCTTTTTTCTTTCATTCAGCACAAAAAATGATGATTCGAGCGCTCAAAGCAAAGGAACAGCATGCAGCACTCTATTTAAAATATGCAAGAGCTTTAGAACCTTATTCTTCTAAGGAAGCTGCAATTTTTACCGCTATGGGCATCCAAGAGCTTAAAAATTACAAGCAACTTTTATGTCTCTCTTGCCATAAGCGTACACGCACGATCGATTCGTTTTGTGATCAAACTGCTCTTATGATAAAAAGCAAGAGGGGCCCCCTCTTCCCAAAAACAACAGCAGAAAATCACACGATAAAAAAACCTTCAAAAACCCAAAAACAAACACTTTTGACTTGGATTCAACCAGGTCTTGCAGGTTTAATGGATGGATCTGTTTCGACCCTTGCCCCCATTTTTGCGGCAGCTTTTGCCACGGGAGAAACACATCAAACTTTTTTGATAGGGCTCTCGGCTTCAATTGGTGCAGGACTTTCGATGGGTTTCACAGAAGCGGCCCATGATGATGGTAAATTATCGGGGCGTGGTTCACCACTAAAAAGAGGTCTTGCCAGCGGCATTATGACAACATTAGGTGGATTAGGCCATACCCTTCCCTATTTGATCAATTCTTTTTACGTGGCGACAGTTATTGCTTTTATCATTGTTTTTCTCGAACTAGGAGCCATCGTCTGGATCCAGAACAAATTCATGTCCACCCCTTTTTGGCGTGCCTCTTTACAAGTCATCATTGGTGGTGCTTTAGTTTTTGCCACGGGTATCCTTATCGGTAGTATCTAAGAAATCTTAAACATAACTTATATTTCGAATATGTTGCTCCTTTGAGTGGATCATCAAATCATCATTAGTGATGCCCATTATTGAAATGTTATTGATAGCACTTTGGAATAGCGCTATAGGATAACGTTTTGGAGTATTCTGGATCAGTAATAGCTAAAATAAGCTCTGGGGACAACCTCCATCAACAAACATTTATCGACTTGTTTCATGAGTATCTTTTGTTAAAGTGTTATTTATTTTTTAGATTTCATATTGGAAATACCTTAATCATGTCGCACACTGAGACCACCGTACCTTTAAACAACCATTCTTCTCAACCTTCATCCTCAGTAACGTTATCAGTTCAGCGTCTTGCACACGGACAAGGTTTAGAGCTTCCTCATTACGCAACAGCTGGTTCTGCTGGTCTTGATCTACGTGCAGCCATTGGAGAAGAGGAAACGCTCATCCTTGCACCTGGACAACGTGCCCTTATTCCAACAGGTCTCATTTTTCACTTATCACCAGGTTATGAAGCACAAATACGTCCACGCTCTGGTCTAGCTTTAAAACACGGCATTACATGCCTCAACACCCCCGGAACAATTGATAGTGATTACCGCGGTGAAATTAAAGTTCTTCTCATCAATTGTGGTCAAGAAGACTTTTCCATCCGACGGGGAATGCGCATTGCACAAACAATCATCTCACCTGTTATTCAAGTCAATGTTTGTGCCATTGAATCAGAACAAACAGAAAACCTTCAAAACCATATGGCAAGCCGTGGAACAGGAGGTTTTGGTTCAACAGGACACAATTAAAAAGCACTGAAAAAATCACTACTCTTAAAGCAACACGCGCTGATTATTACAACTTTTTTTGCTTAAGTCACCTGTAACTTTTAAAGCGCAATAGCAACATGTGTTTACTCTCAGAAATTTTTCATTCAATGCGCCTTTAAACAAAAAATCCTATTTCCTCCCATTCCTCACAAACCTCGTGACTTTATCAATTCAACGTCCTAGGACAAAGAAACTGCCTCTTGAGGCGACAGCTGACTTTACGAAACAGAAGCGCAAATAGCTTTACTGGACAACAGCCAGTTAGCTTTCCTGATCTTGATCTACGCGAAGCCATTGGAAAAGAAGAAATACTCATCTTTGCATTTCAGGCAGTGTTTTTATTCCAACCGCTCTTATGTTTCATTGATCACTTAGACTTTTGAAACACCAATACGTCCACGCTCTGGCTTACCCTTCAAGCACAGTACTCCATGCCCCCGAAACGATTGAGTGTGATTACCGCAGTAAAGTTAAAGATCCTCTCATCAATTGTGGTCAAGAAGACTTTTCCACCCCACGAGGAATGCGCATTGCGCAAACAGTCATCCGTTATTCAAGTTAATGTTTGCACTCATCACTTAGCCACCCTATACAATAGCTTTCAAATACACCATTATTCTTTGCCTTATATAAAACTTTGTTATCACCGGATACTTCCCCATTACCCGCTAACAACAATATTGGCTAATCATGGAGAACTCACATATCGTTATAATGTACACAATCTCTACATTATATTGATTTATAATAATAATTCATTATCTTCTCACTTTAATGAGAAACCCCAATATTATAAGTTTCTCTTATTTTGAATCTATTTATATTAAAATAATCAAAACCATGGCCTTTGCAAACGTTTCCATATCTCTTGCAAATTACAAGCACAGCTAAGCGTCTAGGTAAAAAGGAAAGAAAAGACAAAAACGCTCCTTATGGATACGTATAGGAATGCTTTCAAAACATTTGGGCTAATAAAGACAGAAAGAGTATGATGGTGCCAACTTTCCTCATCTACAAACAATCATCCCACCTGCTGTTTTATGATCCACCACACCTTTTGAGGAAAGGTTGGTAGAATTTTTCAATCCGACAAGACCAATTTTACTCTATCCAGCCATGCGTATATTTAATTGAATAAAACTACGATAGTCGCCTAATCAATTTCGCTATATAACTTGGATAAATAGACTTAGTTTCCTTCCACAAAGCTGTACAATCCTGTTATCACTGGTCGGAAACAGTTTCCATCGTAGAAATGTTCGGACTTACCGCAGTGCTCGTTGTCATGCTCGCCTCACGATTCACAATATTCTCCGCTCCATTTACAGCATCCTCTGTCTCACCTGCTGTTTTATGATCTACCATACCTTTTGAGGCCAGATTGGTAGAATTTTGCAACCCTACAAGCCCAATTTTACTATATCCAGCCATGCGTATTTGATTTAATAAATCTACGATAGCACCATAATCAATTTCGCTATCTGCTTTGATTAAAATTTTTGTCTCTAAATTTTTCTTAGTTTCTCTCAACAAAGCTTCTCTCAAGGCGCCTTGCTCTACCAGATGATCACCGATGTAAAGAGAACGATCTTTTTGTAAAGTCACATAAAGAGGCTCATCAGCCTGAACCACTGAAGATGCTTGCGTTATAGAAGGTAGTTGAACGGGAATGACAGATGTTGCCAAAGGTGCAGCAACCATAAAAACGATAAGCAACACCAATACAACATCAATAAAAGGGGTCACATTTATTTCGCTTTGCAGCCCACTTTCATCTGTATCGCACTCATAATTAAAGCTTGCTTTCATTTTTTATGACTTTTCTGTTGTTTTTTTCTATCAAGTTCCCGGCTCAAGAGTCTTTCAAGAGCAGCAGCGATATCACCTAAATCACTGCGATAACCATTCAAAGCACGCATAAGGCTATTATACATAACCACAGCAGGAATAGCCACGAAAAGCCCAATAGCCGTTGCGAATAAGGCTTCGGCAATTCCAGGAGCCACCACATCGAGTCGCGTTGTTTGAGATTGAGCAATTCCAATAAAAGAATTCATAATTCCCCAAACGGTTGCAAAAAGGCCAACAAAGGGAGCAATAGCACCAACGGTTGCAAGAACAGCGCTTCCACATGCAACACGGCGTGTAGCAGCCAGCAAGCAGCGCGACAAAAGCGAATGAACCCTTTCTTTTAAACCTTCATGAACATCACGAGCATAAACATCTCCATATTGATGGCTCTTTTCATAAAAGAGAATATCTTCAAGTGTTTGTGCACTTGTTCTTGGACTAGTTCTCTCACTTATCTCTTCAGGAGGAGCAAAATGAACCTGTTGTGTAGAAAGATACACTTCTTTAAGGACCTCCTTGAGAAAAAGCACACCGGCTCCTTTGCTTTCCTTCAAGCTAGCTGCCAAACGTGGAAGGGTCTGCGCATTAAGCACCAATTGGAGTTCATAACGTACTCTTCGTTTTGCCAAAGTGATTTCAATAATTTTCACAAAAGCAATTGTCCAAGACATAAGAGAAGCAAGCAACAAAAGAACGATAACAGCTTTCACCACCCAATCAGCAGCCATAAACATAGAAAAAGGAGAAAAATCATGCGCTGACACGACAGCAGATATATTCTCTAAAGATACTGTTTCAGATTCCATTTCTGTCTCACACTCTTGTGGTCTTATCTTTTTTACAGCTGGATAGTCACCTGCATAGCATCACTATTCCACAATGCCACGTGCCTTTTAACATCACTTTTGCATTTTTTTAAGAAAGAAAGCTTGATAAATCAAGTATAGTTTTATTCTTCAAGCACTCCCTTATTCTAAAGAAATCATTCGAGAAATTTTTTCTCTAACGATTCAACAAGTTTATCTTACTCAATTAATTTATTACATAAATTTGGCAAAATAATAAACCCGCAAGCAATATCCCATATAATATTCTGCTTTATAAGAATAACGTATTCTATTTCTACTTACCATACATGACTTATAAAAATGCTTCATCATCATTCCTGTTGCATTCCCAATATCGACAGCTTATTTCATTTCAGCAGCTCTTTTAAATCCAACAAAATATTTTTTGATGAACGACAAAAACATCATAATATAAGCAGCAAAGGTGTCATGAAACACTTAAAATAAAGTGATCTTCATATCTCTTCAACCAGAGCCCCAAAGTATTCATATCCCACATTAAAAATATGCTATAAATTTTTTAAAAAGGACTATCACGATATTTTAAACTGCTCAAAAATATCATGAAGGTTTTCGTTTAGACCTCAAATACATATTTATCAACAAGATCAATGCCATATAGAGAAAAGAGCAGAAATATTATTTTCTCTTCTCAGCTGCAAAAACATAAAAATAACATTACTTCTGCTGTGAAAGTCGCAACACCTCTGTTTTTTTTTACGTATCACAAGTCTAAAAAAATAAATTCTAATATACCTCTTAGAAAAGTTTTTTATAAAAAAACTTCACCACTATAAGCTGAAGAATTATGCTGAATTTCTTTAAAGGTATAAGAAAATTTTTAACAGATAGAATCCTTGAAGGATGAGTGCCTATTTTAATAAGCGCGATTTATTTTACAAAAACAATTTTAAACTGAACAGAATGAATGGAACCAAAAAAAACTTTTGGCGTTACCCAAGCAGTGAAAATTTTCACTCCAATGCAAATGATCACTATGAACACCCAATATCCATATAATACAAATGGATCAAGAGAGGAAAAGAACATCATGGCCAATAATAAAACAACGCAGCACAATAAAACAGCCTCAGAAAAAGACTTACAAGGACAATTAGAAACGTTACGCAATGAAATTTCAGAGATTACCTCAACACTAACAAATCTTGGTAGCAACAAACTCAATACTGCCAAAAACAAAGCAGAAAAATTGTATCACTCAGCAAAAGAAAGTGGTGAAGACATTATGTATCAAGCAAAAGACACAATCAGTGAGCTTGAACAAACCATGCATCAATGCGTTCGTAAAAATCCTGGTAAAAGCGTTTTGATTGCAGCAGGCGCTGGTTTTATTCTTTCTCAATTACTGCGTCGTTAAGCAATGCATAAGTTTATCGCTCCTCTTTTAAACCATCTTGTCGGTGGAGGGCTTAAAAGCACTGTCAAGCAAGTACGCCTTCAAGCAATTTGCTGTGGTATTATTGGCATTTCATTCTTTATGTCTTTGCTTTTTTTATGTACCATTGGTTTTATTGCATTATGCTCTGTTATGAAACCGCTTTTTGCCGCAAGTATCATGTTTTTAATTTGGCTTTTTCTTGCAGGGTTAGGTTTGATTATTAGCCGTTTACTTAAGGCTTATCAGCGCTATGACCAACAAAAAAAGACAGAAGAACAGCGTCACAAATTGCTGACGGACGCAACGATTTCCAGCCTTGCAGTCCTAAGTCACCATCTTCCTTTTGCGAAATTGAGTGTCCCACTTCTCGGACTTATAACATATTTGTTATGGAAAAAAGATAAAAAAGACCGCTTTTCAAATTAAAATATATAACACTGTCATCCTAATTTCCCCTACGGTGTTTTCTTTCCCTTGAGGGAGAAAACACCCTTTTGTTTTCCCAGTTTTTTTCCCCAGCACTTTGGAACAATCTTAATTTGTTTTTCGTTATCATAAAACAAAGAAGCACTTGCCACACGCCCTATCATCTTAATCACTTTTCCATTTTTCCTTGTTCTTGCAAAGGCAATCCTTTATCAAGCTCCCCTTGCCAAACAACACGAAATAAGCAACATAATAATCTATTACCGACTCTCAATAAGAGATCCCCCATAACTAACCATATTTACTGCCTTCTTGCCTGGCCGCTTTAATAACCACCTCCTTCAAAATACGGGTCAGCTTGTTAAGAATACCTTTTACATACTTTTGGTAAAATTCGTTTTTTATTGGTTGTAGCGCCTTCTTTGTATTTTATGATGTCATAAAATCTTCCCTCCAGAGAATAAAAAAACCGCAAATGCTAGAGAGATTTTAAATTATACTTCAGCCTCTTTAGATCCCATCCACACAAGCACAAAACAATGTTATTAGAGGCGACTTACAACACATTATCAATAAAAATAACACATATTGATATACCCGCCGCGAGTTAATTGTAGAGCTTTAAGTTATCAAAATCAAGGTTCAAGTAATAAAATGTTTATCCACAACGCTCGTCGTAATATTTATAGCTTTTTTTCAATATCAGTATATCAAGATATACAAGCGTAGAGAGTTTAGAACAATACGATAAACTTGACGAAGAATATGGGCATAAAAATTATAAAAACTTAAAATATCCCCAGAAATTAGCAAAAGCAAAAGAATCGGTAGAAAATTCAAAAAGGTGCATAGCAAGCACTGTAACACACCCTATGACAAGAGTCGATTTTGGAGGCGTTTAATAATCATTTAATAATATTGCCAAGCAATTCCCCAGAATTTAATATTTTAAAATATTATCACATAGTGCTTATTTTTTTGTGAACGTTTTGCTAATTTATGGCAAAGCGCTCAAACTATGCCGAAACTTATATTTAATGGCTTCAAAATTGAACTTAGAGATTTTAAAAATTCTGTCGGAAACGTGATACTATATAGTTCTTTATAAAGAGAATTTTCTTCATAGCAAAATTTGAAACAAACTTTAATAATCCAATGTTAGCGTATGTAGAAAAATTTTTGGATTTTCCTAATGATATTAGCAGAAAAGAACAAACCATTCATACAAAGCAAATTATAAAACTGCTCAGGTCACTCATTTTAGCAATACAGGTAAAATGTGCAACCTTGCTATAGGTATATATCGTACAATGATGCCCAAAGAAAACGTAAGACCACCAGTGAGATAGAGCATTTAAAAAAATGGAAGCGATATTTAACAAGTTTTTAAACGAACGATTAAAATGCCTCTAAAGTGTCTTAAGAACCCTTTCTCATAAATTCACAAGCTAAGATAAACATGACCGTCTATAAAAGATTATATTTGTCTATAAGAGCATCATGCCTCTTTTATTGCTTTTTTCACGGATTTATAATAGCATATTGCCTTTTTAGCTTACTATTTAAAGCTACTTTGGTCTGAATTTGTCGATACATTATCATAAAGAACGCTAAGGCAATCCCAATACCTTAACATTCTCTCAAAGCACAAACGCCCACAGGCCTATCATGATAGGTAATAACTTGACATCACCTCCTACACGGGCACAGGCATCCCAAATTTTTCGTTTCCCCTACACCCAGCCACCATGTAGAGAGAGAGGCCTTTTCCTTTGTTCCAGAAAAACAAACCATCCACCCCTATTTTTTTACCAAAACACCCTGCTAAGAAAATCCCCTTTTGTCCCTCTCCTCAACCAGCAACTTTTCCAAATTCCCCTCAAGAGCATCCCCTCTCAAAAATAGCTTTTCTCAAAATATCTTGAAAACCTTCCCGCGCCTCACCTTTCACCATTACACGGCTCACCAACACGCTTGCAAAAACAGCTCATACCACCTATTAAAAATCTTGTGTCAATGCTAGATAGCTTTCCGCAAAAGACTCAAGATTCCTTAAAGCTCAAGCACTCACTCGTGTATCATGATGGGTAACAACATCCATCAACTCTGTTACGACCGTCTCCAACACTTCACGTGTATCACCTTCAGCCATAAAGCGGATAACCGGCTCAGTTCCAGAGGCACGTATCACCAATCGTGCTTCTTTTCCCAACTGTTGCTTTGCTTGATCAATTGCTATTTTGACTGGATTTTTTTTCAATACATTTTTATTTTTAACCCTTACATTTTTTAAAATTTGCGGGACAGGTTCAAACCGTTTACACAATTGGCTCATAGAGGTTTGGTTTTCCTTCATACATGCTAAAATCTGCAACGCAGCCACCAGCCCATCACCCGTTGTACCAAAATCACTGAGCACAATATGCCCAGAAGCCTCACCACCAACATTATATCCCTTTTGACGCATAGCATCGACAACATAACGATCTCCAACATTTGTTCTTACAAGATGTAACCCTTTACCGTTCAAGAAACGCTCCAATCCAAGATTTGACATAATCGTTGTTACAACACCATTGCACCGTAACCGTCCCATTTTATGCCAATTTTCAGCAATCACCGCAATTAACTGATCTCCATCAATTGTTTGTGCTTTTTCATCAACAATAAGGACACGATCTCCATCTCCATCGAGAGCAATTCCTACATCAGCACGCACTTCGTGCACTTTTCGTTTTAAAGAGCTTAAATCGGTTGATCCACATTTTTGATTAATATTTATACCATTGGGCTCATCATGAATGGCAAAAACCTCAGCCCCCAATTCCCATAAAGCACGTGGAGCAGCTTTATAAGCGGCTCCATTGGCACAATCCACAACAATACGCAAAGAATCTAAACGCACATCACGCGGCAAAGTTCTTTTGGCATATTCAATATAACGATAAATATCCCCCTCAACCCGTTTTGCGTAACCAATTTCGGCAGAACTTGCTAAAGATTTTGAAAGGTCTGTATCGATTAATTGTTCAATTTTTTCTTCCATATCATCTGAAAGTTTAAAACCATCCGGACCAAAAAGTTTAATTCCATTATCATAGAAAGGATTATGAGAAGCAGAAATCATCACCCCAAGATCCGCGCGTAAAGAGCGGCAAAGCATTGCAACAGCAGGTGTTGGCACAGGTCCCAATAAAAAAACTTCCATCCCGGCAGCAGTTAATCCTGAAACCAAAGCGTTTTCCAACATATAACCAGACAATCGTGTATCCTTACCAATCACCACACGATGTGATTGATGTTGTGATCGGAATAAAACCCCTACAGCCATCCCCACCTTCATGGCAAAGTCAGGTGTCATGGGAAATGAATTGGCTTTTCCCCGAATTCCATCTGTACCAAAATATTTTTGCACCATACCTCTTTCCTTTAATATATCCCTCTTTCCTTGGCTTTTTTTTAAAAATCTCACAGCCCTCTTGATACGATAATTTGCTCTCTGCATATATAATGGGATTATTGATAAAACCTTCATCTTTTTAAATAATTAAAGCCCCTCACTCTATTCACCATCTAGAACACACCTCTCATTCTTCTCAAGAAATTATGCTTCTACATCTCACACATAAAGCAATAATCTCCCAGACATGCTTCCCACAACGAATTCCCTCACACAACAACCAAAGGATAAACTCACCCCTCAGGACATTATCAAGACAACCACACGTTGTACTCTGTTAAATCCTTCATAATATAAACGTCTTTGCTTAATTTTTTGCTTTTTTTCATATTTTTTCCAATATTACATTAAAGGCGCAAGCTTTGCTTGCGCCTTTTTCAAAGAATTCTTTCTGAGAACTATCTCCCAAACATAGTCACTCAAGCGTTATTATAAAGACTTTTATTTTTCTTTATCATGTTCCACAATATCTGATTTTTTTTCAGCACTGCTTTTACTTTTAGAACTGTTTACTGACTTTGTTTTATTTTTTGTGCTTTGCGCTTTTTTCTCATCCTCATCAGCTTTCGCTTTTTTAGACTGTCCTCCCTTAGGCTCACCATCACTGGATTTTTCTGTTTTTTCCTCAACATCTCCCTGTGCAGTGCTTTTCTCACGTTTATTGATCTCTGTTTTAGGCTCTATTTCAGATTCTGTTTCAGCGTTTTTTTCATCTTTACCTTCTATTTCTGCCTTTACTATTCCAGTTTTTGGAACAGAGGATCCCCGTAGCGCAGCACTATCATCTCTCTGTGTGCGTGAAGGAGGTTTTCCTGCAATGACTTCGTCAATTTCAGCTCCCGTTAAAGTCTCATATTCTAACAAGCCTTGTGCTAAAGCAAACCATTCTTGTTTTTTTGTTTTCAAAATGTTTGTCGCACTTTTATAGGCATCATCAATAAGCTTACGCACTTCCATATCAATCATACGGGCAGTTTCTTCAGAGATATTTTGTGTTCTTGCTACAGAATGCCCTAAAAAGACTTCATCTTGGTTATCGCCATAAGCCACATTTCCCAGTAGATCGGAAAATCCCCATCGTGTGATCATTGCACGAGCTAATTTGGTTGCTTGTTCAATATCTGAAGAAGCCCCAGATGTGATATTTTCTTTTCCAAACTTCAATTCTTCAGCCACCCGTCCCCCCATCATAATTGCCAAACGAGAAATCATCCAGCGATAACTCATAGAATAGCGATCTCCTTCAGGCAATTGCATCACCATTCCCAATGCCCTTCCCCTTGGCACGATAGTTGCTTTGTGGACAGGATCAGCAACAGGGACATTGAGCGCTACAATAGCATGTCCTGCCTCATGATAGGCGGTGAGCTCTTTTTCTTCTTGTGTCATAGCGGTTGAGCGACGTTCAGCCCCCATCATCACCTTATCTTTTGCATCTTCGAATTCTTGCATTGTCACGACTCTCTTATTACGGCTGGCAGCCATAAGAGCCGCTTCATTGACCAGATTCATCAGATCTGCCCCAGAAAACCCTGGAGTTCCCCTTGCCAAAATTTTCAGATCAACGTTAGGCGCTAAAGGCACATTACGCACATGCACTTTCAAGATTTGTTCACGCCCAGAAACATCAGGATTTGGCACCACAACTTGCCGATCAAAACGTCCTGGTCTCAATAAAGCGGGATCAAGAACATCGGGACGGTTTGTTGCAGCAATAAGAATAATACTTTCATTTGGTTCAAACCCATCCATTTCGACAAGCAACTGATTTAAGGTCTGCTCGCGTTCATCGTTTCCACCACCTAATCCAGCACCGCGATGGCGACCAACAGCATCGATTTCATCGATAAAGATAATACAAGGCGCATTTTTTTTAGCCTGTTCGAACATATCACGAACCCGACTTGCGCCAACACCTACGAACATTTCAACAAAATCAGATCCTGAAATAGTGAAGAATGGTACATTAGCTTCACCTGCCACAGAGCGTGCTAGTAAAGTTTTACCAGTTCCTGGAGGACCAACGAGCAAAACACCGCGTGGAATACGCCCTCCTAAACGTTGAAATTTTTGTGGCTCACGCAAAAATTCAACAATTTCTTGCAGGTCTTGCTTTGCTTCTTCCACCCCGGCAACATCTTTAAAGGTAACACGTCCTTGTGCTTCATTAAGCAATCTTGCTTTTGATTTTCCAAATCCCATGGCCCCACGTGATCCATTTTGCATTTGCCGCATAAAAAAGACCCACGCTCCCACAATAATAATAACAGGCAACAAGGAAAAGAGAAGATTAAGGAAGATACTATTTCCAGAATTTTCAGGAATAGCTTTAACATTGACGTTTTTGCTTTCCAATTTTTGTATCAAATCTGGATCTCGTGGAGCATAGGTTGAAATAGCTCTATGTTCAATGGTCTGTCCTGTTAACTTTTGACCTTGAATAGTCACCGCCTTCACTTCATTATTCTCAACTTTTTGCAAAAATTCAGAATAGGAGACCTCTCCGCCCCCAGAATGTTGACTATCTCCATTAAAGAGAGAAAATGACACAATCAAAATCAAAGCGATAACTCCCCAAATAAGGAGAGAGCGGTAATTAGAATTCATATTCAGCCCACTTAATCAAATATAGATTACACAGTTTCCTTTAACATATAACCTTGTTAGCCCCTTGCCAAGGGATGAGAAGCTGTTTATTCTCTTTTAGAGTAATTTTTCTTTATATTTTTACTTCAATGTTAAAAAAAGGTTCTACAACATTCACCAGCGCCGCATCTTCCTGTGAGAACATCCAATTGAAAGGTGCCATAATCCTCTTTATGGTAATATTTTTATGAACAACTGCTTGAGAAATCAACTCTGGAATATCACATCCTTTGTTATTTGAGATCATAAGCAGTGATTGTAAAGAGGGAAAATGAAGTTTTTTAAGATCAAAATGGTTATTTTTTAATAAAGATTTCAGCTGTTTTAAATTTGCAGCTCCAACTTTTATAGCTTCAGATCCATGATTTGTAATCTGATAGCGTCCATCCCATATAAAAGTTTTTTCAGGTTCAACGATAGCCTCTCTCATATTTCGTCCTTCACGCCACAAAGCAATTCCCCCTTTATTATATTCAATAACAGAGCCCGCATAAGTAAAGCGTCTTTTTTCTGGAGAATGGAGACAGAGTTTTTGAACAAGCATGCTTAATTTCTGATTAGGGAGCAAATAAAGTCCTCCTCCCATCAGCACCGCAAAGAGCCCTACAACGAAAGGAAAATTGGCATGTTTCTGTAAGAATGGCGCAGGCTTTACGATAAAACAATGTCCATGTTGCACAGTAATATTCAGAGCTAAAATCAAATTGGCACTATTTTGCGCTTGTTGACGACGTTGCAATGCAGCTTCATTTATTTTTTTAGCAATATCAGCCAGCTTTTCGGGATGAAGAGAATGACGCACACGCACGCGTTCAAAATTATAATTTTCATTGGTTGGATCCTCAATCCATGTTTTTCCTTTCAAGCGTAAATAGGTCCGTAATGTTTGACGTTTTACACCAAGGAGTGGCCGAATCAAGCGCACTTTTCCATGCAACACTGCCTCACGTGGAATACAGGATAAACCACGTTCATAGAAAGCTCCATAGCTTTTTTCGTCAATATTTTTTTTCGTTCCTTCGACAAGCCCCTTATCACGGGTGCCTTCAATTTCCCTGTGCAAAACGCCAACAAAACTGCCTACAAGATCCTTATTACGCATACCATCAGCAGCACAGTGCAAAGCACCTCTATTTTTTTGGCAACGTTGATACCGCATTTGATAGGTTTCAACCTGATCATTGAGCGTATGCCCTGTCATAATAAGTGATGTACCTTGTTTTTGTGCCTCTTTAACCAAGAGATCATAGCGTGCGACACGAGCACTAGAAGCAATATGCGTCTTTGGTTTTTCGCCTTCCCACCGCACAGTGATATGTTTAATTTGATGAGTACGACAAATTTCCGCAACAGTTTCTGCTTCACATGCCGATTCTCTACGCAATTGATGATCAACAGTTACCGCAATCATTTCCGGAGGAGCAAGGAGATTTTCCAAATACTCTTTGACCAAAAACATCAAAGCTAAAGAATCGCTCCCCCCTGAGACGGCAAGAATCACCTTTTGACACTGAATAAAATCCGATGTTTTAAAGAGATTTCTTGCCAGTCCAACGCACACCAAAAACGACCTCGCTGCTTATTTTGCAGATTTACAAAATACAGACTCTAACACTTGATGATGTCCTGATTTTTTTGCAAAAAGAGCACACTCCTCTTTATTCACCTCAAGAGCAACCATACTTCTTGCTAATTTTAGCAAAATTTCAGAAGTATAGAGTTTCTTTTTATCTGCATACCATGCAGTAAGATAAACTTGTGCCGCTTCATGATAGCGCTTTTGTCCCAATAAAGATTCTGCCAACCAAAACAAAGCATCATCACTCAAAGAATCTTTTTTGTAACGACTTTGAAAAGTACAGAAGTTTTTTTCAGCTTCAACATAGTTGGCAGAACGAATAAAATCATAACCCTCTTTATACAAAACTTTAGAAGAAGAAAGCGTATCATCTGCACTCTGATTAGCCTCACTATGCTTTTGCTCTATGTCTCTTTTCACATTCTGAGACTTTTCATCCAAAGCGGACTTTTCAAGGGAACAAGTATAAACAACAGAATCTTTTTTATCAAAAAGCCGGTGAAACTGCTTATTAACATTTTTCAAATTGTTATGCTCAAGCACCCCTTGTATCTTATGCAAAAGCTTATCTAAATCATAACCTTGAAATAAAGCCTGTTGATTCTCTAAAATAATTCCTTTGTACTCCGCAACATCCGAAGTTTCTTCCACCGCATCAGAAGCTGCTTTATCGGCAGCATCAGAGGCTTGCTTCACCGCATCAGAAGCTGCTTTATCGGCAGCATCAGAGG
>NZ_JH725064.1:127094-132480 GCF_000278215.1 Bartonella rattimassiliensis 15908
TTGCTTCACCGCATCAGAAGCTGCTTTATCGGCAGCATCAGGGGTTTGCTTCACCGCATCAGAAGCTGCTTTATCGGCAGCATCAACTTTATCCGTCTGTGCAGAATATTCAGAAGCCTTTCGCGCCGCACTTTGAGCAAAAGACACTGAACAAGCCATTAAAACCGCCATATAAAAGATAGTTTTCCAATTGATTTTACGATACATTCTTTTCTTCCCTTAAGAGTTCATTGAATGATTAAAAAAAATAATTTTCTTTTTAATGACTATTCATGTTACTCAACGTTGTAACAGCACGTCGATTTTGATTCCAACAAGAGATATCATCACAGACTGCTACAGGCCTTTCTTTTCCATAAGAAATTGTTTGAATTCGTTGCGCAGACACACCTAGAGATACTAAATAGTTTCGCACAGCAACAGCACGACGCTGTCCAAGTGCCAAGTTATATTCACGTGTTCCCCTCTCATCAGCATGCCCTTCGATCATAATAGAATAATAAGGATAATGAAGCAACCATTCTGCTTGGCGCATTAAAATACGTTCAGCATCCGCATCAAGTGAAGAAGAATCGAGACTAAAAAACACGCGATCACCTACATTAATCGTAAATTCTTGTCCTAAACCTGATAGTGCCTGATTAAAACCAGCACCATTCATACCATTAAGTACACCGACATTTTTTTTACCACACCCTACCAAGCACAATGAGAAAAAAAAGATGATAGCGAAAGAATGAAAAAAAGTGTTGTTGGTAGAGCGCATAATCCTGTTTCTCCTTGAGTTTCTTAAAGAAGGACAAATCCTTAGAATAATTTTAAGAATAATCGTTAATTCCTAATGAAGAGAAAATTTTTTCTGTTTTTTGTCATTTTTTTTGAGTTTCTACCAATTTCTTAGCCTTATAACCATGATTTTCTCGAACATTCTTATGAGAAATTCCCGTGAAAAATATTACACTGATAAGCCATGCTATTTAGGCATCCTCTTGATCTTGACGTTTTTTTTGCAATGCATTCAGCTTTGCAAAAACTTTATCAGCATCAAAAGTCTTGTGTGGATTTTCTTCACTCTCATTTTCCTCTAGAACAGCGTTTTCCGTCACGGAAGCAGGAAGTAATGACCTATCTTCTTCTGCAACAACAGGGCGATTCTTCGCTGCACGCTGAAGTTCCAAATCTAAATCGATTTGCGAACACAATCCAAGTCCTACAGGATCAAGAGGCACCAAATTAGCACTATTCCAATGAGTTCTAAGGCGGATTTGTTCAATTGTTGATTTTGTTGTCCCAATCAAGCGTGCAATTTGCGCATCTTTCAACTCGGGATGGTTTGTGACTAACCATAGAATACCATTGGGACGATCTTGCCGTCGAGAAAGAGGAATATAGCGCGCTCCTTTGCGTTTTTTTTCAGGAATGTGCACTCTAGATTGAGAAATTTTCAAGCGTGCGTTTTGATCTGCCTCCACGCGTGCAATTTCACTACGTGTCAATTGCCCAGAACTGATTGGATCTAAACCTTTAATACCATAAGCTGCCTCACCATCGGCAATAGCTTTTACTTCCAAGACATGCAATTTACAAAATTCTGCAATCTGCTCAAAAGAAAGAGCTGTATTATCAACCAACCAAACAGCTGTTGCTTTGGGCATCAAAAGTTGCGTTGCCATTTTTATAAATCCTCTTCTGCGCCTCTTTTATGAGGCAATTTACCGCCTACTCAAGGGCACTGGAACTTTTTATATCCCAGTTTTTCTCCCCTCACTCTTAAAATTAATAGAGAGACATGGAATAAACCATTTTGCCATGAGACTATATTTTGTTATAGCGTGATTTTTGCTCAACGACAAGAGATCTCTCTTGTAATGATTCTCAATAGGATATCTTTACCTTTAAGATGAATTTTCTTATAAAGACTCTATTCTATTATTTCACCTCATGCTGTGGCACAATTGTTCTGGTGGGATACATATTTTATCGCCTTAAATTGTAAAGAGTATCCAACTGGAAAGAAAGCCCTCAAACAGGAAGGAAAACTATGGCAGGCCATTCACAATTTAAAAATATTATGCACCGTAAAGGGCGTCAAGATGCAATGCGCTCGAAAATATTTTCTAAGCTTGCACGCGAAATTACCGTAGCAGCAAAACAAGGTGCTCCTGATCCAGCCATGAATCCACGTTTAAGACTCGCTGTCCAAAATGCCAAGGCACAGTCGATGCCGAAAGATAATATTGAACGCGCAATTAAAAAAGCCTCAGGCACCGATGTCGAAAATTATGATGAAGTGCGCTACGAAGGCTATGGCCCAGGTGGTGTTGCGGTCATTGTCGAAGCTTTGACCGATAACCGCAATCGCACCGCTTCAAACGTGCGCGCCGCCTTCACCAAATCAGGAGGAGCCTTAGGGGAAACAGGTTCTGTAAGCTTCATGTTTAATCGAATTGGTGAAATAATCTATAAGCCAGAAGCAGGAACAACAGACAATATCATGGATGCAGCAATTGAAGCTGGTGCTGAAGATGTACAATCAGAAGAAACCGGACATCATATTACCTGCGCCTTTGAAGACCTTGGTGAAGTTTCAAAAACACTTGAAGCAAAACTTGGTGAAGCAGAATCGATTAAAACGATTTGGAAAGCCACCACCCTTGCACCAATAGATGAAGAAAAAGCTTTATCTGTTTTACGACTGATTTCAACATTAGAAGAAGATGATGATGTGCAAAATGTTTATGCTAATTTTGATGTCAGCGATGAGGTTTTGGCAAAATTGTCTGTATAGCTCCCACCATGCGCATACGCACTCACTTCATTCATGAGGAACTCAAAAGCATCCGTCATTCCTCTTTTTTATCCGCATATATAAAAGCCCCGCATCAATAGCGGGGTGAACAATTGGTGCAATAAACAAACCACACTCAATCGCAGAAAATATAACCGATTGTAGAAATAAAAAAACATTGCAAAAAACAAGCATTCTTGAATTTTCAAATACTTCTTATAATAAAATACACAAAAGTCTTATGGCATCCGCTTCATTGCGTACCCTAAGGAACATCCGCCAAGAAAATTCGATTATCGATAAACGACCATAGATGTTGGATGAAAATTACATAATCTCTCCATCATCGATATAATAAATCCCCTCTCACAAATGATTAGAGACAATTGAAACGAAGTAAACCGTTTTCTCCATATATTTTTATCAAGCATTTTATTGTATATTGAGCAATGGGGACCATGCTGGATCAGAAGCATCATTGGGTGTAGGTAATTGACGTTCATTGCGTCCTGTAATGTCGATGGTATAAATTTTAGGTCCCATACCCGGATTTTTGCGAAAGAACATCAGCACACGACCATTTGGCGCCCATGTTGGTCCTTCATTATGAAACCCAGTTGTTAAAATTCGCTCTCCTTGTCCATCAGGGTGCATAACACCGATAGAAAATTGTCCACCTAATTGTTTTGTAAAAGCGATATAGTCACCACGTGGTGACCAAATAGGTGTAGAATAACTTCCCTCATTTGAAGAGATACGCTGAATATCGCTCCCATCCGCATTCATTTTATAGATTTGTGGCTTTCCGCTGCGATCTGAAGAAAAGACGATTTGTTTTCCATCCGGTGAATAAGAAGCAGATGTATCAATAGCGGAAGTTGTCGTAAGCCGTGTCATCATACGGGTCCGTAAATCCATGGTGTAAAGATTTGCACTACCATCATTTTGCAATAAACTCATGATAACTTTTTGTCCATCAGAAGAAAAACGTGGAGCAATTGTCATATTATGAAACGTTCCAATTAACTCTCTTTGTCCCATTTCAATTTGTTGGAGATAAACATGAGGCACTTGATTATCCTCATAGGCCATATAGGTCATTTCTTGTCTTTTTGGTGAAAACCGTGGGGTAAGCACCAATTCGCTTCCATCGGACATATAAATCAAATTTGCTCCATCTTGATCCATCATTGCTAAGCGTTTAATGCGTGCATTTTGGGGACCTGTTTCATCGATAAAAACAATTCTTGTATCAAAATAACCACTTTCTCCTGTCATCTCACTATAGATCTCATCTGCAATCATATGAGCCACACGTCGCCAACGTTCTGTAGCGGTATAGAAGCGGCGTCCTTTCAGTTGTCGCTGTCCAAAGACATCCCATAAACGAAAATCGACTCTCAATCGTCCATCAGATTCTCTGATAACTTGTCCGGTAACCAAACCTTGCGCTTTTATTTTTTCCCAATGAGAAAAATTTGGTTGTTTGTTTGGATTAGAGATTTTTTCAAAAAAAATTGTTTTATCAATGGGCATAAAAAGTCCCGATCTTTCAAGATCCGCTGTCACCACGGCTGTTATTTTGGATCCAATTGAATCATGAGAAATAAAATCTGTAATTGCAATGGGAATGGGATTAAAATCAGCACTTAAAATAGTTCCTTTTAATTGTGCATGAACTGATGAAAAACTCGAAACCCACAAACCGCAAGTAACCATAAACCAAGGAAAAAATTTACGTCTCGCTATAGCCATCATAGAATATTTCCTTTCGTTAAGAGAATAATATCTTTGTATTTCATCGTGTTATTTCTTGAAAGGGATCAATATTAAAATCGAAGCCCTGTCCCCACAAATCATACTGATCACGTGGAAGATCTACATAAGGTTGGCATGAAAAAACGGCTGCATACACCTGTCTTATCATAATGGCTTGCTGACTCTGCGCCCCCCCTAAAGGATCAATGATCGGATCTCCTATAACCACCCCTTCACGGTCTAGGTAGAATCGCAAACGTACAATTGGACGGTTTTTTAAATCACCACCAAGCGCCACAAGTCTAAGCTTCTGTTGAATACAACCTCCGACAATATTGACCAATGTTTGCGCCATTTTTGTGGTATCGCCAATATTTTTTCTTGCTCCTAAGGCTTCTGGTGTATCAGAACGTTTTGCGCCTCCTCCTTGGGTGCGTGCACGATTAAGCAAATTATTTTCTTCCTCAGCCAAAATATCTTCAATAGACTTTTCAACCCGTTGGTGATTTTTCTTTTTTTCAGCTTGCACATTTTGTGGAGCAGATTTTTTAGCAGGTTTTGGTTTAAAATGCAGAAAAAAAGATTTATCTGGTAATGTAATTTGAGGGGATTTTTGACGTTCTGGTGTTTTCTCTACAGACATTTTTTCTACCCTCGAAGTCAATTTTTGTGACGATATCACTTTTTCATTTTTACGCGTCTCTAAAAGAGTTTCTGGCACAATCTTTGAAGGTGTCTCTGGTGCCGGCTCTAAAGGCATCTGCGGCATAACCTCTGAAGATGTTTCTGGTGTCGGCTCTAAAGGCATCTGCGGCATAACCTCTGAAGATGTTTCTGGTG
>NZ_JH725064.1:132580-239133 GCF_000278215.1 Bartonella rattimassiliensis 15908
TCTGCGGCATAACCTCTGAAGATGTTTCTGGTGTCGGCTCTAAAGGCATCTGCGGCATAACCTCTGAAGATGTTTCTGGTGTCGGCTCTAAAGGCGTTTCTATTTTTGCTTTTGATAATTCTTGTTCTGTAAGTTCTGGTAAAGATTTTTCTAGCTTTTTATCTTCTACTGCTGGCGAAGATGTTGTTTCAACAAATCGGGGTTTTTCTTTTGGTCTAAAAGGCATAAGACTATCTATCTGTCCCTCTCCCACATGCTGTGCATCTTCTTTTTCTTGTGGTTGCGCGGCTGATTTTACGGCAGGAACTGCATGGATAGGAGCCTTTACAGCTCCTTGTTGAGAGGAAAAAACTTCCACTAAAGGAGCAAGAGTGATGGGAATTGTTTCTAATTGTTGCGGCAAGGAGACAGAGCTTGTAAATTGAACGGCTCCCCAACTGAGAAAAATGACATGGACTATAAGGGATAAAGCCAAGCCTCGTTTCATGCTATGATAGGAGTCTTTGTTCATTCTTCATGCCTTGTTTATACCTTACATTTATTCATTTTTAATCACTTTACGTTCTTTTTCAAAACAACGGTTTATACGCAATTTTATTATTTATTGCGCTAGACTTGCCAATGCGACTTGAGAAAAACCTGCCTTTTGAATATCCGCCAGCAATTTTAATACTTGTTGATATTCAACAGTTTTAGCAACCCGCACAAAAATCCGCTGATTTTTTTGTGCAGTATCAACTTCCAGAAGAGTTTTAAGGTGTTCAATCAACGCTTGTGATGTTTCGTAATAATCTTGATTAACAGCAAAACGCCCTTGCTCATCAAGTGAAACCGTAAGGGGGGGTTTTTGTGTTTTTACGGGACCAGCTTGAGTACGAGGCAAATCTAGAGGAACACCATTCACCAAAAGAGGTGCAGAGACCATAAAAATAATTAATAATACCAGCATAACATCCACAAAAGGTGTAACATTGATCTCACTCATCAGTTGGCCCCGTGCATGATGCCGCCTGCGTATATTTTTTCGAGAAGAAGCAGCAACAGAAATTCCCATGAACAAGCTCCTTTTTTATATAGAGGAAGATGCGGTGCGTGTTTCATCAATACGCCGCGACACAATTGTTGAAAATTCATCAGCAAAATTTTCTATTTGCGCAATGATGCGAGCACTTTCATGGGTTAACTTGTTATAAGCAATAACGGCTGGAATTGCTGCAAATAAACCAATAGCAGTTGCCAAAAGCGCTTCTGCAATACCTGGCGCTACAATGGCAAGTGACGTATTTTGAGACGCTGAAATAGAAAGAAAAGATTCCATAATACCAATCACTGTTCCAAAAAGTCCGATAAAAGGCCCTGCGGATCCCAGTGTCGCAAGAAAACTTAATTTTGATTCTATTTTTTCACTTTCACGTCCCAACGTCAGATCCATAGCCTTATCAATTCTGCTTTGCAAGCTTATCGATGTATGGGTTCCTTTTTCAAGAGATTTTTTCCATTCAACCATTGCCGCCATAAAAACTGCTGATATGCTATTGGTGTGTCGACTTTTACATGATGCATAAAGATCTTCTAGTGCTTTTCCTGACCAAAACATCCGTTCAAATTGCTTTATTTCACGCCGTATTCTCCGATATGTAAAAATTTTATCAAAAATGATTGTCCAGCTCCAAACAGAAGCGAGCAACAGTCCAATCATCACACCTTTAACAACCCAACTAGCTTGCATAAACAAATGCAACATTCCAATTGTTTCCGGATTCGTTAATTCCACATGCGGCATAATTTTCGTTCCTCTAACTGAAAGGTGCATTGTTTAAAATTCTATAAAACAGATTGTTTTATAGTTTCTAAATGGAAGTAAAAAACTTTAATTTCACATAAATACACACGCTAAAACGAGACCCATTTCTTAAATTTCTTTTAAAAGTGATGACTGAGACATCCCTTAATACACAATGGCATTCATGAAAGATATAAGGATAAAGTCCTCCTCACAAATGATATAAAAATACATGATATCTCAAATCTATGATGCCTCCCCTTTTTAACGTTTATGCAAAAAAATCTAAACTATCACATATGCGTTCCAGATTCAAAATGTTGCGATAAATCTTCATACTTGAAAAAGTTCATAAGAGGCATTTTTATTCCTTTCTATAATTTTTGTCCCCACAAACCAACCCCACTCGTGACATGCAAGAAAGTGTTTTGATTAATTCCTTGTAAAAGAGCTTGAAAAAAATCTTATAAGTCTGAGAATTTTCAGTCAAATTACAACGCAACGAATTATCATTATCAATAAATATGTTATCATCATGAAAGATTACACATTGCCTTAAACTTTTGTTTCTTTTATTTTTAATGGGGTTAAAACCACGGACACAAAAAAACAAAATAAACCACCATAGAATGCCTCATACAATACTCTTCACACAATGTTTTCACGATGTCTTCAGTAAGTTTCACGTAATCCCAATGTAGTTTTGTTGTTTTGTGAAGCGATATATGTAAGCACCTTTTAATACGTGTTTGATCTACGATAATACTTTGATTTATAATGATAATTTAATGTTATTCTATTGAATAAGAGACCCGAATATCGTAAGATTCTCTCATTTTAAACCTGTTTATTTTGCATCAATCAGAATTACTTACTTGCACATCAAAAGCGGTATGAGTGTGTGGATAAAAACTTTATAAGAATGGCTCTTATGAACCGCCTTAACGCCAGATCGGTCGCAACATTGGGGACTAGCAAATATAATGATTGTGCCGGCTTGCTTCTTCACAAACGTAAAGACGGAGGTGCTCAATGGCTTTACCGTTATATCCTTCACAACCGCTGTTGCGAAATAGGCTTGGGTGCTTTAAGAGATGTCTCTTTAAAACAAACACGTGAAGCTGCAATACAATGGCGCTCTGTTTTACGTGAGGGCAGTCCTCCTACTGTATGACTTAGAATGGTTTCAGCAACCTCATAGGGGGCATCGGTTGTTTCAGCAAGCCAATCGCGTAAACTAGAGCGAAATCCATGGGGGCAGGCTTCAATTTTATTTTTTCTCATGTAAAGATACATACACTTCTCAGCAAGGGGACCGCGACCTTTAGCAGAAAAAAAGAAATCATTGCGAGAGAGCAGGCGTGCTTGTTTTAAAATGTCTAATGCTTCAGATGATAAAGGGACGCGAAATTCTGTTGTAGCATCACGCCTTCCTTTCATATTTTCAGCAGGAATAGTCCATATATCCCCATCAATTTGATCTTTATGAATATGGCGTATAGGATTTGTACGAACACCTGTCAGAATAAGCAAACGCAAAGCCAGTTGTGTCATAGTTATTGTTTCACAAAGTGTTTTATAAAAAGCCGGAACATCTCTCCAATCCATAGCAGGAAAGTTTTGTATTTTATGGCGTTGTTTACCTAAAAGAGCGCGTGCTTTTGCCACTGCCTGTAAATCAACATCCAAACCTAATGCAGCCGCATGTTTGAGACAAAGATTAAGACGATTAAGAGCTCTACAAGCAGTAACAGCTTTTGAATGCCAAATAGGGGCAAGAACATTGCGTATCTCTGTTGGGGTAATCTCAGAAACGGGCAGACAGCCTAATTTAGGGAGAATATAAAGCCGCAAGGGAAAAAACCAACTTCCATTCTTACCATCACCTTTTAATTCAGCTTTCCGACTTTCAAAAGCATCTACAGCAATGTCTTTTAAATAATGGAGATTGCTTATTGCCTCACGCTTTTGTTTCTCACGTTCTTTAATGGGGTCACGACCTTCATGCAAAACAGAACGCCATTGATTTGCTAATTCACGGGCTTTTTTTAAAGAAACGTTTCGCAACGCACCCAATCCCATTTCGCGGCGCCGACCATGAATGGTATAACGGTAAATCCATTGAGCACCTCCATCTTTACGCTTGTGAAGTAACAAGCCGGCACCATCATTATATTTGCCAGCCCCCAATGTTGCGACAGATCTTGCATTAAGACGGTTCATAAGAGCCATTTTTAAATCCTTTCTTATACAAATTTGATCCACACACTCATCCCACTTGTTATGTGCAAATGAGTGGTTTTGATTGATTCAAGATAAACAGATTTGAAATGAGAGAATCCTACGTTATTCTGGTCTTTAATTCCATATGAATAATGCTAAATTATTATTATAAATCAATATCTTGTCAAAGGTATAAACGTCCTGCTTCATTTTCTTTGTTCGCTTTCACTATTTAATCGTTATGGCATGAGAAAGATCTATAAGCGATATTTTTACATATTTTTTAAAATGGCTTATGCTGATCTTTTGTGACGTATAAGCGAATGGTTTTAATTATTTCAACATGAACTACCTTGAGATAAAGGTATTTTATTCTATTGCGTTCTCTCCAAGTGAGAAATAATAAATTATTGTTTTAAGTCACTCTATGATCCTATTATACTGTAAAAACACCATCATTCGAAGTTTGGTGCTATAAGACAGGGAAGCCTTCTTGAGACATTAAGTGTTTTTCTGAAGACACACTAAATATTTAGGATAAGACTTATTTTTAGAGTCTTAAGTTTAAGTAAAGCACCCAAGTGGGAAAACCAATGAGAATTCTCTCGACAAGAATCCACACCGTTTACGACCAAATTGAATAAAGAATTTTTATCCTTTTAAGAACGAAACGAAAGTAAAATAGAATAACGTACTCTTGAAACTTTAAATCAAAATACATTTCTATTTTGTATATCTTGATCTCTCACGCATTAATTGTACTTAGAAAGACACATAAAATCACCCCCCGTGGATGAGAAACTCTTTCTATGATATCAAATGACAATCCAAACAATAAGACAAACAACTTAAAACTATCTTTGAAGGTATTTTGAGAAAATTTTTAACCTTCTAGTTTATGACCACTTTATTGCAATATTTCTCTGAGCATATAGACTTTTATCACAAAAATGCATCTTTATTTGTTTTTTATATTTCGCACGTTTTTACTATTTTCTTTGCAAACTCTCCCCTCTTCAAAAGTAAGAAAGACATTTTGAGTTTATGTAAGAAAATAGCTGGCGAGACGTTGCTATTGAATCATGACATAAATGAAACATGATTAATCTCGTAGAACATCATCTTCAATTTATTACAGAAGAAATACTTTCTTTTTATGCATCCTATAACCTTGTTGGTGGTAAAGGAGCAACATTTAGGCTATCATCCATTTAAGCTATAATATATAATAGATGACAGATTTTAGATTAATTACTATCTCATGAAGCTACTTATTATGCAACATCCGTTGCCTTAAGGCGGTTTATAAGAACCATTTTTAGACCTTTCTTATACAGTTTTTATCCATAGACTCATCTCGCTTGTGATATGCAAGCAAGGAATTCTGATTGATGCAACCTAAAGAGATTTGCAATGAAAGCATCTTACGATATTCAAGTCTCTAATTCAATGTCCATAATTCTAAATTATATTTATAAATCAAAATGTTGCTATGATACAGGTGTTCAATGAAGATCATTTTTAGCTTAGCATTTTCGCAAAAAGCTCTTTTGGTAAACGTCGTGGTTTTGCCTCCTCATTAATCAAAGCAATTTCAACTTTTGCTGTTACCAAGATGGTTTCCTCATGCAAAATAGCTTGCTCCATAAAAAAGCGTGCCCCCTGGATATGATTAACACGTGTTTTAACAACTAAAAGATTATCAATTTTGGCTGGTCTTGAAAAATTCACTTCTATATGACGCACAACAAAAAACAGTTTTTCGCCCTCCACCCCTGCTGCTAACATCTTATTATTAAAACCGTTATCCCGTAAAAATTCTGAACGTCCCCGTTCAAAAAACTCAAGATAACGCGCATGATAAACCACACCGGAAAAATCTGTATCAGCAACATAAACGCGAACCTGAAAATTATGAAAAGCATTTATCTGCTTGCTCTTGAAAGGAGTTACTTCTATCATCTACCTATGTTCCATAAAATCATTTAATATAGCCAATTGTTTATAGATCAAAAGATTGAACATATTTTTGTGTTGAAGTTGTGAAAAGCACCATTTCCCGCTCAATGGCTCCAAATCTTTTCGATCAGAATATGCGAAAAGCAGGAAGGCTCTTATGCTGACGACAATTTTATAAAATATTCACGCATTTTTTTTAAGAAAATATCTTATCTGCCTTCCCCATCCCATAAAGTTGTCTGCAAATCATCTTGATCCTCAGGAGACTGAGTCCGCTTTTGTATAGAAGCTGTAGAAGCCGGTTCTGCAAGCCCTAAATGGCTCCAAGCCTTTTCGGTTAAAATACGTCCACGAGCCGTTCTTTGAATAAATCCTTGTTGGAGCAGATATGGTTCAACAATATCTTCAATAGCATCTCGTGGTTCTGATAAAGCAGCAGCAATAGTTTCAATTCCCACCGGTCCCCCTAAAAAAGTTTCCGCAATCAAGAACAAATAGCGACGATCAAGCGGATCGAGCCCAAGATGATCCACCTCCAGACGCGAAAGCGCTTCATCGGCGATTTTTCGATCAATTTGTTTTGCCTGTTTAACCAGGGCAAAATCACAAACGCGCCGTAAAAGTCGGCCAGCAATGCGCGGAGTCCCCCGTGCTCGACGTGCAATTTCATGGGCACCATCCTCACTGATTTTGACGGTAAAAAGCCTTGCATTACGCTGAACAATATATTCCAATTCTTCTATCGTATAAAAATTGAGACGAATTGGGATACCAAAACGGTCTCTCAGCGGTGTGGTCAAAAGCCCCAAACGCGTAGTTGCCGCCACCAAAGTAAATTTAGCTAGATCAATTTTCACCGAACGTGCAGCGGGTCCCTCTCCAATAATAAGATCAAGTTGATAATCTTCCATTGCTGGATAAAGAATTTCTTCAATTGCCGGATTTAAGCGATGAATTTCATCAATAAAAAGGACATCGCGTTCTTCAAGATTAGTCAAGAGAGCTGCTAAATCTCCTGCTTTAGCAATAACAGGCCCTGAAGTAGAGCGAAAATTAACGCCTAATTCTTTTGCCATAATCTGTGAAAGCGTTGTTTTTCCTAACCCAGGTGGTCCTACAAACAAAACGTGATCCAGCGCTTCTTTCCGCGTTTTTGCAGCTTCAATAAATATTTTTAAATTAGCCCGTGCCGCCTCTTGACCAATAAAGTCATCGAGAACTTGTGGTCTTAAAGAACGATCTGGATCGTTAGGAAGGAGTGTACTACCAAGAAGGCGTTGATCTTCATCTTTATGCATTGTTACCTTAATTTTAAGTAGGAGAAGAAAGCAATTTGAGACTCTGGCGGATTAAAAGAGCAGAAGAAATAGTTTCTTCCTCAAGGTCATTCATCGCAATAGCAAGAGCACGAGCTGCTTGTTCCCGTTCAAACCCTAGCTTTATCAACGCAGAAAGCGCATCATGCATAGGTTGATTGGTCATTTCACACTGAGGAGTCGAAACGGTCTTGATCGCCTGTTCAAAGGGAAGTGTTTTACTTTTCAGTTCGCCCACAATTCTTTCACTGACTTTTTTACCAACGCCCGGTGCTCGACTAATCATCGCAATATCGTTTAAGGCAATGGCTTGCGCGAGTTCATCGGGCGATAAAGTGCCCAAGATTGCCAAAGCAACCTTTGCTCCTATTCCCGGAACATTTTGTAAAAGACAAAACCACTCCTGTTCAGCTCTTGTATCAAAACCAAAAAGGCGGATTACATCTTCACGAACATGCGTTTCAATAAAGAGGCTTAATGTTTCTCCAACAGAGGGTAAAGAAGGACGCAGTCGATTTGACACAAAAACCACATACCCCACACCGTTCACATCAAGAAGGATATGATCATCAAAGGTATGTTCAAGGATGCCCTTTAATTTGCCAATCATCTTGCCACCTCAATCATATCGCCATCCTTGCCTGATAAGATCGGACTCTTACGATGCATACTATGACAAAGAGCAAGAGCAAGAGCATCAGCCGCATCATTGCTATCAAACTCAGCCCGTGGTAGTAGAACTTTTACCATCATATGTATTTGTTCTTTAGCACCATGTCCAACACCAATAACCGATTTTTTCACTTTGTTGGGCGCATATTCAAAAACAGGAAGATTTGCTTGCGCAGGAATCAGCAACGCAATCGCACGCGCTTGCCCAAGTTTTAAAGTTGCCGTAGCATCTTTGTTGACAAACACATGTTCCACAGCGGCTTCATGGGGCATAAATTGATGCACAACTTCTGAAAGACCTTTGTGAATCTGACATAATCTAGAAGCCAAATTACACTGTACATTAGAAGAAACCGTTCCTGCTGCAATAAATTGAAGACGATTACCCGCAAGATCGATAATACCCCACCCTGTACGCCGTAATCCGGGATCAATACCTATAATACGAATCGTCTCTGCCATAAACTTCAGCTTATACACTTTTCCCCCTCTTGAATAAAGGCTGGGTTACAAAGAAAACAGCAGCAAAATACAAAATTAAGTAACAAGATAGTTATACTGAAGAATTTATATATTATAACACTTAACGAACAGCAGCTTTAAAGGCATCAATGAACTCAATCCAAACCATTCAAACATCACAAGAAAGCTACCTATAAATCAAAATCAAATCATAAAAATTTCTCTTCTGTATCATCTCCTGCTTAATCTCTGAAATCAACAGACAACCTAATTTAGGGAAGATATGAAGGTGTCAAAGTGAAAATCAATCTCCATTTTTACCACCTCCTTTTAATCCAGCTTTACGTTTCACTGGTTGATTACTGCGGCACGTGATAGAAATGAAACAACAATAATTAAGCACTTATCTGGTGAATTAGTGGATGCGGCGAATAATCGTGGTAATCCAGCTTTATGGTTTTCAAAAATATCAAAAGCAATATCTTTTAAATAATGAAGATTGCTTATTGCCGCACACTTTTGTTCATCACGTTCTTTAATAGGGTCACGCCCCTCACGTAAAACAGAACGCTACTGAGGTGCAGTTCCGCGGTTTTTTTTAAAGAAACCTCTCTCAATGGACTCAAGCCCATTTCATGAGACGGTGCGTGTGAATAATATAACGGTCAAGCCATTGAGCACCACCATCTTCACGCTTATGGAGGCGCAAGATCCGGCACCATCATTCTATTTTCCGGCTCTTAGGTGTTGCATCAACCGTTGTATTAAGACGGTTTATAAGAGGCATTTTAATCCTTTCTTGTCCAAGTTTGATCCACACACCAGCCTCACTTTTAACGTGCAAGCGAATGATCTTGATTGATTCAAAATAAACAGATTTGAAATGAGAGAATCTTACGATATTTGAGACTCTCATTAACATGCAAAAAAGATAATTATCATTATAAATCAATATATTATAAAAGAATGATGATTACCTATCACAAGCGAGTAAATCGATGCTGGATTATACATTCATACGTAGAAAGGATATTCTTGAGGGGGGGAGACAGGGAACCATAGCACATTGTATGAGAATTTATTTTGGATATTTTATTTTACGTAAAGAACATAACGCCCATTAAAAACAAGAGCTCCAAAAACTGAAATGATAGGTCATCCTCATTAACTCAGACCTTATAGCAACTTTATGGGCATAAATTAATAGAGTATAAATTGCTAGACAGAACCTTCCTCTATCTGGCATAAGCTTGATGGTTTTCATAGCCAAAACAAAATTACCTGATAACAAGAAAGCGTTTCAGCCGTAATAAGCTAAAACAGCTTCCCCACAAGATTTGCCATCCCATATAATTCGAAATCAATACCTCTCTACCATCAGCTTAAGATATTTTCCCACATTCATATAGAAATTAGATAAAAAATACAAAGCAAGTCAAAACAGAAAAAAGCACTCCAAATTGATTTTATGTGTAAAATTTTAACCGTAAAAAATGGATATACCGCTCTAAATATCGCCAGAAAGAACCAAGAATATAACATCCAAAAGCTGTCTTCAGCAATTCGATTCATTTTCCTATCGAATTATCATCACTCAAGTCACAGGAGGTTGTAGCTTCTTCCCTCATAGCGCATAGATTTTATGCGCACTTCTAAACGCAATGAATGAGCAACAAATTGGCGGAAAATTTCCGGCAATTCCTGCCAATAAGGAGTTTCAAGTTCCAATGTCGGGGTATGAAGTGATACTTTTACAAGTTCTCTTTTTATTTACTCTTATGACATCTTCCCTTTGCACTCTGCTCGGAGAAGAAGAAGTTGAAAGGCAAATAGACTGCCTCCGCATATCAAAACGAAGCCGATAGACAAAAGACAAGAGTTTATCTTCTAAGAACGTCCAAAGGCTGTTTTCAGTAATTCAATTTGTTTTCCTACTGGATTATCATCTTCTAAGAGACAAGAGGTTGTATCTTCTGCGCCATAGCGCATATACTTTATGCGCGCCTCTAAACGCAATGAATGAGCAACAAATTGACGGAAAATTTCCGGCAATTCCTGCCAATGAGGAGTTTCAAATTCCAATGTTGGTGTATGAAGTGATACTTTTACAATTTCTCTTTTTATTTGTTCTGATGACATTTCCCCTTCGCGCTCTGCTCGGAGAAGAAGAAGTTGAGAGGCAATTTGCATAAGTCGTGTACTTAAATACATAGCCTCTTTCGCATAGATTGCAGAAACTTCTGCGGAAAGAGAACGTGCCACTAATTTTCCTTCTGAGTCAATGTACGCTGCGGTTTTTTCAATCAGCGCCATTGTTTCTTCATAGAGACGATTAAAAGCATTTTCAAAAGCATTATGCTCAATCATGATAATAGGTTCATCATATGAATGTTTATGTACGCTCACGCTTTATATACTCCAAGTATTAGCACAAAATCACACCACTCAACGAATAGAGTATTAAAAAGTTTCTTTGTTGTTGTAATGCTTTTTTTTTAAATTGGTACCTCTTTTAATTTTTTTGCGCAATGCACTTTTTATACTAAGGTTAACGCATCCAACATCCCCCCTAGGAGCATTTTTTATAAACGGATTAGTTTCCTTGAAAACACCCTCTGCAACGATCGCCGTTTTTCACAATAATAGGCGACTCCAAATTGCAGAGCAATGCCCGTTATAATTAAGAAGCTATCGGAAAAAAATGTTCCTGTCATCACTGTTTTTACAATTTGTCCAATCATTGCAACAATAGTTCCCGTTACAAAGACCGGTAAAGGATGTTTTCCTAAGATTGCCAAAGGATGTTTTTGCGAGACATAAAACCATTGATTGATGCGCGGCACAGAAAGAACAATGAAAGATAATGCAAGAATATGGAGTAAACGCGGCAAGCTTAAAAAAGTTTTATTAAAATTCATCAACGGAGAAGACCACCCCGACCATCCCAAAATGCCCCACCAATTTAAGCGAACCCATAACAGCGCCAACAAGAGATACGCTGCCGCACAAACAACCCAAAAAGATTGAAAAGCGATTTTTTTTCCTTGTTTAAGGGCTAAAGTACTGGTCAAACCTATGACAAATAAGAATTGCCAAGACAAAGGGTTTAAAAACCACTTTCCTTTTAAAGGATAAGAAGGAGGAGCAATTTTATAAAATCCGCAGATGAAATATAGCATAAACGACCCCAAAAGCAGCCATTTTGTCTGTTTACAACTCAGATAAAGGATAAAAGGCGCAAAAAACATCAAAACAATATAAAGCGGCAGAATATTATTATAGCCTAATTGATGCCCAAAGCTTAAGATACTTAAAAATGCGATAATAGGTTCTGTAAAAAAGAGCCCCACATTATTCATCGATAACAGCTTTTCTGTTCGCCATAAAAAGAAGGCCCCCCCAAAAAGGCTTAAAGTTACAAAAGTGGTCAAAAGATATGCCCCATAGAGCTGAAAAGCTCTCTGCCAAAGTTTTTGAATAATAAAAGCAAACGACTTCTGATGTAACCGCCCATGAAAGCTTAGTCCCAATGAAACTCCTGAAAGCAAAACAAAAACCTCTGCGGAATCAGAAAAACCAAAATTTTTATGCGTTATATACTCATAAAGAGTTCCGGGAATATGGTTGATGAAAATTGTCAATAAGGCTAGAGAACGAAAAACATCAATACGTGTATCACGACAAAAAGGTTGCGCATTATGCTCAAGAATACCTTTGTATCTCATCATTGGCCTCCCACACATCCCCCTCAAGTCAAATAAAAAATAGTGGTTACCCTTATCGCAAATAAACATGGAGAGAATGAAACTTTAATTTTTAAGAGTCAAGTTTCTTTTTAAGTGTTATTTTTTTTAAGATAAAAAGTTATTTTGAAGACAAAAGAACAAAAAACACCCATCCTTGTATCCCTGTATCACAGCGAAAAGACGACATCTTATGCTTATTATGCTTAAGAACACCTCTATCTTTCATCTATATCTCATCGGTGACCTGCTTCGCGTACCCTCTCTTAAATCAGGTGAAAGTGGCAATTATAATCATTGCAAACAAGTATGAACAGGATAAAATTTTAATTTTTAAGCGTCATTTTTTTATAAGATACAGGGATTTGACATGACACAACAAAAAAATAAACTGATTGATTCGCCTCTTTTTCCTCAATTGGTTTTAACACTCGATGTTCGGCGCAATACCTCCCACACATTTTTGCGGCAAATTTTACAAACCAAGTCTTTTGCCTGCGTCATTCTCTATGATTCTAAAAATTTAAAAGATGATGGCTCTTTTTTACAACAACAAGCACAAATTTACATAGAAGCTATTCAAAACAATGACTCTGCCCTTCTCATTGCTGATGACAACCACATTGCCGAACGCATAAAAGCTGATGGTTTACACATAGAAGATGATCTTAACGCTCTTGAAAGCTTCAAAAGTCAGCAAAAGGAACAAAAAATCATAGGTTTTGGCAATTTACGCAATCGCCATAGTGCCATGCTTGCAGCAGAAACAGGCATTGATTATCTTCTGTTTGGCAAATTAGGAGCTGATAAAAAACCCCATGCGCACCCTCGCAATCTCCAATTAGCAAAGTGGTGGACAGAGATTATGGAACCCCCTGCCATTATTCAAGCAGGAAGCGATTTTTCAGCTTTTGATGAAGTTTTAAAGACCTCATGTGAATTCGTTGCTGTAGAAGAAATCATTTTTGCCCACGATAACCCTTTGCCCTTACTAAAAATAATAAAAGAAAAATGTAAAAATTTTCCCTTATAAAGCCTCTCTTTTTTAAAATTTTCTCTTGATAAGGAAAAAGTAAAAAAAGCCCCCACAGCAAAGCGCACACCCACAAACAAAGAAACTATCGTTCCCCACCCTTATTCAAACAGTAAGCAATTTTTCAACTTTTGATAACATTTTAAAGAGCGCATATCAATTCAATGAAGATATCCTCTTTGATCCCCCTTTATACACTCAAAAACTATCATTGTCCTGTACAACAGTGTTCTCCCAAATATGGAAAAATCCGGAACAACATGACTATGCTTTAGCTTTTCCTAGGATAAAAAACACACCGCCTCTCAGCAAAAAACTATTTTTTATTGCCAACCTCCTGAAATTACTTTATAAGTTGTTCAAAGGTGTCTTTGTCGCATACACAAGGATCAATAAGGCCTTGAAAGCCAGAAAACGCAAACATAAATTTATCCCACTTTGTGGATATCCTGGAGTTCCGAGAGTTTTTGCACTGTCCAGGTGCTTTAAGCACTAAAAGCAAAAAGGCTGATTTGAGTTCAGTTTTAGTCTTCCGGAATACTTATACGAAAGCGCTCGCAACCGGTGGGGAAAAATGCTAAAAATGTCCCCAAAAGCCTTAGGGCATGCTTTAGGAGTAAGCTTCCAACAAATTAAAAAATATGAAAAAGACTTAAATCGTGTGAGCGCAGGGTGATTAAAGGAAGTTTCTGATATCCCAAATATTTCAGTTTTCTTTTTTATGCGGATATTGTCACAAAACAACAGTCTCCATATCACTATGCTGAAATCATCTCCAGCACAGAAGAATATCAGATGCTCGAAAAGACTTGGAGTTCTAACAACAATAAAACAAAAAGCAATTTTTCAGTTACTCTCTAATGAAAATACAACTAAAATCACGCCATAGCGTGCGACACGCGCTATAGAGCCTACCTACTTCGTCTTCATCAACATTTAGTGTTCTTAACATTCATGCGTATTTTAAAAAGCTTCCTTCTAAATGCTTTTTGATTTGAGATAATGAGCATAATATAATAGAAGATAGCATCTTCACACACAATAACTCTTTTATCATTATTTTTTTAACCAGACTTTATAAAACCAATTTGGCTTTTGTCATCGTGTATACTGTTTTTATAAAACCTACCTTAACTGAAATGAGAAACTGAAGGAAGAGATCAAAATTAATACAAAAATAGGATCCTTATATACCTTGTAATGATGAAATAAAAATGTAAAAACTCTGCTCAGTAATGAGGAGGAAACATCTATGATCAAGCGAAGCGTTAAGCTGCTTATACTAGGAATGGTTGTGCTTACGAATTCTGTCGTAAATTCTTCTGGAAACACTGAAGAATTCTCGAATTTTGAACACTCTTTGAATACAGTTCCGGAAGCCTCAAACACACAAGAATCTTTTCAGCCCCTAAAAGCTGGTGATTATGACCAAGCCTATGACTATTATATCCAAGGCTATTATCTAAAAGCTTTTCAAGAAGCACTCCGACGTGCTGAAAAAAATGATCCTTTTGCCCAAACTCTGCTTGCCCGCATTTATATGGAAGGATGCGCTGTTCCTGTTGACGGTGCGCGTGCAGCTTTATGGTTTGAGCGTGCAGCAAAACAAGGAGAACCCCAAGCACAATTACGCTATGGGCTTATGTTGTTTGATGGTTATTTTATAACACAAAATCAGGAACTTGGTGAAGAGTTTATTCGAAAAGCTGTCAATGCAGGCGTCAAGGAAGCCTATTTTTATTATGGGCAACTGCTTCTTTATAAAGCCTCACGCGAAAAACAAATTCTCGCAGGCGTTTCTTCCCAAGATGTTGAAAATAAAGCAATTGAGCAAGCTTTAAAATGGTACTTAAAAGGTGCTGCTCTTGGTGATGCTGAAGCTGCTTTTTCTGCGGCAAAAATTCTTTCTTTAGGTACGATAAAGCGACCAAAAGATGATCGTAATGCTCGCAAACTTATGGAAGTTGCGGCTCAAAACAACCACTTAAAAGCTCAGCTTCATTTAGCTCAATGGCTTATACAGGGCCGTGGCGGAGAACCAGATTTTGAACGTGCTTTTCATTTACTTCAAAGAAATGCGATCAACATGATCGCACCAGCACAGATTTCCCTTGCAAGACTTTATCGAGACGGCACAGGAACAAAAGGTGATATGATAATGGCAGCAGCATGGTATATACTTGCAAAGGAAGCCAAAATGCAAGCACCTGATCTTGAAGTAATGCTGCAAGGCATGGACAGCTCACAACTAGAAAAGGCTCACAAAGAAGCAATAAAGCTTCTTCCTGTTTTTTAAAATGCTATTCTTACTTCAAAAAGATAAAGTTGATAGAAATTCCAAGTGTTTTTGCATAATCTAAGTGCTTCAAGCACTAAAAGTAAATGCTGATTTAAATTCAGTTTTAGACTTTTGGAATACTCATGCAAGGGCACTCGCACTCTATGGGGAGAAAATACAAGCTCAAAATCTTAATATTGATCTTTTTGTAAGCCAAAAGATTCGCTTCAGACGAAAAATGTTAAGAATGTCTCAAAAACATTAGGGCAGCATTTAGGTGTCACCTTCCAACAAATTCAAAAATATGAAAAAAGCTTAAACCGTGTGAGCGCAGGGCGGTTAAAGAAAATTTCCGATATCCTAAATGTTCCAATTTTTATGCAGATATCATCACCAAACAACAGCCTCTCTACCATCATGATGAAGTTATCTCTAGCACAGAAGAATACCAGCTGCTCAAAAAATTTAGAGACCTAACAACAGTAAAACAGAAAGCCATTTTACAGATCCTTGCTAATGAGAATACAAGCTAGCGCCCTACGATAAGGTTTGCTCTTCATAAGCATTCATACAGATTTTTAAAAGCCTCCCTCGATGCTTTTTGATTGGGAATGATGTGTACGCGTTACGATAAATATATCTATTTTAACTTCTCCTACTACGAAAAAAAAAGATCTTAACCCTACTCTGGTAAATCATAATCTGTAAACCATCTAACCTCTCTAAAAACAACGCCTTTTAAGTAGCCATTTCATACGGTTTACTTCACGAAACATGATAACACCCCCTGCTCTCACATATTTACCACGCACTCTTATTCACCACACACTGTCATATAAAAAACCTCATGGTTTTATGGAGCTTCTCTCCTCGCCCTATCTAAATGATAATATTTTACGACACAACGAGATAAATTTTCCCCAAAACCTCGAAAAATTCGTAAAATTCCCAAAAAATTTTGTGCAAATTTTTAAAACGCTTGCGTCTAAGCGTTTTTTATGGTCTTGCAGAGAATTTAGAAGCAAAAATACATAAAGGTCCTTTTGCACTTAAGCTGTTCTCTTTACAAAAACCATGTGCAAGGGAGCAGAGCAAAGATATAATGAAGCGCATAGATTTAAGGAATCATGGAAAAGCCGCAAAGCTAATAAGAGGATTTGAGCCCCCAAATAACAAAAGCGCTCATTACTAAAGGTTAAAGGCGGCAAGAAAAGCGCTATAAAGACAACAAAAGAGCTTTTTTATAAGAATGGAATTGGATAAAAACGATGAAAATTAATGGCAATGAAATTCGTCCTGGTAATGTGATCGAACATCAAGGAAGCTTGTGGGTTGCAGTAAAATGTAATGCCGTAAAACCAGGAAAAGGTGGTGCATTTAATCAAGTTGAAATGAAAAATTTGATTGATGGTACAAAGCTCAATGAACGATTTCGTGCAGCTGAAACGGTTGAACGCGTGCGCCTTGAACAAAAGGATTTCACATTTCTTTATCAACAAGGAGATGCTTTAATCTTTATGGATTCGCAATCTTATGAACAACTTGAACTCCAAAAGGATTTTGTTGGTGAACGGGCAGCTTTTCTCCAAGATGGGATGACTGTCACTGTTGAACTTTATCAAGAAAAGCCTATTGGCATCTCACTTCCTGATCAAGTTGCAGTAACGATTTCAGAGGCTGATCCTGCACTCAAGGGACAAACAGTGACAGCTTCTTATAAGCCAGCCATTCTTGAAAATGGTATTCGTATTCTTGTTCCCCCCTTTATGAATGCCGGTGAACGCATCATTGTAGACACTAATGAGTTGATTTATTTGCGCCGTGCAAATGAAAAAGATAAATAAAGGAATAAAACATGGCCCATTCTGCAATCATGAATGTCATGGTGCAAGCTGCAATGAAAGCAGGACGTTCGCTTGTACGTGATTATGGTGAAGTGCAAAATTTGCAAGTGTCTTTAAAAGGTCCATCAGATTACGTCAGCCAAGCAGATCGCAAAGCGGAAAAAATTATTTTCAATGAACTGAGCAAAGCACGCCCCAAATTTGGTTTTCTGATGGAAGAATCTGAGGAAATCATTGGAGAAGACTCACAACATCGTTTTATCGTTGACCCTTTAGATGGCACCACAAATTTTCTCCATGGCATTCCTTTTTTTGCTGTTTCCATTGCTTTAGAAAGCCAAGGCAAAATCGTCGCCGGTGTCATTTACAATCCCATAAATGATGAACTCTTTACTGCAGAACGGGGCAGTGGTGCCTTTTTCAACGACCGGCGCTGTCGTGTTTCTGCAAGGAAAAGATTAGAAGATTGTGTGATTGCCACAGGCATGCCTCATTTTGGACGCCCAGGTCATGGCACCTACCTTATTGAATTGCGCAATGTAATGATGGAAGTTGCTGGACTTCGCCGTTTTGGTTCTGCTGCTCTTGATTTAGCTTATGTTGCTGCTGGAAGAACCGATGGATTTTGGGAAGACAATCTACAAATTTGGGATATGGCAGCTGGAATATTGATGGTTCGTGAATCCGGAGGTTTTGTCACCGATAAAGAAGGCGGAGATACTCCCTTTCGTAAAAAAAACATCATCGCCGGCAATGAACATATTCGCCTAAAATTAGAAAAAGTGCTTAAAAAAGGCATTTAAATTTCACATTTAACTTTCAAAAGAGCATTTTTTAAAAAGGCAATAATCTGCTCCCATTTGCAATAGAATTATCGGCATATATATGGTTCACAAAACCACTGGTTTTGTCACCGATAAAGAAGATAAAGAAGTTTGCAACGATCTCTTCCACAAAAACATCGTCGCCGGCCATGAATATATTCGCCCAAAATTAGAAAGATCCTCAAAAAAACATTGAAATCTTATAGTCTTTTAAAAACCCACACAATTTTAAAAAACTTAAAACCTTAAAAACAATGTAGAGAGAGAGTTTTTAATTTTCTTTACAGACACAATAGAAAATAACGCATGAGATGGTAACAAAAAATCATCACCAATCATCAATTCCCCCTATACCCCCGAAAGATGCAATACAGGCTAGCCAATACTATTACGCTACTTTTTCCTCAATTCCGCTGCAAATAAACTAGAAAACAAAATAAAAAACATCATCACACTAAAACACTCCCAAAAAGCAATAACCGCAACTGAAGCAAAAAGCTCCCCTACTTCTCTTAAGCAATCTCCCTTACACAGCGCGCAAAAACATTGACTCTAAAAATTCTCCTCTTTTGTGAAAGTTGCCATCTATACATACCTTTCTTGCATTTCACTGCCCTGCACAAAAATACGTAATTATGCAAATTTCCATTAATCTACTAATTCATATAACTGTTACCAGCTTCTCCTTCTTTTAAGCATTATTCCAAATACTGTATCAAATGGGCGTAAGATTCATTGTAATTCAAATAGTTATTTGCGAGAACAGCTTCCTGTACTTTATTCTCGAACTGTTTTTTATTTTTATTAATAGCCTCTTCCAATTTCTTTACCTTCTCATCCCCAAAAATAATGTCTAATTTTGCTCTTAGACATCCTCCTTCAATGAGCCTTTCCCAAAAGATCAACCGATTATCGCATTTCTTATTTGCTACTTTCATCCATTCTTTGACTCCTAATTTGTAAGCTTTTTCAAATGTTGGAGTTCCTTTAGCAACGCACAGACCCTTTTTCTTTTCTTTATCCTTTTCTTTACAAGTATTAATTGCATCTCTAGCTGTTGAATAATGGCAATCCTTATCAAAGGCCATATATCCTTCTTTCACCGTATCAATAAGCTGCTTATAGTAAATAAAAGTTTTTCTTGCCGCTTTGTAAGCATTGGAAATATCATACAATAATAATAGAAGCGCTCTTTTACAAACGCATAGTAATTCAACATCTCCAGGCATATGAAAATACCTGAAAGACAGTATCTCTTCTAGCATTTCGTATTCTGTATATTTAGGTATATCTTCAAAGTAAATTTCCATAGCTGCTAACTCATCATAGTGTCCTGAAGCCTTTTCTTGTAGTTGTTGTTTGTATTCAGCTGTAATCATATCATCAACCACATATAAACACCAATGAAGCGACAACATTGTATGTTTATACCGCTTTTTTTTCGTAAGAGGATCTACAAACTTTTGCAAAATGATCCTATTCTTTCTCATCAATCGCACTGCTTTTAGATAAGTTTTCTTAAAAGTGATTATGAACGCATTTATTTTTTTGATATGTTCATCAGTTAGTTCTTTTGTCAGCGCCGTTTCATACAAAAACCACGCTTCTCCATATCCTTGCATACAAATATCTTCTACCATCAAAGGCCATGGTCCGCTGGATTCAGAAGGTGGCCAATGTCCAGGATTTTTCAGTAAATCCCTTTCCCAATGTCTGACTTCTTCATCCCATTTTTTAATCCACTTTTTCGGTATTCTCCGAGTTTTTTGAAAAAGCCTTTGTTCCCCTTGTGCCATAATATTTTGATATATCGCGCACTCTCGATATTTTAGCTCAAGCTGTTCATTTAATTTTCTTCTATGATAATTTGCTAATGCCAGTATTATATTTTTCCCCAAATACGCTATAATTGCCACACTTAACAAAGTCGTCATTGAGAATTCGAAAAACCAAAGTACACCGAGTATTATGATCAATAGAATTGTATCTCCGAATCCTACCCTCCAAAGTCCGTACGTTATGCTTCCTATTATAATTATTCCTACTATAACTATAAAAATATCGTGATCACTCATTACTTGCTCTCTTTTACCCTTACCGACATTTAACGCCGTTCTTCTATCGATGCCTCTATATTGTATCAATATGTACATAATGGATTCAAAGCTTATTATATATTCTATTTTATGAATCCAATTAACAAAATATAGATATTTCTATTGATAGAATAAGACATTTTGTATTTAACTGTACTGTTCTCGTGCTTTATGCCCTTTAAAGAAAAGCCTTATAACTCTTAAAATGCACTCCGATGATATATTGGTTAAAAATACTCAAAAGCTTAATACAAAAAACATGGCTGCGTGCTCTCTTGTTCCTGTTTTGTAAAATCGATAAAAAGCATCTCTCAGCCCATTTATCGACTCCTTTTCCTGTAAACTGGCACCATCACACACTTTAGCCATCCTCCACTGTTGCTACAGCTCTTGAAACTTGAAAGGATTCATAAGAATCATGGTCCTTTCTCAAGTGTTTTACGCCATACGAGCTACCCCGCTTGGTATCTGCAAGAGATATGGTTTCAATTTCCTCACCATCACTAAATTTGAAATGAGACCATTTTACAATATTCAGATTTTTAATTTATATGAACATCCATAAATTATCTTTATAAATCAATATATTGACAGCAAGCGATTTTGTTTGATTCACTATAAGGATTTGAGAGGAGCAAATCTTATGATATTAGAGGCTCTAAGCCAACGTGCAAAACAATGAATTATTGTTATAAATCAACGTGACGGTACTGTTATGAAGAGAACTTTCCTCTTAATTATCCATAGGGATTCACTTAGCATTGTTTTATATTTTACACAAAGAAAGCGTTTTTATAAGAAATGCTCCATTTCAAACAGAGGAAAAAACAGCTAGAATTGAAAAAGAAAAATACTCAATTTTTGCCCCTCTTTTCGCCTTAACTTTTAACCTTTTTTCCCCTGAGCCTTTAAATTGATAAACTTCTGCCTGTAAAGAGTGCTGTTTATGTCCAAGTACTGCTCTTTTATTAAGGTCGCTTACTCAGATGAAAATTGGAGTTTTGCCAAATATGCATAAACACCATTTTTTGCCACAAGTTCGGCATGTGTTCCTTCTTCAACGAGAGTGCCTTTATCAATTACAAGAATGCGATCTGCCTTTAAAATCGTTGCTAGACGATGTGCAATGACCAATGTTGTACGATTTTTCATCAATTTTTCTAGGGCGTTTTGCACCAATTTTTCACTGTTTGCATCCAAAGCAGATGTTGCTTCATCAAGCAACAAAAGGGGAGCATCTTTTAAAATCGCACGTGCAATGCCGATGCGTTGTTTTTGTCCCCCAGAAAGCATAATACCGCGTTCTCCTACTTTAGTATCTAAACCATCGGGTAAAGATTGAATAAATTCCATTGCATTTGCAGCTTTAGCAGCGGCAAGAATTTCCTTTTCATCCGTATTTTCAGTTCCAAAAATAATATTATCACGCAATGTTCCATCAAAGATGGCGATATCTTGCGGAACATAAGAGATTGAACTGCGTAAATCTTGCAAAGAAAGGCAATTAATTTCCATGCCATCCAATCGAATTTTTCCACTTATCGGATCATAAAAACGAAGGATCAAAGAAAAAATGGTACTTTTTCCTGCCCCAGAAGCCCCAACAAAAGCAACGGTTTCGCCTGCTTTGATAGAAAATGAAAGTGAGCGTAAAATATTCTCTTGTCGTCTAGAAGAATAGGTAAAATCAACCTGATCAAAAACAAGTTTGCCCTGAACAGGTTTTACCAAAGAGATAGGATCTTTGGGTGCTAAAATCATAGGCTGTTCTTGTAACAATTCGGCGAGCCGTTCAGCAGCACCTGCTGCTTGGACTAATTCTGCCCCTAATTCTGATAATTGCGCAAACGTCGAGGCTCCAAAAACGGCATAAAGGACAAATTGCCCTAATGTTCCCCCTGTCATCGTCCCATTCAAAACGTCGTGCGATCCAATCCATAAAACAGTAACCACACTGCTAAAAACCAAAAAAATTGCAAAACCGGTAAAAAAGGATCGCAAAGTTACTGAATCCCTGGCTGTTTGAAAAGCACGTTCTACTAACTGTGAAAAACGTGTAGACACGAGTTTTTCAGCGGTAAAAGCTTGTACAGTGCGAATAGCGCTTACCTGTTCTGTAGCAACAGCATTAGCATCTGCCAGACAGTCTTGTGCTGCACGTGTACGTGCGCGAACTTTACGTCCAAAGACAACCAAGGGAATGGCAACAAAAGGAATAGCAACAAGAACCAGCAAAGATAATTTAGCATTGGTGATCACCATCATCACGACGGCTCCAATCACAATAATCAGCTGACGTAAAGCGGTAGAGACGGTTGAACCAACGGCCAATTTTATTTGTGTGGTATCTGTTAGAAGTCTTGAAACAATTTCTCCTGAATGCGACTGATCAAAAAAAGCAGGAGAAAGTTTCATAATATGGACAAACACATCACGCCGTAAATCAGCAACAATCCGTTCTCCCAATATGATAACACAATAATAACGACCTGCTGAAGCAAGTGCCAGCAACAAGGCTAATATAAACAAAATTCCGAAATACAAATTGATATGTCCATGGCTTGAAGTAGAAAAACCATGATCTAACATTTGGCGAATAGCCACGGGCAAAGTTAACGTAATAAGGGCAGCGACAGACAAAGCAATAAAGGCAAAGACAAACAACCAACGATAGCGCAAAAGATAAGGAACAAAAATTGCAAGCGAAGAGAAGGAAGATTTCTTACGGGAAGATTTTGTAGATTTTTCTGAATGATAACGTAACTTCATAAAATTTCGCTCACTATTATTGAATGCTTTATAACACCTGACACAATGATTATCATGGACACTTGTTTTTTGCTGCGTGCTCAGTTATAGGAATAGGCACTTTGATCAATGTATCAAAAAGACAAAGGAAGTGCACTTAAAAAAATCCAGCAAGTTCTATTTCATTTTATAAATGCAAAAGGTTTAACGCATGAAAGCGAATATTCATCCCAACTATCACAAAATTACCGTTGTTATGACGGATGGAACCCAGTATACGACGCGCTCCACTTGGGGAAAAGAAGGCGATATCCTTAATCTAGATATTGATCCAAGAACGCATCCAGCATGGACAGGCGGATCACAAACACTCGTGGACCGTGGCGGTCGCCTTTCTAAATTCAAAAATCGTTTTGGTAATATTGGCATGTAAAAGCCTCTTGCCTATGAGGGCATTCTCATGGAGCAAAAAGATTTTAAACAAAATGGTTGTAAATGAGTTTTTTCTACTCTCAAAGGGCGCACTTTAAGTGTTTGTGTGAAAACGCATCCAACATAAACAGATGAGGCTTAAGCCCTTATAAATTATGGTGGTTGCGTTTTTTTTTAATTTTAAAATTATTTTGGAATATGAGCTAGGCTTCTTCTTATAGAGTCTAAAGATTTCAAATAAAATAAATAGCTCATCTTTTTTGAACGAGAATTAAGTGCACTTTGAAAGATTTTATGCCTCAAGCATTTACAATGCAAATAAAATAATCCCCTTACTTTGAAAAAGAGACTTTTTTGATCAACAAACAAAAATAAATATCTCTTACACTTAAACAGTCTTATATTTACCAGCATCCAATGCATTACCCATAGCACCCGAGACGGTTCATAAGAAGCAATTTTTTTGTACAGTTTCACTCCAAACGGCTTCCCTCACTTGTACATATAACGGAATAGTTTTGATCGATTCAACAGAAAACGAATTTGAAGTGAAAGAACTCTATAATATTCAGATTTCTTATTTAAGATGAACAAAATTATTTCTTTTTATTTTTCTTGGGATCCCAGCATTGCTCCCTACAATCTAGCTTTTATCTAAACAACTAACCAGTCCATAAAGTTTCATCGACTCAACTAACATTCTTTCACAAAACTCTACGCAAATCCTCTCTAAAAAACATTCACCTCCTATTTTTTCTCCCTGAAGAACGAAAGCTCTTAACCCACATGTAAAAAATAATTCTAAACTGGCTACGCTTAAACCAATTCCATCCTAATTCCAAATTTCCACTTAAACGACACTATTTTAATGCACATCAAGATACTGATTTATAAAGATAATATATCATTATTCATATTGAATAATAGTCCCGCATAACGCAAGATTCTCTTATTTTCAAACCTATTTATCTTCATCAATCAAAACCACTCACTTGCACATAACAAGCAAGGGCTGGCTCTGTTAGCTGGGTTTGTGTTTGTTATAAATGAGGTTTGTGTCCTGTCATAAGCATACAACACATTGATTTATAATGATAATTTACTGTTTTGTATATTGAATAAGAGTCCTGAATATCGTAAGATTCTCTTATTTCAAACCTGTTTATCTTGAATCAATCAAAACTATACTATTCGCTTGCACGTTATAAGCAGGATTAGCGTGTGGATAAATTTATATAAGAAAGGATTTTAAAATGGCTCTTATGAACCACCTGAATGCAAGAGCTATCGCAACATTGGGGGCTAGTAAATATAATGCTGGTGCCGGCTTGTTACTTCATAAGCGGGAATGGTTCCTGCTATAAATGAGGCTTGTGCTCTGCCATAAGCGGGGATAGCTTTCGAGTAAAAATTGTACAAAAAAGGCTTAAAGATACCTCTTGTGCATCATCTATAACTACCGAAGATTATTGCAACAATGAGGATTGGCAAAGTGAGTGATGGTATGGACTTGCTCTTTTATTAAGCTTGGAGGTTTTGAGGAAAGAAAAAATGAAAATGGCAGTGGGGAATGTTTTTAAGAGATATATTATTGTTGTTTACAATATTTTAAGTTGGATGAGAATAACATCATTTTTGAGTTTGGCTTTTTTCGCTCTAATAGAGCTCTAATTTCTAATTAAAGAGTGAAAATTCTTAATTGACACTGATTTGTAAACAATACGGCTCTTCTCGGCGGAACCATTGGCTGACGACCTTCCAAGTGCAAAAATTCCATGGTGCTTATATCATCAAGCGATCGGATTTTCTAATATAATAGAATAAAGTCATTTTTAAAATATCGTTTAAATATATACGATACTGTCTGATGTCATCTAAGGGCAAAGACTTTTGATAAAGCTACAGCTTATGTGGAATATGAGCTCTTTGTTTTGATATAAGATGCTTGGTTTGTTTCTGCTGTAATTTCTATGATCTTTTTTACCATGATGTTGGTCTTATTATTTTTCTTGCGCTGTAAAAGATACCTCATTTGAAGCGTGATGATATTATTTTAAGCGCAATAATGTTAACAACTTCCTTTATAGATGAAATATCCTAAGTGTAGCTGAAATATTCAAGATATAGCCTTCTTAACTACACCCTCACTGCCCTTAAGTTTAAGTAAATCTCATGAGTGATCACTAACTGGAATTTTCTCGATAAAAAGACCGGACTATTTACAGATCGGTGTGAATTTTAGAACTTTTATTCTGTGAAGTGTGTGAGACAAGTCAAAGTACCGGTTGGTTATGAGCTAGCATGTGTTTCGAAGTTTTCCTGTTCTTGTTCTTGAATGTTAGGGCTATTTTGATCATCTTTGAGCAATTGATTGGTAAGATTTTCAATGCGTTGTGTGGTATCACGCATAATTTTTCCCATGGTGCGATCTCTTTCATTGTGGAGTCGTAAAAGAGCATCGTATTCTTGTTGTAATTTTTTATTTTCTCGTTTGATCTCTTCCATTTCATCGATAATCATTATGCCGGCCATAACTGATAAACGATGATCACCAATTTCACCAAAATTCTTTTTTAGATGTGTAATATATTGATCCAATTGGGCTGCAAGTGCGATCAGATGACGTTCTTGTCCTTTATCACAAGCCATGCGATAAATTTTACCATCAATGGTAACGGAAACAGTTTCCATACATTTAAACCTTTATCTATCAATGACGACACGAATCGTTTCCATTGCTTTAATAAGACGTTTGGAAACTTCTTTGTTTACAGATTCTAAGCGTTCAATTTGGGCTTCTGCTTTGTCAAGCGCTTGGGCAAGATGGCTTCGGTCAGAATTCATTCGTTGGATTTCTTCTTCCCATTCATTATTTTTATCAATAACAGCATTGCGGTTTATTATAGTTATCTCTAAGGTTCTGAGTGCTTTTTCTAATTGCTCTAGAGCATCCTGTAGAACCGTAGTTTCTTGGTTCATTGCTTTTATCCTTTAGGTAATTATATCCTTTATCAATGTGTTATGCAAAAACGAATCACTTGCACTCTTGTATTGTGGGTGCTTTATTTTTAAATATGTAAGATATTTTAGCAAGCAAAGCAGGAGAGAGATATGAATTAAAAGCTGGATTTTTTGCGCGTATTGGCATAAATGACATGGATATACAGGATGCGTGAGGGGAATGTTATTAATGTTATTGAAGTGGTGACAAGAAGTCTCACGCTGATGGTTTAAAGATAGTATTTCTTAGGAAACTTGAAGAAAATACAGAAAAAGCAACAAATAACGTATTTAACGAAATGGTCGATCATTCATGACAAACACCCTCCAACAGAATCAGATGGCTAATGCTATCCGTTTTCTTGCTATTGATGCGATTGAAAAAGCAAATTCTGGTCATCCGGGCTTGCCAATGGGGGCAGCCGATATCGTTACGGTTCTTTATACGAAATTCTTTTCTCATGATCCCAAAAAACCTCGTTGGCCTAACCGTGATCGTTTTGTATTATCTGCAGGACATGGATCTATGCTGCTTTATGCTCTGCTGTATCTTTCTGGTTATGAAGATATTTGCATTACAGATCTCAAAAATTTTCGCCAACTAGGAGCAAAACTTGCTGGGCATCCAGAATATGGGCATGTGGCGGGTGTCGAAACAACCACTGGTCCTCTCGGACAAGGGTTGGCTAATGCTGTGGGAATGGCGCTTGGCGAACGATTGCAAAATGCCCGTTTTGGTGATCTTATCAACCATTATACTTACGCGCTGGTGGGCGATGGATGCCTTATGGAAGGAATTTCTCAGGAAGCAATTTCCCTAGCAGGGCATTTAAAGCTTCATAAGCTTATCGTGTTGTGGGACGATAATAACATTTCTATCGATGGAGAAATCTCTCTTGCTGATAGCACAGATCAGAGTGCACGATTTAAAGCATCAGGTTGGAATATACTCAAAGTGGATGGACATAACCAAGCGGCCATTGCAGACGCTATTGAAACAGCTCGTCATAGTGATAAACCAACTTTGATTGCCTGTAAAACAACTATTGGTTTTGGAGCACCAAATAAAGCAGGAACTAATAAAGTGCATGGTGCCCCTTTAGGAGCACGGGAAATTGCTGAAACCCGCATCGCTTTAGGATGGGAGATGGAGCCTTTTGTTATTCCCGCTAATATTCTCGATAGTTGGCGCTTGGCGGGACTTAATGCCGCTAAAAAACGACAAAAATGGGAAGCCAAATTCGCTGATCTTTCTGTGTCAGAACGGGTGGAGTTTGAAAGATTGATGCGTGGTGATCTTGTAGGAGGATTTGATGGTGCTGTCAATGCTTACAAACAGAAAATCATTGAAGAACATCCTGTTGTTGCTACGCGTAAAGCTTCGGAAATGGCTCTTGAAGTAATCAATGAAACCGTTATGGAAACAATTGGTGGTTCTGCCGACTTAACGGGATCCAATAATACGAAAAGTAGCCAGATGAAAAGTATCTCTGCCGATGATTTTTCAGGGCGATACCTCCATTATGGTATTCGTGAACATGCAATGGGCGCTATAATGAATGGGCTGGCTCTTCATGGGGGCTTTATCCCTTATGGAGGAACATTCTTATGTTTTTCTGACTATATGCGTCCCGCTATGCGTTTGTCTTCTCTCATGGGATTGCGGGTGATTTATGTCATGACACATGATTCTATCGGACTTGGTGAGGATGGACCTACCCATCAACCTGTAGAGCATTTGGCTTCTTTGCGCGCAATGCCTAATCATCTTGTGTTTCGCCCTGCTGATGCTATGGAAACAATCGAATGTTGGCAATTGGCTTTGAAAACACGTAAAACACCTTCCACTTTGGCTTTAAGCCGACAAAATCTACCGCTTTTGCGTCAAGAGTATGAAGAAGAAAATCTCTGTATGCTTGGAGCTTATGAATTGTTAACAGCAAGTGATGATGCGCAAGTGACTTTATTTGCTTCCGGTTCAGAATTGCAAATTGCGGTAAAAGCACATGAAGTCTTAGAAGAAAAAGGCATCCCAACACGTGTAGTTTCTGTGCCTTGTTTTGAACTCTTTTCTCAGCAATCTTGCTCTTATCAGCGTGCTCTCATTGGAGATGCACCAATTAAAATAGCTATTGAAGCTGCTGTTCGACAAGGATGGGACTATTTTATTGGCTGTGATGGTATTTTTATTGGTATGGATGACTTTGGGGCAAGTGGAACAGCTGATACCCTTTATGAACATTTTGGTATTACTTGGAAAAATGTCGTTGCTATCGTTGAAAAAGAGCTTAGAAAAATCAACGAGAAAAGTACAAAGTGATCGCTTGGTAACAGCTTGTATTGTCATGAGTGAGGTTGGGTCATCAGGCATCGTATTTTTGTTTTTTTGCATCGTTATGGATGATCTTGTACATGATTGTGGATAAGCGATTGATTGATCAAAATGGTGACGTTATGGGAATTAATGATTTGGGATTGGTGAAATACCCATTTATTGTATTCTAAATGTTGTACTTAAAAAAATTGATAGGAAACAAATGAAATGACAGTTCGTGTTGCAATTAATGGGTTTGGGCGTATTGGGCGCAATATTTTGCGTGCACTTGTGGAAAGCAAACGACAAGATATTGAAGTGGTCGCAATCAATGATTTGGGATCGGTGGAAACAAATGCCCATTTATTGCGTTATGATTCAATTCATGGGCGTTTTCCTGGAACTGTTAAGGTAGTGGGAGATGCTATTGATGTAGGAGGAAGGTTAATAAAGGTATTTGCAGAGCGTAATCCTGCACAATTGCCTTGGAAAGATTTAGATATCGATATTGCTTTGGAGTGTACGGGCATTTTTACTGCCCGTGATAAAGCGAGTGCTCATTTGGATGCAGGGGCAAAACGTGTACTCGTTTCTGCGCCTTCTGAAGGGGCAGATCTTACCGTGGTATACGGGGTTAATCATCAAGCTTTAAGTAAAGAGCATCTTGTTGTTTCAAATGCTTCTTGTACAACAAACTGTTTAGCGCCTGTTGCACAAGTCTTGCACAATACAGTAGGAATTGAAAAGGGCTTTATGACGACAATCCATTCTTATACGGGTGATCAACCTGTATTGGATACAATGCATCGTGACCTTTATCGTGCACGTGCTGCAGCACTTTCTATGATCCCTACATCAACAGGAGCGGCAAAAGCTGTAGGATTAGTCTTGCCAGAATTAAAGGGATTGCTTGACGGTGTGTCAATTCGTGTTCCAACCCCTAATGTTTCTGTCGTTGATTTGACATTTACCACTAAACGTTCCACAACAATTGAAGAAATTAATACAGCTATTGCGGCTGCTGCGGAAGGCCATCTGAAGGGCGTTTTGGACACTACGGATGAAAAACTCGTGAGTTGTGATTTTAATCATAATCCTCATTCGGCTATTTTCCACAATGATCAAACAAAAGTCATTGATGGGAATCTCTGTCGTGTTTTGGTTTGGTATGATAATGAATGGGGTTTTTCTAACCGTATGAGTGATACTGCTGTAGCTTTTGCTCAGACACTGTAGAAAAAAGGACTTTCCGATTCTTTTTTTATAAAAAAGTCTCGTTTTTGTAAAAGTTAAGGTGCATTCTTTAAAAAGGCACGTTATTCCGTATGTTGGAGAGAAGATATTGTTGAGAAATGAATGGGATAGTTTATTTTCATTATATACAGGATTAAAAAATATGAGAGAAAGCCAAATTTTTAAAGAGTGAGATTTATAACGAGACGAAATTTGAAAAAAACGAAATAAGCGGATCCTTTTCATGTAAAAGCAGAGAGGCGTTAGTGAGAATAAAGTTGGGCAGATGCGTTTTTGTTCAAAGAAATGGAAAATGAAGAGGAAACAGTGATGGTTTTTCAGACACTTGATGATGTTGATGTCGTTGGAAAGCGTGTGCTGGTAAGGGTTGATTTTAATGTCCCAATGGCGCAAGGGAGGGTATGCGATGAGACGCGTCTTAAACGTCATAAAGAGACACTCGTTGAATTACAAAAGCGTGGTGCTAAACTTATTCTTCTTTCTCATTGTGGTCGCCCTAAAGGAAAGGTAGAACCAGAATTCTCACTGCGCCCCATTGTGGAAGCGCTGGAAAAAATTATCGATCAGCCGGTAGCTTTTGCGTCAGATTGTATCGGAGCAGCAGCCCAAATAGCCGTTGAAGTATTGCAAAACGGGGGTGTTTTACTGCTTGAAAATGTTCGTTTTCATTCGGGTGAAGAAAAAAATGATTGTTCTTTTGCTGAAGCTTTAGCGCATCATGGCGATCTCTATGTTAATGATGCTTTTTCAGTTTCTCATCGTGCCCATGCTTCGGTAGAGGGCATAACGCGTTTGTTACCTTCCTATGCGGGGCGTTCTTTGCAATATGAGCTGCAGGCATTAGAAAGGGGTCTTGGAAATCCAACACATCCTGTGATCGCACTTGTGGGAGGTGCAAAGGTTTCTAGTAAGCTTTTTGTGCTTAATCATTTGGTCGAAAAAGTCGATCATTTGGTTATTGGTGGAGGAATGGCAAACAGTTTTTTAGCAGCGAAAGGTATTCATGTTGGAAAGTCATTGTGTGAATCCGCATTGATGGAAACAGTAAAAAAGATTCTTGAAAAAGCACGGCAGTGCCAATGTCAAATTCTACTCCCGATGGATGCAATCGTGGGATTTCGCTTTGAAAAAAATGCACCGCATCGTCTCTATGATATCGGAGATATTCCACAAGATGGTATGATTATGGATATTGGTACACGGTCTATTGCTCATATTAATGCTGCGATTGATGAAGCGGCAACCCTCGTATGGAATGGCCCCCTTGGTGTTTTTGAGATGTCTCCCTTTGATAAAGGAACCATTGCAGTAGCACATCATGCGGCAGAACGTAGTCAAAAAGGGAAATTGGTTTCAATTGCCGGAGGAGGCGATACAGTTTTTGCCCTTAATCATGCCGGTGTCGCCAATGATTTTACTTATCTCTCGACTGCTGGAGGGGCTTTTTTGGAATGGATGGAAGGAAGGGTACTGCCTGGCATTCTCGCTCTTATGCAAGCTTAAAGATTTTATTTAAAGAGTCACTTTAAAGAAGGAGTGGTGTATTGCGTTGTGTAGGTGTGTTAGTCGTATTGCACACTTTGGAAAATTTTAAGATAGAATAAAGAGGAATTTTTTTTATGAATGAACGGCTTGAAGATATGGCACTTGCTTTAGTATGTGCAGGTAAAGGTATTCTGGCAGCAGATGAAAGTACGGCGACCATTGGAAAACGCTTTGAAAGCATTGGGGTTGAATCCAATGAAGATAGGCGTCGTGCTTATCGTGAAATGCTTTTTAGTACAAAAGAAGCGATGGAAAGTGCCATTTCTGGTGTCATCTTATTTGATGAAACCATTCGTCAAAAGGCATCATCTGGGCAGATGTTGACCGATCTTATTCGTGAAGCAGGGGCGTTGCCAGGAATTAAAGTTGATACCGGAGCGAAACCATTGGCGGCCTTTTCTCACGAAACGATTACTGAAGGATTGGATGGGCTTCGTGAACGGCTAAAAGACTATTATGCTTTAGGAGCACGTTTTGCTAAATGGCGGGCGGTGATTGCTATTAATGCAGATACTTTGCCAACAAGAGGAGCTATCAATCAAAATGCACAAGCTCTCGCGCGTTACGCTGCTTTATGTCAGGAAGCTGAGATTGTGCCTATTGTTGAGCCAGAAGTGCTAATGGATGGCCCGTCATGTGGACATTCCATTGCACGTTGCTTTGAGGTAACACAAGCTGTCTTAACAGCGGTCTTTAAAGAATTATTTGAAGCTCGTGTTCTTTTAGAAGGGATGATTTTAAAGCCCAACATGGTGATTGATGGAAAGAATGCGCGCAAAGCTGGTGTTGAAGAGGTAGCTGAAAAGACCGTTTGTGTGCTTAAACAGGCTGTGCCTGCTGCTGTTCCAGGAATTGCTTTTCTTTCTGGAGGACAATCTGATCAGGAAGCAACAGCGCATTTATCTGCTATGAATTCTTTGGGTACGTTGCCTTGGAAATTGACCTTTTCTTATGGACGTGCATTGCAAGCGGCAGCGTTAAAGGCATGGGCTGGAAAAGATGAAAACATTGCTGTTGCACAAAAGGCATTTAGTCATCGTGCTCGAATGAATCATCTTGCAGCTTTAGGGCAATGGACAAAAGAGCAAGAAAAAGTGAGTGCTTGAATTGTAATAAATTTGAATTCTCATAAGATCGTACGGTGATTATCCTTGATGCAAACGCTTTGCGAGCAAGATAAGCAATCAAAATGCACAAGCTTTCCTATGACATACTCCTCGAAAGGAATACAGATTTTTTGGGGTTCAACAATTTTGGAATTGGATTGTGTTGATTATTGAATGATAAGTGCTGATGGCTAGGCTATCGTGTCAACATTCTCTTGCACACAATGTGCAAAAGATAGCTGCTATTTAGCAAGACTGTATAGAACTGGTTGGAATTTGTGTCCTAAGAGATGATTTTAGGATTGGAGGGATGCACGCTAGTGTTGCCGAAGTTTTTGCAATGATAATTCAGGTGCTTAAATAAGTTGCTTTTGTCGCTATTCTAGGAATTTTTCTTCTTGTTTAGAGTTATGTGCGATAAAAAAACGGTACATGTGTTTGCTTTATTTATCTGAGATAAATTCCTTTGGCATATTGCATTGGAAATTGATCTTTTCTTATGGACATATATTACAGCGGCAACTTTAACAGTATAATCTTGAAAAGACTGAAAATATTACTGTTGCATAAAATTTTGTCATTGCTAGCGGATAAAACACCTTGCTCGTTTTGGCACAATAGTGCTGTTATCTTACGATACCGTGTTTCTGAAGCAATAAGCAATCTTCATTATTTTAAAAATATTGTTCGGATACTTTTGAAAGCCATAAAACTGGATTAAAAGGAGATGATAAAAATGAAGATTGATTTTCGCCTTTACAACTTCATATTCTTCCTAAATTAAGTTTTCTGCCGGTTTCGGAGATTACTCAAACAGAGACACGCAAATGGACTAAAGGTAAAACAGAATTCAATAGAAAACATCATCGCATTTTCCACAATAAGCGCTAAAATAATAATGGGTCTATTGAGGCATTCACGGGATGTACGCATGCCTGTTATCCCTCAAGAGGTCAAATTGCTTTTGTTCCATCTTGAGAGACAGAAGCAATCCGTAAGAGATTTGTCGCACCAGGCGTCCCAAGAGGAACACCGGCTGTTACAAGGAAACGATCCCCTCCTTGGCAAAAACCTTCCTGAAATGCAATAGCTGCAGCCCGATCAACCATATCCTCTAAATTTCGCGCATCTTCAGTCACTACACAATGAAGCCCCCAAACAAGAGCCAAACGCCGTGCTGTTTCCACAATAGGCGATAAAGCAATAATAGGTCTATTGGGACGTTCACGAGACGTCCGCACACCTGTTGTCCCTGAAGCTGTATAGGCCACGATAGCTGCTAATGCAAGTGTTTCAGAAATCTGACGTGCCGCAAGAGAAATCGCATCGGTTCCTGTCGATTCTGGTGCTGGATGTTGTGCTCCAACCTGAGCGGCATAAGTATGATCTTGTTCGATTTGCCGTGCGATTCGATCCATCATAAGCACAGCTTCTTCAGGATAACGACCAGAAGCAGATTCAGCAGACAACATCACCGCATCTGCACCGGCATAAACTGCTGTAGCAACGTCTGATACTTCTGCACGTGTCGGAACAGGAGACGTAATCATTGATTCGAGCATTTGTGTTGCTACTACAACAGGTTTTCCTGCTAAACGACAAGCTTTTATCAGCTCCATCTGAAGTGCTGGAACTCTTTCCAGAGGCATTTCCACGCCGAGATCTCCCCGTGCAATCATAATACCATCAGATACCTCAATAATCTTCTCTATATGCTCCAACGCTTGAGGTTTTTCGATTTTAGCCATTAAAGACACCTTGCTGTTCGTCAATCGACGTACCGCTATAATATCTTCTGGACACTGAATAAAAGAAAGTGCAACCCAATCAACAGACTGTTTCAAAAGAGCCTGAAGATCCTCTTTATCTTTTGAGGTCATCGCCTCAAAAGGTAAAATTGTATCGGGAAAACTCACACCCTTTCGATCAGAAATACGGGTTCCAGCCACCACACGACACTGGATAGAATAACCATCACACACTTCAGCACGCAATTCCAACTTTCCATCATCAATCAACAACCGATCCCCTGATTTAACAGCTAAAAATACATCCTCATGAGGGAAAAAAACACGCTGCGCATCGCCCAAAACATTGCGATTATCTAACGTAAAACTTTGTCCGACGCGTAAATTCTCTTGACCATTGGCAAAAGCACCAATACGCAGTTTTGGCCCCTGAAGATCTACTAAAATACCAATTGGTCGCCGAACCGTTTTTTCAACTTTTCGTATACACTTGACCATTTCACTCATTGTGTCGCGATCCGTATGGCTCATATTAAGACGAAAAACGTCTGCTCCTGCACTAAAAAGCTTCTCAATCATTAAACAAGAAAAAGAAGAAGGACCAAGAGTCGCAATAATTTTTACTTTACGGGCACGTTTCACGGTAGAGAATTTCCTGAAATAGAAGGAACAACTGAATTATTGAACAAAGCTTCATCCGTCAACTGTACCATCCAACTGGTTTGATTTCCGGTATCGATTTCTTTAAATTCAGCCTTTTGATATCCTCGAGGGAAACAATCATGAACCCCTTGAATGGTAAATTGGCTATCTTGCACACACATAGTTACAGACCCAGCCCAGCTTCCTTTTTTTTGTGCTCCCTCCGCATAAAAATAATAAAACCGTGAAGCAAGAGGCCCCTCAATTAAGGTTTTACATTCTGTCACAGGAACCACCCACCAGCCTTCGCTCACCCATCCTGAAAATGTACGATATCCAAGAGCAACCCCAACAGATTGCTGAGTTGTATTACAAACCCTAAAATCAGCTTTTGCAAAAACGACAAAGGGAAACAAGAGCAAAATGCTCAGGAAAAAAACTCTTAATTCTTTCTGAAACGCACAATCTGTTTTTTTTAAAATCACAAAACTTCCTTTATCAAAGTCAAATCTCAAAAAATTATACATTTCTTTTTTTTTAGATCTTTTTTTTTCAAATCTAAAAAATTAATTTTTACATTTTTCTTTTTATAGCCCTTTTATCAATGCATATATCTTAAAAATTTTACAAAATATTTAAAGTCAATTTGTAAAAAAACTGTGTAGCTTGATTGACTTTTTGTTTTTCAAGCTTTTCCAATACAAATTTTATCATCGAAAAATAACTTAAAACATATAACCTGGAGAAAAATACAATGAACGATACAGTAACCGATCAAACACACGCTATATCCGTAAACCAATTACGCTCTTTTATTGAACGTATTGAACGGCTAGAAGAAGAGAAAAAAACCATTTCTGATGATATTAAAGACGTTTACACTGAACTTAAAGGCTCTGGTTTTGATAGTAAAGCTGTTCGAAGCATTATACGGCTGCGCAAAAAAGAAGAGCATGAACGAATGGAAGAAGAAGCAATCATTGAGCTTTATAAAAATGCACTTGGTATGAATTAACACCATTGATGACATGGGAATATTTTCTTAAAAAATATATAAAATGCACAAAAATTCTGCTAACTATGAGCAGTCTGTGCAAAATAACCAAAATTCATGTAACTTGTGACAAGACTACTGGTCACAGAATTTAGAAGGTTACAACAGCCCTCACATTGGAAAGGATTTGTACAAAGCATTTTTATTCATATGGCTCCTCACACTTAGTCAGCCCTATGTTGTGCGTGCACAAAAAGGGTTTTTATTGTTTCAACGCAAGGTTTGAAATGAAAAAAATTCACAATATTCTGAGAAATCGCTCAACATGCAGAGTATAAATTATCTTTATAAGTCAATATGACAAATGATTTTAGTATAAATTATTTTGAGTATAGAGTACTGAAAGAGGTATAATATCTTTTGTCCCCAAAGTTATTCTTATAGCTCAATCAATTTTTTTTAAGATGTAAAATGCCAAAAATGTTGCAACACCCAAGAGCTGGAAAAGTATGTGATAGCGTTGGTATTCTTTTTTATTAAGCGTAAATGTGGTACTTAACGAGTTTTATATCCTTCACAAGCAACGTCGCAAAATAGGTATGACGATCTTTAAGATATATCTCTTTGAAAAAGCATGCGAATGTGCAACCAAATCTATTCTATTTAAGGCATTGTCTTTTACATAAGGAACATGCCGGCACTCAAAGATATAGATTCCTACGGGAGTCAATTTGCGGGCAAGGGTCTCTAACCCTTCCAGTTTTTCTTAAAGCCAATTGTCTCTCTTAAGCACTTCGTGGAATTCATATCACCACACTTCAAAGGAAGCCATTTCATGAAACGCAAAAATCATAACCTCCATGAATAAATTTACATGCCTTTTCTCTAAATAATGAGCATTTTACAACACAACAAAATGTAAGCCTTACGAATCCACAGAAGCTCCTTTTTCGCTATCTTTGCATAAGAATCAACCGTTTTTTGTATGCGAGTATTTTTTCCAATGCTATTGATAAACGTGATAAACGCTCAAAACACTCTTTATCACTGTAATAAAAGGCTGACTCAGAGAGCTCTTATTCAATTTTTTTTATTTCATTTTGCAAAACAGCAACTTCTTCAGACAATTTTTCCAATATTCTAAATCTACTTATAAGACACACTTAACTTATAAGACAAATTACCTCGTATTTTTACTCCTTTCCTCGTGTTTCTCTCTCCGGTGCTATCAAGCTCCCATCTGTTGATAAAGCATATTTTCATGCTTCCCGGTATGAGAATCTGACAAAATTCTGCAGTATGATAACTTTCTTTACTTCTCGGTACGAGGATTTTCTTTTTGTCAAGAATTGTACAAAAACCAAATACGAAAAGTAAAATTTACCTCAAACATCATCTGACCAAAACTATAACTTTTAACCGCAGTTAAAAATGCGCTGCCTAAATCGGCTCTTTATAGATTTAAAACCCCCGAATGTTACGAATTTAATGTCCCCAAACGCCATACATACAGCAACAACATAAGACTTAAAAAAACATCTTAAACATTAACGTGAACACGCATCCATTTCTTCACGTAAAATTTCTAGTTCTAGCCATTCTTCTTCTTTTTGTGTGCAAGTATTTTTCTTTTTTTCCAACACTGTTGATAAATATTCAAAGCGCTCTCTATCACTGCGATAAAGAGCTGGATCAGAAAGCTCTTGTTCAATTTTTTTTATTTCATTTTGCAAAACAGCGATTTCCCCCGGCAGTTTTTCTAGTGCATAAACCTGCTTATAAGACAATTTGCCTCGTGTTTTTTTCTTTCGTACAATCCCATTACGATCTGTTAATGAGGCTTGTTTTAAAAATTCTTCCGCATAAGACTTTGAAGGCACTTTACGCTGCGATAATTCTGTTTTTTTGCGTTTTAAATTCAAGGCTTGCTTATTTTGTGCCATCATATCACTATAGCCGCCCGCATACAAAACCCAATGACCATCACTTTCAGGTGCCAATATATGGGTTACAGTACGATCTAAAAAGTCTCTGTCATGACTAACCAACAACACTGTTCCTCCAAAATCAGCAATAAATTCTTGCAACAAATCCAAAGTTTCCATATCTAAATCATTGGTGGGTTCGTCAAGAATCAAAAGGTTTGCAGGATGCGAAAGCAATCGTGCAAGCATAAGGCGTGCTCTTTCTCCCCCTGAAAATTCTTTAAGCGGTGTGCACGCTTGTTCAGGTAGAAATAAAAAGTCTTTCATATAAGAAACCACATGCCGTTCTTGCCCATTGATCACAAGAGTTTCTCCCCTTCCTCCCGTTAAATACTGCGCTAAAGTTTCTTCTTCATTTAAGACACGTTGCTGATCAAGCAATGCCATAGAGAGGTTATAGCCATGCCTCACCGTTCCACTATCCACGGTTTCTTGCCCAATCAATGCTGCAAGAAGCGTTGTCTTTCCGATACCATTGGGCCCAACCAAACCGATTCGATCACCCCGCTGAATGCGCAAAGAGAAATCTTTCACGATAACGCGATCACCATAGGATTTTGAAATTTTCTTTGCTTCCAGCACTAATTGCCCAGAATCATGACTTTTCGCAGCTATCAACAGAGCATTTCCGGGCTGTGCTTTATAGGTTTGCTGACGCTGTCTTAGTTTTTTTAATTCGCCCAAGCGCCGCACATTACGCTTTCGCCGTGCACTCACACCGTAACGCAACCATTGCTCTTCACGTGCCATCTGCCGCCCCAATTTATGGTGCTTTATGGCTTCTTCTTCAAGCGCTTTATCCCGCCAACTCTCAAATTCTGAAAAACGTTTTTCCAACCTTTTTGTTGTTCCTCGATCAAGCCATACCGTTGAACGCGTCACATTTTCTAAAAAACGCCGATCATGGGAAATCACCACGACGGCTGCGCCCAAAGAAGATAAAATAGCTTCCAGCCATTCAATGGTTGGTAAATCAAGATGATTGGTTGGTTCATCTAAGAGCAAAATATCGGGTTTTGCTGCGATAGCCCGTAACAATGAAACGCGCCTTTTTTCTCCTCCCGAAAGCGTTTCTAATTTTTCCGTCCCCGAAAACCCTAAATTTGTACGAAGCGTATTGATCCACTGAACATCAGCTGTATCGTCCAGCCCTGCTTCCATATAAGTATTAATATCTTCAAACCCTGAACAATCCGGATTTTGTGAGACATAACGAAGTGTCACGCGCGGATGGCAAAAAATTTCGCCACCATGAGGCTCTAATATTCCTGCGGCAATTTTTAACAGGGTCGATTTTCCACAACCATTACGGCCAATCAGCGCAATACGCGCCCCTTGCTCAACCGATAAACAAGCTTGGTTGAGCAAAGGCGTTGCTCCAAAGTTTATGACAATGCGGTCAAGCCGCAGTAATGGTAGCACCATTAACGAACACGACGCGGACAAGGTGCTTTATACATCACCCCTCTTGTATCACGGTAAGTACACAATTGTTGTACTGGTACTCTTTGCGCACAAGGTGCTTGGTAAACATGTCCCCGACGACCACGATACGTGCATAATTGTGATTCCTGTTTTTGTTGTTTTCTTTGATTTGCCGCTGCACCGGTCACTGTTCCAGCAAGCGCCCCAAATGCTGCTCCCGTCAGCGCTGCTCCAGGCGTACTTCCAGCAATAGCAGCTCCAGCCAAAGCACCGATTGCAGCGCCCCCTACACCGTAACGTGCAACACGTTCATCATTTGTCGTACAAGCGACAGAACTGAAACCAATGGCTGAAACAACGGCCACTTTAAAAATTGATTTTAACATATCAAAACCTTTCCTTCTAAAGATCAATACATAGATATATCGTTTATGTCAGCACTTAATCACTTGCACCCCCCCTGCCTTATTTAAAATATATCGGAAGAGCTTTATGGAATAGGCACAGACGCTAACAATATAGCTTTTCCGGAACCTAAATGGCAAGAAAAGGTTCCACACACACGATTAGAAAGTGTTAAAGAAGAGCCAAATGACACATTTTTATCACAAATTTGCCATTTTACCCCTTTAAGCGTTAAGCCTTCTAGATCGGAAAAACCGATAAGACTAAACAAACACTCTTTAGGCAAATCATATGAACAAGGTTGAGGTAAAACCGGCCAGCCTTCTTCCAAGCCGCTTGTTAACAACACTGCAATGCCTCTTTCAGCCATCATTAACGCTTGCGTCATATGAGAAAGGCTATGATCACTTCTTTCACCTCCCAAAGCACCACATAAAATAAGCTTTTTAGCACCATTTTGCAGCGCTCTTTCACATGCCAGAGCACTATCTGTCATATCTTTATCAGAGGGAAAAATTTCACGTGGTACATGACTATATTGACGTATTAAACTCTCATCTGATGAATCAAAATCTCCTAACCATAATTCAGGCATCACATTAAGCGCTGCTGCATGACGCATACCCCCATCCGCAGCAATCACCCGACTGTTTTGAATTTGATTAAGCAAACGATCAGTGATACAAATATCGCCATTTAACAATATAGTAAATGTTGTCATGCCATACTTTGCCTTTCAAAAAATTTCCTTTATAGAGCACCTTTTTATAAATGAGAGCCATTTTTATAAACAATAACCGTGATATAGCCAAACGAACTCTTACCCTTCAAGCTTGTCTTACCCAAATACACGCTACAAAGATACAAATGAGATTTGCCAAATTACACCGCAGAAACAACGTGCATCGTGAACCCATGCACTCTATTTTTCAACGAAATTTTCTTTTGGGCTCGCTCCTGCGTAGAGCAACTTTCATAAGTTTAATCCTTCTCCTTTCTGCTTGCCATACGCCCCTTTCTCAAAATGATAAGCTTTCTTCCACTTCTTCTAAAACAATCAAAAGTATCAACAATAACAATATCAACAATATCTATGTCACATTAAGCGATCTACAACACCCACGTATTTTACAAATGTATGGCGGCGCTTATTATGATGCGAAACTTGAACATCTTTTAGCAAAGATTGTCCGTAAACTAACAATTGCATCATATAATTTTCATCAAAGCTATTTTGTAACGATTTTAAATTCAGAAAGTGTCAATGCATTTGCGCTCCCCAATGGCTCAATCTACATCACCCGTGGTATGCTGGCCTTAGCCAATGATTCTTCAGAAGTTGCAGCAATTTTAGCCCATGAGATTGCACATATCAGAGCCAATCATGGCATTTTACGCCTACAAAAAGAGACCGAATTGAAGATGACAAATCCCGTCACCCCCCGTCTTGTTTCTTCCCTTGGCAAAAAACTTCACACCCCCATCCACAACAAGCAACAACTCGCACAATTTTCACGCAATCAAGAGCTGGAAGCTGATTCTCTTGCACTCGAAATGCTCCAACAAGCAGGATATGATCCATTTGCCTCTCCGCGCTTTCTTCAAACAATGGAATCTTATAGTGCTTTTCATAATATCTCTGGCACCCAAAATGCTTCTTTAGATTTTCTAGCTTCTCACCCAACCACCCCCCAACGCATTCAACTTGCGATAGAAAAGGCGCATAAAATCAGTAAAGAGAATAGTAAAATCATCGATCGTGATTCTTTTCTCACAAGCATTGATGGTATGATTTTTGGGGGAGATTTTTATACAGGTTTTGTACGAAACAACCAATTTATTCACCCACAATTGCGCATCGCTTTTTCTGTTCCAAATAATTTTACAATAGAATATTCAGCCCACACTGTTTGGGCCAGTGGACCAGATAAAATTGCGATTCGTTTTGATGCTATTCCACATCCTGCTGGAATATCTGCAAGTGATTATTTAAAAAGCGGTAGGATTATCGGACTAGACCAATCCTCTATCCGGCCTATCATAATTCAAGGATTGCCTCATCAAGGATTCCAAAGCCCAAATTTACTTGGAGCACATGCCCATGCTACAAATGATCAGTGGCAATTTGATGTCGTTGTCATTTTGTTTAACAATCACATTTTTCGTTTTCTGACAGCTGCCCCACATAATTCTCAAAATTTTACAGAAATTACCAAAAAAATTCTACAAAGTTTTCATTTTCTTTCATCTTCACAGTTACAAAAATTAAAACCCTTAAAAATCCGTATTGTCCGCGTTAAGCAAGGAGAAAACGTTGCAAACCTTGCCAATAAAATGCAACACACCCCACACAAAGAGAAACTCTTTCGCATTCTCAACGCCCTCTCACCAACTCAAACTTTACGCGCCGGTACAAAAGTGAAAATTATCACAGAATAAATGTTTTTTCTCCGCTCCAGTCTTGATTCTTTTTTGTCTATATCATACCCTCTCTAAGCATATTCACAACTGAAACGTAACACTTAAACACCCACCAACTTTATCATACTTCTCATCCCCCCCTGCTGGATACAAACCTCCTCAAACCGACATCCCCTCACCTCTTCCTCTACTGCCCATAAAAGACCGCTAAAAGTACCGTAACGGCAAAGGAGCATATTCCTAGACAATCTTGGACTAAACTTAAATCCAACTTCATCATGCTTTTCATCCCCTCCTTATATTGCCCTCTTCGCCCAAACGCTTTTCACTACTTATATATCATAAGCATCTTCTGAATGAATGGTCAGGAGAGCAGAACGCAATTTCTGCAAAGCACGTGCTTCAATTTGGCGCACGCGCTCCTTTGAAATTCCTAACTTTTCACCGAGAACTTCTAGAGTAGCTCCCTCTTCATTGAGGCGACGAAAGCGAATAATTTCCAATTCCCGTTCATTGAGAATTTGCAACGCATCATAAAGCCATTGTGTACGCCGTTGACCATCAATCACTTGCTCAATTAAAGCATCAGGAAGAGGGCTATCATCCACCAATACATCCATCTTAGCAATGGGATTATCACTATTCTCAGAAACAGCAACGCTTAAGGAATTATCAGAACTGGAAAAACGAAAATCCATTGTTTCAACATCACGCACAGAAACGCCAAGTTTTTCAGCGATTGTGCGAAAGATATCCTGTTTTGACAAAGCACTATCATCCTGCACCAGCTTTGCTCTCAAACGCCGAAGATTAAAGAAGAGTGCTTTTTGCGAAGAACTGGTTCCACCACGAACGATTGACCAATTTCGCAAAATATAATCTTGGATAGAAGCACGTATCCACCATGTTGCATACGTTGAAAAACGCACTTCCCGATCAGGTTCAAAACGTGCAGCAGCCTCTAATAGTCCCACATACCCTTCTTGTACCAAATCCCCCAATGGCATTTTGAAACGTTTAAAGCGGTTAGCAATAGCAATCACCAAACGCATATGAGCTGCTGCAATTTGATGCATAGCATCATCATCACGTTTGTCTTTCCACCGCAGAGCCAAATCATGCTCTTTTTGTCGTTCAAGATAAGGTGCTTGCATAGCAGAACGCATCATATTACGTCCTAGGCTTTTGTCTGCATCGCTATAATTTTTGCTGCTTTTATAAACAGCATTTGAAAGATTACCCATAATAACCCCTTGCGATTAAAATTTATCAAAATTGATTTGGCAACGACATCCTTGTTTTTTCTCAAAAAAAGAACGCAAAAGTTGTTAACTTGTGCACCACTACTTTAACGTGTATTTTTATAATCGCAATTGTTTTTTTTAATTGTCACAGTAAAACTTTTTGTCATAGGACACAATTTCACCCACAAAACACCCCTACAATATGCCTTTTAGCCTATGAAATATTTGAAAAACTTTTTCTTTGCGTTTCAGACAAAAAAATAAAATGCCGAGCAAAACAAATGCTATTTTTTTAATGATCGATTCCATTTTCTTTTAAATTAAATAATTTATTTATACTTTCAGCTTTACAATACAACCAATAAGTGTAATTAATAAATATTAAAGCATCTTAACTGAATGAAAATTGAATAAAAAAGAATCATCTAAATTTTGAAGACACAAAAAGAAATATCAAAAAACGACAAGAATGATTGAAGCAAACATAGCAAACGTGTTAAAGACATAACATCATTATGAATATGAAATCATCGCACAAAGCTTTTACCAGTTCACACTGAGAAAGAAAATAATCATGGATAGCAAGATTGTTCCACAACATGAAATTCTTCAAGATGATATTCTCATTGAAAAACACGGAAGGGGTAAATTTGAGGGTTTTCGTTTTTATGCCAACAAAAACAATACCGATCAAACAACAGAGAATAAAGATTTGATTCTTGCTTTTTCCAAACGTGCGACACGTTTTTGTGCTTGTGCAAATGGAGATTTATCCCTCAGCTCTGATGGAATTGTGCGCTGGATTGGTCAACCTGTAGGACAACTTATCGCCACGGAAGATTTTTTCAAACCAAAACTGATTGTTTTAGCAGACGCACAACTTACAGGTGAATTCCGCGACAACGTTACGAAACGATTAGAGCGTTTTGTAAGCTTTCATTTTGAGACAACTTTAAAACCTCTATTTGATTTGCGTACTGCTGATAATTTAACGGCTTCCACAAACGATCTTACCTCACAATTGGTTAACTCTTTAGGGATTTTACCCCGCCGCGAAATCTTAAACATTGTCAAAAATCTTGAGCAAGAATCACGTGCTGTCCTTCGGCGATTAGGGGTTCGCTTTGGCGCTTTTCATATTTATGTTGCAGGAATACTTAAACCCGCTCCTGTTCAAGCCATTACCCTTTTGTGGAATCTTCAAAATGCGGGTCAAAACCAAACTGGTTTGGGTGAAATTTTTGCCGCATTGTCTTCTGGCCGCACCTCTTTGAGAGTTGATCCTACCTACAACCGCCAATTTTATCAATTAGCCGGTTATCGAATCTTAGGACAACGCGCAGTACGGATTGATATTTTAGAACGCCTTGCCAATCTTATCCGCCCAACACTTCATTGGAAACAAGGAAGTGCTTCCAAACCTGATGGTGCTTATGACGGCAAAAGTTTTTTTGTGACCTCAACCATGATGTCCATTCTTGGGGCTAATAGAAATGATATGGAGGAAATTCTCAAAGGGCTTGGCTATCAATCATACAGCGTAAGCAATAGTGTTTTTGAACAAAATCTCCTTGCACACAAAGCCTCTTCCGCTATCAATGGGGCAACAAATGGTGTAACATCAAATGTTCCTGCGGCAGAATGCGTTGGCAGTCAATGGCAAACAGTAATTACTTCAGAAACAACACAAGAAGAAAAAGATACTTCATCCTCTTATGTTGAAAAGTACCCTAATAACACCAATCATTTGCCCGCAGCTGAACCTGTTGGGAGTTTTGCCAGGTCCTCCCTCCCCACAGCGGAAGATAAAGTAGTTTTATTATGGCATTATAGGCCTCAATTTCACCACCACACACAAAAAAAACGCGATAAATCTAGAAATAAGTGGCAAAGTCAACCGAAGGGCGCTGTAAAAAAAGGGGACAATATGAATAAAAGTGTTCCTCAAGAGCCGTCATCACAAATAAAACATTCTCATAAGTCTCAGAAAAGCCAAGGCAAACGTGCGAATCATAAACCCTTTCAAAAAGAAAAGCGTCTTAATCCTGATTCACCCTTTGCAAAATTAGCTGTGCTCCGCGATCAACTCACCAATCATAAAGACACATGCGCACTTTCCTCCAAAGATCACTAAAATAATAAATGGAGGTAGATCTTGACTCATGTCGTAACTGATAACTGCATTCATTGCAAATATACTGATTGCGTTGAAGTATGCCCTGTCGATTGTTTTTATGAAGGTGAGAATATGTTAGTCATTCACCCTGATGAATGTATCGATTGTGGTGTGTGCGTGCCGGAATGTCCAGCGGAAGCGATCATACCTGATACCGAACCAGGACTCGAAAAGTGGTTAGAACTTAATTTTCATTATGCAAACAAATGGCCTAATCTGACAACTCGAAAAGATCCTCTCCCTCAAGCAAAAGAAATGGATGGCGTTCCAAACAAACTAGAAAAGTATTTTTCAGAGAATCCAGGAAGTGGGGAAGAATAATGATACAGTGCACGACCTCCTCCTTCAGCGCTTATAAAGACTATCTTGTAAAAATAAAAAATCCTTAAGCGAAATGATTGATTCTTTTGATATTTGATGTTAGTGTTATTTTAACGTGATCATCTTTCTAAGTATTTTTCTTTGCTTTTTGTAGTAAAGCGATGTATTTTTTTTTGAATTTAAAAGTACGCGACTTTTATGCTCACTTAATTGATACAATATACTTGGTTAAAGAAAACTTAACCCTCAGGTTTATAGCCTGTTTTCCGATACATTTGTTGATCATAAGGGAGTAAACTAAAATATGGCATCCCAACATGGAACATCCTCTAAAACTAAAGAATTTGCAACCTCTGAATATATCGTCTATCCTACCCATGGAGTGGGACAAATTATAGCGATTGAAGATCAAGAAGTTGCAGGACACAAATTAAAACTTTTTGTCATTCATTTTGCGAAAGATAAAATGGATATCAAAGTCCCCATTGCAAAAGCCCTCTCCATTGGAATGCGTAAATTATCTGCTGGTGATTCCGTCGAGCGTGCCTTAAAAATCTTACACGGAAAAGCACGTGTTAAACGAACCATGTGGTCACGCCGAGCGCAAGAATATGATGCAAAAATCAACTCAGGAGATCTTATTTGCATCGCAGAAGTGGTCCGTGATCTTTTCCGCTCTAACCTACAGCCTGAACAATCATACTCTGAGCGTCAACTTTATACTGCTGCTCTTGAAAGAATGGCCCGCGAAATTGCGGTTATTAATAGTTTTTCTGAAACAGAAGCTATCAATCTCATAGAGATGCATCTCTCCAAAAAGCCAAAACGTGATTTTAAAGCTGAGAGAGAAGAAACAGATGAAGGTAGCAAAGCTGTATACGCTGCATAACATAACACACCTTTCATCATAACAAGACATTTTGATAAAACCAGCTTTTTTGCTGGTTTTATTTTTTTAGCATCCTTTATACCTTCAAGGACAAAATTTCCTAACCAGCACCAATCTGTAAACACTCCAACTTTTCGGCAAAATAACCTCCTAACGCCTCATTTGCTTGCTTAATATATAAAAGACTAATTTATAAATAATATAGCGTTACCCATATTAAATTAAAGCCTTGAATATCGTTAATTTTTCTCACTCCACATCTGGATATGTTAAATCAATTCAAATCGCACTCTACAAGATATTGATTTATAATGATAATTTATCGTTATTTATATTGAATTGGAACCACGAATAACGTAAGATTCTTTTATTTCAAATCTCTTTATCTTGAATCAATCAAAACCATTCGCTTGCATGTCAAAAGCAGAACGAGTGTGTGGATAAAAACTGTCTAAGAAAGGAGTAAAAATGGTTTTTATGAATCATCTTAATGCAAGAGCTGTCGTAACACCTAAGAGCTGACAAATATAATAATGATGCCGATTTGCTTCTAAAACGTCACAAACAAAGCTTGTATGAAAGTAAAAATACGATAGAAAAGGAGTAAAAATGTCTCTCATGAACACTTTCAAGCACCAAGAATTATTGACATAATTGAAAACTGATTGTGTTGGATTACGCCCTTATTAAAGAATAATCGTGGTACACAATAATTTTTCCATTCTTGCTTGCACGTTTTGACACTATCTCGCTAAATATTGCTCATAGATAGTAGAAAAATTTATAGTCTATCCGAATAAGATTCTCTCATTGCCGATCTTATTATTGGTATATTTAGTAGATTTTACCACTGTTTTCTTTAAAATACGAATCATTTTACTAAGATAGTTTTTTGGCATCTTTCATTCTCATTTTGGATATTTTTTCTAGATAATAAAAGATATTTGTAGAACTTTTGAATTATACCTCCTTTTTGAGGAAGACATAGCATTCAAAATAGCCATTATATTCATTTTTTCTGATCTTTTAACAATAAATTTCAAAAAAATGATGCTTTAACCTGAATAACAACCGCTTTTGGACTAGTGTTTTTAGAAAGCAAGCCAATAACACGATGAATTTACAAAATGTAGTCCTATTTACTCTTCTACAATAAGTTTGAACTTCTACAATAAAATAGCATCGAAAGGCGTAAAAACGATAACTCTCTACGGTAGTCCATTTTTTTCTAGCGTAACGTTGTATTTCTTGATTGTCTTTTGTGGGTTTATAAAACCCCCTGCTTTATCTTTATACCGTTATACCGTTTATTTTTTGTTTTATCGTTAGAAAATAAAGCCGTAAATGAGACAATAAGTTTCTTTCTTTACGGTTATTTTTATTCGGCTTTAAAGCATCCACGATAACATCTTTTAAAGCATAGAATACGCATTACGTCACGCTTTTTTTCATTCTTTAATTGGGAACATTCCTCATGAAAAACAGAAACACCTAGAATGCATTTATATTATAAATTCACGCGCTTATTTTAATATTCCCAATCCTTGTCAAATCCACGTCATGATAAGAACTATAATATAAATCAACGATATTGAAGTTTCTTTGAAGCATCTATTATGCATTCTAGTATCAATAGGGCAGATAAAGTTTAATTTTTTCGTGTTGCACTAAAACGGGCTGCTTGTAGAAGAGGAAGTGCTTTAGCATCAAAAGGGTGTAAAAGGGCTTCTGCTTTTTTGATGAAGGCATCTCGCTTTTTTTGGGTTTCTTCAATGCCATAAAGACGAACAAGAGTCGCTTTTTTGGCTATTTCATCTTTTCCAGCAGTTTTTCCTAGGGTTTGTGTATTGGCAATCACATCCAGAAGATCATCGGTTAATTGAAATGCTAAACCAAGATATGTACCAAAATCCGTAAGTTTTTCGGTTAATTCTTTCGATGCATTGCCAATAATAGCGCCTGCTTGACAAGCAAAGCTTATCAGCGCTGCGGTTTTCATACGTTGTAGTGTGATGATGTCATCAGTACTCTCTTGTGACTTTTTTTCAGCTTCAAGATCTAGCATTTGTCCACCTATCATACCACCAAGTCCTGCCGATTGAGCAAGAGACGTAAGCAGTTTTATTCTCATATCTGTAGAGAGTACACAAGCTTTATGAGCAATAATTTCAAAGGCCAATGTCAAGAGGGCATTGCCTGCTAAAATTGCTGTTGCTTCATCAAATGCTATGTGGACGGTAGGTTTTCCGCGCCGGAGTATATCATTATCCATAGCTGGAAGATCATCGTGAATGAGCGAATAACAGTGGATACACTCCAAGGCACATGCAACATCAAGAGAATATTCTACAGGGATATCAAAAAGTGCGGCACTTTGAATCACAAGAAAAGGACGCAGACGTTTTCCACCGTTTAGCACACCATAGCGCATAGCTTTGATCAAGTTTTCAGGGCGTGAAATTTCACCACTTTGGATTTGATCACTTAACAGCGTATTTAGTCTTTTTTCAACGATATGACCATGTTTTGCAAGAAGATTGGTAAATTCATGCATTCTTGCTTCCTTTGTTTGTACAAAAATAAAATTATAAAGTTTAAAGAGAGAAGTTGTTGCTTTTTCTTGTTTTCATAAATTTGCGTAGATTTTTATTAAAAATCAATTTCTTTTTTTGTCTATAGCTCCACACTGTATGCGCAAATTTCTTTTAAAACCAAATAAAAATTGCATAAAAATCTTTCATTTTTGTATAAAATACTCACATTTTACGATATTTTTGATATTCACTTCGTTATTATTACATCATTTTTGATAACAAGAAGATCGTTTTTGGCACAAGCAAGACCATTTTGACATTGCCTCTTCTTTTTTATCAGTGTATAATGTCTCTGAATTTTACGGTGTTTTTAACTGAAGCATTGTCATTTTTGGCATTGCTTTTTCTATTTTAATGGATTTGGAGTGTCTTTTTATGGCTGTACCTAAACGAAAAACCTCTCCAGCGAAGAGGGGCATGCGCCGTTCGGCTGATGCTCTGAAAGCGCCAACTTATATTGAGGATAAAAATTCTGGTGAATTGCGTCGCCCTCATCATATTGATTTGAAAACCGGAATGTATCGCGGGCGTTCAGTTTTAGTGGTTAAGGACTGAGCCTTTTATCTTTCTTCCAGTGATAAGCTCTCTTTAGATATATTGATGAATGCAAGGGTAGAGCGTATTTTCAATTTTCGCTTTCTAGTGAATTTTGGAGCGCTATGCCCTCATTGCATTGGTTTTAAAATGAGAATATATTTGAAAACGGGAATGGATTGTGGATATTCCGTTTTAGGGATTAAGAGCTAAACCTTTTATATCTTTTCCAGTGGTAATTTCTTTTGATATATTGGTGAATGCAGGGGCGAAGTGTGTTTTTACTTTTCGCTTTAAAATGAATGCAGGGCTGCAAATTTTTTATAGAAAAATGATTCGATTGTGAGAGATGACTTTCTTGTTTTTTTGAGGAACTATAAAAGATTGCATGTGTACAATTCTTTTATGATGGCTTATCTGGGAGCTTTTTATTGGTGTTGTTATAAGTTAGCTTAATAATGATATCGTTTTCCTTAAGAAGATTCTTAAAGAGCTCTCTTCCAGAGAAGGTAAAAAGCAAAAATAATAATAATCAATGTTATGATAACTACAAAATCGGATACTCTATTTGCCCTATTCTTAACTCTATTAATATATTGACTTTAAGGGATCGCCTATTTCTACTGTAAAATACCATTGCTTAGGGTGATTATATCCCCTTCGTGTTGAGACTTAAAGCATGAAGCGTTTTTTTATGGGGATATGTGACGAATTCTTCCCTCCCTTTTGCTTCAACTTTGTGTAAGCATCTCCCTCACCCTTGCCCAAAGCGTGTATGAATATAATCACTCAAAAGTGCTTCAAAATCTTCAGCAATATGATCCCCACGCAAAGTTTTTACCTTTTGTCCTTCGATAAAAACAGGTGCTGCTGGACTTTCTCCCACACCAGGCAATGAAATACCGATATCTGCATGTTTTGATTCTCCAGGTCCATTGACGATACACCCCATCACAGCAACCTTTAAACTTTCAACACCAGGGTACTTTTCACGCCAAACGGGCATATTTTTGTGTAAATCCGCTTCAATTTTTTGCGCTAATTGCTGAAATACTGTTGAAGTTGTACGACCACAACCAGGGCAAGCCGCAACAACAGGCAAAAATTGCCGAAACCCCATCACTTGCAACAGCTCTTGTCCTACCTTTACTTCTCGTGTCCGATCACCACCAGGTTCTGGTGTTAGAGAAATTCGTATGGTATCGCCAATCCCTTGCTGTAATAAAATACCCAAAGCCACCGAAGAAGCAACAATCCCCTTTGTTCCCATTCCTGCTTCTGTCAAACCCAAATGAAGAGCATAATCACAACGCGCTGCCAAACTAGTATAGACAGCGATAAGATCTTGAACATCACTTACTTTAGCAGAAAGAATAATCTTATCGCGCCCCAACCCAAGCTCTTCAGCGAAAACAGCCGAAAACAAAGCCGACTGAACAACCGTTTCCCGCATGACTTCAGCAACTGATAAGGGATTTTCCTGCTGTGCATTTTCATTCATCAGCCGTGTCAACAACACATTATCAAGAGAGCCCCAATTTACCCCAACGCGAATAGGCTTATGATAGCGACAAGCAATCTCAATAATTTCTGCAAATTGGCGATCTTTTTTTGCACCAAAACCGACATTTCCAGGATTGACACGATATTTTGCAAGTGCTTCAGCACATGCCGGATGCTCAGCTAAAAGTTTATGGCCAATATAATGAAAATCCCCAACCAATGGTACAAAAAGTCCTAATCTCTCTAATCTTTCCCGTATTTTTGGTACAGCCGCCGCCGCTTCATCGCGATCAACAGTAATTCGAACTAATTGAGAACCAGCTTGCCAAAGAGCAGCAACTTGCGCAACAGTTGAATCAACATCTGCTGTATCTGTATTTGTCATTGACTGCACAACAATCGGATTATTGCCACCCACCACCACATCACCAACAGCAACACCAACAGACCGACGACGCTCAAGTGGTTTAGATAAAGAATAGGTCGTACTCATCAAGTCCTCAAATTTTCAAAACCTGCGCTATCAATCATCATTTACATTGACTTCCTCCACACACCTAAAAGGATGAAAACTATACGCCCCCTCCAATCTAAAAGATTGCTCTAGATTCACCTGCTAACGACTGATGCAATTCAGCTCATAAGTGCGATTCATTCTCTAAACATACTGGATAAACTTCACCTATCGCGTTCAAGTTTATACTTTTACACTTGGTTGCTTCAAAAAGAAACTGAAATTAAACAGAAACAATACTGTATTTTTAAGCTGTATGCCTATATTTTACACCAATATCGTAGCCGAACAGTATTTTACAACGCAACACCTTATGCTTATCTATGCTTATCAAAGCACAATTTTAAATAATGCATGAAAGACACCATTCAATTAATCCAACATGTTGATTTACAATAATCTATATTGTTACAAAATTGAATGGCAAACTTAAATATCGTAAGATTCTCTCATTTTAAATCTTTTTAGAAGCAAGACTACACCCCTATGCACCCACACGCAAACATGTAGATAAAAACTATAAATAAGGATGCCTTATAAATCGTTTCAAGCGCCTCAAACTATCCCAACACTTTAAGTAAGCAAAAAAATGAAAATACCCGCTTATACCTCTATGAAATAGAGAGAGCGGTGCACAATAGGCCTTACACCATTTTGCCAAATCTTTTATCTTATAATACCATCATGAAATGAACTTAAGCATATTAAGAGAAGTGCCTCCTTAAACCCAAACTCTTAATTTTCATCATCCCCACAAGCCGCCTAATCAATGCAACCTTTCAATTTTCAAGCCGTTATAGCGAAACCCCAAACACAATTCCAACAATTATGCAACAATATAGTACATGAAGGAGTTAACAAATGTATTTAATTTCACCCCATAGCAAAAATGCTAAAATTAAAAAACGTATTGCACAATTAAAGAAAGAGCTCGTCCCGGTAAATCATTGGAATTCTCAAAATGATAGCTTTGAAAATATTTCTGAGCTGTTCAACACATGGAAACAAAAGGGCTGTCACGCACTTTACCACCTCAACGAACATGCTACAGAATTAAAGAAAAAAGCGAAAGAAAACCCTAAAAAAACCCTCGCATTGTTAGCAGGAGTTGTTTTAGCAAGCCTCTTGCTGATACGTAAAAATTAATCACGCAACCAACAACCTCTTCTATTTAATGCCCGTTTCAAAGCGGGCACTTTTTATAGTTTACAAAACACCACACTTTAATGCCTTTTTCCTAACTTTACGTCTTTCCCCAAGAATAAATCTTCTCTTCATCTCAGAATCTATAATCCAGCTTTTTGTCTAGCAGGCTCCTCCACTATCCATGCATAGGTGGTCACACCTCAAATGAGGGAATATTCACGGTATAATAAGTTAACAACCTAATTTAAGCTCAAACTTATCCGAGATTCATGATCTATAGATTAAAAAAAACAAATTAATACTAGAAAAACTTATACTTTTACTTTAGATATCCTCGCTTATCATCTTAACTAAGAAAAGAGGGCATATCTTGATATTGAAAACTCATACCTCTCTCACGAACAGATTTTTTTTCCAAAAAATTTTCCTTTAAACAAAAGGAATGTTTCGCAACGGCCGTCTGTCCGGTGTCCTTTGAATTTCAAACACATATTTTCGCAGTTATTCTTTTCTTTGGTTACAATGCATTTTACCAAAACATAGAGCAGATTAAAAATTTGACTGAACACATTGTACAAAACAAACAACAGCTTGCCCATTTAAAAATCCACTCGATGAAATAAAAAGACCATATGGTCTATTAAACAAAATATCCACTGCTCTTCCAAGAATATTGAACAAGCAAAAGAGTCATGCTCTCCACCGCTCTAATTTTAATCACTTTCAAAAATTAGCAAGTGTCAATGACCACGAAAATACTGAAAAAAGGAAAGAAAAATCCTTATACAAAGAACCATTGAAAAACGCAAAATCAAAAGCCGCGGTTAATATTTTTGATGGACAAAAAGCCAAAGCACAACAGCACAACAAAAAACAAGCTATTTACGAAAAAGCGCGTGAAAAACAAAAAACCATAAAACACCCATTGACCAACTTAAAAATCCTAAAGCACCCCTCTTCAAACCCATTACGCAGTCCTACAGATTTACGAATACGAGTTCTACAAATGGAAGCCTCGTCAATAATCCAACAAGAAAAAGAAGAACGTGAAACGAAAAAATTTAGAAAACAATACAAAGATTATACGCAACCACTCCGTGGTCATTAAATTGAAAAAAAGAAGCAAAATCATGAACAAAGTCATTACCATAACACTGCTGCTTTCCATTGCCATTATCACCGCTGGTTGCGAAAAAATCTATAGCGTAAAAGATTTTAAAAAAGATAAAAAACTACGAAAAATAGGAAATAATATATGGATTGGCAAGAACTTCAAAAAATTATGAAAATCCGAATAGCAGAAAATGAACTTGAGAAAGAATATTAAAAGAACCTAAAACGTCATAGAAAAGAAAGATCTAAAAAAGAGAAAAAAGATTATAAGCACAAGAATAGATGCTTTTAAGCGCCCTCCAAGCAATATCAAAACACATAATGAACAGTAAAGTGTTTAAATAGCTATACGGAAATGAAAACATATTCATTTCGATAGGTAACGATTTTAATGAAGTTATACAACAATAAATCAAACCATTTGCACATCTTTTATTGGCTCTTTCTATTCTGGGAACCATATTTTGGACGCTCTATTTATAGATTACAATATTCTATATCCGATTATAGGTTCGTCACTGTAAAACTATAGCGACAATTTTCAAACTCAACATTATTACACACACAACACACATTACTTATGATAACACATGTATCAGAGAGAGATCTTAATGATCTTTCTCATACCATTGCCAATATCCTACAAGGAATATCCTCGAATAAAAAAGAAGCGCCTTCTTACTGCACCTTAAAGGACAAGAATTGCACCCAAGGCTGATAACAATCTGGCATTTTATCTAGCAAGCTCCAGCCACTATCCATGCATGCGATCGACATCACCACACCTCAAAGAACAGTGTTACTAGAAATGACAAGCAAGTTTTCAATATCTCATTCTCCTTTCCTAAGTTATTTCAAAAGAAATAGAAATGATTAAAAAGAATGCATGCGCTTTAATGTTCTAAAAAAGCTTATTTTACAGCATAACAAATAAGAATTTTAAGAGCTTTAAGAGATATATCATAAAAAACCAAACGCAATCTTCTAAAGTAAAGACCCACTTGCTATAAGTAAAAGGCATAAAAATTAAACTGAAAAAACCCAAAATTTTATCCTCCAGAATCGACCCGCTTTGAAGTATCCACATAGGTAACCACAGACATGCCAGGAATAAGTTTTTCAATTCCTTCCTGGCCAGGATCTAAAGCAATCCGTACAGAAATACGTTGTGCAATTTTGATAAAATTACCTATTGTTGTATCTGTTTTTAACAACGAAAACTCTGAGCCTGTAGCAGGTGCAAAACGAACCACACGCCCTGTTAATTTTTTATTATTCAATGCATCAACGGAAAAAACAACTGGTTGTCCCACACGCATCTGAGAAAGCTGTGTTTCCTTATAATTAGCAATAATCCAAATATCATCAGAAATAACAGAAACCAGCTGTGTACCTGGCATAACATATTGCCCTACCCGCGCCCCAACTAATCCAATATAGCCTGTTTGCGGCGATAAAACTTTTGTATGACCGAGATTAAGTTTTGCCAACTCGACACTCACCTTTGCTCCTGCAACTTCTGACTGTAAACTCTGTCGTTCAAGATTTAATTGTTTTTGCAATTGTCGTTTTGTTTCCAGTGTCGTCAAGAGTTGTGAAAGAGGGCGAGAAACGGAACTTTCGGCATCACCAAAGCCTAACTTTTTACTATTAGTCATGACATTTGAGAATGCTCTTGAACGTGCCAATTCTACTTCTGCTACATTAATTTCGCCTTGTAAAAACTGTGCTTGCAATTCAATACTTGCGAGTTTTGCATTTTTTGAATCGAGAACAGCCTGTGCCCTTGCAAGCTGCTGACGAAACAGAGAATCATCGAGCTCAAAGAGCAGCATTCCCTTTTCAACGCGTTGATAATCTTGCACATAAATACGTGCAATCACTCCAGAAATCTGTGAACTGACCAGCGTCACATTGCCCTTAATGGAAGCATTATCGGTTATTTGAATATCACTCACAAAAGGCGGGAGCCTCCAAGCCCACAAAATCAGCAAAACACCCGTAATACCTGATAGGAATGCAACAATCGTAGCTTTTGACCGTAAGGCTTTTATCATTTTTACACCCCTCTTTCTATGACATTACTCTACTTTTTCTAAAGTACGCAAAGAACATGACTTAACAATCATTGTGACAAGAAAAATAACGAATACAGCCATTGAAATATAAAAATAAAGCCGAAAAACGTCATCATATGCAAAAATATTTGCCGTTAACTTAAATTTCTCTATCAACAAAGATGTTCCCTGCTCACTCCCCCAGCCATTGGGAACAGAAGCACCATAAGAAGGCGAAAATAAAGTATTCATCTCACTAGAAATAAGCGGATCCGTTACAACAATATTTTGTGTTAAGGACTCGAAGTTCTTATGGGCAAAATAAAACTGTAGGCTACCAAAAAGAGCTGATCCCATCAATCCTCCTGTCACTTGTGTTAGCAAAAAAACAGCAATAAAACTTAAAACGTAACGTGGTCCACGCACACCAGCGATCACAAACCCTTTGCAAAGAGCCGGCGGTAAGAACAGTGCATAACTAAAACTCACCAATCCTTGGCTCAACATCATATCTTGCGGACGTGTTAAATGGTTTACATGACTGTCTAAATAAGCTCCCAGCGCCAAACACCCCAAAGATAACAAATAAAAATAATCCTCACGCCCTGCCCGTAAAAAAAGGACACAAACGCCCCCCCCTAACAGAGTACCCAAAGTCACCGCAAGATACATGGGCGTCATCTCACGATTGAGCAAACCAAAAAGATTAAAAAACCCTACGGGCAAACTTGACCTCTCCAGCAAGAAAACATGAAAGATAAATAAAATAAAAACAGATTGGACCATTTCTTTACTAAAAATCCAACGTAAATCAATCAATGGTTTTTCTCTATTAAGCTCAATAATAATAGCAATAGCCAACGTGAAAATAGCAAATGCGAGCCCCCAACCAATCCATGGTGCTTCATACCACCAATACAATATGCCAACCGACATAATCACAGCATTTAATCCAAGGCCAAGAGCAATCAAACCATAGCTTATCCAATCTAACTTTTGAATAACCTTACTGCGAACAACTGGCGTCAGTGGCAAAGTATAGATACAAACCAAGCTGATAAGAACCAACCCCATTTCCAAAGCGGAAAGACTGGAAAATCCACCATTTTCGAGCAAATCAGGCGAAATCAAACGTGATAAAGGTGCCGCTAAAGCCGCATTCATATAATTCAAACTAAGGCCCACCGTAAACTTCTTTGCTGGAGCAAAAGCCTCCATCATATAAAGCAATGCAAGCGAAGCTAAAGGTGCAGCAGCAATCCCGGCAAAAAAACGAATAATCAAAGCAGAACGCAAGTCGGTAACAAAGAGCTGCAACACGCAAACCAAAACGAAACCAAGGATTGATAATTCAGCAAAAGCACGCAACCCGAATTGATAGCGGATTTTGATCAGCATAATCGCTACACTCACATTTGGCGCCATATAAGCCGCTACCAACCATGTCGTCTCGGCCAAAGTTGCGTGAAAATCACCCGTAAGATGGAAAATATTAGACTGAACAATATTTGCCCCTAAGCCATAAGCCCACTGCAACACGAGCGAAGCAAAAATATAAACAAAACACTTTGGCAAAGGTCCTGCGAAAACACGACCAGGATGAGGGAAAGGCTTTCCGCCTCTTTTAGCAGACACAACCGTACTCTTTTTTCCGCTCATGTCACTTTTTCCTGTATATTCTTGCTACGCTTCTATCAACACAGCACCTTCAGCTGACAATTGCTTGAAAAAATCCTCTATTTTATGATTATCCTCATCACTTGTTCCTCCCTCTAATGTTGCCTGAACCTGCAAAATCCGCTGTTCTAATACATCAAAAGAAAGATGTTCTACAGCCACAACATGTTCTACCAATAACGAGCATCCTAAAAATGTAATATTCGCAACGCCTCCGTAAACAGCAAATAATTTTTCGCCCAAAGAAGTACGAACACGCACACTACCCAACTCAATACTTGCCACTAAGGGTGCATGATGCGCCATAACTGTCAAAGAACCCGAGGCTGAAGGAAGAACAACAGACAGCACCTGCTCTGAAAGCACAATCTTTTCAGGGGATACAAGCTCAAACAAAAACTGTTTTTCTCTATTGCTTTCCACAAAAGTCTCCATAATACTCGATATAAGGACTGTCTGTTTTCTTCAACGACTTGTCCTTTTTAACGACCAACATTCATGATAGATTTGTCCTTCCTAAGAAGCCTCTGCCATGAGACGCTTTCCTTTTTCAAGTGCTTCCTCAATTGAACCAACCATATAAAAAGCAGCTTCTGGCAAATCATCATACTCACCAGCACAAAGACCTTTAAATCCTTTGATTGTTTCTTCTAAAGGGACCAGTTTTCCCGGCGAACCGGTAAAAGCTTCTGCTACATGGAAAGGTTGCGAAAGGAACCGTTCAATTTTACGCGCCCGTCCCACCAGTAATTTGTCATCTTCAGAAAGTTCATCCATTCCGAGAATAGCGATAATATCTTGAAGTGCTCTATAACGCTGTAAAACGGTTTGCACCTGACAAGCGACAGTATAATGCTCTTCACCCACAATTAATGGATCCAACATGCGCGAGAAAGAGTCAAGTGGATCAACCGCTGGATAAATTCCCTTTTCAGCAATAGAGCGCGAAAGAACGGTTGTTGCATCCAAATGGGCAAAAGATGTTGCTGGAGCCGGATCTGTCAAGTCATCGGCAGGCACATAAATTGCCTGTACAGAAGTAATAGAACCTGTTTTTGTACTTGTAATACGTTCTTGCAACGCTCCCATATCCGTTGCCAAAGTTGGTTGATAGCCCACAGCAGAAGGAATACGCCCTAAAAGAGCTGACACTTCAGCTCCTGCTTGTGTGAAACGGAAAATATTATCCACAAAGAAGAGAACATCTTGTCCTTCATCACGAAAACTTTCTGCAATTGTCAAGCCTGAAAGAGCCACACGGGCACGTGCTCCTGGTGGTTCATTCATTTGCCCATAAACAAGCGCACATTTTGATCCTTCTGTTGAACCATTATTCTCTTTTGGGTTCACATTCACACGACTTTCAATCATTTCATAATAAAGATCATTTCCCTCACGTGTACGCTCTCCCACACCAGCAAATACGGAATAACCACCATGTGCTTTTGCAATATTGTTTATAAGCTCCATGATAAGAACGGTTTTTCCAACACCAGCCCCGCCAAATAATCCAATTTTACCTCCTTTAGAATAAGGGGCTAGTAAATCCACAACTTTAATACCGGTGACGAGAATTTCTGAAACAGTTGATTGCTCAACATATTCAGGTGCTTCTTGATGAATAGAGCGCGTTTTGGTTGCAGGAATTGGTCCCACATTATCAACCGGCTCTCCAATCACATTCATAATACGTCCTAACGTTGCTTCTCCTACAGGAACGCTAATTTGCGTTCCTGTATCCACAACCTTTTGGCCCCGCATCAGACCATCAGTCGTATCCATAGCAATCGTACGCACGGTATTTTCACCCAAATGCTGCGCAACTTCTAACACCAAGCGATTACCTAAATTCTCTGTTTCCAAAGCGTTGAGAATATTCGGCAATACCCCTTCAAACTGCACATCAACGACAGCCCCGATAACCTGCTTGATTTCACCAATAGCGCCTTTTGCATGCTCTTCTTTTTTTGCGGGTGTATCTTTAGCTATATCGTGCGCAGAGGCAGCTAAAGCCTTTACATCCGTTTGGGATTTCGAAGCGGTTTTTTTCACACTGGAACGAGCAGCCGGTTTCTTTTTTTCAGCTTTTTCTGTTCCTTTGCTTGAGGTTACTGTTTTTACCATCAATCCTTACCTTTTCCATTTAAAGCGCTTCAGCGCCCGCAATAATTTCGATTAATTCTGTCGTAATCTGCGCCTGACGTTGACGATTATAAGCCACCGTCAATTTATCAATCATTTCACCGGCATTTCGTGATGCATTGTCCATAGCTGTCATCTTTGCCCCCATTTCACCAGCAACATTTTCCAACAAAGCCCGAAAGATTTGCACCGAAAGATTGCGTGGCACAAGTGTCTCTAAAAGAGAAGCAGCATCAGGTTCATACTCATAAACTACCGATTGTGAATCTGTGCTATGATCGGCTTTCTCCACGACATCTATTGTTTTATCAGCGGCTTTTGGAGCAACCATTGGAATCAAATCAAAAGCTGTTGGGCGCTGATTAATGACGGAAACAAATTCAGAATAAAACAGTGTACAGATATCGAAAGCACCTTCATTGAATAAATCGACAATTCGTTGACTAATCATCACTGCCTCTGCAAAACCAACACGCTTTACAGCATGCAAATCGATGTGATCGATTATCAAATTTTTGTAATCACGCGATAAAATATCCGCACCTTTTTTGCCTACGGTAATAATTCTCACTATTTTACCGGCTGCCAACAGAGCTTTAATCTGTCCACGTACGCGACGAGCGATTTGTACATTAAAAGCACCACACAAGCCGCGCTCAGCCGTACACACCACCAAGAGATGCACATCATCTCGCCCTGTACCACGCATAAGCGCAGGCGCATCAGCAGCCTCCACATCAGCAGCAACACTAGTTAAAATATCAGCCATTTTCTTGGCATAAGGTCGTGCAGACTGCGCAGCCTCTTGCGCACGATGCAACCTTGCTGCTGCAACCATTTGCATAGCTTTGGTGATCTTTTGTGTTGCTTTAACCGAAGCGATACGGTCTCTAAGATCCTTTAATGAGGCCATTGAAGCATTCCATCAATTCATCACGAAAAATTTTTCGCATAAGTGTTAAGAACTGTCATCAACTTATCTTTCAGCTCATCTGTTATCTGCTTTTGTTCAGCAATTGCATTTAAAAGATCTTGGTAATCACTACGCAAAAGCACCAAAAGTCCCTGTTCAAACCGCGCGACATCAGAAACTTCCAAAGAATCAAGATAGCCATTTACACCTGCGAAAATAACAACCACCTGTTCTTCTGTTTTCAGTGGAGAAAACTGTGGCTGCTTCAAAAGCTCTGTCAAGCGCGCTCCGCGATTCAACAGACGCTGGGTTGACGCATCCAAATCAGAGCCAAACTGCGCAAAAGCAGCCATTTCACGATATTGTGCCAATTCACCTTTAATCGAGCCAGCCACCTGCTTCATTGCCTTAATTTGTGCTGCAGAACCAACACGCGATACAGAAAGACCAACATTTACAGCAGGACGAATTCCTTGATAAAATAAATTAGTCTCTAGGAAAATTTGCCCATCGGTAATCGAAATCACATTGGTAGGAATATAGGCTGAAACATCATTTGCTTGCGTTTCAATAACCGGCAAGGCTGTCAACGACCCCGATCCATTTTCCGCATTCAACTTTGCAGCCCGCTCTAAAAGACGAGAATGAAGATAGAAAACATCTCCCGGATAAGCTTCACGACCTGGAGGACGACGCAACAAAAGAGACATTTGGCGATAAGCCACGGCCTGTTTTGACAAATCATCATAACCGATCAAAGCATGTTGCCCATTATCACGAAAATATTCACCCATAGCACATCCTGCAAGAGGTGCAATAAATTGCAATGGCGCTGGATCAGAAGCTGTTGCCGCAACGATAATAGAATATTCCAGTGCGCCGCGCTCTTCCAAAACTTTAACGAATTGCGCCACCGTGGAGCGTTTTTGACCGATAGCTACATAAATACAATAAACTTTGTCCTGTTCTCGTCCAGCTTCTTTTTCATGAAAAGATTTTTGATTTAAAAATGTATCGAGCAAAATCGCTGTTTTTCCTGTTTGGCGATCACCAATCACTAATTCACGCTGCCCCCTCCCAATGGGGATGAGTGCATCAATTGCTTTTAATCCGGTTGACATCGGTTCATGTACAGACTGACGTGGAATAATCCCCGGCGCCTTAACATCGACACGACGACGTTCTGTTGCCTTAAGAGGTCCCTTACCATCTATAGGGTTTCCAAGTGCATCGACTACACGCCCAAGCAAAGCAGGTCCTACAGGAACATCAACAATAGCGCCCAATCGCTTTACACAATCCCCTTCACGAATATCGCGATCTGAGCCAAAAATGACCACACCAACATTATCAACTTCCAAATTGAGAGCCATACCACGCACACCATTTGGAAAAACAACCATTTCCCCTGCTTGGACATTATCCAAACCATAAACGCGAGCGATGCCATCTCCCACAGAGAGGACCCAACCAATTTCTGAAACCTCAGCCTTTTGGTCGAAGTTTTTGATTTGTTCTTTTAGAATTTTTGAAATTTCAGATGGTCTAATATCCATCAGCTGACCTCTTTTTTCAATGCAAGCTTAAGCGAAGATAATTTTGTTAGAAGAGACGTATCAATTTGAAACGCCCCCACACGAATGATTAATCCACCAAGAATTGTTGGATCCACAATGATATGTAGAAAGGCTTTTCCCCCAACAACACCTTCCAAAGCCTTACACAACTCTTGTCTTTGTTGAGAACTCAGTGGGCGCGCAGAAACAATTTGCGCTGTAACTTGGCTACGAGCGCGTGCAACACAACGCTGAAAAGCATGTAAAATACCAACGACGGCATTAAGCCTACGATTTGCTGCGACAACGCGGAAAAAATCCCCAATAATCTGCCCTGCGTTTTCATCAGCAAAGTTGATGTTTTCACAAACAGATCGCATCATCTTAATTTGCTCTTTGACTGAAAAGAACGGACTGAGCACGAAGCGTTTTAAATCCTCATTTTGCTCTAAGACAAATAAAAAATCTTCCACTGCCTTTTCAACCTCTTCAACGTTTCCTGATTCTTGAACGCAATCAAAAAGTGCTTGCGCATAACGTTGATCTACCAACGGCAGTGGTATGAGAGAAAATGAATCTGACACGAAATACCGCCTCTTTCTCTTGAGCGATTCTCTGATAGTTATCAGATGATAATGAAACAGATATCCTCAATCTTAAGAATCTTTTTCTTAAAACCTAGAACAAAAACCATTTGGCTTCTAGCATAGACACGATCGACTCGCAACACCACAAATCGCTGCTTTCTAAAAATTTTAAATAAAATATTCAAAATATTTTTGAAAAAGGTTTTTTTGGATTCTCAGGATAGCATCATGTTTTTTTATGCCTCTTTTTGACACTTTCGGAGAGATTTTTTCACTCTCTATATTTTGCTTAAAACGCTCTTTCTCTTCCTCTCAAAACAATTCTTCCTCACTATCAAAAATTCCCCCTTATCGCCACAAGAGCTTTCACGAAAAACAAAAAGCAACTGTAAACCAACACCATCACAAACTTTACCAACTCTTAAATATTGCGATAACTCTTAGTACTTGAGACGAGTCATTAGAGGCATTTTAACTCCTTTTTTATCGTATTTTACCCACAAGCCAATCCCACTTATGCTACATCAGAGCATAATTTTGATTGATTCAACATACACAGATTTTAAATAAAAGGATCCTATAGTATTGAGAGACCTAATTTAAATTGAATAATGATAAATTATTGATATAAATCAATGCATTATATCTTTACGAAATGCATGTGCATAATATCCTACTGCTTAATTCTTATTCTAAAAATATAATAACTAAAATAAAAATACCTTCAGCAAAGATCCTTCTACAATACTAATTTTTAGAAAAAGCTTTGCGGATCAATATCAATTTGAACCCGAACAGAATTGGGCATTTTGGGTGTACCGCTAAGCATTGCACGTATAAATCCTTGTATATCAAAAGAGCGTTGTCCTTGCAGCAAAAGTCGAAAACGATAACGCCCCCGAACCAAAGCCAAAGGCGCTTCTGCTGGTCCCATAACAGAGATATTTTTTTCGCGTGGTGCTGCTTGACGCAATGCCCGTGCATAATGTTCTGCTTCTTGGCGCTGTTGTGCAGAGACAATCAAAGAGGCAAGCCGCCCATAGGGAGGCAAATGATAATGCTGACGTGCTGCAATCTCACGTGTGTAAAAGTCTTCTGGTTTGCATGAAAGTAAGGCTTTTATGACCGGATGATCTGGTTGATAGGTTTGCAATAATCCTAAACTTTTCAATCCCACACGTCCTGCTCTTCCGGTAACTTGAGAAAGCAGTTGAAATGTACGTTCACTTGCGCGCAAATCACCATTGGCAAGACCAAGATCGGCATCAATAACGCCAACCAAAGAGAGCTTGGGAAAATGATGTCCTTTAGCGACCAACTGCGTTCCAATAATAATGTCCACATCGCCATTTGCAATGGCTTGTAATTCGCTTCGCAATTGCCCAATTCCCCCTTTGAGATCGGTTGAAAGAATTAATGATCGGGCCTGTGGAAAAAGCATTTGTGTTTCTTCTGCAATTCTTTCCACACCCGGTCCGCACGCTACGAGATGATCTAATGTCCCACATTCGGGACATGCCTCGGGAAGTGGCTGATGATATCCACAATGGTGACATTTCAGTTTCCCTTGCACGCGGTGTTCTACCAACCAACTAGAACAATCGGTACAATGAAAACGATGTCCACAAACTCGACATAAAGTTAAAGGTGCATAACCACGACGATTAAGAAAAAGAAGAGCTTGTTCGCCCTTATCAAGAGTTTGTTTTAAAGCCGTTTCCAGAGAAAAGGAAATAAAGCGTCCCTTTTGCACCCCTCCTTGGCGCATATCAATCACCCGCAATTGTGGCAGTGCTACTTCTTTAAAACGGGATGGTAAAGACAGCTTTTGATAACGTCCTTTTAAAACATTGGCTTGACTTTCAATCGACGGTGTTGCTGAAGATAAAATAACAGGAAAATGCTCAAAAGAGCCCCGTGCAACAGCCATATCACGCGCATGATAAAAAATGCGCTCTTCTTGTTTATACGCGCTATCATGTTCTTCATCGACAACAATCAAGCCAAGTTCATGAAAGGGAAGAAAAAGCGCCGACCGAGCCCCCGCAACGACACGCACCCGCCCTTCTGAAACTTGCCGCCAAACGCGTTCTCTACGACGCGGTGTCAAATCGGAATGCCATTCTGCCGCAAAAGCGCCAAAGCGTGCATAAAAACGATCTAAGAACTGCTGTGTTAAAGCGATCTCTGGCAATAAAATTAAAACCTGCTTACCCCCTTTGAAAGCTTGAGCAACTGCCTCATAATAAACTTCTGTTTTTCCTGATCCCGTAACACCATCAAGCAAAAAAACTTGAAACTGAGAAGATAAAACGCCTTCCCGCAACAATGTTGCTGCTTCATTTTGCGCTCCTTGCAATTGCGGGGGGCAAAAATCAGGATCAGGCATTGCCACAAGATCAGGAGCAGGAATCATAACATCTTCAAAAACCCCTAGCGCTTTTAACCCCTCAACAACAGAAACCGCAGTTCCCGCTGCATTCGCAAGACCAGAACGTGTCCATACCTTCTCATTGTGCACCAATTCCAAAACCCTTGATCGCGCTGATGTTAGACGTTCTACATTGCCACCACAATATCGCAATCCCAACATCTGTGCTTCCGGCTCTAAAGCAGCTGGTACAGACAAAATCAATCGTGCAACAAGGCCCAAAGGTGTCATTGTATAGCGACTAACAAAACGCAAAAATGTGATCATTTCTACCTTTAATGGGGGGCAGTCAAAAACATGAAGAAGAGAGCGTAATTTTTCACGCGCCACCGGGATAATTCCTTGCCCATTCGCTGTATTTTCTCCAACATCCACAACAAAACCGCAAACTTCGCGTCCCATCACCGGAACCCGAACAAAAGAACCAACATTCACCTCCATAGAAGATGGAACTTTATAACTATAAGCGTGAGAAACAGGAAGAGGAACCAATACGGATACAATCTTTTCCTCTATCGTTTTTGAATCGATCTTGTTCACCAATCTACAACCCCTGAGCACCAACAAATCTATACTTTATCATTAAACACTCTTATAAAATTCATTGTAGGATTCAATTTTTCCCCCTATCACAAACTTTTCGCACCAAAATTCTTTTTAACACTCATTTCATCACCAAAGCACCAACAAAGGAAGCAATATCATCCGCTATAGCGAAAAAACAGTGTCATTCTCTCATGCAAATAAAACCCATCACTATAAGTATTCAACATGATATCGTAAGTACTCCCCTTCGACAAAGCTATCCCATATCGTAACTTCTTCCCGAACCACACATATTTTTATTATTTACTGCACCATGTCTCAATTTATTCTTAATATACTGATTTATAAATATAAATTATTATTTTACATAGTGTAATAAAAGCACTTCAATACGATAAATTTTTTTCATTTCAAACGTATCAAAAAACATTTATAAATCTCTAGATGAAAGAGTGTCTCATATTTTTGATTGCAAGTAAAATAATAGTACAAATAGACTCACCGCAATATTCATCTTAGCTTCATGCTAAAGCATGAAATAATACTTACATCTTCAGCTTGGTTGGGAATAAACAACAATACAAGCAGCAGAAAAGCGTATTGTTGAAGAATTTGTGCCACAGATTTTTATTTTCAAAAAATTTTCCAATAAAGTTTCTAAACATTCAACGCTATTTTAGCTCACTTTTCACATCATCTTATGGTGTCTCCAACGACCACAAACCTCAATGATCATTAGCCATTGAATGCTTCCTCACATCTCAAAAATGAAGATTCTTCACCCCATCAATCTGTCAACAATGCTCTGCAAATGATGTCTTATAAACAATCCAGCATCCTAAACAGGCTTACAGCCTCTTCATGGAGTTTATATTTCTCCCTAAAATGATCCCCTTTCATGTAATACAGCTCCCTTCTCTAAATATTCATCACACTCTCATAAAAACCAAAACTCTCTTCGCAACGGAAATTGTGAGAAATATAACAACAAAGCCCTCTATAAATCATATAAAAATTTATAGATCACCACCATCTTTACGCTTCACAAAAGAGCAAGCCAAACACCATCACACACTTTGCCAGCTTCTAATGTCTCAACAATCCTTGACTCTCGAGACAATTCATAAGAAGCATCTTTAGTACTTTCTTAAATGTTTATTATCCACATTTCTGCCCTTAATTTATGAAGTGCAAACAAGCGATTTTGATTGATTCAATTTAAGAACTTCAACATAAGTAAAATATATGCTGAGGAAATCTTATTATCTCCGACATTATATTCAAGTTGAAAAGAGATTATTTATCATTATAAATCAATGCATTGATCATAAAAATACCTCACGCATAAAATTTTACAAGCCTTCTTCACTGGTGTTTTCCGACCCCATAAATCCAACAACCGAATAAATCTATTCGCTTACACGTTACAAGCGAATTAAATGTAAACCCCATGAGAAAAGAAGATATCTTAGTGAACACTCTCAAATATTAAAAATAATCGCAAATGGAAAGTGAGAAACATAATGTGAGAATGCTAGCTTATTTCCAGCAATAAAAGATACTGCTACGCAATAAGCCCTATGCCTTTTATGCGCAACGCATTGATTTACAAAAATAAATAGTCTCCTTTCAACTTGAATCAAAACTCTGAATAGGGTAAAAGTTTTTCATTGTACCCCTTTCATATTGAATCAATTGAAATCACTTGCTTATAACGTCAAAGGCAAGGCTTACGTGGAAGTAAAAACACGACAAAAAAGCAGTTAAAATGCCTTTTATGAAGAGTTTCGATTGCTAAGGACTGTAGAAATACCTAAGAACGAACAAAATGTGTTATGATATTTAGCTTGTTCTTCATAAGCATAAAAATGGTGGTAATTTGTAAATTTTATATTATTGATGAAGTTTTATATCACTCATGGGGGGGGTATCGTTATGCCCGTCACACGCAACATCATAAAAGGGACATTGAAACAATAAGAGATATGTCTTTACAGAAAGCGGGAGCATAATAACGCTATAGAGTTATTATTATTTATACAGATATTCATTCTGCCTCTTGCTTTTGCAAGCAACCATAGCGCATAACAAAAAAATAAAACAAAATGTGAAAAGTTTTGCATAAAACAATTAAAAAGAAGAGGTCAGATATGAAGTTTTTTGTGGATAGCGCCAATATTGAAGAAATCCAAGAGTTACAGAATTTAAGCCTTGTTGATGGTGTTACCACCAATCCTTCTCTCATCCTAAAATCAGGACGCAATATTCTTGATGTTACAAAAGAAATTTGTGCTCTTGTTAACGGACCTGTTTCTGCTGAAGTTGCTGCAACTCAATTTGAAGACATGATGAAAGAAGCATCTGTTTTAGCAAAGGTTGCCGACAATATTTGTATCAAACTTCCTTTAACACTTGATGGATTAAAAGCCTGTAAAGCCCTTACAGCAGAAGGACTAAAAACAAATCTCACACTTTGTTTTTCTGCCAATCAGGCCTTATTAGCTGCCAAAGCAGGCGCAACATTCGTTTCACCTTTTATTGGTAGACTTGATGATTGCGGAAATAATGGCTGTGAACTGCTTCATGAAATTCGCACAATTTATGATAACTATAACTTTGAAACACGAATTTTGGCTGCTTCAATCCGCACCGTTAATCATGTCAAAGAAGCAGCCCTAAGCGGTGCTGACGTTGCAACAATTCCACCAACAGTCTTAAAAGCACTCGTCCAACATCCTCTCACCGATAAAGGATTGCAAATATTTCTCAACGACTGGAAAAAAACAGGACAAAATATTGCTTAATATCAAGAGACTTTATTGGCCAGATCTTTTGAAAGTAACAAAAAAATCTGTTCAGCCAACTCTTCTGCAACCCGTTTTTTTGCATCTTCTTCTGCTTGCATCGTTGCATATTCTTGACGAAGTCGGTCAAAAGATGCGTTCAATGTTGCTGTTCCTTTTGCAACAAAAGCATTTTTCATATCTTGCAAGGTATAAGAAGCTCTGCTCATAACAGTTCCAACAGAAGGGCGTCCCTTTCGTTTTTTCTTGAAATCAACCTCTATCTGCATAGATTCCCTTGTAAATACGGATATCTGCAATGTCAATCGATAAGCTGGCGCGGAAGGTTTACTATCATTTCCATACAAAAGAAACAGCAGATGATTGCGCACTATTTGACCAAAATGATCTGCAGGTTCTTCCACAACAATAGAAGCAAGCTTTGCTGCCAGTCCTGAAGAATTTGGTTCAGAAGGGGCTTCAGAAACAGACTCCCTATAAGAAGCAGAATGCATTGCTCTTAAACTCTGTAACTCTTGACGATAAAGTGGTTCAACTTTGCATCCACACAACAATGTGAACATCCCAGCTAAAACGACAAAAATAAAACTTTTAAAAAACGACATTCACAATCCTTTTTGGAACAACAATGATTTTTTTCACAGACTTTTCAACCAGCTGCACCTGTACAAAATCTAAAGCCAAAACCGCTTCTTTAATCATCGTTTCATTTGCTCCTGCTGCAACAGTCACCTCACCACGTTTTTTGCCATTAATTTGTACCGGCAAAGTATAGCTTTCTTCAATGATTAATTTGGGATCATAAACAGGCCAAGCAAGCACAGACATTAAAGTTTTTTCCCCTAAAGCAGCATGACATTCTTCTGCTAAATGAGGCATCATTGGTGCAATCATAGCCAGAAAAAAATCCATGGCCTGCCGTAAAGAAGCTTTCATTTCATTGTCAACATTTGCTATCCTGTTTAGCAACGGCGCCATAATATTCAAGAATTCATAAAGGCGTGCAATTGCGCGATTAAAAGCGAATTTTTCCAAATCATCTTCTACAGCGCAAAGCATGCGATGGGCTACTTTTGAGAGTTCCAAAGCTGCCCCCTGCTGCCCTGCACAGGGCACCACATTCTTTAAAACAGGGGCACTCACCGCCACACAACGCCAAACACGCTGTACAAAACGATGTGCACCTTCAACACCAGATTCTGTCCAGATGACATCTCTTTCAGGAGGAGAATCTGATAACACAAACCAGCGCACAGTATCAGCGCCATAGGATGCAATAATATCATCAGGATCAACGACATTTTTTTTTGATTTTGACATTTTCTCAATCAAACCAATCGTTACTTCACTTTGATCGGCTATCTTATAAGCCTTACGCTTTCCCTCTTTTTCAACAATCGAAATTTCTGCTGGAGAAACCCACCCCTGATCATCCCGATAGGTTTCATGCACCACCATCCCTTGCGTAAAAAGCCCCTTAAAAGGCTCATCAACTGCCACATGACCGACCAATTTCATAGCACGCATAAAAAAGCGCGCATAAAGAAGATGCAAAATCGCGTGCTCAATTCCACCAATATACTGTTGCACAGGCAACCATTCAGCTATTGCTTGTTTGTCAACCGGTTCCGATGCCAAAGGAGCGGTAAAGCGAGCATAATACCAAGAAGAGTCAACAAATGTGTCCATTGTATCGGTTTCACGTTTGGCTGGTTGACCACAGGAAGGACAAGTAACATTCTGCCATGTTTCATGGCGCGCAAGAGGATTTCCCGGTTGATCAAAAGTAACATCATCAGGCAACACAACAGGTAAATCGTCGCGCGGCACTGGAACGACTCCACAAGTTATACAATGGATCATCGGAATGGGGCATCCCCAATAACGTTGACGAGAAATCCCCCAATCACGCAATCGAAATTGCACCGTTTTTTTCGCTTGTGGTTGCCCCTTGAGCATTTGTTTTTCAAGCCTTTCAGCGGCTTCTTCAACAGCTTTTTGGGATGTCAAACCATCTAAAAAGCTGGAATTGATCATCACACCATCACCCGTATAAGGTGTTTTAGTAATAACAAAATCTTTTTCTTGCATCCCTCGTGGTAAAACCACTGGTTTTATCGGAAGATCATATTTACGTGCAAAATCGAAATCTCTCTGATCATGAGCCGGACAACCAAAAACAACTCCTGTTCCATAATCCATAAGCACAAAATTAGCAACATAAACGGGAATATGCATCGTTGAATCAAAAGGATGCACCGCCAAAAGGGGCGTAAGAAATCCTTGTTTTTCAGCTGTTTCAAGTGCTACCGTTGTCGTTGCACCCCACCGACAATTTTCGATAAAATCACTCAACGCTTTATCTTTTTTTGCCAAAGCTTGTGCAATAGGATGATCAACAGACAGAGCTAAAAAAGAGGCACCAAAAAGTGTATCAGGACGCGTTGAATAACAAACAACTTCATCAAATTTATCACAAATATCATCAGCATCACCAGCCGATTTTAAAGCCCAACGAATCAGCAAACCTTGTGATTTTCCAATCCAATTTTTTTGCATAGTGCGAACTTTTTCCGGCCATTGGTTCAACTCTTCAAGCCCAGCCAAGAGATTTTCACTAAAATTGCTAATTTTGAAAAACCACTGCGTCAACTCACGTTGTTCAACCAACGCACCAGAACGCCATCCCCGTCCATCAACAACCTGTTCATTAGCCAAAACAGTATGATCAACTGGATCCCAATTAACTTTCGCTACTTTACGCGCTACCAACCCCTTTTGATAAAAATCAAGGAACAGTATTTGTTGGCGATGATAATATTCCACATCACAAGTTGCAAATTCACGCGCCCAATCCAAGGAAAGCCCTAATCTTTTTAATTGGCTACGCATCACAGCAATATTTTGATAGGTCCAAGCTTTAGGATGCACTTTACTTTGCAAAGCAGCATTTTCAGCCGGCATACCAAAAGCATCCCACCCCATAGGATGAAGCACATTAAATCCCTTTGCGCGTTTATAGCGTGCAACCACATCTCCCATTGCATAATTGCGCACATGCCCCATATGAATGCGGCCTGACGGATAAGGAAACATCTCTAAAACATAATATTTTTCACGACAATCTTCTTGGGAAATCTGAAAAATTTTCTTTTCATCCCAAATTTTTTGCCATTTTTCTTCTCTCGCACGTGGATTATAGCGTTCGCCTATATTATCATGTTCAATCGTCATTCCCATTATACTCTTTTAATAAAACTGAACTCAAAAACTTATTTTATTATGCTTGACCATGGATTAATCTTACCGTCAACATTTTCGTGAAATATTTCCCTAAGTATTTTATAAAACTTTTACAAAAACGACCAACTCTTAAACAAAAACGGTAAAGCACAAACATATGAATACACACATGCTCCTCCATAACCCTTCCATTGAAGCATGGCAAACGCTTCAAAAAGATATTGCAGCAATATGCCAAGAGATACAACGCCCCGTAGAAGAAATTGAACTTATCGCTGTTTCAAAAACTGTTTCCGCCGCTGATATACGTCCTCTTTTGCAAGCAGGTCAATCCTTGTTTGCAGAAAACCGCGTGCAAGAAGCAGCACAAAAATGGCCTGATTTACGTCAACAATTTGAAAATATAAAACTTCATCTTATCGGTCCCTTACAATCAAACAAAACAGCACAAGCCGTCAAAATTTTTGATGTCATTCAAACGGTTGATCGCGAAAAAATAGCCAAAATTTTGGCGGAAGAAATGCAAAAACAGAAAAGACATCTTCCTTGTTATGTACAAGTCAACATTGGGTTAGAGCCTCAAAAAAGTGGTGTAACACCACAAGAAGTGATCCCCTTTGTTTCTCAATGCAAAAACGCCTATGGACTCGATATTATCGGTCTTATGGGGATTGCACCTATTCAAGAAAATCCCGGCCCTTATTTTGCATTGTTAGCAAAATTAGCAAAACAAGCAGAACTACAAAAACTTTCTATGGGCATGTCCAATGACTTCAAAATTGCCTTACAATTTGGTTCTAACACCCTTCGTATTGGCACTGCTTTATTTGGAAAACGCCCTGTTTAAACCTATGTCCATTGAGAATCCACATTTCAACATCACAAAAATCAAATAAAAAGGTAGCAAAATGCTCACGTATAATTCCCCGTATACAAAAAAATCCTGCTCTTCCTTTGCATTTAAGTTAAAGTGAGAAGGATAAATTGTAATTGTACATGAAAAACACAAAGTATTTCGAAATAAATAATCACAGAAATAACACGACGGTTATTGCGATCATTTTCATTAAAAAGTAAGTTCTATCGACCTCTCTGATATGAGCATCCCACACTTCAATATAGTCAAGCAAAAAGGAAAAACTTATGAACAGCAAATACGATATCCAATAATGTAAGTAATCTACTAAGCTAAATATATCCTGTACCCGAGCAAACATACAAAATCGTACTAGAGAGCATGTACCATCACAAAAACAACATTGTATAGAGACTTTTCTATGCTCTACAAACTATGCTCTACAAAGCGTACAATATGGTCTATATTCACCTAAAAAATTAAAAACAACTCCCGTACATGTAGATATAACATATACGTACAAAATAATGCCACAAAACTGATTTTAAAAATGGTATAACTATATTTTCTTCTGTTTCTTATTAATCAACAGAATAATAACAACTTTTCAGATAAATGACTTTTTTATTTTAAGTTTTTATTAAGAATATAATAAGTAATAAATTTTTTAAAATTTACAAACATTATAATATTATTAAGAGTAATTATTTTTCATAAAATATATATTTATTATTTATAAATTATTTTTATTATAATACTGTTTAAATAATATCTGATATTTCTTTAAATCATATACTAATCATTTGAAATATACATAAAAGCAAAAATTATAGATTTTATTCATTCGATCATTAGCTAACAAGGCATTCTTTTGATCATTTGCATAATTTAGAACCTATTCATGGAAATGCATGTAGCGTTAGCAGTTTTTGTTGCTAACATGATTTTACCAACTCTCAGCTAGAAAGTTAGGGATGACTAACAGATGCAGCAGGATGAGCTCTATTTAGAGAACTAGGAGATATTCTTTTAGGTTACTCTCTATAGATTTAGGAGGAGGACACATTGAAGGTGCTATTGTGAGCTTTGGACATTCAGCTTAGCATTGTTGGTTCTAATTTATAGAAGATAACCATAAAGATATCTCTGAAATTAAATGATTTTGTAAATATATTCGAAAAAATATGCTAAAATTAAATATCTACATCTATAGATAAAACAGTTTTCAGAAATATCTATTATAAATCATATCTTCTAATCAGGATTTTTTTTTATAATGAATATTCATTATGAAATTATAAGAATTTTTTTAAAGCTCTGTACTCTAATAAGCTCCATTTTAATATCCTAAATAAACATAAAATACTTTCTTTAAGACAATAATATCAGATTTTTAAAATTGACTATTCTAAGCTTTGTAATTTAGTCTAACCTCACAATGAAAAGCTTTTGGGAACATGCTGCACAAAATATAAACATAAAAAATACAGCGGCAGATCTTTCTAAACAATAAAATAAAAGAGGGAAACATGACTGAGAAAATTTATTCGATATCGGAAGAGATCAAGAAAAATGCTTTGCTTGATGAGGAAACTTATGAAAAATGGTATCAAGAAAGTATCAATGATCCAGAAAACTTCTGGGCAAAACATGGTCAACGCATTGAATGGTTTAAACCCTATACAAAAGTAAAAAACACTTCCTTTAACGGTGATGTATCAATTCGATGGTACGAGGATGGGACAACAAATGTTGCCTATAACTGCATTGATCGCCATTTAAAAAACCATGGCGATCGCATTGCACTTATTTGGGAAGGTGATAACCCCTATCATGATAAAAAAATAACCTATAATGAACTTTATGAACATGTTTGTCGTTTTGCCAATATTTTGAAAAGCCATGGCATTAAGAAAGGTGATAAAGTCACCATTTATCTTCCCATGATTCCGGAAGCAGCCTATGCTATGTTAGCGTGTTGCCGTATTGGTGCCATTCATTCAGTTATTTTCGCTGGCTTTTCTCCTGAAGCAATAGCAGGACGCCTTGTTGACTGTGAATCAACCTTCATCATTACTGCTGATCACGGCTTGCGTGGCGGCAAACAAATTAACTTAAAAGATAATATTGATCATGCTATTGAAATTGCTTCCCGCCAAAATGTGCATGTGGACCAAGTCATGGTTATCCAGCGAACTTGTGGACCAATTCACTGGATAGATGGACGTGATTTTTGGTACCACGAAGAAATAGCTCATACCCCAATAGACTGTCCACCAGAACAAATGAATGCTGAAGATCCGCTTTTCATACTTTATACTTCAGGCTCAACCGGCAAACCGAAAGGTGTTTTACATACCACAGCAGGCTATCTTGTCTTTGCATCAATGACCCACCAATATGTTTTCGATTACCACCTCGATGAAGTTTATTGGTGCACAGCTGATATTGGTTGGATAACCGGTCATTCTTACTTAGTTTATGGACCTTTATGTAATGGTGCAACCACTTTAATGTTTGAAGGCACCCCAACCTTTCCTGACCAGGGCAGATTTTGGGCAATTGTCGACAAACACAAAGTCAATACACTTTATACAGCACCAACAGCTATCCGCACCTTAATGGGAGCTGGAAATTCATTTGTTGAACGCTCGACAAGGACCTCCTTGCGTCTCTTAGGAACTGTAGGCGAGCCTATTAACCCAGAGGCATGGGAATGGTTTTATCATACGATTGGAAATGACCATTGCCCTATTCTCGATACATGGTGGCAAACAGAAACAGGCGGGCACATGATCACACCTTTACCCGGAGCAATACCCCTCAAAGCAGGATCAGCCACACGTCCTTTTTTTGGTGTTCAACCGCAAATTGTTGATGCCCAAGGTAATATTTTAGAAGATGAAGCAGAGGGCAATCTTTGTATCAGTGATTCATGGCCTGGGCAAATGCGTACCCTCTATAAGGATCATGAACGCTTTATTCAAACTTATTTTTCCTCTTACAAAGGGAAATATTTTTCAGGTGATGGCTGTAAGCGTGATAGTGATGGTTATTACTGGATTACAGGACGGGTTGATGACATTCTCAATGTTTCTGGACATCGGTTAGCAACCGCCGAAATTGAATCAGCTCTAGTTTCTCATCCCGCTGTTTCAGAAGCGGCTATTGTTGGTTACCCTCATCCTATTAAAGGGCAAGGAATTTATAGTTTTATCACCCTCATGGAAGGAACACATGCTAATGAAGCATTGCAAAAAGACATTATCAAGCATGTCAGAAAGGAAATAGGCCCCATCGCCACATTAGATAAAATTCAGTTTTCTCAGCAACTTCCGAAAACGCGATCAGGAAAAATTATGAGACGTATTCTACGAAAAATCGCCGAAAATGATTTTGACAATATCGGCGATATTTCAACCCTTTCCGAACCACAAGTCGTTGAAGATCTGATTGCCAATCGACAAAGTTAAAGAAACCACGACAAAATACACCATACGGTGATTTTTGTTTTTCTGCTAAAATTATCTCAGCATCGTTACGAAAATCACCGAATTATTACCAAAACCACCGATGATAATAAAAAACAAAACAGTTCATGAAAATCTCAACAACTCTAACAACAAGCGCTTTTATTCATAACAATAAAATAAGATAAAAGGGCCATCATAATTTTTTTATCGTTCAATGTCCACTCAATGCCAAAAAGCATCTGAGCAAGAAGGAAAAATAGTTCTGATGTTTATGCTAGAATCACTTTGAAATTCCTGCTAAAATCATAAATAAGTAAAAAAAGAAAGTATAAATGATAATATTCTTGAACAAGAATATTCATCTATAACGAAAGTGTATAAAAAATATTGAAGACAATAAAATCTAAACTAAACAAGTTTATAACAAGAACCTAAAGTGATGAAAGAATTCTTAGAATAAATGGTGCAAAATAAAATCAGGAGTAATAACAAAAAGTGATTCATTTTGAAAATGTCGGCCTGCGCTATGGAATGGGCCCTGAGGTCCTTCGTGATATTAGCTTTCATATTCCTACTGGGTCATTTCAGTTTCTCACGGGAGCCTCAGGAGCAGGTAAAACATCGTTGATGCGTCTGATGTTTTTAGCACTCAAACCAACGCGTGGTCACATTGATTTATTTGGAATGGATACGGCATTGCTTAAACGGCAAGAACTTCCAGCATTACGAAGACGTATCGGTGTTGTCTTTCAAGATTTTCGTCTCCTTGATCACATGACCACCTATGAAAATGTTTCTTTGCCTTTACGCATTAAAGGACAAGAAGAAATAACCTATCGTAGTGAAGTGGAAGATCTTCTCTGTTGGGTAGGCTTGGGAAATCATATTCATGTTTTACCGCCGGTTCTCTCTGGTGGAGAAAAACAAAGGGCCGCTATTGCCCGCGCACTCATTGATCAACCTGAAATTTTGCTTGCTGATGAACCAACAGGAAATGTTGATCCGCCCTTGGCAAAACGCCTCCTCCGTTTGTTTATTGAATTAAACCGTTTTGGAACGGCTGTTATCATTGCTACCCATGATATCACCTTAATGGAACAAGTTGCAGCGCGGCGCATGCTTCTCCATAACGGACGGATGACAATTCATGAATAAATTTTTCTCCATTTTTACCAGCAATAAAAAAAACACAACGGCGATTATTCCCAGTAGCAACATTTCTGGGCAAGCGCTGGTTACCGTGATCGCTATTATGACATTTCTCTCAAGTCTCACCTTAATTGGCGTTGATTTAGTTCAGCGTTCTGCCAAAAATTGGAGCAATCAAATTAGCTATGAAGCCACAATACAAATACGCCCCGTTGACAATGTTGATATCAATAAAGCACTTCATGATGCTGTCCAACTAGTTAAAACCTTTTCTGGTGTCCAAGATGCAAAAATTGTTGACCCAAAAGCCACCGAAAAGTTGCTGGAACCATGGCTTGGAACGGGTTTTAATTTGAATGAATTGCCCCTACCCCGCCTTATCATTGTCACTTTGAAAGAGGATGAAAAAATCAATTTTGCCGCCATCCATCATGCCATTAAAACTCAAATTCCAGGCGGTCAATTTGATGATCACCGTGTTTGGGTCCATCGTTTTGCGACCATGGCATACACCACTGTTTTCATTGGTTTTTCAATTTTAGTATTGGTTCTAAGCTCTCTCATCCTCACCATCATTTTTGCCACCCGCAATGCATTGGCAGAAAATGCCCATATTATTAATGTGTTATATTTTCTTGGTACTGAAACCCTTTTCATTGCGCGTCAATTTGATTGGTATTTTTTTAAAAACGCCCTTCGCGGTGCTTTATATGGTGGTCTCACAAGCATATTTCTGTTTTCAGCCTTTTGTCTCTGGACGAATTACAACCTCGGAAAAGCAGAAGCCAGCCAAATAACAGCTTTATTTGGCTATATTTCCATAAAGCTTATTCCCTATGGAAAAATCATTCTCCTTATTATTTTCGTTTCTTTTCTCACCACCCTTACAAACCGCATGACTATTTTAGCACAACTGAAAAAAATCGATCAATGTGAAAATGGTTTATTTTAATTTTATGGCTCACAACAGCTCTAACCTATTGATGCAAGACGATTTAGAGCGTTCTATTTCAAAACAGTCTCACTCTAATTGGTTTCCTCGCAGCTTATTTCGCTATTTTCCCCCCACAACACTTACTCTTGCAATCATTATTTTCATTTTTTGGGGGGGCTTTATTATTTTTTCTGAAAAAACCGAACGACTTTTCCCCCCAATGCCTCTCCCCAAAGCTGATGCCATCATCGTGCTTACAGGTGGAGAAAACCGAATAGAGACAGGACTTCATCTTTTACAAAAAGGGCTTGGTTCACGACTCTTCATCAGTGGTGTAAACACCACAACCAATCTGAAAAATTTCATGCATAACATGCATATTAATCCACGACTTGTCTCCTGTTGTATTGACATTGGGCATAAAGCAACTAACACCAGAGGGAATGCCAAAGAAAGCGCAGTTTGGATCAAAAAGCACCACTATAAAAGCCTTTATATCGTCACCCATGATTACCACATATGGCGCTCAATGCGTGAACTGAAATATTTAATGCCTGATATCCATTTTATTGCCTATCCTGTTAAAAAGAGCAAAGCTAAAAGCACAATACAACAGCTCAATCAAACCCGTATTCTTATATTCCAATATATTAAAACGCTCCAAGTCTATATTAAAACTATGTTCTGATCTTTACCTTTTTCTAACGTTAAAAAAAACTTACCATCAACTGACCGTTTCATAGCATTCTCTTTATTCACTTCACACAAGTATCCTCTACAGGGTTCATGATGAGGGAGATGAGAAACTTACTAGAACGATTAATCAGATGGTCTTTAAGACAAGATAGCAACCATACGATTGAGATTATAGAGATTAAGCGTGACGATGAATTAAAAGAGCTTACCACAACGGTTGATGAGATCTCGATACCATCAAAAGCAGAAAGTTCTAGACATACCATTGGAACAGCAGCAAGCAAACCTCAATCGGTATCTGGAGGACAAGGAAACTTATTCCCCCGTTCTGAGTTTTTTGATTTTGTCAAAGCCATTTTTTGGGATAGTTTTAAAATCACGGATTATTGGAGCATATGAGGGAACAATGCCATTTCGCAAGCCATGGAAAGGATCTTAACAGAACTTGATAAAACGAATATCGAGAAAGAATCCAAGGAATTACAAGAGTTTTATAACAGTGTAAGGCTTCGTGCTTCAGGGATTATCTCTCCTTTAGCAAGGCAAAATCTTATTATTACACTTTATGAAAGCTTTTTTGCCAAGGCCTTTAAGAAGACCACGGATAGGCTTGGGATTGTTTATACGCCCGTTGAGGTTGTTGATTTTATCATTCATTCTGTTGATGATGTGTTGCGCAATGAATTTGGCAAAAGCTTGGGGTCACGGGGTGTTTCTATCCTTGATCCTTTCACGGGAACAGGAACTTTTATCACAAGGCTATTACAATCCAATCTCATCAAACCAGAGGATATGGAATATAAGTTCCGTCATGATATCCATGCCAATGAGATTGTCTTGCTTGCCTATTATATAGCAGCGATTAACATTGAATCGACGTATCATAGTTTGATGAAAGGAGAATATATTCCTTTCAAGCATATTGGTTTAACCGATACGTTTTTGATGCTTTAAAAACAAGATTTGATGAAAGGTTTACTAAAGGAAAACAGCGCATATTTAGAACATCAGAAAAATTTGACTATCGAAGTTATCTTCAGCAACCCTCCTTATTCAACCGGTCAAAAAAGTGCTAATGATAATGCGAAGAATACCCCTTATCCGATATTAAATAAACGTATCAGTGAAACTTACACGGCTCAATCCAAAACAACTTATGTACAAACACTTTATGACAGTTATATTCGTGCCATTCGCTGGGCTAGTGATCTTTAAGAAAGGACATAATAAAAAGCTCTTTGAAAATTTTTCTTGTGGTCTAAAAACTAATCGTGATGCGTGGACATATAACTCAAGCCGTGAAGTTTTAAAGAAAAACATGAATAATATGATTACGTTCTATAACAGCGAAGTAGAACGTTTTAATACTACCTATCGACACTCTGATCGTAAAACACGTGCAAATGCTGTAGATAATTTCGTCAATACAGATGTAAAAAAGATCAGTTGGAGTTATAATATTAAACAAGAATTGGTAAAAGAAAAACTCTTTAAATTTGAATGTCACGGTCTTACTCGAAGAAAGTAAAACAGCTGGTTTACAGAAGCGTGATGCCATGACTGATGAAGATCTAGACCATTTTAAAGCTGCTTATTCTCATGAAAAAATCTCTAAGGATGATTTATTCTATTACGTTTATGGTCTTTTACATTCGGAAGATTACCGTACTCGTTATGCTGATAACCTCTCTAAAGAATTACTTCGTATCCCTTGCGTAAAGAGTGCTGATGATTTTTGGAAGTTTGTGACAGCAGGGCGTGAGATTTAGTCATTTTCACGTGAATTATGAAGATGTAGAGCCTTATCCAGTGACCTTTAAAAAAGGCAATCCAAAACAAACAGAGATCTCTAATCCCGAAAAGTTTTATTATATGACTGAAATGAAATTCGCAAAAGCAGGTAAGGAAAAAGATAAATCTACTGTTTTTTATAACAGCAATATCACAATAACAGACATCCTTAAGGAAGCTTATGAGTATATCGTCAATGGCAAGCCTGCTCTTGAATGGATTATGGGCCGTCAATGTGTAAAGACTGATAAAAAGAGTGGCATTGTAAATGATGCCAATCGCTATGCTGTTGAAACCATTGGCAACCCTGCCTACCCTCTAGAGTTGTTTCAAAGGGTTATTACCGTAAGTTTAAGAACCATGAAAATCGTAAAAAAACTACCAAAATTAGAAATTAGAGAAACTGAAAATGTTAAGTTATGCATTATGCCGTAAAACTTTACCCTTTAACATGATATAAAGCATTCTCCACTTAACACGAATGAAGCATTTTCAGAAAGACCAGCGGATCATCAAGCTTTTTCCTGACCATATTTTTCTTCACAAACACTTCATCCAATTTGATATAACAACAAACATGCCGCAATTGATCACTACTTAATCACGTGAGAGCGCAACAACAGGATCAAGCCGTGAAGCTTGTCGCGCTGGCGAAAAACCAAAACATATTCCAATGAGAGTAGAAAAAGTAAGAGATAGGATTATTGAATCAATTGTATAAATGAGATGTATAGGCGCATTAAAGAGCCAAAATAAACCTCCAATAGAAAACCCAAAGAGAATTCCTAAACCGCCTCCAATCATACATACTAAAATTGCTTCAATGAGAAATTGCTGTAAAATATCACTCTGCCGTGCACCAATAGCCATACGCACCCCAATTTCATTGATCCGCTCAGAAACCGTGACCAACATAATATTCATCACCCCAATTCCCCCTACAATCAGTGAAATCGCTGCAATTGAAGACACTAAAAGCGTTAAAATATGCGTACTCTCCATGATACGCTCCCGGAAAAATTCAGAATTTCTAATGAAAAAATCTTCGCCACCATGGCGCATAATAAGAAAACGTCGAACCATAGTCTCTGCTAAATGTGAATCAACGTCATCAGCAATTTTAACCATAATTGCGCGCACCTGCGTTGTCCCCAGAAACCGCGTTTGCAAAGTTGTATAGGGCAAATAAATCTGCAAGGTATTTGAGCTAGCTCCATTATTTTTCGGATCTACCACACCCACAATACGTGCAGGAACGTTTCCCACCTGCACCACTTTTCCAAGTGGGCTCTCATGGCTATGAGGGAAAAGAACAGCAATGGCTTCCTTTTCAATAACGAGATCAACAGCTCGTTCACGCACACTTTTTTGATCAAACAACTGCCCTTCAATAGCTTTAAGCCCTTGTGTTTGAAAAAATTGTTCTCCCACCCCAGTAATCACAGCATTAACTTCAATAGAACCAAATCGAATCGTAGAGTTTGTTGAAATTTGAGGCGTTACACCAGAAATATATGGCAATCCAGAAAGAGCTTCTGCATCCGCTTCAACGAGACTGGTTATCTTCTCTGCTTGTGGATCAGAAAAACTTTTTCCAGGGAAGATTGTCAAAGTATTAGAGCCTAAACTTTTAAAGTTTTCCAGTATTTTTTCCTGCGTACCATTTCCTAAAGCCACCATGGCGATAATGGCTCCAATACCGATAATCACCCCGAGCATTGTCAAAAAAGTTCGCATACGATGCGCATTCATAGCCAACAAAGCCATAACAAATGTTTCACGGAAACGTTCAACAAAAGAACGAAAAAAACCTAGTTTTTTTTGATCTTTTAGATTTTCCCTTTCCTGAATATAAGACTTAGCCCTTGTTTTTTTATCCTTTGATACATTATCTGCAATAATTTCCCCATCACTGATTTCAATAATACGATCTGCTCTTTTAGCCACCTGCATATCATGCGTAACGATAATAATGGTGTGCCCTTCTTTATGAAGCTCATCCAAAATACGCAATACTTCTTGACCACTATGTTTATCTAAAGCACCGGTTGGCTCATCAGCAAGAATAACTTGCGCATTATTCATCAATGCTCGCGCAATAGACACCCGTTGTTGTTGCCCTCCTGAAAGCTGATTAGGACGATGATTGATTCTCTCGCCCATACCTAAGCGTGTTAACAAGTCCTGAGCACGTTTTTTTCTCACATCTGGTGCACATCCTGCATAAATAGCTGGAATTTCAACATTGCCAAGCGCGGTTAATTCACTCAACAAATGATAGCGCTGAAAAATAAATCCAAAATGATTGCGCCGCAAAGCTGACAATTCATCAGCAGAAAGAGAAGCTGTTTCTTTTCCTGAAATCCAATAACGACCAGAACTTTGTCGATCAAGACAGCCCAGAATATTCATCAGTGTGGACTTTCCAGAACCGGAAGCCCCCACGATTGCCACCATTTCACCACGCTTAATGGTCAGATTGATCTCTTTCAAAACAGTGACAAATGTTTCACCCGCAGGAAATTTTCGCACAATATTTTCCAAAACGAGAACCGCATCTGCTTTTTCTGCTTTCATGGTTTAATTCTCATCTTCGCTGTGTTCATCAGGGATTTCTGGCATCACACCATCGCGCGAACCGGTAATAACCACATCCCCCTCCTGCAGCCCAGAAACAATCTCTGCCATCACTTTGTTATTAAGCCCGACAGTTACTTGTTTTGCCACCACTTTATTGTTCCCCACCAAAAGTGAAACCCATGCTTTATGCTCTTTTGTTTCATCGCGCAAAGCATCACTTGGCACCAACAAAACATTTTGAGCACGCCCTAAAATAATATGAACTTGAGCGGTCATATAAGTTCGCAAAAAGTTGTCTTTATTATCAACATGAATAATTCCATTGTAATAAATCGCGGACGATACGAGAGAACTAGATCCTCCTGCGCCGGGATTAATACTCACATCAGCGCGAATGGATTCAGGAGCCGGATCAACCCTTTCTAAAGTTCCCTCATAACGACGGTGTGAATTGCCCAATACCGTAAAATAAAGAGGTTGTCCGGCATGAACTTTAAGGATATCAGCTTCCGAAATTTGCGCTTTAACTGTCATTTTTGATAAATCGCCTAAAATAACAATTGTAGGTGCTGACTGAACAGCATTGACATTCTGTCCTTCTTCCACCACCGTTGCCAAAACGGTTCCTGCGGAAGGAGCAGTTATCCGCGTATACCCAAGATTAACCTCTGCACTCTCCACATCAATTTGAGCTTGCACAATCTGCTGACGCAATTGAGCAATTTGCGCCTCACGTATTTTCACTTGTGTTGCCGCATCATCAAGATTAGCTTTTGAAATTGCATGCGATTCTATCATTTTTTTCTGCCGTTCTAAATTTTTCTGAGCAAGAGTAAGATAAGCTTCTTGTTCCATTAGATTTGCATAATAATGCGATAAAGCTGCTTTTTTTCTTTTCAGATCATTTTCTTGATCTGTAGAATCAATTTCTGCTAAGAGATCCCCTTCTTTTACAACACTTCCTGGGAAAACGCGCATTGAAATCACCCGCCCTGTCGCACGCGCCCCCACAGCCACCAACCGATAAGGACGCACCAGCCCAGAAGCTAAAACACTTTCCTCTATATCACCGCGCTTCACCACAGCTGTCATATACATTGGTGTAGACGTTCCGAAAAAAGCAGAGCGTAGACACAAAAAAATGATAAGAATAAAAAGAGAAAGAAGAAATAACGACAGTTTTTTGTGTTTTATAATGAAATTTTTGATGAATTTTCTTTTCATTGCCCTACCTTTGCAAGTGAATGGGGTGCACCATCAACAACTTCTGGCCGTGATACATCAACGATTCCATCCCATCCCCCTCCCAATGCTTTCATCAGAGCAATATATTGGGTAACTAAAGCAACACGGCTATCTTTCAGTGCCATTTGCGCAGAATAATATGAACGATCAGCATTTAACAATTCAAGGAAGCTTGTATTTCCATTTTCAAAAAGACTTCGTGAAAGTTCTAAAGAATGTAGAAAAGCTTTATTTGCAATGACCAGCTTTTCGAGACGCTGATGTTCCTTTGTTAATCTCACAAGTGCATTTTCAACATCCTCCAAAGCCCTCAATACAGCCGTCCGATAATTAATAAAAGCTTGATCACGCTGTGCGCGCGCCATCGCAATAGAGGCAACAATCTGTCCTCCATTAAAGAAGGGAAAACGAAGACCGGGGCCCAAAGACCAACCAATGGTTGAACTTTTCCATAATTGGTCTATTGCGGTTGCTGCTGTTGAAATATTCCCCGTTAATGTAAGTGACGGATAACGTTCTGCCTCACGTTGACCAATTCGAGCTGTTGCTTGTGCATATTGGCGCTCTGCCCGCCGTAAATCCGGACGAGACAATAAAATATCTGCTGGAATTCCTGCTGGTATTGGCCATTGTGGTTGTGGAATTTTCATTTGTTTGGCATTTTTTTGCAACAGATCTTTCAATGCCGTCGGCACATGACCGGTTAAAATGGAAAGGCGATGCATACTCATTTCCAAACTTGCTTCCATCTGAGCGATATCAGCTTCTGTATTAGCCATTTGCGCTTTTGCATTTGAAACATCAAGCTCAGAAATATCACCTGCTATTAATTTGGCACGCATCAATTCATACGTTTTGCGTTGTGTCGAAGCAATTTGCCGCACAATAAACAACTTTTGTTGCCAACCGCGCATTTGAACATAATTTGTTGCCACCTCTCCTAACAATATAACCATCGTCGCACGCATATCTTCCACGCTTGCTTCAAAACCATAACGTGCTGCTTCAACACCTCGCTTATGTCCTCCAAAGAAATCAAGCTCCCAACTAGCATCAAATCCGCTACGATACTGGCTCAACGTATCAGATTGTTTAGAGCCGCTATGGGTTCCAGAAATTGTGCTTGACATACTTGGCAACAAAGATCCCACCATTTGCTCTAAACTCGCCCGCGCTTCACGAATCCGGGCTTTGGCAACGGCAACATCATTATTTCCAGAAACTGCCTCATCCATTAACGCATTTAAAACCGGATCATTTAACCGTCGCCACCACCCTGCCAGGGAAATTGAATGCCCAGATATCTGTGCAGACTTCTGCCCCCATTGAGCCGGAACAGAAAAAGATGTCTTATGATAATTTGGACCAACCATACATCCAGACAAAATAAAACAAAGCAATACACTAGAAAGTAATCCACGAGAAGCGCCCCATTTGAGATTTCTGATATACATCTAGTCTCCCGCATTCTTTCAGAATCATTATCTAACATTAATACTTTATTTACCTGTTATTTCAAAATTAACGTGAAAAATCAAATACTGTTTGCACAGGAATATGATCTGAAGGACGTTTCCATCCGCGCGCATCACGAAAAGTCGAAAGATCCGCCACAAAAGGAGCTAAATCTGAAGAAGACCAAATATGATCAAGCCGCCGCCCATAATCCGTAAGAGCCCAATCGCGAACACGATAACTCCACCATGTGTAAAGTTTAGTAGGAACAGGGATATGCAAACGCATAAGATCAACCCATCCGCCCTGACAACGCACATTTTGTAAATGTTCTGTTTCAATAGGTGTATGGCTTACAACCTTCAATAATTGCTGATGAGACCAAACATCCTCTGCCAAAGGAGCAATATTCAAATCGCCTAGCAAAAGAGAAGACATCCCTTTTTCCTGATCGGCGCGGATAAAAGACATTTCTTTTAAAAAATCAAGCTTATGACGAAATTTTTCATTCACCTCAGCATCAGGAATATCTCCTCCAGCAGGAACATAAAAATTATGAATCCGCATCAATTTACCATGGGGTTCCATAATCACTGAGATATAGCGACAATCTTGATTTTGACAAAAGAAACGCTTTTCTACCTTTTTAAAAGGCAAACGAGAAACAATCGCCACTCCATTATAAGATTTTTGTCCACTCAATGCGATATGCTTATATCCTGCTGCTTCAAAAGCCTCCACTGGGAATAAAGGATCAGGACATTTTGTTTCTTGTAGACACAAAACATCGGCAGGAAAGAGTTCCAAATACTGAAAAACCTGTGCAAGGCGCAAACGAATAGAGTTAATATTCCAAGTAGCAATACGAAAGAACATCTGTTTCAATCCTAATGACGTGACTCTATTTCTTCATTTCTTCGAAGGAAGTGTAAACATTCCCTGAGCAAAACGCACGCCTGTTTGCACATTCATAATCTGCACAGTCGTTTCCAAGTTTTGTTGGTCAACAATTGTCCACTGTCGCAAAGCAGAGCCTTGAGAGTCAAAAACCATTCTTATTTGCCCAGCCCCAATCGTTTTATCACGCAAAACAATCGTTACTGCCCCGGGATCTTCGCGAAATGCCACCAAACGCCCAGAAGATATATCAATTTTATCATCCAACAGAAATTTCATTGGTGTTTGCGAAAGTTGTGAAAAGTTCCAAGTATTCAAAGCTCGATTGTTAATGCCAACAAATTGACCATCTGCAATAATCTGTAAAGGCAGTTTTTTATACATAAAGCGAATTTTTCCTGGACGCTCTAGATAAAATGTTCCTTGAGACATTTTTCCCTTTGGACTAAATTGAATGAAATCACCTGTCATTGTTCTAATTGCCGCAAAGTGGTTCACGACATTCTGCGCCTTGACCATTTTATTAGATGCTTGCGAAAAAGCAGGAAAAGTTAAACACAAAAAGACAATAATTCCCACAAACCCAAAGACTTTTCTTTGCGGTAAAAAAGACGTTTTCATAAAAAGTGCTCCCAAGCAATATTTCATTGATTTTATTATAAACAGCAAATAATGAATAAATAACCTTCTTTATAAAATAAAGGTATTGTTTGCAAAAGCTGTCAAAAGCTTTTTAAAAATATTCTTTTTCAGAAATTCTCTCCAATTCCGGTTTTCATCTATGGTTTTCTGAACTAATGATACCTTCTTCTTCCATCTTCTCAATCAATGTTGCTGCATAATTATAACCAATACCTAAAAAACATTGAACATAAAAGGTTGAAGCCTGGTCATCATGAAGCACAACAGCAACTGCTTGACAATAATCATCTGCTCAAGAAACAGCCAAAGAAACATTAGCTCTATGTTCTTCAACCTCTTGCGATATTATTATCCAAATAATTAGTCTGCTTTTGAGCTCACGAAAATGCTCATATTTCTTGGCTAATGAGCTAAACGCATACTATATTCTATTCCTTCTCATCCGTAATCTGTAAAGCAACATAGATTATAGTCAATATTCAACGAATGAAGTACTAAACATATCGCTTCGCGAACCTGAAAATTCTTTTTAGTCGCAAAAGTATTTTTTTGACTTTCTTCCCACCCAAAGGAATAAAAATTCTCACCCGATCAGATCTATAAACAATTTGGATTTTAGTAGGTCACTTAACTCCCCACCCCATATGCTTCATCTTACACAAGGCTCAACAAACAAGCTCTGCCCTTATGAAGGAGAAAACCAACACCACCACCCACTTTTACAGTGCCATCCTACACTTTTCTTACCCCCATTGTTGCAACAGCCTCTTAGAACTTGAGACACTTCATAAGAAGCATTTTTACTCCTTTGTTGTATAGTTTTACTCCCACACCTCAGCCTTACTTGTGGTGTGCAAGCAAATGATTTTAATTGATTCAACATAAAACAAATTTAGAATGAGAGAATCTTACGATCTTCAAGGCTTTAATGACAACATGCAAAACGATAATTTATCGCTATAAACCAATTCATTGAATAAATATTTAACTCACACTAAAAAAACCACTGAATATCTCAAGCTTTGCACCCATTTATATTACAATACCTTAAATGAGGTTATTTAACATATATAATATATATATTATATATATATTGATTTATAAGGATAAATTATCATTTTCAATTTAGACCATAACGCCGAATACAATAAGATTTTTTCATCATATACTCTCTCATATTGAATCAATTAAAATCATTTGCGTGCACATTACAAAAGAAGCCAGCATGTGGATAAAATTATCTAAGATCAAGGGATAAAAATATCTTTTATAAAGCGGCCCAAATGCCAAGGAACTCTATAGCAACATTGAGAGAATTCTAACTGTATGATGATATTTGCTTTTTACGACATCGCAGGATAAGAAGCTGTTTTTATAAGATATGACTAAAAAACGATTATGCAGATTTTTCAAAAGCGTTCTTCTTCGGCAGGAACTAAAATTTCTCGTTTCCCTGCATGATTTGCTGGACTAATGATACCTTCTTCTTCCATCCTCTCAATCAATGTTGCAGCACGGTTATAACCAATACCTAAACGGCGTTGAATATAAGAAGTTGAAGCCTTCCGATCACGAAGAACAATAGCAACAGCTTGACTATAGGGATCATCTGCTGAAGGAGAAGCTGAAGAAACCTCCGTATCATCTTCTTCAACTTCTTGGGTAATTGTATCCAAATAATCAGGTCGAGCTTGCGCTTTAAGATGCGCCACAACTTGTTCTACTTCATCATCCGCAACAAAAGGTCCATGCACACGCTGAATACGTCCTCCTCCCATCATAAAGAGCATATCTCCCTGTCCCAATAATTGCTCGGCCCCCTGTTCGCCTAAAATTGTTCGGCTATCGATTTTTGAACTCACGGAAAAAGAAATGCGTGTAGGAAAATTGGCTTTAATCGTCCCAGTAATAACATCAACGGAAGGACGCTGCGTCGCCATAATCACATGGATACCAGCAGCACGTGCCATTTGTGCTAAACGTTGAACCGCGCCTTCAATATCTTTACCAGCAACCATCATCAAATCAGCCATTTCATCAATAATGACAACGATATAGGGCATAGGACTAAAATCAAGTGTTTCCGTTTCATAAAGAGGTTCCCCCGTATTATGATCAAAGCCCACTTGAATTGTACGCACCATTGTTTCTGCTTTGCCTTTTGACTCCTTAAGACGTGCATTAAATCCATCAATATTTCGAACACCAAGTTTTGACATCTTACTATAGCGCTCTTCCATTTCACGAACAGCCCACTTTAAAGCAATCACGGCTTTTTTAGGATCTGTCACCACTGGTGTTAATAAATGAGGAATACCATCATAAACCGAAAGCTCAAGCATTTTCGGATCCACCATAATGAGTCGACATTGTTCAGGTGTCATACGATAAAGCAGTGATAAAATCATTGTATTGATAGCAACAGACTTTCCTGATCCTGTTGTACCAGCCACCAAAAGATGGGGCATTTTTGCTAAATCCGCAATAACAGCCTCTCCTCCAATTGTTTTGCCCAAAGCAAGCCCTAATTTTGCTTTGCTTTCAACAAACTCCTGTGCTTGCACAATTTCCCTTAAATAAACCATCTCACGCTTTGCATTGGGCAACTCTATTCCAATCACATTGCGCCCTGGAACCACAGCAACACGAGCAGAAATAGCACGCATCGAGCGTGCAATATCATCTGCCAAACCGATGATACGAGAAGACTTAATGCCAGCAGCCGGTTCAAATTCATATAAAGTAACCACCGGTCCAGGACAAGCATTTATAATTTTCCCTTTGACTCCAAAATCTAACAAAACGCCTTCAAGTTCCTGAGAATTTGCTTTCAAAGAAGCAGGAGAAAGTTTTGTATCCTTAACAGAGGGTGGTGGAACCGAAAGATAATCTAAAAGTGGAAGAACAAAACCACCATTTGAAGAAACGGTTAAAGACTTTCGACTTTTAACAGAAGAAACATGTATTTTATTTTGATTTTCTTCATCCTTTTCTTTTTCGCCCTCAAAAATTGGTTCAATCCGATCAAATGACTTTTCTTGTTTCCTACTCTGAGAATGCCTTTTGAAACAGAAAAGGCGGAAAAACCGCGCTTGTAAAAAATAAAAAAGATGTAAAATAGCACCCAAAGTTGTCGCAAAAAAGCTGTACTGCACACGATCATCCTCTACAACATGTTCCGTATTTTTTTCCACCTCAAAAATTAGATCAACGATTTCGTTTTTGGGAATGCTTTTTTCTTTTCTTTTCTTTGTTTTACGCCGCCATATCACATTGCCGGCAAAAGCAGCAATGAAAAAACCTAAAAAAATAAAAATAACACTGAAACATACAGTATAAAGTGGAGAAAGGAAAAAAGGAAAGATTAAAGCAGCAATACTTAAAGCTTTATCTCCTAAAACCCCTCCCAAGCCCATTGGCAATGGCCAATAGGTAAAAGAAGCAACAGGTGTCATAAGAGCAAAAGCACTTGCAAAACAAATCGTTGATAATCCCCATAAAAAAATGCGAAAAGTCAAATTGTAGATATTCTTTTGTGCCAACAAAAGAAAAGACCAAAATAATGGCGGCAACAAAACGGCAAGACCCGCCAAGCCAAAAAACTGCATAATCAAATCTGAAAAAATCGCACCCAACCAGCCCATAAGGTTTGTAACCTCATTTGTATTTGCATGGGTTAAAGATGGATCTGCAACATTCCAAGTTGCCAAAGCAAGCACACAAAAAATAATAAAGCCCAAAAGGCCAAGCCCAATAAAAACGCCAATTTGGCGTAAAAACATCTCAATAAGCCGCAAACCTTGAGAATTTCGTGCTTCTAATGAATCATAAGGGGAAGAACTTCGGTGCATCCATCAATTCCAAATACAAAACAAAGCTTTATACGCCCCCTATACCCCCTCCTAAACAGGTGACATTTTACGCTCCTGCATGATAACGGCAAAATATTAATACCGTTTTAACCATCACGAATAAGCACAATTTTCCTTATCTCTCAGATAAACTAAATGGCCCCTCAAAAGAACAAATCTATTAAAATACATTCACACAAATTAAAAAATACAATACCTTATTTGTTTAATTTTAGTTTTCTTTTTTAACAACCAAGTGTAAAAAGAGTTAAAAAGGACATTCGAAAAAGATTGATCCGATAAATCTGTAAAATGAATCACATAAGTAATTAAGCAGAATAGCTTGGAAAAACCAACTTGTCATCAGACTAACACCCAAAGAAAACCTCATCTCTTATAAAGTAGGGAGAAAAATAAAAATTAAGATTTAGATAATTAAAAAAAACATTCTTTTTACAAACAAGAAAACTGTCAACAATGGAAGAAGCATTGTGTATTCTGATCACCATAAAAATGTAAAACCCAATAAAAAAATAAAATCTCACCAAATCAAACAATGTGATCTCCTCATTGCTGGCGGTGCAGTTGTTGGTTTAACACTCGCAATAGCACTCAAGCAAACAGCCCCTAATTTGAAAATAAAAATCGTTGATGCTGAGCCGCAAGGAGATATTCCTGCTTCTAACATACGAACCATTGCCCTTGCTGCTGCTTCTATTCGTATGTTAAAACAATTACAATGTTGGGAACCTATAAGAGCCTATACACAACCTATTCATTCAATGATCATCACAGATACAGACACAAGTGCCCCTGTCAAACCCACTCTTTTAACCTTTGAAGGCGACATTACCCCTAATGAACCCTTTGCTGCTATGATAGAGCATAGAGAACTCATCAACGCTTTAAAAAAACGTGTCAAAGATCTCAAAATCCCTGTTATTACAAACACGCTCGTCATTGATTTTCATCAAGAAGATCAATACACCACTGTTACTTTAAATAATGAAGAGGTTTGGCAAACAAAATTGCTCATTGCAGCCGATGGTGCCCACTCGAAATTACGCCCAAAAGCAGGTCTTAGAAACTTTTATCATCCCTACAAACAAACAGCAATCATCTGCACAGTTGAGCATGAAATCCCCCATTACGGTCAAGCGGTTCAACATTTTTTACCTGCAGGCCCTTTTGCTCTTCTTCCTCTCAAAGGCAACCGATCCGCCATTGTGTGGAATGAAGACAATAAAACTGCGCAATATTATCTCAAAGCTGATGCACTTCTTTTTGAAACAGAACTCGAAAGACGCATTGGCCATCGATTAGGAAAACTCTTTTGGAATGGTGAACGTAAAGCTTTTCCCTTAAGCCTTTCTTTAACACGTCAATGCATTAAGCCTCGATTTGCTCTCGTTGGCGATGCTGCCCATACCATTCACCCCATTGCAGGACAAGGGCTCAATTTAGGATTACGCGATAGCGCTGCCCTTGCTGAAGTGATTATTGAAACCGCACGATTAGGTCTTGACATTGGCTCCCTCACTGCTTTAGAGCACTATCAAAGTTGGAGACGTTTTGAAATTGTCCGCATGGCCTTAAGCAATGATTGGCTTAATAAACTCTTTTCTAATGATAACCTTCTCTTACGAATGCTCCGCGATACCGGTCTTGGAATCATCAATCAAGCACCCAGAATAAAAAAATATTTCATCCAAGAAGCTGCTGGCCTTACCCCCAATGCTCCACGTCTCCTACAAGGCTTCCCACTTTAAGCAAAAATCCATATATTTCACTTATTATACCTTATACCCTTTGAATTTTACCGATACACCTCAAAGAGCAAAAAATCCCTCTCGATCCGATTTATTTATTAAGAGTGAATCTTATTAATTGTAGTCCTCTTGGCTTCCCATTCATATATTTTACTTAACATAAGACTTGATAAACAAACCATGCCTTAAGAACATTCACCAGGCATTAAAAAGTATTTAATGTTCCAAGGAGATTACCTTATATCATTGCCCCTCAAAGAAAGCTATTTCGTGAACATAACAAAATAAAAGCGCACAACATTTTTATTTATAATAATAATTTATTAATCTCATACCGAATGAGAAATATGAAGATCGTAAGATACTCCTATTTCAAATCTCTCTATGTTGAAGTAACCAAAATCATTCGCTTGCACATCATAAGGGGGATTGGCATATTAAAGAACGCAATAAAAATCCTTGCATTCCTCTTCTCAAGTGCAAAAAGCTGCCAAAACACCTAAGAGCTGGCAAATATAATGACAGTGCCAACTTGTTACTTCATAAGTATAAAGATGGGAGCTCTCAATGGACTTACCATTATACCATTCATAGTCAACGCCGTGAAATGGGCTTGGTTGTCTTAAGAAACGTTTCTAAAAAAGCACGTGAATTAGCGAATCAATGACGTTCTATTCTACATGAGGTGCGTGACCCCATTAAAGAACGTGAGGCAATGCATAATCTCCATTATTTAAAAGATATTGCTTTAGACACTTTTGAAAGTCGGAAAGCTAAATTAAAAGGAATTGCAAAGATGGGAAGCAGTTTTTATCTTTGCGACTTTACATTCTCCCCCAATTAAGCTGTCTGTCAGTTTCAGAGATTCCACAAACAGAGATACACAGCACATTTGGCATAAAAAAGCTTCAACAGCAGAGAACGCACGCGCTCTCTTAAGTAAACAACACCATAAAACACAAAATTTACCGGCAATAAATTGGAAAAATCTACTATCTTTTTATAAAAAAACTTTTTCAAATAACGACAAATCCCTCAATTTATATGAAAACGTCACGACTAAAAAAGTTCTAATATACAAAATTTTTCGTATTCTATTCCATCACACATAATTGCAAACTCGCATATTCCTCTCTATTTCACACTATAAAGAAAACAACCAGAAATAAAAATTACGCAACCTTTTTATTTTTAATGCACTCTTTATTCATCCATACACATAAATGAATTTTAATCACAAACACTTAGAAATATGTCTTAAAATTCTATTAATCCCATAACCACCATAAAAAATTTCCATTTTCCACACATTCTATTATATCAACGATACGAACGATAAATAAAATGAATATCTCACGTATATAGTCTTACAAAATAAAAACGAAACAAAGTCTATGAAAAACATAAAGCTTTTATTCTACAAAATAATACTCTCAAGATATAAGGATATTGATTTATAGCACTATCATTTTACATACTGATTTAGAATCGTGACGCTATAAGTTTTTTCATTTCAATCCTTTTTTTAAAGTCATCTACTTACATAGACTAAAAAAATCAACATCGGTATAACTATAAAAAAGGAGATAAAATGCTCTTCTTAAAATCAACGTATTGATTTATAATAATAATAATAATTTATTGTTCACATGTTGAATAAGAAACCCCGAATATTGTCCTCTCCTCTCATTATATTGAGGTAAGCAAAATCATACTCTGAATATCATAAGTGGGACTAACGTGGGAGTGAAAACACGAAAAAAGTTGTAAAAATGCTTCATGCTTCCAAGTGCTAAGGGCGCTCGCACACAAGGCTCTCGCAACACCTAAGAGTGTCGCAATACCCAAGAGCTGATACCGTATAGATGCTGAAAGCTTTTTCTTTTATTAAGCATAAAAATGGGAATACTTTATTAAATTTTATATTCTTCATGGAAACGCTTTATCGTTATATCCCTTACGAGCTCCATCATGAAATGGATGTAATGAGCTTTAAGACATATCTCTTTCACATAAGGGACGTGATCCCATTCAATGCTAAGAGCAATTACAGCATTTTAAGCTGGCAATCTTAATGATGATGCCAACTTATTACAACAATACTTTTTTCATTTAAATGCATTTTTTATGCTCCCTATCGTTATATTCGATCCCTCAATATTTCAGATCCATTCATTAAGCTTGGTATATTACATTACCAAGAGGAGTCTACTTCTTGCATTTATATTTTTTGGTATTCCCTTGTTTTGTAATTATCGCACATGCATTATGTTACTTCTAATTCATCCAGTGTATACCCATTCTCCAACCATTCTTTAATCCATTTAGGTCTACGTCCCCGCCCATTCCATAATTCCCATTGGTTATTTGGATTTCTATAATGACGCTCTTTGTTCACAAGATCAGCGATATCAATTCCATGAGTATTAGCAATTTCGAGAATTTTTCGCCTCGCATTTTGTTTTTCCTTTGCGTGTCGTTTTTTCAATTCTACATCGATTTGTGTACGCATCTCTTGTAATTCATCACAATTCATATTTTTAAGATCATTCACTTTAATTACTCCCCTTGCAAAAAAGAATTTCTCATTGCCATATTTTAAACACAATTATAGACAATTTTTGCCTATTTATTATCGAAATTAACATTATGATAAATATATCACTTTGATGGAGATGTGCTTTGAGCTACAAAGAATTATTTATTTGTATATCAACTGCCGCCACCGCATCATTTACCGGTTCAGTTACTGAAACTGCTAAATGCGGTGCGCAAATGCCATCATACCTCCCTGACTCGTATGAATCAGCAGTCAAAGATAAATATAAATTACCACTCTATAAACTATGGCAATATGCAACAAAGAACAAGCCCTCTCGGTATAATGATGGTGTGGTTCATCACAACAATAAGAGATATCCTAACATACAGAGGCTTTTTACTTCGTATCGATGTCTCTTAAAAAGATTTTTACAGCTGAAAGTTTGTATAAAACAAGCGCCGTTAATAGAATCCGAAAGGGTATTCTGGCTTAAAAGCAGTGTTTTTTTTCGTAAATTAAATAATATTGGTTGGCCTCATATGCCTTACTTTATCCATCATATTAACTTTGTTGATTGGATATTTGCATATATTAGAATTTTTTTTAGAAAAGAAAAAATCAACAATCACAAGAAGGTTTTTGTACTAAACAGTTTCATTGCGCAAATTTATAAAATCAAAGGACAACAACAAGAATCAGCACACAGAACGGGCACTTTTATCAATCAAACTCTGCATAATAAGGTGTATTACTAATGATTGTTCTAGATTTCATAATATTTTCTGCTGTATCTATATCCAATACACCTCCTACAGCATTTTCAGTGTTTATTGAGCAAGAATTACAGAGCGGTGTCTATGTAACAAGTGATAATGATAAATTATTACGTCAATCCTCTCCGTTTAGAAAAACAACCGCAAAAAATAGACAATTTAAACAAAGTAAACATAATTTTGACGCAAACTTGAAGCAAAATAATGTTGAATATATGAAATGGTTTTCTCCTTTTGACACATTTAATTTTTGTAAAAATCTTAAGAATGAGGAAACTACTTTTGCCTACCACTATGAACCAATAATGTACTTATATAATTCTAAAAAGGATATGTTACAGTCTGTGCTTAGTTTCTATGATATGAGACATTTAAATGCCCATCATATAAAGAAGGCTTCTTCATTTTTTGAAGTAAAAACTGCTTTACTTATAGGTGATAAAACATCTCAAGAATCTGTAGAAATTCACGAGAGAAAACAAAGACAAATAACAAAGCAAGAATCTCTTCCTCTTCCCAAAGAGGAGCTAGAAGATGCATTTATGCATAAAGCAAGTAGTGCCAATGATATCTTTGTAACAGAAGGTTCTTCTTTATTAAAAAAGCAACAGGAATAATACGTGTTATTTTTATGAATTAGAACTAAAATTTTGATGGAATACTATAATGAGACGTAGATAAAGAAATATTAAAGCTCTAATTAGTAAGATTGGAAAAATATCTTCTAATTGAGGGCAAAAAAATGAAAATGATAGAACAAAACAGCGTTGATATAGCATTTACTCAGAAAGCAGCACGAGAAATTACAATTGTTATGCGCTCAGAGAGGGAATGGTATTTTACGTTTGTTGCCGATGATCCGATTACCGGAAAACCGGATGAATATACGCTTCTTACACAAAGAGGAAAATTAAGGACTTGGGCTGACCCGAAATATCTCTTTAAATTCCTTCATGAAAGAGGTGTTATTTGTGGGAATTTTAAGCTTAGTCAGGATAAAAAACATGAAAAAATCAAATACCCTTCAAACAATAGTTCATAATAAAATTACTCTAATCTCTGCAGCTTTAACTGTATTATTTATGAATGATTCTGCATATGCTGTGACCACTTTGACAAATGCAAAAAAAGCTTTGGACGGCTTAAAGGGGGATTTAGGAGAAATTATCCCTATCGCCGCTGGCGTTATACTTTTATGCTTAGCAATTGCTTATGCGGGACGCTACATCGAAAAAAGTACGTTCATACGATGGGCAGTCGGCGTTGTCATTGCTGGCTCAGCATCTCAACTTGCCACACTGTTATTTACCCCATAGTTAAAATTGATTATGACAATCATAGAATAAATACAATTTATAAAAAGCAAAAATTATCTATTAATTACAAATAAGCCAATAGCAATTTCATCCATATCGAAGATATATGATATGAAATATTATTTAAAAGCTTAATATAGAGTGAGATATGAAACAATTAAATACCCTTCAAATGATAGTTCGTAATAAAACAGCTCCAATCTCTGCAGCTTTAACTGTGTTCTTTATGAGCGATTCTGTATCCGCCGCCGTGGCCACTTTGAAAAATGCAGAAACAGCTTTAGAAAAATTAAAGGGAGAATTAAACACACTTATCCCTATCGCTGCTGGTGTTATACTTTTATGTCTAGCAATTGCTTATGCAGGACGCTACATCGAAAAAGGTACGTTCATACGATGGGCAGTCGGCGTTGTTATCGCTGGCTCTGCAGCTCAACTTGCTAACCTGTTATTTACAAGACCTTGAAATTGATTGTGACAGTCATGTCATAAATACAATTTATAAAAAGCAAAAGTTATCCATTAATTATAAACAAGCCAACAGCAATTTCATCTATATTGAAGATATACGATATAAAATGTTATTTAAAAGTTTAATTAAGAGTGAAATATGAAAAAATCAAATACCCTTCAAACAATAATTCATAATAAAATTGCCCCAATCTCTGCAGCTTTAACTGTATTTTTTATGAGTGATTCTGCGTATGCTGTAAATACTTTGACAAATGCAAAAACAGCTTTAGAGAAATTAACAGAAGAATTAAAGGTAATTATCCCTATCGCCGCTGGTGTTATACTTTTATGTCTAGCAATTGCTTATGCAGGACGCTACATCGAAAAAGGTACATTCATACGATGGGCAGTCGGCGTTGTCATCGCTGGCTCAGCAGCCCAACTTGCCAACCTGTTATTTAAAGGCACTTCTTAAAGGTTTTTCAAATTAATTGTGACAGTCATGTAATAAATACAATTTATAAAAAACGAAAGTTATCCATTAAATATAAATAAGCTAATAGTGATTTCATCTGTATTGAAGATGTACAATATGAAATATCATTTAGAAGTTCAATTAAGAGTGAAATATGAAACAAACAAATACCCTTCAAACAATAATTCATAATAAAATTACTCCAATCTCAGCAGCCTTAACTGTATTCTTTATGAATGATTCTGCATATGCTAAGGTGGCCACTTTGACGAATGCAGAAACGGCTTTAAACGGCTTAAAGGGGGATTTAGAGAAAATTATCCCTATTGCCGCTGGGGTTATACTTTTATGTCTAGCAATTGCTTATGCGGGACGCTACATCGAAAAAGGTACATTCATACGATGGGCAGTCGGCGTTGTCATCGCTGGCTCAGCAGCTGAACTTGCTAAACTATTATTTACAAGATAAAATTAATTACAACATTCATGTAATAAATATAGTTTATAAAAAGCAGAAGTTATCCATTAATTATAAACAAGCCAACAGCAATTTCATCTATATTGAAGATATACAATATGAAATGTTGTTTAGAAGTTTAATAAGAGTGAGATATGAAACAATTAAATGTCTTTCAAACAATAGTTCGTGATAAAATTACCCCAATCTCTGCAGCTTTAACTGTATTCTTTGTGAATAGTTCTGCATATGCTCAAGTGGAAAATTTGAGAAATGCAGAAAGGGCTTTAAATGGCTTAAAGGGAGATTTAGGAAAAATTATTCCTATCGCTGCAGGTGTTATACTTTTATGTCTAGCAATTGCTTATGCGGGACGCTACATTGAAAAAGGTACATTCATACGATGGGCGATCGGCGTTGTCATTGCTGGCTCAGCATCCCAACTTTCTACATTATTATTTACAGGTAATTAATTATGAGTCTGTATAATACATAATGGTTTTAAATATCCGTTGGTTATAAGCATATACCAGCAATAATGTCGCTCATATTGTAAAAAAGGAATATTATTTATAGCAATCTTAATTAAAATGGGGATAAAAAATATGAAACAATTAAATACATTTAAAGAAAAACTATGCAACAAGATTAGTGTTATTTTTAACACTTCAATGATGTTATTAATAACTCAATTTGCTTATGCTCAAACGGAAACAAAGAGCTTAGATGTTTTTATTGGTGTGCAATATGGATTAAGTGTACTTGTTCCTATCGCTGCTATCGTTATTTTTTTATTTCTTTTGCTTATTTATATATTTCGCATTATCGCAAGAGCTACATTTATACGATGGGCATTTAGTGTCATTATTGCTGGTGCTGCCTTCTATATTAGCCACATATTATTTCACCTCCAGTGATGAGAGCTGTCTATGAAATCACAAGAACAAAAGGATTTTCCCTTATTCAAGGGAGCAACACGTGTTCCAACTATATGGGGAGTACCCATGATGCCACTTATTGTTATGGTTATGGGAGTAGCTATTACTGCCATGACAATAAATATCTTTTTGTGGGTTATAGCACCTCCACTATGGTTCATTATGGCGCAAATTACTAAAAACGATGATAAAGCATTTCGCATCTGGTGGTTATGGATCGATACTAAATTCCGCAATCGTAACAAAAGCTTTTGGGGCGCATCAAGTTATAGTCCCTCTAATTATAGTAAAAGGAGATAAGCATGGCGGCTGTTGAAAACAGCAAGCGTCTCGCATCAGAGACACCCGTAAGTCTGTTCCTTCCCTATTCACATCATATTACTGATACAATTATCTCTACTAAGAATGCGGAATATTTATCAATTTGGAAAATTGACGGGCGTTCACATCAAAGTGCTTCAGAGGAAGATATTTTTCAATGGACACGAGAACTTAACAATACTCTTCGTGGTATTGCGTCAGCCAATTTATCACTTTGGACACATATTGTCCGCCGTCGTGTTTATGAATATCCTGATTCAACATTTGATCAAATGTTTTGCTATCAGCTTGATGAAAAATATCGACAGAGCTTTAGCGGTTATAATTTGATGGTCAATGATCTATATCTAACTGTTGTTTTTCAACCGATAGCAGATAAAATTATGTCGTTTTTTTCTCAACATGAACGCGAAACGCTTGAACATAAAAAGATGCGTCAGGATTCATGTATCAAAGAACTCAATGACATCAATCGTACTTTAAGCCAATCATTAAAACGCTATGATGCAGAACTTCTTGGTGCTTATGAAAAAAACGGACATGCTTATTCTTCTGCACTTGAGTTCCTTGGAATGCTTGTTAACGGTGAATATCGCCCTATGCCAATTTGCCATGACCGTTTTGCTGACTATATGTCTGTCAATCGACCTTTTTTTTCAAAATGGGGTTCTCTTGGTGAACTGCGGACAACTAGTGGAATACGTCGGTTTGGAATGTTGGAAATAAAAGAATACGATGCAACAACCAAACCAGGACAATTGAATGCTTTGCTAGAAAGTGACTTTGAATTCATATTGACACAGAGTTTTTCGATACTCTCCCGACATGCTGCTAAAGACTATTTGCAACGGCATCAGCGTAATCTTATTGATGCTCGTGATGTAGCAACAAGCCAGATTGCGCAAATTGACGAAGCACTAAATCAGCTTATCAGTGGACATTTTGTTATGGGAGAACATCACTGCACATTGACTATCTATGGTGATACAATTCAAAAAGTTCGCGACCATATGGCTAAAGCAAGTGCAGCATTGTTGGATTCTGCAATATTGCCTAAACCCGTAGATTTAGCAATAGAAGCCGGCTATTGGGCACAACTTCCGGGCAATTGGAAATGGAGACCCCGCCCTGCTCCAATTACATCACTAAACTTTTTATCATTTTCATCCTTTCATAACTTTATGTCCGGTAAACCCACTGGTAATCCGTGGGGGCCAGCGGTTACAATTCTTAAAACAGTCAGCAAAACGCCACTTTATTTCAATTTTCATGCCTCTAAACTTGAAGAGGATTCAACTGATAAGCGATTACTCGGTAATACTGCGATTATCGGACAGTCTGGATCTGGTAAAACTGTGCTTCTCGGATTCTTGTTGGCACAAGCACAGAAATTTAGACCGACGACTGTTGTTTTTGATAAAGATCGTGGTATGGAAATTGCCATTCGAGCCATGGGTGGAAGATATTTAACATTTAAGCCAGGGAGAGCAAGTGGCTTTAATCCATTCCAACTTCCTCCCACACAGGACAATCTGATTTTTTTGAAACAATTTGTTAAAAAATTAGCAGAAGCTGGTGGTGAAGTTACGCATCGCGACGAGGAAGAAATTAACCAAGCTGTTATGTCTATTATGAGCAGTAACATTGACCAATCACTCCGTCGTTTATCTCTTTTGATACAATTCTTACCAAATCCGCGTTCAAGCAATTATAATGCAGCACCATCTGTCCATGCTCGCTTACTAAAATGGTGTGAAGGAGGTGATTACGGATGGTTGTTTGATAATCCCCGTGATGCTCTTGATCTCTCAACACATCAAGTTTATGGTTTTGATATTACAGAATTCTTAGATAATTTGGAAACACGTACTCCAGTAATGATGTATTTGCTTTACCGTACAGAAGGCATGATTAGCGGACAGCGATTTATGTATATCTTTGATGAGTTCTGGAAGCCATTGCAAGACCCGTATTTTGAAGATTTGGCAAAAAATAAACAAAAAACCATTCGTAAGCAAAATGGTATTTTTGTTTACGCAACACAAGAGCCTGGCGATGCTTTGGAAAGTAATATTGCCAAAACGCTCATTCAACAGTGTGCGACTTATATTTTTCTAGCCAATCCGAAAGCGAGTTATGAAGACTACACAAAAGGTTTTAAGTTAACAGATACTGAATTTGAACTTGTTAAAGGACTTGGTGAATTTAGTCGCCAATTCCTCATTAAGCAGGGCGACCAATCCGCCCTTGCAGAGTTGAATCTCGGTAAATTTCATATAACAAGCAATGGAGAAACCATCGAGCACGACTTTGACGACGAGCTCTTGGTGTTATCAGGTACACCTGATAACGCAGAGTTAGTCGAAAGCATTATCGCGGAAGTTGGTGAAGATCCAGCAATATGGTTACCGATTTTCTTACAACACGCAAAACGTGATAGGAGGGAAACATGAAGAAACTAGTCATTTCAATAGCAGTAGCAATAACTTTAGGAGCCTCAAAGCAAACAATGGCTTGGGGCTTTTGGGGTGCTGGGGCAGCAGATTTAGCAGCATCAGTTCCAAGTTTCTGGGATTCTTCTTCAAATATACAGCCACCTACAAAAACCATACAACAGCAAAAGAAAGCGCAACCTATTACCCCACTTCTCGATGTGCTAAAGCAACAACTTGAGCAAACACAAAAGATACGTGAATCTATAACCGGAGGCCCAAAACTCGACGAAAAAAAATTTAAAACTACACCAAAAGATAACACTAGTTTTTTTCTCAAAAATCCAGAATCAATATACAATAAAGCTAGTGATTTAAATATAGCAAAATCAATTGCAAATATTATGAAAGCAGAGAATACTCTCACCTCTCTTCGAGAATCTCGCAATGCTATCGCTAGACGTATTCAGTACGCAACCGCTTTTGATAAAGCTATAAGTCTAAAAGCTTTTCAAGAAGCAAACCATCGTTTTCAGCAAATTGAAAAACTATTAGATGGGATTAGTACAACAAAAGATCTAAAAAGCGTTGGTGAGTTACAAGCCCATATAATTGGCATGCTCGCTATGCTACAAAATGAAACAACAAAATTACAAATGGTTTCCTATTCGCGCAACACAGAACAAGCACTTATCAATCAACAAAAGCAAAGACGCAATGCGAAAATTCTTAACAGTAAAAATAAAGCTATGCCTACTGTAAAATTTATAAGATAAGAGTTTTGGAACAATTTTTTGATGTTTTTGATTCTTTTATCTCTCTGTATATAGGCGTGGTCATGTTTTTTATATCTTAAAAAGCTAAAGGAACACATAGAGATATACCCTATCTCACAGCATCCCGATAAAAAATATTCAAACAATATTATGTAATGGAAATGAAACGTAGGCTCTCGTTTCAAGATAATAGGAAGCTAAAAATTCAATAAAGAGGAAAGCCACATGAAGTTTGAAATGTTCACACAGCTTGTTGACAGTATTGATGATGCAACAAAGACATATGTCACAGATATTTCCTCAAAAGCCATTGCGACCATTACACCCTTCGTAACCGTAGGACTTACCATTTCATTCATCGTATATGGATGGCTTGTTATGCGTGGAGCAATAGATATGCCGTTCTCTGGATTAATAAGTCGTTACTTGCGAGTGAGTATTATCACTTCTATAGCTCTGGCGGGAGGACTTTATCAGAGTGAAATTACGGATTTTATTATGAATATGCCCTATGACTTATCAGCTAAACTAATAAACAGTTCATCCGATCCAAAACAATATCCAAAACAATTAAGCGTTCTAATTGATCAAGTCGCCACCAATGGTTTTTCATTTGCAAGCAAATCTTTTGAAGAGTCTGCTTTCTTAGAGGATGAAGGACTACTTTACGGTCTCTTCGGTATCCTCATCTTGCTTGCAACAAGCTTCCTTGCTGCAATTGGTGGTGCTTTCGTTTTGATGACAAAAATCGCTCTCGTACTCCTCGCAGGGATCGGACCTCTCTTTATTATTGCTTTACTCTGGCAACCTACCCACCGCTTCTTTGAACAATGGATGTCCCAAATCTTGAGCTATACAATTTTCCTTGTGCTTCTATCCACCATATTCACTTTAATGATGCAAATCTTTGCAAATTATACAGCCGATCTGAAATTCGATGCCGGGCAAAATGTAGGTTGTGCGCTTGGTGGTGCCCTCATCTTATCCATTATCTCTATTGTCATGATCTTCAAACTGTCCAGCATTGCTCATTCTCTAGCAAAAGGCGTAACATTTGGCTATCTGTGGAGATTAGAGGCAACAGGCTCTGCTTCTCGTCGAAAATAGCCCTGTCAAATAACCGGTTAACACTCTCAGGATATTTGCACTGAAATTGAGCTATTGTCGCAAATTAGAAAATAAAATTAAGAAAAGATAAACTATCGTAAACTATACGCTTTACTTTATTGTTAATGTTATAATAATGATAATAAATATTAGATTTTATCGAATTGCGAAAAAGATGGTAAATTAAATTCTATCATTTTTGCAATTTTGATTATGAGTGTTTTATTAGCTTGTACGTTAGCACCAAAACTAAAGTAGCCAAATGATAGAAACCAAGTAGCTATTAACAAAACAGTTCCTGCTGAAATTAAGCGAGGAGATATATGAAAACAAAATCAGTGAAAACCGGACAACTGAGCAGTTATTATGAAGAAATTCGAGATCTAAGACGTAATCTCATAAGTGAATTTAATAAAGTTAGCAATTTAATGGTTTATTTTTCTAAATATGTGAAAATTCAAGAGTGTGAAATATGAAAAAGCTGATTATTGTTATAACAATAAGTGCATTTCTTGGAACACCAAGCTTAGCGAGTGCATTTCTTGGCACACAAAGCTTAAACAGTGCGTTTCTTGAAATATCAAACCTAGCAAAAAAAGGGACCAAAGGTACCATAACTACATGCGATCTGAAGGGAGAGATTTTGGAAACTACTCTTCCCGTTATTCAGAAGTTTCAAAATGCTAATATGACCTCACCTATAGCACCTATCATAACTTTGATATCTGACTCAGTTTCGAATTCTGAAAGAGCTGAGACTATTAAGAATGCCATAGCGCAACAGAAACTAGATGAGGAGGATATACGTAAGATATTGGAAAACATATATAAATCTATAACGCGTTCTCGAGATCAACTAAAAGATCTTAAAGAAAGTATGCCGCATACTAGCAGTGAATTTTTTCTTCAAAATCCAAAACAATTCTATGACAAAGTTGATACGAATCTGGGTAATGGAATGAATGCCGATACCTTAGCGATTATTAAACAAATTGAGAAAGAAGAAGAACTTAATACTCTCGGTGCTTTACATACCTCTATTGAATCACGTTTCAATTCGTTAGGCATTATTGATAAAGCCATAAGTTGGCAAGTTTTTCAAAATGTAGAAAATCGTTTTAAAGACATTAAAAGACTAGAAGAAAAAATCAGATCGACGTTCGATCTGAAAGAAATTGCGCAATTACAAGCACATATTAAACTCTTGCTCACCAAGATTCAAAATGAAACAACAAAACTACAAGCTGTTGAATATTTAAGCGGTGCAGAATCTACACTCCAAGAATATCAAAAGCGGCAACATAATATAAAGGTTTTGGGACGTAATAATAAAACAATACCCCAAATAAGGCCTAATTGATTGAGATAAGAGTATTTCTATAT
>NZ_JH725064.1:239873-240993 GCF_000278215.1 Bartonella rattimassiliensis 15908
AACAAAATATAGGTTGTGCGCTTGGTGATGCCCTCACCTTATCTATTATCCCTATTGTCCTGATATTCAACTGTCCAGCATTGCCCATTCTCTAGTAAAAGGCATAACATCATTCGGCTATCTGTGGAGATTAAAGGCAACAGGCTCTGCTTCTCGTCGAAAATAGCCCTGTCAAATAACCGGTTAACACTCTCAGGATATTTGCACTGAAATTGAGCTATTGTCACAAATTAGAAAACAAAATTAAGAAAAGACAAACTATCGTGAACTATACACTTTACTTTATCATTAAGATTATAATAATGATATTAAATATTGAGCTTTATTTAACTATCAAAAAAAGGAGTATTAAAATAAATTCTGTCATTTTTGTAATTTTAATTATGAGTATTCTATCAGTTTGTACGTAGTACCAGAACTGAAACAACCAAATGATAGAAACGATGTAGCTATTATGAAAGAAGCTGAGATTTAGAACATGGTCTCATAAATGAATTTATAATAGCAATGTGATGATTAGTTTTTCTAAATATGTGAAAATTAAAGAGTGTGGAATATGAAAAAGCTGATTATTGTTATAATAATGAGTACATTTCTTGGGACATCAAGCTTAGCACAACAGCCCCCAGCTGCATCTGATCCACGACTAACTGATGCTGAAAAATCATTAGCGAACCTAGCTTTTTTCTGGGCCAACCTACCTCCTGGTGTTATAGAAACATTAGAGAAACGCCATCACAATAATAAAACATTGCGTGAACTGTTTGAAAAAATACATAAATCTATGACAGATCCTAAAATAACAAAAGGTAAACTATATCATGATCATTATCATAATTTTAGGCCGTATGATGACGATGATTTTTTTCTTAAAAATCCTCAAAATATCTATAACAACCGAATTGATGCAACTAAAGAAATGAATAAAATGTTAACAACATGGATTGAGAACGTTAAATACTTCGAAAAAATGAATGGTTTCAAACCCTCTATAGCTTCACGTGCCAAATTTTTAGGCATGGTTGATAAAGCCGTAAGTTTCCAAGCTTTCAAAAATATAAAAAATCGTTTTAATGAACTTAAAGAACTAGAAGAAAAAATCAATAAGACAAAGGATCTG
>NZ_JH725064.1:243586-617574 GCF_000278215.1 Bartonella rattimassiliensis 15908
AAGTTAGCAATCTAATGATCAGTTTTTTTAAAGATGTGAACATAAAAAGGAGTAAAATATGAAAAAGCTGATTATTATCATAGCAATAGGTGTATTTCTTGGAACACCAAGCTTAGCAAAAAGTAACAATACAGAATCCGAGTGGATAGCTTGTAAAAAAGAAGAAGCTCATCTGCCTATAAAGGCAATGTGTAAAAACCCAAAATATAAAAATCCGGCTAAACCACAAGCACCATCTCCAACACAACCTACCTCTCAGAATTCTCCACAATCCTCTTCTAAAAATACCAGCCCTACAGCACCAGCTTCAAAATCTAATCCAGTACAAGCTACTCATTCTCTAGAAACTTTAGAAAAACATTATAACGATAATAAAGCACTGCGAAAAATCTTGGAAAAAATATATGGATCTATAACGGGTAATCGAGATAAACTAAAAGATCTCGAAGGAAATATGCCATATGAGGGTAATGATTTTTTTCTTCAAAAGCCGGAAAATATTTATAAAGAAAATAAACATAAGGAAATGAATAAAGATATCCCAAAATGGATTACAGAAATTAAGCAAGAAGAAGAACGTAGAGCTGATACTATTGATAATTTGCGTGAATCTATTTCTAAACGTTCCGACTTTTTAGGCATTGTTGATAAAGCTATAAGTTGGCAAGCTTTTGAAAATGCAAAAAATCGTTTTGATGAAATTAAAAAACTAGAAGAAGAAATCAACGAAACAGACGATATGAAAGAAATTGCACACTTACAGACATATATGAAGCTCATGTCTACCAAGCTTCAAAATGAAATAACGAAACTACAAATGGTTTCATATTCAAGCGATGCAGAGCATCTACTCCAAAAACGGCAAAAGCGGCAACATAATATAAAGGTTTTGGGACGTAATAATAAAACAATACCCCAAATAAGGCCTAATTGATTGAGATAAGAGTATTTCTATATTTATCTTGCCTATATCATTTATCTCTTTTCTATGTAGAGAACATAAACACTGAAGAGTCTTTATGTTCTCTCTTCGTAAATTGAAGGCGCATATAAAGTTTACATAAACAATACAAAATGTATCAATATTTCTAGGCATATCAATATCCAAAGATAATAGAAAACTGAAAATTCGCTAAAGGGGAATATTGTAACATTTATAATCTTCATACAACTCATTGACCTATTGATAAGCCAACAAAGATATATGTCACGGATATCTCCTCAATCGCAATCATAATAATCACACCCTTCAGAACCGTAGAATTCATCACATCGTTCATCGTATATGGATGGTTCGTTATGCGTAGAGCAATAGATAGCCGCTCGCTGGATTCGTGAACCATCAACTTGAAAGTAAGTATTATTAATTCACCCTGACAGCAGAACTTTATCAACAGTGAGACTTTATCTGCGGTAAATTATAAAATTGATTATAAGCATACTTCTTAAACGCACTGATGAAAAGTTCTCTCGATGACACAAAATTAGCCACCCTAATTGACAGAATCGCAGCCAACGATTTCATACGTGTAAGCCGAAGCTTTCAAAGAAGCAGCTTTCTTAAATGGTAATGGGCTACTTACGATCTCTTCGGTATCCTCATCTTGCTTGCAACAAACTTCCTTGTCGCAATTGGTGGTGCTTTCATTTTGATGACAAAAATCGTTCTCATACTCCTCGTAGGGATCGGACCTCTCTTTATCATCGCCTTGCTCTGGCAACCTACCCATCGCTTCCTTGAACAAAGGATATCCCAAATCTTAAGCTATACAACTTTCCTTATGCTTCTAGCCACCATATTCACTTTAATGATGCAGAATCTTTACAAACTACAAATCTTTGCAAATTATACAACCGATCTGGAATTCGATGACGAACAAAATATAGGTTGTGCGCTTGGTAATGCCCTCACCTTATCTATTATCCCTATTGTCCTGATATTCAACTGTCCAGCATTGCCCATTCTCTAGCAAAAGGCATAACATCATTCGGCTATCTGTGGAGATTAAAGGCAACAGGCTCTGCTTCTCGTCGAAAATAGCCCTATCAAATAACCGGTTAACACTCTCAGGATATTTGCACTGAAATTGAGCTATTGTCGCAAATTAGAAAATAAAATTAAGAAAAGATAAACTATCGTAAACTATACACTTTACTTTATCATTAAAATTATAATAATGATAATAAATGTTAGGCTTTATTTAATTATCGAATAAATAGGAGTGTTAAAATGAAGTCGGTCATTTTTATAATTTTGATTATGAACTTTTTATCAGCTTGTGCGTTAGCACCAAAACTGAAACAACCAAATGATAGAAACCGTATACCTATTAACAAAACAATCCCTGCCGAAATCAAGCGAGGAGACATATGAAAACAAAACCAGTGAAAGCCAAACAACTGAGTAGCTATTATGAAGAAAGTCGAGGTTTAGAGCGTGATCTCATAGATGAATTTGTAAGATCGCGTAGAGCGGCATGGCGTGTAGCGAGTGCTGTAGGGATTTTTGGCTTATTCGGTATGATATGTGGGGTCGTGGGATTCTCTCAAGAAGCTCCAACTCCATTAGTATTACGCGTTGATAATACAACAGGTGCAGTTGATGTTATCTCGATCATGCGCGAACATGAAACCAGCTACGGTGAAGTTGTAGACAGATATTGGCTTAACCAATATATTCTGAACCGAGAAAATTACGATTACGATACCATCCAATTGAACTATGAGACAACAGCCCTTTTAAGTGCAGCAGCTGTTCAGCAAGAGTATTATAAAATCTTTGATGGAGAAAATGCACGAGACAAATTGCTTTCCAACAAAGCACGTATCACAGTTAAAGTGCGATCAATTCAGCCCAATGGGTATGGTCAAGCAACTGTACGTTTTACGACGCAACAACATGAAAGCAATGGCACAATTGGCCCCAAACAACACCAAATTGCAACAATTGGCTATACTTATGTTGGTACACCGATGAAATTATCCGATCGATTGCTTAACCCTCTTGGTTTTCAAGTGACAAGTTACCGTTCTGAACCGGAAATACTGTTGAATGATTAAGGAATTGATTGTTATGAAAAAACTTGCATTCATTGTTCTATTGTCTTCGTTTTCTTCTCTTTATACGGTACCTGTGCAAGCACTCAAAAGCCCATCAAACTCACAATATGATCATCGCATTCGCTACATAACATATAATGAAGCCGATGTGGTTCAAATCGAAACAGTTCTTGGTGTAGCAACACATATCATTCTTGAAAAGGGTGAACAGTATATCACTCATGCCTTTGGTGATTCGGAAGCCTATGCCTTTGCGCATAAAGGGAGGCATATTTTCATCAAGCCTAAAGCAGAACTTGCCAATACCAATCTCATCATTGTAACCGACAAACGCAGCTATAAATTTCGGCTACAATTTCGAAATGACCGTGCGGGATCAACATATGAATTGGCTTTCCATTATCCTGATTTAAACAATGACAAATCAGAAGCAAATGAGCAACGCCTTGCGATTGAACGTGGTTTTCACCAAAGCGTAAAAGGCTATAATCTTAGTTATACAATGAGCGGTAACCAAGATATTGCTCCGATAAATGTTTGGGACAATGGGCGTATTACTTATTTTAAGTTTTCTGCCAATACGGATATGCCATCGATTTATGTAGTAGATGCTGAAGGAAATGAAAGCTTAATACCACGCACTGTTATCGGCAGTTCTAACGATATTATCGCCGTTCATAAGGTCAATCCTAAATGGCTCATACGGCTTGGTCAGCGTGCTTTAGCTGTGTTTAATGAAGCCTATGACCCCAATGGTATACCAAACACAACAGGAACAGTATCTTCGGTGGTTTATCGTATCAATAAAGGAGAAAAATAATGTTTGGTAATGAGAAAGGAGAGGAAAAGAGTAAAAAACTGGACAACGTCGAGCAAAAGCATATTGAAGATGCCTATGGGAGCTCCGAACTAGGTTTAGAGCGCCGTCCTAAAATTCCAGGTACCCGTGCATTGTTAATAGTAGGACTTATTGTCATAATAGCAATACCAATTGCTCTGACTTGGAAAGCTTTTAGAATGCGTACTACTGTAGAAGTGGAAGAAGAGGCACAACAAACCGTAAAACAAATTATACCGAGCTATACCCCTCGAGTTATAGAAGAGCCAAAGTTTGTAGAAGAAGATGAAAAACCCGCACAAACAGAAGACGAAGCTTTGGATATTCCACCGGCTTTGAGTAAACTTCTTCAAACGACCATGCCTTCAAATATGATCAAAGATTCTGAAGACTTAGCACGCCAACGTATGTTTAGTTCTAGTCTTAATAATGGTAGTGAAGGATCTACAGAGGCAAACAATAAAGAAAAGGATAGTGGTGGATTATCTGATCGACTCCAACCCGTACGTTTAAGTCAGTCACATGCGCAACGACTTGGTGATCGTGACCTTTTGATTACGCAAGGGACGCAAATAGACTGTACGTTGGAAACAAAGATTGTCACATCAATACCAGGCATGACGACATGTCATTTAACACGTGATATTTATTCCACAAGTGGTCGTGTTGTTTTGCTCGATCGTGGCTCTAAAGTTGTTGGTTTTTACCAAAGCGGCGTACAACAAGGGCAAGCACGTGTGTTTGTGCAATGGTCACGCATCGAAACACCTTCTGGTGTTATTATCAATATTGACTCACCCGGTACAGGTTCTCTTGGTGAAGCAGGTATCGGTGGTTGGGTTGACAATCACTTTTGGGAACGATTTAGTGGTGCAATTATGGTCAGCATCATCGGTGATTTAGGAGAATGGGTGAAAGACAAAATTAATATAAATAGTAATAAAGGGAATAAAGAGGACTCACAGTCTCAAACTGGTCAGTCTCAAACTGTTAATAGTGCTGGATCAGTAGTAGCTGATGTTCTTAGAAATTCCATCAATATCACACCAACACTTTACAAAAACCAAGGCGAACGAGTTAATATCTTTGTTGCTCGTGATCTGGATTTCAGCGATGTCTACAGTCTCACAACCCGTTAACCCAATACAGAAAGATCAAGCAGTTTATCAGCTCCTACAACCGCTTGATCGTTTTTTAGAAGATCCGGAGATTACTGAATTATCAATCTGCCGCCCCTGTGAAGTATGGACAAAAAGCTTCAAGGGTTGGCAGGTACATAGTGCACCAGAATTAACAACTGCTTTTTTGCAAACGCTTATTACAGCTATTATTGTTTATAATGGTATGGCTCCTCAAAGTATTAATTATGTGCTATTGCCTGGTGGACAACGTGGTACAATTATACAAACACCAGCTGTTGTAGATGGTTCTCTTTCTTTTGTGATTCGTAAACATTCTCTTATAGTTAAGACACTAAAAGAACTCAAAGAAGAAGGTGCATTTGATGATTTCTCTGACGTGAGTTTTAATAAACCTTCAGCCAAAGAAGCAAATAGCTTGTTATCGAAGCAAGACTTCACACGGTTGGAACCATTTGAAGTTCAACTCTTGCAACATAAACGTAATGGAAAAATTCTTGAGTTTTTGGAAGAATGCGTCCTTTACAAACGCAACATTATCATTGCAGGCAAGACAGGATCTGGTAAAACGACTTTTGCCCGCTCCTTAGTTGAAAAGGTCCCTGTAGAAGAGCGTATTATCACAATTGAAGATGTCCATGAGCTTTTTCTACCCAACCATCCTAATCATGTACATATGATTTATGGTAACAGTGTAGGCCGTGTTTCAGCTGAAGAATGTCTAGATGCGTGTATGCGTCAATCGCCTGACAGAATTTTTCTCGCTGAATTACGAGGCAATGAGGCATGGGAATATCTTAATTCGCTCAACACTGGTCATCCTGGATCGATTACAACAACACACGCCAACAGCGCCTTGCAGACATTTGAACGGTGTGCCACCTTGATTAAAAGATCAGAAATTGGTCGCCAACTCGATTTAGAAATGATAAAAATCGTTCTCTACACAACAGTTGACGTCGTGTTGTTTTTTAAAGATAGAAAGCTTTCTGAAGTCTTTTACGACCCGATTTTTGCGAAATCAAAAATTGTTTAAGGGGGAATTTCTCTCTCGATAAGATTATACAAACAAAAAAAGCCGTAACTAATTTACGGTTTTTTTTTATTTATCTCCTTTTTTCTCTTTGTTTCTCCAATGCATTTTCTACACTCTTAATGACAAAAGAAGAAAAAAGTTAAGAGACAACAACTTCACGAGAAAACCAAATTGCACCTGAGATTCTTTTTCAGTTTTTTTATTTTTAATCCTTCTTTCCATTTATCTTCTAAAAATGTGTGTTAATGCAAAAAAAGAAATGAATCTTAATTCATCTATCAATATAAATTTAGTGAGAAATAAGTCTTTTCAATCATCACAAATAATGATCGCCTTAAAGACGGGAGCTTATTGTTTAAAAATTCTAAACTCTATTTCCAAGTAATCAATAAATATGTTGTTTTTTTATAAACAACCTTCAGATACAGAAAACCAATATAAACGTATTATTGCTCCGATTGAACATCTATAAATCATATTCCATTCGATCACAAACAGTATAGCAGCATATCAATTTCTTCCTTAGATGAAGAAAAATTCTTAAGCCTTATTAATTTGTAAACAATTAAATTTCTTTTAAACAAGCCTTGCTAACCATATAATTTGACTCATGTCCACATTCTACGGAACAATGCCTATAAAAACACATAAACAAGCTCTCCTCTGAATATTCCTCCTCTTTTCTCTTCATCTCAAATAGCAAAAATTCCTACAAACACAAGTCTACAATTCCACTTTTTGACCAACATCACATTGATTTATAAAAATATTTTATTGTATTTCCTACTGGATAAGAAAACCTCATACCGTAAGATTATTCATTTCAAATCTGTTTATACTGAATCAATCAAAACCATTCGCTTAAACATCACAAGAAAAACTGACGTGGAGGATAAAAACACTTCAAGAAAAACGAAAAATACCGCTCATGAATTGTACCAAATACTCAGGGTTGTTACCCACAGGATTATCGCAATATCCAAGAGTGTGGCACAATATTATAGAGCTGACAAAGTGTGTGATAGTACAGAACTGTTCTTTATTAAGTATAAAAATGGAAGTATTCTATGAACTTCATCTTATCCATGAAGCCTTATATTATTCATGGGAGATTTATCGCTATATCCTTCACATATACCATTGCGAAATATCTCTTAAAAAACACATGAACTAGCAACCACCATGGCGCTCTATTTTGCATGAGAATCATGATTATATAAAGAATGTCAAAAACAAACATGCAAAGCAATGCGTAACTCCATTATTTTAAAGGACATTGCTTTAAAGTCTTTTAAAAATGAGAAAGTTTTGAATTAGAAATAAAATGGTAAAATAGCAGGGATGGGGATTGATTCTTACCTTTATGACTTTGTATTTTTTCCATTAGATTGTCTTTCTGTTTTAAGAAACTAAACCTCAAAAGACACAAAACATGCACAATTTTCTGCTTTTCACTTTGCCATTCATTAATCGGTAAATTTTCACAGATAACACTCAACCATCAGTTTTCTTAATTTCATCAATTATAAGGATTTTTCTACAAGGATTACTTCATTTTTAAGATGATTATAGCTATTTCCTCTTCATAATCAGATGCTGTATTTTAGATATCTACGCCCACAATTCTACCTTTAGCTTTATTCCATCAGTCAATAAATTTTCAAAGTCGGCGTTCGACCATGAGTTTTTTAATCTCAGCAATTGCCTTAGCTGGATTTAATCCCTTCGGACAAGTTTGCGCGCAATTCATAATCGTATGACAACGATAAAGGCGGAAAGGATCTTCTAAATTATCAAGACGTTCACCACACATCTCATCACGTGAATCTGCAATCCATCGATAAGCTTGCAGCAAAACAGCAGGTCCTAAATAACGATCACCGTTCCACCAATAACTTGGACATGATGTCTGACAACACGCACACAAGATACACTCATACAGACCATCGATTTTTTGACGATCAGAATAACTTTGTAACCATTCTTTTGCAGGTTCTGGAGAAACTGTTTTCAACCAAGGTTCGATAACTCGGTGTTGCGCATAAAAGCGGTTCAAATCAGGAACCAAATCTTTAACAACTGGCATAGAAGGCAAAGGATATACCTTAATAGGGTGTTTTACATCGTCCATACCTTTGGTACATGCCAATGTATTGGCTCCATCAATATTCATCGCACATGAACCACAGATACCTTCACGGCAAGATCGACGAAGTGTCAAAGTTGGATCAACATGATTTTTAATAAATAAAAGCCCATCAAGAACCATCGGGCCACAAGCAGAACGATCCACATAATAGGTATCCAAACGAGGGTTTTCTTCATCATCAGGCGACCAACGATAAACGTGAAATTCTGTTATTTTTGTAGCATTTTCAGGTTTTGGCCAAACTTTTCCTGCTTTCACTTGTGAATTTTTGGGAAGCTTAATTTGTACCATATTTCATTCTCCCCTTAATAAACACGTTTTTTAGGTGCAATGCGCTTTAAATCGATTCCACCATCAGCTTCAGATGTTAACGGGTTCACGTGAACAGGTCGATATGCTAACGTCACCTTACCCTCTTTTGATAAATATGAGAGCGTATGTTTACGCCAATTTTTATCATCACGCTCTGGATAATCTTCACGGGCGTGAGCGCCACGGCTTTCTAAACGTGCTTCCGCAGAATAAACAGTCATGATTGCATTTGCCATGAGATTTTCAAGCTCTAATGTTTCAACCAAATCAGAATTCCATATCAGGGAACGATCTGTCACTTTGAGATCAGACAATTCTCCCCAGATTTTATTCATCCGTTGACATCCTTGTTGCAAAGAATCTTCTGTACGGAAAACTGCCGCATCTTCTTGCATTGTGCGTTGCATTTTTTCGCGCAAGACAGCTGTTGGTATCGCCCCTTGCGCAAAACGTAAACGATCAAAACGCGCTATAATTTCCTCACAAGCTGCTTCATTGAGCGGTGGGATTTCTGTTTTGCGATCAATAACTTCGCCTGCGCGAATGGCAGCAGCACGACCAAACACCACAAGATCAATCAATGAATTTGATCCCAAGCGATTAGCACCATGAACAGAAGCACATCCAGCTTCCCCTACTGCCATTAGCCCTGGTTGAATACGATCAGGCGAATCCGCCGTTGGATTGAGAACTTCTCCGTAGTAATTGGTAGGAATCCCCCCCATATTATAATGAACAGTTGGTAAGATGGGAATAGGTTCTTTTGTTACATCCACCCCAGCAAAGATCCGTGCTGATTCTGAAATACCCGGTAAACGCTCGTGCAAGATCGCAGGATCAATATGGTTGAGAACCAAATGAATATGATCCTTTTTAGGTCCAACACCACGTCCCTCACGAATTTCAATTGTAATACAACGCGACACCAAATCACGTGAAGCCAAGTCTTTAAAGGAAGGAGCATAGCGCTCCATAAAGCGTTCACCTTCAGAATTGATTAAATAGCCCCCTTCACCACGAGCCCCTTCTGTAATTAAGCATCCAGAACCATAAATTCCTGTCGGATGGAATTGCACAAACTCCATATCCTGCATCGGTAATCCAGCACGTGCGATCATTCCCCCCCCATCACCCGTACAGGTATGCGCCGATGTTGCAGAAAAATAAGCCCGTCCATATCCACCGGTTGCAAGAACAACCATTTTGGCAGAAAAACGGTGTATTGTACCATCATCAAGATTCCACGCCACAACCCCTGTACAAACCCCATCGGTCATAATGAGATCGAGTGCAAAATATTCAATAAAAAATTGTGCATTATTTTTTAAGCTTTGCCCATAAAGCGTATGCAAAATGGCATGCCCCGTACGATCAGCGGCTGCGCAAGTACGCTGAACGGGGGGACCTTCACCAAATCGTGTTGTATGTCCACCAAAAGGACGTTGATAAATTTTTCCTTCTTGCGTCCGCGAAAAAGGAACACCATAATGCTCTAATTCGTATACGGCTGCAGGCGCATTACGCACCAAATACTCCATTGCATCGGTATCCCCCAACCAATCAGAGCCTTTCACGGTATCATATAAATGCCACTGCCAATTGTCAGGTCCCATATTTGAAAGCGATGCGGCAATCCCCCCTTGTGCTGCAACCGTGTGTGAGCGCGTTGGAAAAACCTTCGTGATACAAGCTGTCTTTAACCCTTGTTCTGCCATACCCAGTGTTGCACGTAAACCTGCCCCACCAGCCCCAACAACAACAACATCAAATTTATGATCTACAGTGCGATAAGGGGCATTACCTGCTTTAGCACCCAGAGATGATCCTGTACTTGCCATATTTGTTAGCCCCCTAATGCAATTTTCAAAAGAGAAAAAATAATGATACCCCCTATGAGAAAACAAAATAAGATATTTAATATCAAAAAGAGTATCCGGAAACCTTCACGTGGAACATAATCTTCAATCACCACTTGCATACCTAGTTTCATATGATAAAGGACTGAAAAAGTCATCAATCCCATCAAAATAGCCACAACAGGATGTGCAAGCCGTGCACGCACAATACTATAATCTTTTCCCACAAGTGAAAGAATAAGAACAATAAAAAATATCAAAAACGGTATATTGATAAACCCTGTCAAACGCTGTAGCCAAAAATGCTCTGTACCTTCATGAGCACTTCCACGCCCCCGTACTTTTCCAAGTTCCGTTTGAAAGTTTTTTTCCATATCCCTTTTCACCCCCAGCTAAACAACGCTATACCCAATAATCCAGATTACAAAAGTAACAATAAGAGAAATAAACACTGTTGCCCAAGCAGTAGCTGTTGCTTTTTCTTTTGCCAAAAGAAAAGGCATCAAATCCCAAACAATGTGGCGAATACCACCAACCATGTGATGAACCCCTGCCAAAGTATAAAGGAACAAGATACACAATCCAAACCAAGAACCATAAATCTCTTGAACGACTCTGAATGTCTCCTCCCCACACGCAATAGCAATTAACCAAACTGCTAGAAAGACCATTCCCACATAAAGGGCCACACCTGTAATGCGATGCGCAATGGACATAGCCATAGTAATTGTCCAACGATAAATACTTACATGAGGGGAACGAGGGCGATCTTTTATCCTAGTTGTCTCTGTCATAAAATATCCTGACCTGATTTTCACTACAACCACAATAAACGAGAGAATTCGTATAAAACGACAAAAACATTATCTCGTTCTTACTTGTCTGGCATCTCAAGATACCAATATTACAGGTCGGTTGTCTCAAATAACGGATTAAAGGTCACGCATAAAAAAACCGATCATTCCACAGATATAATCCGCAAAACTTTTTCTAATTTAATACAATTTTATCTTCCCGTCAAAGGTCTAACCTCTTTTATCAAAGATAAACAGACACTTTTTAAAACTATAATTGTATTCCTGAATATCTACGATATGCGCAACAATATTCTAAACTTGATCAATTATTCAGAATAAAAATATAGAGAAATTGGATAGATTAAATATTTTTATGTCTTATCCAATCCTTTTAAAGGACAAAAAGAATCATAAAAAAAACAAATCAGCGGCATAAAAGCCGCTTTTGCATAAAATTTAGTTGATATAATTTTTACTCAGTAACTTGCGTTTCAGCATCTGCACTTACAGGGTCTGCTTCTATTTTCTCAACAAATTTTTCAGCTTTTTTCCGATAATCTATCTTTTCAACAATACGTGCAGCTTTACCTCTCAAACCACGAAGATAATAGAGTTTCGCACGACGCACTTTACCACGGCGCACAAGCTCAACACCTTCAATTGCAGGAGAATAAACAGGAAATACCCGTTCCACCCCTTCACCATAAGAAATTTTGCGGACTGTAAAGGTCTCATTCAACCCACCACCTGAGCGAGCAATACAAACCCCTTCATAAGCCTGAACACGCGTCCGAGTACCTTCCGTTACACGCACCATAACACGAACTGTATCCCCTGGTTGAAAAGCTGGGAATTGGCGCTTTTCTTCAATTTTTGCACATTGTTCAGCTTCAAGCTGTGCGATAATATTCATTTCTTTTATCCTTCATGTTCTTTATCGAATAGTCAGAGCGCTCAACTCTTACCCCAAAAGCTTTTATTCAAAAAAAGAAGCCCTTCAAGTTATGCCTTATGCAGAAGCGACTACACTATTCCTTCATTCTAATTTTGGAACGATAGAAAACCTTTTACAAACAAACTCTCTAAAAAGAGAGCCAATACACCACCTTATCATATGAATCAAGTTTTCTGATATTTTTTATAACGTGCATAAAGATCAGGGCGGCGTTGCCGTGTTAACAATTCGGCTTGGCTTTGACGCCAATCTGCAATCGCTTTGTGATGACCTGAGACTAACACAGGCGGAATTCCCCGTCCCTCGAAAAGAGAAGGACGCGTATATTGGGGATGTTCTAGTAAACCATTTTCAAAACTTTCACACTTTGCAGAAGCTTCATTCCCTATCACGCCGGGAAGAAGACGTATAATAGCATCTAAGATAACCAGCGCAGCTGTTTCACCCCCTGAAAGAATATAATCACCAATAGAAACTTCTTCTAATTCCCGTGCTTCTATGACCCGCTCATCAACACCTTCAAAACGTCCACAAACCAACGTCACTCCCGTATCACGAGCCAAACTACGCGCATAAGCTTGATCAAAAGGGCGCCCGCGTGGACTCATCAACAACCTTGGTGAATCCTGTGGACAACTATCAAGAGCTGCTGCCAATATATCCGCCCGCATCACCATCCCAGCTCCCCCACCAGCCGGTGTATCATCAACGCTATGGTGTTTATCCAAAGAAAAATCCCTAATCTGTACTGTCTCCAATGACCAAATTCCGCGCTCTAAAGCTTGCCCCGCTAAAGAATACCCTAAGAAACCAGGAAACATTTCAGGATAAAGAGTTAAAACGCGCGCCTGAAACTTCATTTTTATTTTTTCATCCTCATTTTCTTAAACAGACTCTAAAACAGACTTGTATAGCGAAAATATCCAAAACAAATCTTATAAGGCTATAGCATTAATCTGGATCTCCTCTATCTGCTATCTTTGCCATATTCAATACTATCTTCAACACTTACGCTTTGAAATATAGACCATTATTTCTACCCCCCCCCCTCTAAAAAATCCAAAACCCATTTAGCCATCAAAAACATCAACATCTCTGCTTGGAATCACTTGCATTCTTAACATTTTCCACTTTTTATTTTTTTAGGTTCAAGAATTTTCTTTTTATTATTTTTTCTCCTATAGCTAAGACCAGCTGCTATGGGATCAACAACCAGAAAACCAGAATCCACACAAATTTCTGGCACCGCTGCCTTACTAAAAGGAATAAGCACTTCTTTGCCTCTATTCAACTGTATTTCAAGCAAATCATCAGCTCCGAAATTAAAAAAACCACACACTTCACCCAAGATTTTCCCCTCACAGTCTTGAACACATAGCCCTAGTAAATCGAATTGATAAAACTCATCCTCATCTAAATCATCAATTAATTGATCACGCATCACATAAAGACGAATCCCTTTTAAAGACTCAGCATCATTACGACTTCTTACTCCTTTAAAACGTACAATCGCCTTATTTTTTTGCATGCGAAGAGTTACAATTTCATAAGAACGCCCCATATCATCATAAAGAGTACCGTAAGATTTAAACCGCTGGGGATCGGCACTTAAAATTTTAACAAAAACATCCCCTTTTATACCATGAGGCATACCAACGATGGCAAGATAGACTTTATTTTTAGGTTCTTCTTTATTATATTTCATGTAAAAACATTATCTCTTAAAAACGAAGCCTTCAATCTTATAATTTTCTATTCAATCTTGTTGCCATATGAGACAATCTTCCAAAAAGACCTATCTTGTCTTGGTAACAAAACTAAATTAACTAAAGGAGAAGTCGTATGGCAAATATTATGCTATTTTACAAAGATATCACCCCAATCGACAAAGTTTCCCATAAAAATCTAAAATTTGCTCCCCCAAGTGATATGTCTTTTGCCAAAGATACGCACTGGGTTCCTTTAGCAAGTACTGAATATTTTCAAGCAGCACTAGACTATCCTATTTTATTTATGTGTGCCGAAGATGAACAAAAAAAGCGGCACTATACATCGGCTGCTCTCGTAGGTCTTTCTAACGATGAAAATGACTACATCGCCTCTGATAAAAGTTGGAAAACCCATACTTACATTCCCGCTTTTGTCCGTCGCTATCCTTTTGTTTTAGCACAAATTAGTAATGAAAAAGAACTTTCTGTTTGTTTTGATCAACAATCAGGTATGTTTAATGAAGTTGCAGGAACAGAGCTTTTTAATTCTGATGGCTCTATTTCTCCTTTTATGGAAGAACGTATTCGTTTTCTTGAAAGTTTTAAAATCGCTATGGAGAAAACTTCTGAGTTTATTGACGCTATTGTGGAAATGAATCTTTTAAGCCAAAAATCAATCAATGTGAAAAACGATAAAGGTCTCTCAGCACAATTGGAACATTTTTGGGTTGTTGATGAAGAAAAACTGAATAAACTCTCAGCAAGCCAACTTGCTAAACTTCATAAAAATGGCTTTTTAGGATTAATTTTTGCGCACTTGATGTCAACTCATAATCTTTTAAAAATACTCTCTATTAAAGGTGAAAAACACCTGAGCAATCATGAAGAGCACCCTCAAAACAAGAATAGCCATTCTTCTGACGAAGAACAATCTAAAAAGAAAGAAACCCTCAATTAGATAATGCCCATCAAAAACGACAAGAGAAAAGATGAAAATACTCCTCTCATTCCAGCAGATCATGCGGTTTTAACCGCAAGGAAAAACTGGTTAGAAAATCTCATAAAAACACGTCGTATGTCCGCACAAACAGCGCAAGCCTATGAACGTGATACACGGCAATTTTTATCTTTTCTCTGTCAACACTTAAGCCATACTCCAACCCTTACAGATCTTGCTCATTTACGCGTTAGTGACTTGCGTGCTTATCTTGCCTATCGGCGTACAAACAATGTGAGTGCGCGTTCTTTAAGCCGTGAGGTGGCAGGGATACGCTCTTTTTTCAAGCACTTATCGCGTGAAGGAATTGTCAACATTCCCGCAGCTCAACTTATCCGAAGTCCCAAACACCCCAAATTGCTTCCAAAACCCTTAGAGATAAAATCAGCACTCGACATAGTCAAACAAGAAAATCAGCTAGAAAATGAACCTTGGATTATCGCTCGTAATACTGCTGTCCTTATGCTACTCTATGGCTGTGGAATGCGAATATCAGAAGCCTTAAGCCTCACACCAGAACAATTTTCTGATTCTGAAAAAACAAGTTTATTTATAACTGGAAAAGGAGGCAAAACACGCCTTGTTCCCCTTCTCAAAATTGTTTACGAAGCTGTACAAAATTATCTCAAATGTTGTCCATATCCTTTAAGAGATAACCAACCCATATTTCGTGGTGCACGAGGTGGCCCGCTACAGCCCGCTATTATTCAGAAAACTGTCCGCAACTTACGTACAAGTCTTGGTTTACCGGAAACGGCCACTCCTCATACACTACGCCATTCTTTTGCTACTCATCTTTTATCACGAGGGGGAGATTTGCGCACGATTCAAGAACTTCTTGGGCACGCTAGTCTTTCCACCACCCAAACCTACACTCATGTCGATACAGATCATTTGTTAAAAGTTTATCAAAAGGCCCATCCTCGTTCTTAAAAGTATTTCATCAAAAATTTAATGCATTTCAACCTCAAGTGCCAAAACGTGAACACCAATAGCAAACTCTTCTTGTAAAATGAGGATAAAATCATTCGATGTATTTCTACACGCGTTATATCTGAAAAACTACAACATTTTGATTTATATTGATAATATAGCGTTTTCAACTTGCATAAAAAAACTTTAATGCTGTAAGATTCTTTTATTTCAAATTCCTTCCATGTCAAAGCAATCAAAACCACTTTTTTGCACACGTCATAAGCGACTTGACCATAGAGAAAAACTGTACAAGAAAGGAGTACCTGTTATGAATCATCCTCAGTGCTAAGAACCGCGTAATACCCTAAGCGCTAAAAAAGGAGTGATCATATTAGCTTATTCTTTTATGAAGCGTAAAATGGGGACTCAATATATTTTATGCACTTTATGGAAGCTTATTATTACACCATTCACGGATGCTGTCGCAAAATGAGTGTAAAATAGTATCGAGAGGTGTTTCTTTAAACAAAAAAATCACTCTAAGAAATTTTTTTAAGAAAAAACTTAATGCGTTGCAACTTCAAGTGCCAAAGCATGAACACAAGTAGCAAGCTCTTCTTGTAAAACTTGATAAATCGCTCGATGTATTTCTACACGCGTCATATTGGAAAAAGAAGAAGATAAAATTTTCACTCGAAAATGTGTTTCTCCCTTCCCATCAAAAGCATGTTCATTATGAGGATGCCCCTCATGAAGATGACTTTCATTAATCACTTCAAGTTTCTGCGGATGAAAAGCATCTTGAAGCTTTCTCTTGATTATTGTTTCTATAGACATTTTTCATTCCTTAACAAAACGAATTTGCAACACTACAGCTTTTTCATCATTAAAATAATTAAATAAGTGTGAAAACAAATTTTTCAAAAGTCAATTCTTGTAAAATTAATCAATTTTGCATAAATCAAGAATATGACAATAACATCTAAATTATTTGATTCAATTCGCATAAGCTCAAATAAAAAACAAAACACTAAACCAGAAGCACAACAGTGTCAGTGGGAAGGCTGCGAAAAAACAGGAACCCATAAAGCACCAGCAGGTCGAAATCATGAAGGACAATATCTATATTTTTGTATTGAACATGTGCGTGCCTATAATAAAAATTTTAATTATTTCTCTGGTCTTAGCAATAAAGATATCGCAAAATTTCAAAAGGATGCTCTCACAGGCCATCGACCAACATGGCCTACAGATTTGAGCAATGGCACATCGAAAAAAACAGCTGCAAATTATTCAAAGATTCGCTCAGGAACAGCGGCCTATCAAAATCGTATGCGTGATCCTTTTACACTTTTTACTGAGCGGCATGCAAAAAATAATTTCTCACGAAAATTAAAGCCCTTAGAAGCAAAAGCTTTTGATACACTGGGCTTACAAGCAAACGCTTCAGCAAAAGATATCAAAATGAAATATAAAGAATTGGTAAAAAAGCATCATCCTGATTCCAATGGAGGTAATCGTGCTTCAGAAGAACGTTTTCGCGATGTTTTGCATGCTTATAATTTGCTAAAAAAATCTGGTTTGTGCTAAAAAGGTGCACTTAATACGAACTCATTTTCATTTAGACCCTTCTTATTTTCACAGGATATTATTCTTTTTAAAACATTATAGAATATGTCATAAGATCTTCCCTCGTATCTAAGTCTCTTGTTATAGAGCATTGCATAAATGCTTTAACTCTTGTATCGTTTTTTATAAATAAATAGCGTCCTTTCCCTTCCAGAAATACAATGACAGATCTTACCGTTGAAAATTTGCCCGATATTACACTTTGCGCTCGTGATTTATTTCATATTGAAACAGATATGAAAGTCCCTGCTTTTAACACAAAAACTCCCCATGTCCCTGATATTGATCCCAATTATCTTTTTGATCAGCAAACAACTTTAGCGATTCTTGCAGGTTTTACCTTTAACCGCCGTGTCATGATCTCTGGCTATCACGGTACAGGGAAATCAACGCATATTGAACAAGTTGCTGCGCGTCTTAACTGGCCTTGTCTTCGTATTAATCTTGACAGTCATGTAAGTCGTATTGATCTTCTAGGAAAAGACGCTATCGTTTTACAAGATGGCTTACAAGTCACTGAATTTAAAGAGGGCATTTTGCCATGGGCTTATCAAAATAATATTGCTCTTGTTTTTGATGAATATGATGCGGGTCGCCCTGATGTTATGTTTGTCATCCAACGTGTTCTTGAAACTTCTGGAAAACTAAGCTTACTTGATCAAAGCCGTGTCATTTCTCCACATCCAGCATTTCGTCTTTTTGCCACAACAAATACCATTGGTCTTGGTGATACCACTGGTCTTTATCATGGTACCCAACAAATCAATCAAGCTCAAATGGACCGCTGGTCTATTGTCGCGATACTCAATTATTTACCCCATGCTAAAGAGGTTGATATCGTTTGTTCAAAGGTTAAATCTTTTCAAACAACAGAGGGGAAAAAAACAGTTTCACAAATGGTTCATGTTGCTGATATGGTGCGTCAATCTTTTATCAATGGTGATCTTTCAACCGTCATGAGCCCGCGTACTGTCATTACTTGGGCAGAAAATACGACAATTTTTCGAGATGTCGGCTTTGCCTTTCGATTAACCTTTCTCAATAAATGTGATGAACTCGAGCGTACCACTGTCGCAGAATTTTATCAACGCGTCTTTGGACAAGAGCTTCCCGAATCATTCATGCAGAGTGTCTTGTCTTAGAGGAATATGTCAATCATGACTACCAACCTTGGCGGCAACAACAAAAGCTTGACAAACAACTCTTCCCCCCCAATTATTAACAATGAAGCTTTTAAGAAAGCTCTTTCCTCCTGTATGCGTGCAATTGCCGGTACATCCCATCTAGAAGTTTCCTTTAGCTTCAACAAGCCATCTTTAAGCGAAAATTGTGCGCGTTTACCAGAGTTACCACAACACGCAACAAATAGAGATATCACGGTTACCCGTGGCTTAGGTGATTCCATGGCTCTGCGCAAAGCATGGCATGATAACCGCATTCACATGCAATTTTCTCCACAAGAATCAGAAGCACAAGCTATCTTTGATTCTCTCGAACAAACACGTGTTGAAGCAATTGGCATCTTAGCCATGGAGGGGCTTGCAAAAAACCTTGATGTCATGCTCGCCGATAAATACAAAAGAGCTCATTATCATAAGATTAGTAGCCAAAGTGAAGCTCCCCTCCAAGAAGCGATTGCACTTTTATTGCGCGAAAAAATCACAAAGCGCTTAGCCCCAAAAGAAGCAGGTCCTGTGTTAGAATTGTGGCGTCAAGAACTCGAACAAAAAGCCGCAACACAACTCAATGAGCTCACACACCATATTTACAACCAACAGGCTTTTGCACAGCTCGTTCGCCAAATGCTTGCGACACTTAAAATGACAAAGAAACAATATAAAACTTCAAACGGCGAAAATAATAAAAAATTAAAAAACGCGTGTAAACCTCAAAATCAAACAGAAGAAGAAAATCAAAACAAAAAATATTCTCAAAGTAAAGAGCAAACAAACACCGAACAAGAAAGTGATGTGCAAGACGCAGGCAAAACACAAGCAACACAATCAGGCAACAGTGATCAAACTGACGTTGAACAAAAAAATGGACCTTGGAAAGAAAATTCTCGTAACCCCAAGCGTCTTTTTTCCAATTCGGAACAAATGGAAAAACTTGGCAATTATAAAATATTCACCCGTCAATTTGATGAAATTTTGGAAGCAACAGATTTTTGTTCTGAAAACGAGTTAGATCACTTACGCCGTTGTCTTGATAAGCAAATCAGCCATCTCCAAAACATTGTTGGACGTTTAGCAAACCGTCTCCATCGCCGCCTTATGGCTCAACAAAATCGCAACTGGAACTTTGACCTTGAAGAAGGATATCTGGATACAGCACGACTTCCACGTCTGATTATTGATCCCATGCAACCCCTTTCTTTTAAAATGGAAAGCAATACCCAATTTCGGGATACGGTTGTTTCACTCCTTATTGATAATTCTGGCTCGATGCGCGGACGCCCTATTAGCGTTGCCGCAAGTTGTGCTGATATTTTGGCACAAACTCTTGAACGTTGTGGTGTCAAAGTTGAAATTTTAGGTTTTACCACCAAAACTTGGAAAGGGGGAAAATCACGCGAAAAATGGCTCGAACAAGATAAGCCTAACCATCCTGGACGCCTTAATGATTTGTGTCACATCATCTATAAAAGTGCTGATACCCCATGGCGTCGAGCACGACGCAATTTAGGTTTAATGATGCAAGAAGGATTATTAAAAGAAAATATCGATGGAGAAGCGTTGATTTGGGCTCATCAACGCCTTTTATCACGGCGTGAACAACGTCGCATTCTCATGATCATTTCTGATGGTGCCCCTATTGACGATTCGACATTATCAGTCAACTCCAGTAACTATCTAGAAAAACATTTACGCGCAGTGATTCAAGAAATTCAAACACATTCCCCCATCGAACTCATTGCCATTGGAATTGGTCATGATGTCACACGTTATTACCAACATGCTGTAACAATTATGAATGCTGAAGAACTTGCTGACGCCATAACAAAACAATTAGAATTACTTTTTAGTGGTAAAATGCCTCGTATTTATAAGAAATAAGCTTTCCTTAAATCAGCTAATTATTCCATTTTAAAGTTATCTCTATCATTACACCATTGGAATTTAATAGCGAAAAACCTGAAAAAATCCTACAAATTGAAGATCGAACTTTAAGGAAACTTCCTTTAAAGAAGTTTTTACTTTACTTGATGCATTATGAATTCTAAAAGAAATTCTCCATAACTCTTCAAAAATTATAATAAATTTGTCAATTGTAATGAATTTATTTCTCTGGTTTTATTGCCATTGCTCAGTTTCCTTTGAAATTTTGCATTTATGACCATGCCCTAAAGTACTATTTAAATTAAAATGTTGAATAATCAGCCGTTTTTGTTTCTATCTTATGTTATTTCTCAATATTTAGATATTGAAATACACGTACATAGAAAAATATCTCTACAGAACATGGCTTAAAATGCTGTTCTCACAAAAAATACGAAATTATAATGTGCAATCTTCTACTTGCAGTAAAACAAGAAGATAAAAGTTATATTTATTATACACAAAAGAAGAATTCCCCCAATAAGATGTTTTAAACACTAAGCGTTATTTTATAAAAGAATTAGCAGAAATAGATTCATAACGATTTTGACCCAAAAAATGTCCAAAACAAGCGAAAGGCAAATGGCTCCCTAACCTTTCAAAACAGTATTTTCCACGGATAAACTATGCAACATAAGCTCTCATCTCATTGATCAAAGAAAAAGCCTTTACGCACATAAAATATAAGAAAAAACACGAAAAATAGGACACCCTTATATAGCGTATTCGCCGTCTACTTTAAAGAAACACTCCACCTCGCTTTCAAGTCCATTTCACGAGAATATCTATATATGCCTAACGCAAAATATAGAATAATTCTTTCTCTTTACAAACTGCAGACCAACAGAAAAATCCTCTGTCCAAACTTCCAATCTTTCAAGATAAACCAATATGTTTCTAGCGTCTAATATTTCCCTTTTATTATTGCATTAAAGTTCTTCATAAATAAGTTTTTATGAGCGGAGGAGGATGAACCTTGAGAGATGCTTCTTTAAAGCAAAAGCATGTAAATTTGTAACATGTAATGTCAGTTTAATTTTGGATCTTTTATTTTGTCAGCAGGAGATGATTTTCTGTGAAAAGCGAGAGAAAAAGAGAGTGTGATACACAATCTCCATTCTCTAAAAGGTATAGGTATTTTTGAAAATTGTAAAACCGAATAAAAAAGACAGTAACACATCTCACTTTGCAAATACCTTCTCTGACTTGACTTTGCGCTTTTTATGCAAATACGTTTTTTACGTTATATTCATAAAAATCAGATTGATGGGGATCTATGAATAATCTCTGGATGGGAATAAAAAAAATTGATGTGATACTAAAAAAGTTTTGCATATATTACTATTATTACTATGCGCAATCATTTTTACGCTTAATCAAAATGTAAGTTGATATTATAATCTATTTTATCTACCTCCAATGTTGTTCGATAGACTTGTGCACTTACGGGGGGCATAAAAAAAGCTTTTTTCTTTCTTAATTACTTTTATTCATACGCAAATCTTGCTGTGATGTGCAAGCGAATGATTTTTGTTGATTTAACATGAAACAATTTGGGACGACAAATTTACAGTATAAGAACTTCTTATACGTGGAATAACAATGCATTAATTTTAATTAAATCAAATGTTTTGCATCATGAAAGCATTGAGAATTCAAGAAATAATTCATAGCAGTGGTGACGAAAAAATAAAGTCACAATAACCAACCAAAAACTGATTATTTTCTCATAGTGAAGCATTCTCTAAAATATTTTTCAAATAACTTTTAAGAAGATTTATGCAAATAACGTCGTGCAATTAAACCAGTATCACCGTAAATGCCAAGATCATTGAGTTTATATGTTGAAAGACAGCTTAACGCATTAACGATCCAACGATAACGACGTCAATTACTATAAGAACGTAGAATATTCACGCCATCTACTTAAAATTTGTATCACACTCTTCCGTGAGAAAAAAGCATATTACTAAAAATAGTTGTACTATAATGTCATAATAAGTATGCATTTACACATAAAAAAGCCCTTTGAAACTTGTCTCATGTGAAAGAGCAACCATTAAAGTTATTAGTAACAGTAATATTCTATGCTTAAAACAATGGTTAATTATGTGCGTTCGTTGCGATAATAAACTTCTTCATCGCACATAGAACTTCCTGGTTGAATAACAGCTTCCATTTCAACACTTATCAATCAACATGCAGCGATTATAAAAAACTTCCTGAAATATTCGTCTTATATGAAGAGAAAATCACAAAAATTATCAATGGCGGAAATGCCGTGTTCCTGTAAAAACCATAGCCAACCCTTGTGCATCAGCTGCGGCGATAACTTCTTCATCGCGCATAGATCCTCCTGGTTGAATAATGGCTGTTGCACCTGCTTCAGCTACTGCTAATAAACCATCTGCAAAAGGAAAAAATGCATCTGATGCAACAACTGATCCTTTTGTAAGAGTTTCTGTTAAGCCTGCTCTTTGGGCACTTTCTGCTGCTTTACTTGCAGCAATTTTTGCTGAATCAAGCCGGCTCATTTGTCCAGCACCAATTCCAACTGTTGCATTATTTTTCGCGTAAACAATAGCATTTGATTTAACGTGTTTTACGACACGAAAAGCAAATTGAAGATCACGCAGTTCATCTTGAGTTGGTGCCCGCTTTGTCACCACTTGCAATTGGAGATCATCAACCACCACATTATCACGTGATTGCACTAAAATGCCTCCCGCAAGTGTTTTTGCAAGAAGTCCTCCACAACGTGGATCAGGGATACCACCTGTAATGAGCAAACGAAGGTTTTTTTTCTGCGCAATTATTTCACGGGCAGACATTGTCGCATCAGGAGCAATAATAATTTCCGTAAAAATTTTAACAATCTCTTCCGCACATTCTTCATCAAGGGGCTGATTTAAAGCCACAATTCCACCAAACGCTGATACATTATCACACATAAGAGCTTTCAAATAAGCTTCTTTCAAATTTTTCCCTTCTGCAACACCACAAGGATTAGCATGTTTAATAAGAGCAACAGCAGCAGTGTTTTGTGGATCAAATTCAGCTACAAGCTCAAAGGCTGCATCCGTATCATTTAGATTGTTATAAGAAAGTGCTTTGCCTTGTAAAAGTTTTGCTGTTGCAATACCAAAACGTTGGTCATTATTGCGATAAAATGCTGCTTGTTGATGAGGATTTTCTCCATAGCGCATAACATTTTCAAGATGACCAGAAAAACTCTGCCACAATGGCATTTCAATTTTTAAATCGCGCGCAAACCATGCTGCTATTGCTGTATCATACGCAGCAGTATGTGCATAAGTAATAAAAACATTCTGTGTTAGAGCTCTTAACTTTAGTTAGCAAGTCATAAGATATTATTATAAATTAACATGCCCCGCAAAGCATAGTGTACAATTCTCTTGGTTCAAAAAAACAAAAAGACAAAGATCATTACTGATTACAAACAAAAGAAGAATCATCCTTTGAATGACTTTGATAAAAAGGCAGCTTTATAATGTTAAGAATTGTTCCATAAGGAATCAACATAAACAGGCTCATCACAATTTTTACCGAAAAATCACCAAAAGCGAGTGAAAGCCAAACTGGCATACCCATCCCACCCCAAAAAGTACTCTCCATGAGTGAACTATCAGCATACCCCATTATTTTATCAAGAACTGCAAAAAAGCTAGAAAAAGCAAATGAAAAAAACAGCACTGTATCCAAAGCCGAACCAACCAACGCTGCTGCTAAAGGTGCTTTCCACCATGTTTTACGCCGCAACGGAGTAAAAACAATAATATCAATGAGTTGCCCAAATAAAAATGCTAAACTAGAAGCAATTGCAAGCCGCGGCGTCGCTAATACCCAAGAAACGATTCCCCCCACAAAAAAACCAGCATAAACCACCCGACGTGCAGCAGATGGACCATAAAAACGATTAGTTAAATCATTGATCAAAAAAGCAAATGGATAGGTAAAAGCACCATAAGTCAAAAGCTCATTCAAACCAAACCAATAGACAGGATATTGAACCAAAATATTAGAAGCAGTGACAGCAAGACACATTGCAAAAATAGAAAAAATAATATATCTTTTCTTTTGCTGTTCTAACAAAGAACCACTTGATGGCATTTTTTAACCTGTAACATGGAACCAATAAAGTAAAATGATTAACTAACAAATTTCCTAAAAAGTACGTTTTTAGTACAAAAATAGAAATTAAAGTAATACTAAACCTAAAACAATGGTGCTAAAAGCTATGCGGCTTGTTTAGCCTTTCATTCATTTCTCTTGCTCAGCCTTTTTCTTAACGATTTGGCGTTTTAATAAGCGGGCACGTTGCGATAATTCTTTGTCATCTGCTTTGATCAGAAAACCATCAAGACCACCGCGGTGCTCAACAGAACGCAACGCACTCGCTGAAATCCGCAAACGATAACTTTGCTGTAACACTTCTGAAATCAACGTCACATTGCAAAGATTCGGTAAAAAACGACGCCGAGTCTTATTATTTGCATGGCTAACATTATTACCATACAGAACTGCCTTCCCTGTCAATTCACATGCACGAGACATAAATTTCACCCTTAAACTCTAAGAAATTTTACAAATCCCGATACTCAAAAAAATAGAATGAACGCAAAACATACATACGACAACCTCGAATGAGCATTGGGAAGCTTCTTTCTAATAGGGTGTAGACAACAAAAGGTCAAGTCTTTTATAAAACCTTTTTCATCTTCTATGAGGACACGCTTTTTCTTTTTCTGAAATTAAAGCGTATAAAATGCTTTTTTAAAAGTTGCACCATGTTAAAATGAAAACGTATTGTCCTGAAAGGAAGTATAAATCATGAGAAAAAAAGAAGCCACTATGACAAAGCTTCAAGAAAATCCTAGACGTTTTTCTTCTTTTTTGTTCGGAACTTTATGTATTTGTCTTTTCCTTCTCTTTAGCGCATTAGGTATATGGCAAGTACAACGGTTAAATTGGAAAACAAATCTTATCACCAGTGCCAATCAGCGCATTCATTTGTCTCCCATAAAAGCTCCCCCCAAAAATCAATGGGGAGATGTTACTTTTGAAAAATACGAATACCAACCTGTTATTATTACAGGAAAACTTTTAACAGATAAAAACATTTTGGTCATTGCTACCGCTCAAAATACTACGGGTTATTGGGTTTTGACTCCTTTACAAGCCACTGACAATACACTAACCTTTATTAACCGTGGCTTTATCCCCATGGATGAACGTAACAATTTTCAACACTCAGAGCAATTGCATACAAATGCTTCATCTCAGCAAAATTCTACCACAGAAAAACAAACGACAATCATAGGTTTATTACGTATGAGTGAAAAAAATGGATTTTTTCCACGTAAAAATAATCCTGACAAGAATTTATGGTATACACGTGATCTTTCTACTATGGCACAAAAACTTGGTCTATCCACTGTTGCTCCGTATTTCATTGATGCTGGAAAAAAAACAGCTACACAAGCAAATTTTCCTGTTACTGGCCTCACTGTTGTGCATTTTCGAAATAATCATCTTGTGTACGCAATCACGTGGTTTATTTTAGCAGCTGGGGTATTAGGAGCTTTTCTTTTTCTGCTACGGCAGAAAAACTGAAAAATAACAAGAAAAATACCTTCCCAAATACAGTTATTAATGCGCTTTACAATAGAGCATATCTTAACATTGTTATGTTAAAAGCTTTACACACTGAAAATCTGGCCTTTCAAGAGACAATAACTTGATTTATAATAATACTAACATATTATAACTGTAAAAAAGGCCTTAGATATCGTAAGAAGTTTTCACTTTAAATCTTCTTATGCTGAAGCAATCAAAATCATTATTTTGCACCCTACAAGCGAAGATAAATATCTCTTCTATCTCAAATGCCAAGCGTTGTTAAAATATTGAGAATTGACAAAAAACAATATGAGCAATCTTTGGCTAAAAAATAGAAGAAATGCAATAAGACAACAGAGTTTTGCATCTCTTTATCATTAAAAGCACTAAAATCATTGAATAAGTTCTTTGTCTTTCTCAATGTTATTTCATCTTTTGATGTTGCTCGTCCTCATAAAAGATAAGGCTTCATTGTATTTCATTTTTATGCTAAGATATAGGCTAATATCATCTTATTTCTCAGCTCTCACTGTTGCTCTATTTTTGCATTTAAGCATTGTATAAGAAAAGTTTCTGTCTCTGAATACAAGGGAGTAAAATGAGAAAATCTAATTACGTTCAGTGCTATCATTCAACATAGAAAGCTCAATTACCATTATAAATCAATTTATAGTAAACAAGGTTTTATTTTTTGACTTCTTTCCACCATCTCAAAGCTCAAAAATTCTGAATCCACTCCGATCTTTAAACAATCTGGATTCTTACCAAGTAGATCCCTGTTATTTTTCCACTTATATAATTATAACAACTCCACGAAAAAGCTCTATCTAATAATATTTACCATGCACTAAAAAATATTTAATGTATCAATGAAATTTTATCCTCTATCATCACACCTCAAGTGACGGTATTTTACAGAACAATAGGATATAGAAACAAGCAGTGTCATTCTTAGTATATTTTAACAAGACAATTTATCCTTTCGGTGTATTCTGCTAAAAGTTTATAGTATAATCGTACACTCTTATTTTATTATAGTTTTAACTCTTTCATTTTTAAGGCTTTTATTATGGGTATTGTTGCCAAAAAATTTTCCACACCTGATCTTCATCGGGTTCGTCGTGTTCTTCTTTCTGTATCTGATAAAACAGGTGTGGTCGCATTTGCACAAGCCCTTCATACTGCTTACAATGTTGAATTGATTTCAACAGGAGGCACAGCCAAAGCTCTTATAACTTCTGGTTTACCTGTAAAAGATGTTGCTGAAGTGACAGGATTTCCTGAAATAATGGATGGGCGTGTTAAAACACTCCATCCTTTGATTCATGGTGCTTTGTTAGGAATAAGAGAAGATCCTAGCCATAGAGCTACTATGGAAAAGAACAACATTTATGGAATTGATCTTTTAATTGTGAATCTTTATCCTTTTGAAGAGACGATCCAATCGGGAGCGGATAATCAAACGATTCTTGAAAATATTGATATCGGTGGACCAGCAATGATTCGTGCGGCAGCAAAAAATCATGCTTATACCGGTGTTGTAACCGCAATAAACGACTACGATGCGGTTTTAGCTGAATTAAAGCAGCATAATGGATGTTTAAGCTTATCCATGCGTCGTCAACTAGCAATGCGGGCTTATGCACATACTGCTGCGTATGATACAGCAATAGCAGCATGGTTTGCGCGCGATTTAAAAATTGAAATGCCATTGTGGCAGAGTTTTTCTGGTCATCTTGAAAATGTTATGCGCTATGGAGAAAATCCTCATCAACAAGCAGCATTTTATCGCAATAATGACCAACGTTTTGGTATTGCAACAGCAAAACTTTTACAAGGCAAAGCACTTTCTTATAACAATCTAAATGATACGGATGCAGCCTTTGAGCTTGTAGCTGAATTTGATCCACAAAACACTGCTGCTGTTGCTCTTATTAAACATGCTAATCCTTGTGGTGTTGCAGAAGGGAAAAATTTGAAAGAAGCTTATTTGAAAGCTCTTATGTGTGATAATGTATCAGCGTTTGGTGGAATTGTGGCTTTAAATCAGCCCCTTGATGAAGAATGTGCGGAAGAGATTGTTAAAATTTTTACGGAAATTATTATTGCTCCTGATGCGACAATGTCTGCCCGTGAAATAATTGCGCAGAAAAAAAACCTTCGTTTGCTCATTACAGGTGGTATCCCTGATCCACGTTGTGGAGGACTTCTTGCAAAAACACTTGCGGGAGGCATTTTAGTGCAATCACGTGATAATGTGGTGGTTGATGATCTCCAATTGCAAGTGGTGACAAAGCGGGCACCAACTCAAGATGAACTGCGTGATCTTCAATTTGCTTTTCGTGTCGTAAAACACGTTAAATCAAATGCTATTGTTTACGCGAAAAATAATGCAACAGTTGGAATTGGTGCTGGACAAATGAGCCGGCTTGATTCAGCAAAAATTGCTGCAAGTAAAGCAGCAGAAAGTGCCCAAAGAGCAGGCTTAACAGAAACTCTTACAAAAGGATCAGTTGTTGCATCAGATGCATTTTTTCCTTTTGCAGATGGTTTATTAGCAGTAGCTGAAGCAGGTGCAACAGCCATTATTCAACCAGGAGGATCTATGCGCGATGAAGAAGTTATCGCCGCAGCTGATGCACAAGGGTTGGCTATGGTTTTTACAGGAACACGGCATTTCCGCCATTGATAATTTTTGTGATTTTCTCTTCATATAAGACGAATATTTCAGGAAGTTTTTTATAATCGCTGCATGTTGATTGATAAGTGTTGAAATGGAAGCTGTTATTCAACCAGGAAGTTCTATGTGCGATGAAGAAGTTTATTATCGCAACGAACGCACATAATTAACCATTGTTTTAAGCATAGAATATTACTGTTACTAATAACTTTAATGGTTGCTCTTTCACATGAGACAAGTTTCAAAGGGCTTTTTTATGTGTAAATGCATACTTATTATGACATTATAGTACAACTATTTTTAGTAATATGCTTTTTTCTCACGGAAGAGTGTGATACAAATTTTAAGTAGATGGCGTGAATATTCTACGTTCTTATAGTAATTGACGTCGTTATCGTTGGATCGTTAATGCGTTAAGCTGTCTTTCAACATATAAACTCAATGATCTTGGCATTTACGGTGATACTGGTTTAATTGCACGACGTTATTTGCATAAATCTTCTTAAAAGTTATTTGAAAAATATTTTAGAGAATGCTTCACTATGAGAAAATAATCAGTTTTTGGTTGGTTATTGTGACTTTATTTTTTCGTCACCACTGCTATGAATTATTTCTTGAATTCTCAATGTTTTCATGATGCAAAACATTTGATTTAATTAAAATTAATGCATTGTTATTCCACGTATAAGAAGTTCTTATACTGTAAATTTGTCGTCCCAAATTGTTTCATGTTAAATCAACAAAAATCATTCGCTTGCACATCACAGCAAGATTTGCGTATGAATAAAAGTAATTAAGAAAGAAAAAAGCTTTTTTTATGCCCCCCGTAAGTGCACAAGTCTATCGAACAACATTGGAGGTAGATAAAATAGATTATAATATCAACTTACATTTTGATTAAGCGTAAAAATGATTGCGCATAGTAATAATAGTAATATATGCAAAACTTTTTTAGTATCACATCAATTTTTTTTATTCCCATCCAGAGATTATCCATAGATCCCCATCAATCTGATTTTTATGAATATAACGTAAAAAACGTATTTGCATAAAAAGCGCAAAGTCAAGTCAGAGAAGGTATTTGCAAAGTGAGATGTGTTACTGTCTTTTTTATTCGGTTTTACAATTTTCAAAAATACCTATACCTTTTAGAGAATGGAGATTGTGTATCACACTCTCTTTTTCTCTCGCTTTTCACAGAAAATCATCTCCTGCTGACAAAATAAAAGATCCAAAATTAAACTGACATTACATGTTACAAATTTACATGCTTTTGCTTTAAAGAAGCATCTCTCAAGGTTCATCCTCCTCCGCTCATAAAAACTTATTTATGAAGAACTTTAATGCAATAATAAAAGGGAAATATTAGACGCTAGAAACATATTGGTTTATCTTGAAAGATTGGAAGTTTGGACAGAGGATTTTTCTGTTGGTCTGCAGTTTGTAAAGAGAAAGAATTATTCTATATTTTGCGTTAGGCATATGATGCTTTTGATACTCATAAAACAATATAAAAAGAGACAATAAAAACGCCAAGCATAATAATCCTACATAATTTTACATTATATTTTGATATGATAATCTACACGAACATCTTCGTAAAATGGAAACAATAAACACTGAAAAATACTTCTTTAAAACAAGAATGTGTATTTGCAAGAAAATATTTGATTATCTTAAACCGTCCCCCCAAAAATAAGCATTAATCACAACACCACACTCAAGAACTTTTTAAAGATAAGCAATAGCTTAATTTTCTCTCCATACCTTTAGAGGATAAAGATTCTTAACCAGCCGATCTATCAACAATAATCTGTTAACAGCCCTGTTTCTCTAAAACCAATCCCTCTTAACACCACCTTCTGAGATTCTATGGGCAAACCTTGCCTAAAAATACTCATCATCTACTCTAAAAAATACCTTATGTACAAAAATTTACATGGTCTTAAAATTTTGATAATATTACCATACTAAACGATGATGAAACGGTGATGTTTTGGAATACGCAAGATATAAACTATAAATTGGCACAATGTTCTGATTTTTCATCCAGTGCCTCACGGATAAAACGCCAACGAACTTTTTCCTGAAATGCAGGACGAAAATATAAAACAATCTGTTGTGTCCGCTGTGGTCCTGTTAATTCCGCAAAATCAATCGAATCTTCAAGACAAATATCTGCATCAGGTGAAATAAAATACCATATTTGCTGTTCCTTCACATTCTCATTTTTTACGGCTAAACATACACGCTTACCATCATAATTAACTTCAACGTATGGATGAATATGAAACCGAACAGCAACATAGTCTTGTTCACTCTTATATCTCTTTCCCCCCTTATTTGACATAAAAAAGCGATCAAATCCTTCAATCATATCTCCATTTGTCGCCAAAATAAGACCACGCTCATGAATAAGATTAAAAGAGCGCACATAACCATTATGACTCGCTATAAAACCTGTCTTCTCTGAATCCTCTATACGGCGTACCTGCACATCCGTTGGTCCATTAAACAAAAAGGAAGCGCCGCTTTTCTTTTTTTTATAAAAACCCCCCACCGAACAATCATTAAGCGTAGCTGTTGAATGAGCTGAAGTAACACGTCCTAAATGTCGATAATCTTCCCGCCCATCAAGCTTCACCCCGGTATTGATAATAAAACGATGCCCTTGTGAAGACATTTCAAAAGACAAACACCCAGAACAAGCCTTCCATGCGACAGAGCGTGGTGGAAACTTTCCTGTATCTGCAAGCACTGTTGTTTTATTGGCTTTTAAACGCTGAAATCCTGAATAACGAGCATAACTAAAAGGCTGCCCTCCTGTTTCATCAAGTTCCAAAAGTTTCGATACTCGTTCCAACGCGAGGGGGCCAACCCCATTAAAATGCGCCAATGTTTGATCTTCATGAATAAAGAATCGTAAAGCTGGCAACATACGCTCAACAGAATCAATCAAAATACGTGGTGCTGTTTCATTGCTCCGCATAAAAAGATGACGTAAAGATAACAAATCTGATAACAAATTAAGCAAAATGATAGGACTACGGGAAATATGCCCACCATCAACTAAGATTTGACGAGAAAGCTCTTCTATAAGCGTAGTTTGTACCTTTTTTTTCACTACTGCACAAACAGGCAAAGCAAGAGATGCGAAATTCAAAGCTACTGCTGCTTGTAAGCGTTGGTCATTGTGCTCCATACTGCAAATTGTTACGCGCAAATAACGAAATTGCAAACCAAGCGCACGTAAAAAGCGTTTTTCAAACCGCTCAGTTGCCCCTTTTAACAACATTTTTGAATGACAAATCCACGAAATCAATCTCCGCGCCACAACAGGATCACTCCAGGCAAGACCTTTTACCTTCTTACCAGCATGTTCGAGCCAATCTTCTAAAAGAGAGCGCGCATGTGCAGAAGCTAAATCACTTTCTGCTGCCTCCATATGGCGCAACCAATGAAAATCATGTAGAGCCGCCTCCCATTCCAGCGTTGGCGGCACTAATGAAAATGGTGAAACAGCACCAGAATGAACAATATGACCAGCAAAAGCAAAACGGCCATGATAAAATTCATGCGCCATCATCGGATCAGACACATGCAAATCAATAGGATGGGCTAAAATTTTATGAGGACTAAACCCTGAAAATCGCCAACGAAATAATGGTCCAACCCATAAACGCCGCATAACGTACTGCAGCGTATCGACATAGGCTGCCACTTTTACCTGAGAAGCTTTTACCGCAACCGCCAAAATTCCATCTCCATTTATGCTGAATCGAGTATAATTTCGACCATTTTTGTAAATGAAGCGTTAATTAAGCAACTTTTCGTAAACGCGCAGCGAAAAAACCATCCATTCCTAAAAATGCAGTTTGCTTAGCATCAAAATTTTTATGACAAAAATTCGCAGGTGTTGTACGCAACATCCCCTCACAAAGCAAATGTTCTAGGGCTCCCATTTCCTTTGGACAAATAGGATCTAAAACAATGTCAGTGCGTGTTGATAAAATTTTCCCAATAAGATCTTCGCCTTCTTCTCTTGCCAATGAACAATTAGAAAAAACAATCCGTCCTCCTTCCTTGATCAAAGCAATTGCTGCGACAAGCAAATCATATTGTAATGCTGCTAATTTAACGATATCATTTTTTGATTTTGTCCATAAAATATCTGGATGACGGCGAATCGTTCCTGTAGAAGAACAAGGAGCATCAAGAAGAACCGCGTCAAAAAGCTGCGTAGGATGAAAATTTCTCACGTCCCCCTGCCAAATGTGAACTGAAAAATGAAGTCGTTCCATATTTTCTTTTAAACGCTTTACGCGGTTAGAAGAAAGCTCAATTGCTGTCACCTGCGCCCCCTGCAAAGCCAATTGCGCTGTTTTTCCCCCAGGGCTCGCACAAAGATCAGCCACGCGTTTACCCCGCAGTTCTCCCAGTAAACAAACAGGCAACGCAGCAGCAAAATCCTGAACCCACCAACCACCTTCACGATAGCCAGGTAAATCAGCAACAGAACATTCCAGACGATTCAATCGAATAGAACCATTGGGCAACACCACACCACCAAGCTTTTCAGCCCATCTAACACTATCAGATATTACTGTTAAATCGAGAGGAGGCTCCACGCTTTGAATTGCTATAATCTGATGTGCCTTTTCCATCCCATAAGTTGATACTAAAAGTTGTCCAAACCACGCTGGAACATCTTCAATGGTAGGAATTAATCGGCGTAGAGATACTGCCTCTCGCGCAACATTTCGCAAAAGAGCATTCACTACCCCCGCAAAACGCTGCATACGAGGATCAAGTTTTGCCACCCGTACAGCTAAATCAATAGCCGCATGATCAGGAATATCAAGATAAAGAATTTGCGCAACACTGATATGCAAAAGATGCTGAAGTGAAAGTGCCTGTAAAGGCAAAGGACGTGCCAAAAAGCGTGAGAGAGCCGTCGTAATTTGCCCTCGATGACGCAATGAAGCTGTCAAAATAGCCCGACACAACAAACGATCTCGTTGTGAAAGTTTTAAATATTGTGGATGCCCATATTCATTATCTATCAAACCAGAAAGCGACGTACACTTATCAAGCACTGCCCCTAAAAGACGCACACACACCTGCCGTACAGCTAATCCTGGAACATTTTTTTCAGACACATGCCCCACTTTTTTGTGTTTCAAAACAACACCTTTATATCACTGTTTTCTCAAAGGCTCCCTCAATAACTCTATGAACGAGATCTTTTTGAATTTTCATAACGAAGCCAAGAAGGGCGTTTTGTAACGCGCTGAAAAGAATCATCTTCTGTCGCATCTGATGTATGAACCCAACCACTATGAAAATTTTCATAGTTCATCCCGTTGCTTTTTTCATGAATACTGCCTTCTTCATTCCATTCCACACTTTTGACAAGAGCCCCTTTCATCTCTTCTGCTTGCCGATAAAGAGCGGCGATACGATTTGCAGTTGCTGGATGTGTTGAAAAAAGACTATCCGCTCCCTCACCACTCAAAGGATTAATAATAAACAGATGGGCGGTTGCTGGATTATGCTCTGCTTCTTCATTATATACTCCATTTCCCCCATCAGCAATTTTACGCAATGCCGAGGCCAACCATAAAGGATTACCGCATATTTCAGCTCCCCTCCGATCTGCAGCATATTCACGCGTACGGCTAATCGCCATTTGCACCAGCATCGCTGCAAAAGGTGCCACGAGCAATGCAATAAACCCTCCAATTGCCCCAACACCATGAGAATCTTCTGAAGAGTTGCGTTGTCCTCCCATAAAAAAAGCGAAATTACCAAGCATTGAGATTGCCCCTGCAATTGTTGCAGTTAGAGTCATTGTTAACGTATCACGATGTTCAATATGTGCGAGTTCATGCGCCATAACTCCAGCAATTTCCTCAGCACTTAACCGTTTTAACAATCCAGTACTTGCAGCAACAGCTGCATTTTGCGGGTTACGTCCCGTTGCAAAAGCATTTGGCTGTTCATTCTCAATAACATAAACTTTTGGTTGAGGAAGAGAAGCCCTTTGTGCTAAATCGCTTACAATTTTATAGTAAACCGGTGCTGAGTGCTGATCAACTTCACGTGCCCCATACATGCGTAAAACGATTTTATCTGAATTCCAATAAGAAAAAAAGTTTAAAGCACTTGCCATCAAAAGAGCAATGACCATGCCACTGCCCCCTCCAATAAGATAACCAACCCCCATAAAAAGAGCGGTCAAAAAAGCCAAAAGCATGGCTGTACGCATTATGTTCATTCCTAAAAAAACTCCATGATAAAATACAATCTATACTATATGATGGGGTTTACTTTCTGCTTCTTCAATGGAATAGGTGTAAAATGAATAAAAAAGATGAGAAAAAAAAACCAAAAAACGCAAATTTCATTAAACAACAATCTCTTTCTCCCGCAGCACAACGCGCCCTCAAAGAAGCTGAAGAAAGGCGAAAAAGCGAAGCAAAAAAAGAACAACCTTTAGAAAATGGTGGACGCGGCGGTAAAGACCCTTCCCGCTATGGAGACTGGGAAATTAAAGGCCGCGCTATTGACTTTTAAAACTAAAAAACAACGCTTCTTAAAAACAACTATTTAAAGAAGATCCGTTTTTGTTAAGTAAAAACGGAGAACATTTATTCTTTTAGAATTTTCAAAGACGTTTTGACTAAACGATGACACTTCTTATTCTGAAACAGAATCTGCTTCAGCAGCAGCGGCTGTTTCTTCAGCTGCTTGCTTTGCTGCTGCCATACGTTCTTGTGCTTTTTTACCCGGTTCACCTTTATGTGGATTATTGCGGGTTGGGCGTTTTTTTAAACCAGCCGCATCTAAAAACCGTAAAACGCGATCTGTTGGTTGAGCTCCTTGCCCAAGCCAATACTGGATACGCTCTTCATTAAGTTTTACCCTCGGTCCGCCTTTAGGCAACATTGGATCCCATGCACCAACACGTTCAAGAAATCGTCCATCGCGCGGACTACGCACATCTGCAACAACGATATGATAATAAGGACGTTTTTTTGAACCTCCACGGGACAAACGAATTTTCAATGCCATATTTTATCTCCTATTGTCAGCTCTGGCTTTCGTTTAACTTAACTTTTTTTGTTTTTTGCTTTTCATCAATCATTTCATGATGACGCACAACTTCTTTAATAATAAATTTTAAAAATCTTTCAGCAAAATCCGGATCAAGATGACTATCCATCGCCAATTGCCGCAAACGCGCTACCTGATGTTGCTCACGCAGAGGATCTACTTTAGGCAAATTATAACGGGCTTTTAAGTGCCCAACAGCTTTTGTACAACGAAAACGCTCTGCTAAAATATGAATCAAGGTAGCATCAAAATTATCAATAGACGCCCGTAAATGCGCCAATTCGTTTAATACTGTTTCCTGCATCACTATTCCTTTCCCTCTTTGCATCTTATTTTTTCTTAAAATGCTGAGGAAATTCTCCCCTATCAGCAATGCCATTGGAAAGACCAGGAAATATAGGACCACGTCCCGGAAGTCCGGGCAAAATCTTCCCTCCATTACCATTTTCAATCTGCTTTTGAAGCGTTGAGAATTGCTTTGGATCCAATCCCGATAAATCAGGCATAGCTGGAGAATTTCCACCCAATTTTCCCATATCTCCCACCCCCATTTTGGAACCAAGCCCTCCCAACATTTTTTCCATCAAACCACTTTTTCCTTTATTTCCTTTACCGCCCATAGCTTTCATCATATCAGCCATTTGTCGATACATTTTCAAAAGTTTATTAATATCAGCCGCCGTTGTACCGGACCCCTTAGCAATTCGTTGTTTTCGACTATGTTTTAAAATCTCTGGATTTGCACGTTCTTGAAGTGTCATGGATGAAATAATAGCCAATTGACGATTAAACAAACGATCATCAAGACCGGCTGCAGCAATTTGTTCTTTGACTTTTCCCAATCCTGGCAACATACTCATAATACCGCTCATTCCGCCAAGTTTTTTCATTTTATGCAGCTGTTCAGCAAGATCATTCAGATCAAATTTTCCTGCTTGCATTTTTTTTGCAAAAGCAGCAGCTTTCTCATGATCCATTGTTTCAGCAGCTTTTTCAACCAAAGAAACGATATCCCCCATTCCGAGAATACGATCAGCAATACGACTAGGATGAAAGTCTTCTAAATTATCTATTTTTTCACCAGTTCCAATTGCTTTAATTGGCTTACCTGTAACAGCACGCATGGAAAGAGCAGCACCACCGCGTCCATCACTATCCATTCGTGTTAAAATAATCCCTGTAATTCCTACACGTTCATCAAAAGAACGGGCGAGATGAACGGCATCTTGCCCCGTCAAGCTATCAGCCACTAACATAACCTCATGAGGAAGGGAACAAGCTTTAATTTCAGCCAATTCAAGCATCAAAGCTTCATCAATATGATTACGTCCTGCTGTATCAAGAAGAAGCACATCATAACCGCCTAATTTAGCGGCTTGCACGGCACGTGCTGTAATATCCACAGGCAACTGTCCTGCAATGATAGATAAGCTTTCAAGTTTTGCCTGTTCTCCTAATTGGCGCAATTGTTCCTGTGCAGCAGGACGACGTGTGTCTAAAGACGCCATGAGAACTTTTTTATTGTGCTTATCAGTTAAACGTTTTGCAAGCTTTGCTGTTGTGGTTGTTTTTCCTGAACCTTGCAAACCAACCATCATGATAACAACTGGTGCTGGTGCATTTAAATCACTCAGAACGCTTTCATTTCCAAGGATATGAATCAATTCATCATGAACAATCTTAACCACCATTTGTCCAGGTTTAATTGATTTAATAATTTCGGCCCCAACAGCTTTTTCACGAATTCTATCGATAAATGACCGTACAACATCAAGGGCAACATCAGCTTCCAATAAAGCGCGACGAATTTCACGCAGTGCCTCTGCAACATCCTGCTCCGACAAAGCGCCACGCCCCGTTAAATGAGACAGAATAGAACCAAGTCGTTCTTGCAAAGATTCAAACATCATTCACCTCGTTATCGTTGCATAACAAACAAACCAAAGTAGCATCCGAGAACGCACCGCGCCGTCGGATGTTGACCTCTGAGATCTCTTTATACCCTTAAAGTGGGGTCTCAGTCGGTGGCTCCAAGTTAATTTTGTCACTGAAAGCTCGCTCCTTCAAACAATAAAACCCTAACTTTGTCAAGATTTATCATAAAATGCCTTTAATCTTTAATTATACGAAGCAATAAAAACAACGAATTTTACACGCCAAAACTTTCAAGTTCAACACACATAAAACAACTTGTTTCCTGTTCCATACTCCATAATTTTCCGCTAGAGATATCGAACCAAACCCCATGCAATGTCAAAAAACCTTGATCTTTTCTAAACTTTATCCACGGGAACGTCTCTAAATTTCTTAACGAATGGCGAATAGAAAGCTGCTCTAATGCCGTCTGTTTTTCTGGCCACGACAGTAACTTATTATTCAAAACAATTTCTGCTGCCGGCGCTAAAAGACTTATCCATTGACCAATAAAATCATTTGACGGTAAAGATTTACACGTTTCCTTAAGAGCGGTACAAACTCCCCCACAGTGGGCATGCCCAAAAACAACAATATGTTTTACCTCAAGCAATTGCACAGCATATTCAAGAGCTGCTGATGTTGCATGATAGTTGTTATCAGGAGAAAAAGGAGGAACCACATTTGCTACATTGCGCAAGGTAAAAATTTCTCCTGGCTTAGCATCAAAAATCACTTCTGGTATTGTGCGCGAATCACAACAAGCAATGACCAAAACTTCAGGTTTCTGCCCCTCAATTGCCAGTTGCTGATAATGCGCTGTTTTATATGAAAAATGATTGTTTATAAAGTTTTTGTAACCCCTTAAAAGTCTTTCTGGTAAATGCGTCATTCTCTCTTTAACTTTTGCTTATATTTACTTTCATTTTGTGTATTTAAAAACTATTAATATACAAAACTACTAAAAATACCTTTTCATTGACGTTCATTGACGCAAAATATTTCTTTGAAATATAAACTATTACTAAAAAATAGCAAAAACAAATTCATTCCTTCCAAATAAAGAGCTATTTTCTTTAGGAAGAAGATGTTACAGTATAAAAAAATATAACGGTCTACTCTTAAATAATATCAAAAAGACCCTTACGAGCACAAAAAGGGAGAATGAATGTGTTTCAACAAAAAGCATCAGAAACAAAAAACACCCGAGAGAAAATAGAACAAATCCTTTTTGCTCAAACCGATAAAGAAGATACTGCTTATTACGAGAATAAAGAGCTTCAAAAAGCCGCAGCCATAGCGGTGAAAGTTTTTAATCTCCATCAGACAGGAAAAAATACCATCTCCTTTGAACAAAATTTGACCCGTAATAACAGACCTATAACTGTTATCACGCTTGTCAATGATAACAAACCCTTCCTTCTCGATTCTATTTTAAATGTCTTCAATCAACACAAAAACCATATTTATTTGATTGCTCACCCCATTCTTGATTGTGCTTCTGGAAAACGCATCAGTCTGATGCAAATTCATATTGAATCATTAAACAAACAGCAGGTGCAAAAACTTGAACAAGAACTCACCTTAGTTCTTGAACAAGTTAATATTGCTGTACAAGACTGGAAACCTATGCTTGAAGAAGTTGAAAAACATATTCATGCCTACCATATAAGTCTTCCCCCACACTACAAACAAGAAGGCGAAAAAGCTATCGAATTTCTTCACTGGCTAATAGATGATAATTTCATCTTTCTTGGTATGCGCACTTATAACTTCATCAAAGACCAAAAGCCCCTAAAATCCTTTATAGCAAGTAACATTGAACTTGGTATACTTACGGATGCTTCTATTCATATTGTTGACGATGAAAGTATGAAAGAACCTCCTCAAGAAGTTTTATCCTTCATGGAAAGCGATAATCTGTTTATCGTGACAAAAGCTAACAGCCGCTCCAAAATTCACCGTTCTGTTTGGCTCGATTATATTGGTCTTAAAATCTTTGATAAAGAAAACCAACTCTGTGGAGAATTACGTATTGTAGGGCTTTTTACCTCCTCAGCTTATACACGTTCTATTTTTCAAATACCTTTCTTAAAAGAAAAAGCCCAAACCATTATTCAACGTCTTGGACACAATCACGCCGATTATTCAGGAAAAGCACTCATCAGTGTTTTAGAAACCTATCCAAGAGATGAAATGTTTCGTTCTGATGTTGATACATTGACAGAAAATATTAGACTTATTCTGCAATTAGATGAACGTCCCCGTTTACGCGTTCTCGCCCACACTGATTCTTTTGGGCGTTTTGTCTCTATCCTTGTCTATGTCCCGCGCGACCAATACAGCAGCAGCCTACGTGAAAAAGTTGGCGAACATTTTGTTGAGCTCTATAAAGGCGATTTTTTTGAATCCTATCCGCTATTTTTAGAAAGCACCCTTATACGTGTCTATTACATCATCCATCGCAAAAGAAACGAAACAGTTCCCCTTTATGAACGTTCCACACTTGAACAACATGTCCGTTCGATTGCACGAAGTTGGGAAGATAGTGTTCAAGCCATTGCTCTTACCCAGAAAGTAACAGAACAACAAACACGTTTAGCCTGCGCGTTTCCAAATCGCTATCGTGATTTATTTTCAGCTGAAGATGCGCTTAACGATGCCGGACATATTCTGAATCTTCATGATAAAAAGCCCCTTTTCGTGACCTTTTATCACGCACAAAACAAAGAAAAACAGTGCATTTCTCTTCGACTTTTTCACCGCCATGAAGCACTAGCTCTTTCCAAACGTGTACCACTTCTTGAAAATATGGGATTTCGCGTTATTGCTGAACAAACTCTTGAATTACCAGATGGCAATGGGCACTCTGTGTACCTTCATGATATGCAACTCGAAAGTATTTTCCAACTCTGTATCGATTTTGAAAAAGACGGTCAAAAACACGCTGAAACCTTTGAAGCCATTTGGGCACACAATACCGATAATGATGCCTTTAATGCCCTCACCCAAACAGCTGAGCTTGATTGGCATGAAATTGTTATTTTGCGGCATTATGGGCGCTATCTCCAACAAGCTGGAATTCCTTATTCGCAAGATCGCGTTGCTCAAACTTTAAATGCTTATCCTGACATTACCCAAGATCTTTATGCTTTATTTCATTTAAAATTTCATCAAAGCCATCCAGAAAAAGAACGGGCAAGAAACCAACAGATCATTCAAAAGCGAATTGAAGAAAAATTACGGAAAGTATCTGGTTTAGATGATGATATCATCTTACGCCGTTATCGTAACCTTATCAATGCGAGTTTACGGACGAATGCCTTTACGCCTCTTTCTGATGGAAGTCCACGGCGTATTTTAGCCACCAAATTAAATCCGCGCCAAATTGAAGATTTGCCAGAACCACGCCCTTATCGAGAAATTTTTGTTTACGGACCAGAGGTTGAAGGGGTCCATTTGCGTTTTGGACCTATCGCTCGTGGCGGAATTCGTTGGTCAGATCGCGCATTAGATTATCGCACCGAAATCCTCAGTTTAGTCAAAGCACAACAAGTTAAAAATGCAGTTATTGTTCCTGCCGGTGCAAAAGGGGGATTTTATCCTCACCGCCTTCCTCAAACAAGTGATCGTGCTGTAATCATAGAAGCAGCACGACAAGCTTATACGGACTTTATCACGGCTTTGCTTTCCATTACAGACAACCTGATTAACGGCAAAATAAGTGCACCCCATAATGTTATTTGTCATGATGACCCTGATCCCTATTTTGTTGTAGCAGCCGACAAAGGGACAGCGACATTTTCTGATACAGCCAACGCCATCAGCCAAACAAACCACTTTTGGCTCGATGATGCTTTTGCCTCTGGCGGCTCAGCAGGTTATGACCACAAAGAAATCGGGATTACAGCTAAAGGCGCATGGGAAGCCGTTAAAAGACATTTTCGAGAATTATTTAATCACGATATTCAAACAATGCCCTTCACCTGCATCGGTGTCGGCGATATGTCTGGTGATGTTTTTGGTAATGGAATGCTCCTTTCCAAACAAACAAAATTGATTGCTGCTTTTGATCACCGCGATATCTTTATTGATCCAGATCCAAACGTAGATGAAAGCTATGCAGAGCGTCTGCGTCTCTTCAACCTTCCTCGCTCAAGCTGGCAGGATTACGACAAAGCCAAATTATCAAAGGGCGGTGGTATCTTTTCACGAAACGAGAAAACTATTACTCTCTCACCCGAAGCTGCACAAGCCATTGGTTTTGAAAAGAAAACAGGTACACCCTTTGAAATTATCTCTGCTCTTCTCAAAGCGCCTGTTGATCTTTTATGGTTCGGCGGCATTGGTACTTATATACGTGCTGCAACAGAAAGTGATGCCCAAGTAAGTGATCGTGCAAATGATGCAATACGCATTACCGGCGAACAAGTACGTGCAAAAATTATCGGCGAAGGAGCTAACCTTGGCATGACTCAACGTGGACGGATTGAATATGTCTCAAATGGTGGCCGATGCAATACAGATGCCATTGACAATTCTGCTGGCGTGAATTGTTCTGACATTGAAGTCAATCTTAAAATTGTTCTTGCATCAGCACTGCGTGCAAAAACACTAACCCGCAAAGAACGCAACAAACTCTTGAAAAAAATGACCCCTCAAGTCGAGCAACTCGTCTTGCGCAACAATTATTTACAACCCCTTGCTCTTTCTTTGGCTGAAAGCCAAAGCACTGCAGATTTGCCCTATCAAATACGTTTTATGCATGATTTAGAACAAAAAAAACTTCTAGATCGCAGAGTTGAAATGCTTCCTGATGAGCAAGTTTTACGGCAAAGAACAACTCAAGGAAAAGGTCTCTTCCGCCCAGAACTTGCCGTTATCTTGGCATACGCTAAATTAACCCTTAAAGAAGAAATTGCCCATAGTGCCATTGTCGATGATCACTATTTCAACACAGCTTTGCTGAACTATTTTCCAACCCAAATTCAAAAAAATTTTGAAAAAGAAATTATTAACCATCAATTGCGTCGTAATATTATCGCAACATTAATTGCTAATGATATTGTAAACCGTGGAGGCCCTACTTTTGTTAATCAATTACACGATGTGACAGAACAAAAGGTTGAAAATATTATTCGCGTTTTCATTGCCATCCGCGATGGTTTTGAAATTTCTCAATTATCTGATCAAATTGATAAGCTAGATAATAAAATACCCGGTCTTATCCAAAACAAATTCTACGCAGTAATAACCCAAATGCTCTTTGAAACAACCAATTGGGGTTTGCACAACCTGAATCTCTCACATCCATTAGACGAAATCGTAAAAACAATAAGGCAAGCCCGTAGTGTTATTGAAAAAGAGCTTATGCATTCTCACAACAACGATATTAATAAAAAAGTTGAAGAAAAAACGCTAAACTACAGCGAAAAAGGAGCACCAAAAGCATTAGCAAAACAATTGGCTCTCTTGGAAGCAGCACCCATAATCTGTGATATCTCTTTGATTGCAAAACAAAACAACAGTGATCTTATTAAAACTGCAAGGATCTATTTTTCACTTGCGCAAATCATTCGTATGAACCGCATTAATGAAACTAGCCGAACAATTTCTATCCTAGATTATTATGATAGTATGGCTTTAAGCCAAGCCAAAGAAAATGTTTCTGAAAGCTTACGGAAAATCGTGACGAAAATTCTCAAAAATTATGGAAAGACAGAAGATCCTTTTGATGCTTGGAAAAAAACAGAAGAAAATCATATTCATAATATCACAAACCGTATTCATGCACTTATTGAAAACGATCTCAATATTTCTCGTTTTACTTTTATAGCAGGATTAATTTCTCAACTTCAAAATACTGGCTTTCAAACTTAAAAGCGGCAATCTATTGCTAACTATTGCTAAGTACAAAATTATCTAGTAAAAACTCCTGTTTTAGCTCTCTACAGCGAACCAATAAAAATAGAGCGGGAGTTTGCGTTTTTCGACATCACCCCCCAAAGTAGAAATCCGGCGACTTATCACAACAGGGTTGTTTTTAACAACTTCAAGACATAAAGCAAGGTTGATTTCTCAACTTTAAAATATAAACTTCCAAACTTAAAAGTAGTACAAAACAGCTAAGTTTTTGCGCCCATTCTATCCATCCATCGTTAATGAGTAAAGAAAGAGCAAGAACATTATCTTGCATTTTTATAAAAAATAATGCTTGAAATTATGGGATTGCGTAGGAAATAAGCGCTATAAAATGTCAAAGATCTTTATAGATTGAAAAAAAACAAGTTAAAATTTTACTGTCAAATATTCTTCATTATAAAAATATAATCTATTGATCTACAATCATACTTGTATTATTTTACATGTTGAAGGAGAATCACGATATCCTAAGTTTCTTTCAGTTTAAATTTGTTTATCTTAAATCAAGCATTTTTCCTTGCATACCGTAAATTGGAAAACTATATGAAGAAAAACTAAAGGGATATAAAAAATATCTCTCATACCCTCTAAAAAAAACTTCTAATAAATCTTCTAAATGCAAGAAAATCATCATAATATTAGGGAGATAGAATAATATAATGCCCCTAGCTCGCTTCTTTATACACCTAGAGATGGTAATGCATAAGAGATTTAATGTTAAATGAAAATATCGTCATGAAATGGGAAACGCTAAGAGGTATTTTTTTAATCAATGTATGAATACGCAATACAAAATATATTATGTTTTACGGAGATAGCATAAGCCCATTAAAGAACAAAAGAAATAAAAGGATATGTATAACCTATTATTAAAAAAGCATAGCTGTAGATACTTCTGAAAAACATAAAATTGAACTTAAAAATGGATGTTAATTTTCCCCTTTAAAACTTTATATGCTTTTCCAGTAAAACTATTTATCTGTTTCAAAGGTAACCTCCAAACAGATATATGCGATATGCTTTATCCATACATAAAAAAAGCTTAACAAATACGCACCGTTCTCCCTATATGCAAAACCAATCACCCTACTTTAAAAGTCCATTTTTTCCATACAAACGCTATTGCTAGCTTCCTCTCAAACCTAAAGTGGTGCAAGACGACCAAGCTTTAAAAAACCTAATTTGACCCACCCATTATTAATAAGCAAAGAAAGAACAGGAGCGCCATCTGCATTTTTAGGAAGAGCACTCAAAATAAAAAATAACGCTTGAAGATTATTGGCCTGCGTGGGAAATAAGCGCTGTAGAGTGTCAAGAAGCTTCATCGGCTGAACATGGACAAGTTCAAATTTTGCTGTCAAATATCCTTCATTATCAAAAGAAAAAGGTCCACTAATACGTACCGCTCCTCCCGTATGAAAGACAAACTCACCATGCTTTAACAGTCCACTTTTCCCATATAATCTCTGTTGCCAACTTTTTCCTTCATTTTCAGAAAGAAGAGAGACATCATTTAAAATCCATTGCAAATTACCATCAATTTTAGGAACATCCACAAAAGAAGATGTAAAAAGCAGAGAAGCATCAAAACCATCAAAAGTTATATGTCCTGAGAAATGATTCTCGTCATGTTTAAGATCAAGTCGGAAAAATTCTACCGTTATTTTTTGAAAGGCATCTTTAGGCTCTAATGGTTGAATAGTTACATCATGTGTATTTTGCAAAGATAACTGATCTTCGACATTCTCTCGTGTCGTTTTTTTATCTACCACTTGTCCCCCTAATGCTTCTTGAAGCTTTTGATCTTCAAGGGAAGAGGAAAAAACAGAAATTTCAAGCCCTTCAGCTATAAACTTCAATGTATTACCCATTTTCCAATAAGGTTCGTTTTCAATCGCCAAATTGCGCCAACGGGATACTATGGAAGTTTTTCCAGAAAAAACAATCGATGCAGGCGAATGAACATTAAACTCTATCAAATAAGGTGAATAAACTGGTGCACCAGCTGTCAATCGCCCTGTCGATAAGGAAACCCCATGTAAAGGCCAAGAAAATTGAAATTTATCACACTCAATACCGACACGTAAAGGATAACCATTCTTGTGCACATTTTCACATATCATCGCCATATTATGGGAAGATACTTTTGCAAATATATCAGAAACATAGCCTTCTATCTTACGTGAAAAAAAAAACCAAAATGCGCTATACATAAATATTAGAACAAGACACAAAAGCCCACACATTAAATAGCTCAAAGAAAAACTTTTTCGTCCTGATGGTAATTGAGAGGATTTAGACAACATTAAAAATTTCTTTATCTCTTAACTTTCTCGCCGCCTTAAAAAGAACAAAGATCCTTAACCCTTACTAATCTGTAAACAATCAAACTTCTCATCTAGCGAATTTTATCTGTTGACCACTTCATTAAGCTCATATATTTCGTTCTAAAGTACAGGATGTTATACGTTCAACAAGCAAGATTTTTTTAAGAAAACCCATTAAATCCTCTAACAAAAAACACTTCATGTGTAAAGTTTTACATGCATTCTCTCTCTACCTTAAACGATGCTATATAGAGTTGATCCTCATGTAAAACAAAAAACCATTGGGTTGCTAATTCACGGACTTGTTTTAAAGAAACATCTCTCAAGGCACCCCAACCCATTTCACGACGGCATCCATGAAAAATATAATGGTAAATCTATTACGCACCATCATCTTTACACTTATTAAGAAGCAGGCTGGCCCTACCATTATATTTGCCAGCTTCCAATGTTACAATAGCCCTTGCATTAAAACGGTTCATAAGAGCCATTTTTAGTCCTTTCTTATACAAATTTGATCCACACGCTCATTCCACTTATGACGTGCAAGCGAATAGTTTTGATTGATTAAGGATAAACAGGTTTGAAATGAGAGAATCTTACGTTATTCGGGGTTCTAATTCAATATGAATAATGCTAAATTATCATTATAAATCAATATACTGTCATTTTACAGCACAACAGGGATGATAATGAATATTGTGTCTCTCACGCTTACACAGGTACGGTTGGTGTACAAAAAATCTGTCGTAATGCACCTTCAAACCATTGGCTCAAAGCTCGATCATAGATTAAACGACCTTTTAAATGTGCATAAGCAGGTTGAGCACCTTTTTCAGTCAATTTATGTGCCGAATGTACGACCAAACGACGCATCATAGCACGTGTAAATTCAGCATGAAATTGCAACCCCCATGCATTATTTCCATAACGAAAAGCTTGTGTAGGATATGTATGTCCTGTTGCCAAAAGCATTGCTTCTTTTGGTAAATCATAAATACCTTCATCATGGAAATGGTAGACCATTTCTGGCCAATTCATCAATTCCTTCCCTTGTGGGGTTGCTTCTAGTGGATACCAGCCCACTTCAACAGTGCCATCACTTCTTGTAGCAACGCGCGCACCTAAATTTCGCGCTAACATTTGTGCTCCAAGACAAATACCCAAAAACGGCTTATTTTCCTTTAGCGACAACGAAATCCAATCAACTTCTTCCCCAATATAAGCTTCGCTGTCATTCACACTCATCTGCCCTCCTAAAATAACGACGCCGGCATAATGCTTTAATGTATCGGGAAGTTTTTGTCCCAAAATAGGACGATAAACATCAATGACAAAACCATTTTGTTGTAAAAATTTTCCCAAACGACCCGTATAGGTGGAGCGCCGATGAATAATAACAGCAATCCTTGGTTTGTTATTTTTTTTCTTTTTACTAAGACACCTTTGATTTAAAAACATTTTTTAATCAATCGCCTCTACAAGCCAAGCAAAATTTCATTTTTTAAGCATAAGAGAATATTTTATTGGACAAGGGTTAACGATAATTTTTTTTATACTAATTTTCTCTTCCGAACAAACATTCATATTATCATATTGATGCAATTTAAAATAAACGAAATTTTTTACTTGATAAAAACGTTCCTTCTTTTTCTGTTTTAACCCCTGGATCATCAACATTTAAGTGAGTCTGGTTGAATATTTTTACATTTTGTTCTTTTATATCTTTTTTCTCCACCTGCGTATTCCGCAAAAAAGAATTATCTATAAGCGTTAATTTTTCAATCTTCTTATCTTCAACATCCTTACTTTTTTCCACAACGTTCTCTTTATCCTCTTTATCTTCTTTTTTCGGCACAATATTGACCGCCTCTAATGTGAGAGAAGATACATGGGGAGGCGTTTTCCATTCAAAACAGCCCAAACGTCCACTAATTGGAGAAACAGCTGACCAAGAAGAAAAAATAACACCATCACACATCCATACTGGATCACGTTCAGCACGAAGTGCTAAAGAAAGCCATTGACGCACAGCACCTTGATTGTTTCCCTGTGCCTCTTCAATATCTGCCAATAATAAATAAACACTCTCCCGTTGATGATACTTCAATGCCTTTTGTGCCTGCTCTTTTGCTAATACTGTTTCACCAGCATCCAAAGCTGCTTTTGCAATAAGGAAAATCGATTCAAATGCATTTTTATTGTAAGAAGCAAGTGTTTTAGCCCTTTTCAATCGTCCAATAGCTCCTTCTTCTTTTTCAAGATAAAGCGTTCCCAAGTCAGGATGAGGATCCTTTTGCCAAGCCGCTATAATCATTTTATCCGCTTTACGTGTTTCGTTTAATTTATAAAGGATATCAGCAGCAATAACGGTTATTGGAACAAAATCCGGCGCCAATTTATGGGCTTTCAAGATAGCTGTACGCGCTTGTACAGGATGTGTATCAAACAGATGAAGTGCCTGTCCACCCAACAATAAAACCTGTATATGCAGACGCTCTGGTGTTGAACGAACAGAACGCGGTAGAGCTTTTTGCGCTCTTTCAAAAACAGTAAGTGCCTTATCCCATTCACCCTCAGCACTTAACCGATCAAGCGCCGCCTGATGCGCCCATAAAAGTGTCGGCGATAAAGTCAATGCCTCTTCGGCATATTGTTGCGCTGCCTCATAAGCCTTACTCTTCATCGCTTCACGAAACAAACCGTAAAGTCCAACCAATTTTGTAGGCTCTTCCTTTCTCATTTCCTCGTAAAGACCGATGGCGCGAACAGTATTATTTTGTAAAGACAAAGTTTGTGCTTGTAAAAATTTTATTAATGGCTCTTGTTCTCCAGCAAGATATTTAGAAACCTGTGCTTCCATTTTTTGCGCTGCCATACCATCACCAGCAAAAGTTGCAAGAATCCCCTTTGAAAGAGCTTCATAACCACGCTTTTGATGGCGTTTATAAAAATAATTGGAAAGAGCCCTAGGTATGGAAAAAAAGAAAGATAATAACCACCACACAAGCCCCAGCGTTGCAAAAAACAAAATAAGCACACTTAACACTGTAATCAATGAAGCAGAAAATCTTAAATGCAAAAATGTGAGGACAAAAATACCATTGTGACTAGCAACCCACCCGGAAATTAAACCGAAGATACAAACAACAAAAATATAAATAAAAACACGTATCATTTGGAGCCCATTTACATCTTTGTTGCCTTTAAAGATCCTTGTTGTGCAGACAATAGCAATTGCTGCAGCAACTGTTGAACAGTAACATGTCTTTCAAGCTGCTGAACAAAATCTTTTGAAACATCTTTTGCACTTTGGGGTAATGATTGCCATTCGCTCAAGGCCTTTTCGTAATCACCGGTTTGAATAGCAACTTCCATGCGCGCTGCAATAGCTCCCAACGTTGTCCCTTCAACATTTCCAATCGGTCGCGAAACAATTAGCCCTTTTATCCATGCTAAAATTCTGTCAAAAAAATCAGCATCTGACGTAACAAGATTTTGCGTACCAACGATTGCATCAGCAACACGAGCAAAATCAATTGAAAGTTGTGCTGAACTTGGAAGACCTATAGCGGCTGTCTTTTGCAACACATCAAGTCCATCAATCGAGGGAGATAATTGTTGTAACAGCTTTAATTCATTATTATAAGAACCGCCACGCTCTACAGCATTTTTTAATGAACTAATTGCAATAAAGAGTGCAGCATCCATTTCTTTTTTTTCACTCTTTTTCACAGCAATTTCTTCTCGTACAGTTTCTAATTTTTGTTTCAACGTAGCAAGATCATTTGCATTACTCTGCCCAACAGACAAAGCCACCTCTATTTCTTTTGAAGCTTCAATGAAAGTCTGTACAGACTCTTCAAGAGCTTTTATTTTTTCCTCTAAAATCGCAAAAATTTTTCTGCTTTCTTCTTTCGATTGTTCGTCATTTTTCGTTGCTGTAAACTTATGCGATGAAAAAGAAGAGAACTCTGTTTTTAATACGTCAATTTCTTGCAGCACACGCCCCAATTGTCTTTTTGTTTCTTCACCTTGACTTTTTGCAGCTTCAGCAATATGCAAGGCTTTTTCCCCTCCAGTAAAACTTTCCACAAAAGGATAAGGAGCAAAAAAACCCGCCCATTGAAGCCCCATAAAAACTCCCAAAGCAATAAGTCCCCCTAAAATTCCAGAAAGGAACAAAAAAAGCCAAGTCGTATCAGAGGAGGAACTTTTAGTCTGACCTTGCATATCCTGTTTTTCTATGACTTGAGATTCTACAGAATTGTTTACTTTTTCCTCTGAATCATGGGGAACAATTTCATGCTCAATCACTGGCTTCTTACGGCGCGTATTAGCAGAATGTGATTTAACTTTTGGTTTTGAAGAATCGACCATTTCTGTCACTCTTTGGTACACACTTTTTCTTAATGATAAAATAATAAAATGAAAAAAGTTTTAAAAATGGAGCTTTTCTCAAATATCTCCGAAAGTGTATAAGTTTATAGAAATTTTCCAATATCATTTTTCTCAAGAATATTTACAATTATAGACTTTAATATAAAAGTTTTTAAAAACATATCTGCATTTTATACTCAAAAATACAGTTTCATTTTTTATCAATAATGCCATAAAACTCAAATTAAAATACTAAAATACATATTTTCTCATAGAAAAATTAATTATAAGAGAAATACCTTGAATCTTTTTCGGTTCATGATACGCACACAGAAAAGAAGCTTCAATGTAAGATTTTATTGAATTCAATATAAGGTTTTATTTTAAATGCGTCTGCTGGGAATAGAAACAAGTTGTGATGAAACAGCCGCAGCTGTCATTGAATACAACAATAAATCAAACAGCCAAATTCTTTCCAATATTGTTTGGAGCCAAATTGATCATCATGCCCCTTATGGCGGCGTTGTTCCTGAAATCGCTGCTCGTGCCCATGTTGAAGTTCTTGATCATTTAATTCTGCAAGCCCTAACAGAAGCAAACACAAAATTAAAAGATATTGATGGCATTGCTGCCACCAGTGGTCCTGGTTTAATAGGAGGACTGTTGGTAGGCGTTATGAGTGCAAAAGCACTTTCTCTTGCTACTGGAAAACCATTTATTGCTGTAAATCACTTAGAGGGACATGCTTTAACAGCTGTATTAACGCACAATATCAACTTTCCTTATCTATTACTTTTAGTTTCAGGTGGTCATACCCAAACAATTCTTGTTCATGAAGTAGGCCACTACCAGCGTTTAGGAACCACCATCGATGACGCATTAGGAGAAGCTTTTGATAAAACAGCGAAACTCTTAGGCCTTCCTTATCCTGGTGGACCAGCACTTGAAAAAGCAGCTTTATTGGGTGATAAAAATCGCATTTCTCTTCCACGGCCTTTAAAAGGTGAAAAACGGTTAGATTTTTCTTTTTCTGGTCTCAAAACTGCTGTTCGACAAGCCGCAACAGCCATATCCCCTCTTACAGAAAATGATATTGCTGACATTGCTGCAAGTTTTCAAGCCGCCGTGACCGATACGGTATATGATCGTGTTCAGCTAGCTCTCCAACACTTTACCCACCAATATCCTCTCTCTCATAATCGAGGAAAGCGATCTCCTTCTTTGGTTATCGCAGGTGGCGTTGCCGCAAACCAAGCCATCCGCTCTACATTGCAAAAACTTGCCCATCAACATGGTTTTGAATTTATAGCCCCTCCTCTTTCCTTGTGTACCGATAATGCTGCAATGATTGCTTTTGCCGGTGCACAAAAGCTCGCACGAGGAGAAACAAGCTCTCTAGACATTGCTCCTCGCTCACGCTGGCCATTAGATGAAAAAGCCATCCCCTTGATCGGAATGGGACGCCGTGGAACAAAGGCATAAGAAAATTGACGCCCATTATACACCCCAAAGAACAAAGACTCCCATTCAATCCAATCTGTAAACCATCTAAGTTCTTATCAAGCGAATTCCCCTTGATTTCCCACTTACACAATTTGTTTAACCAAAACCTCGATACACAAACCCAAATATTCACCACACATTCTAAAAACACTTCAGTTTCAAAAAAATTGCCTTATATCACATACCTAAAATGATAGTATTTTATGGCATAATAAGATGCACTCTATCACACGAAGTATAATATAAATTCATTTTTTAGCATCATCACCTTGGATCATCTATTTGTTTCATTGCTATGGTAATTTTAAAGCTTTTTAGAATCAATTTTCTCACTAAATTTTCTTCAACACAATGTTCCTATAATAAACCGTCGCTAAAAAGATGACTGAGCCTCCACATGACTTAATAATTTTAAGTCTATTCTTCGATATACTGACATATTTTTTTGCAAAAAGCTTAAATTAAAGAGTAAAATACCTTTATAAAGCATGAAACATCAATGGAACGCGTTTCTCTATTACAAATTATTTTGAAATAAGAAAAACTAGATAACGCTTATTCTTTACCTCATTTTAAAAATTATCGTTAATGGTGTTACACAGATGCTTATAAAAATGCACATGATGAATGCATAACTATTTGTGAAAAAGGAAAACTCATGGCTTATTGGCTTTTTAAATCTGAACCTCATAAATGGTCATGGGCAATGCAAAAGAAAAAAGGAACTGATGGCGAACAATGGGATGGTGTACGCAATTATCAAGCCCGTAATAATATGCGTGCCATGAAATATGGTGATAAAGGTTTTTTTTATCACTCAAATAAAGGTTTAGAAATCGTAGGCATTGTAGAAATATGTGCTGAAGCACACCCTGATTCTACAAGCTCTGATCCACGTTGGGAATGTGTGGATATCCGTGCACTTTGTGATATGCCAACACCTGTTTCATTAAAACAAATCAAAGCCAATCCCAAACTAGCAAATATGGTGTTGGTCAATGCCAGTCGCTTATCAGTACAACCAGTGACAGAAGATGAATGGAAAGAAATCTGTTTGATGGGCAACCTTAAAAAGGAAATGCTTTTATCCTAAAATAATAATTTTTATTCATCAGATCATATGATTCAGTATCATTGATTTATATAAATAATTTATCATCATTCAACTTGAATTAATCACCCGAATACTATTTGAATTACCTCTCGAATACCGTAAGACTCTATCATTTCAAATCTATTGATGTTGAATCAATTAAGACTTTTCGCGTACACGACAAACCGGATGAGACATATGGATAAAAAATTGTACAAGAAAAAACTAAAATGCCTTTTATGAATCGTCCCCAATACAAAGGACTGTTTTCTCCCAAGAGCTGACAAAGTGTGTGATCGTGCTGGCTTGCTTTTTTATTAAAAGTTTAAAGAGAGAAGTGCCCTATGAATTTACCATTATACTCATTCACATAAAGGATAAAATATAAAAAAATCAATATCTCAAATGTATTTATTTTTATATAAATTTCCTTTAGAATCCACGTTTTTTTACATGTTTTAATTGACCAGTTTTTATAAAAATTGCCATGTATGAATAGACTATAAAAAGCAAATCATGGTGCCAATGTTACGACGCATGAATTTGCAACCCAAATCTATTCTGTTTAAGGCGTTTTATTTTACGTAAGAGTGACTATATCATTATAGGGATATTCAGTCCTTCTGTTATCAAACCTTTTATTTATTGGGAGAGCATGTTTTTCTCATATTGGTTTGATTTATAGTATCAAGAAGTGAGAGAAAAAAATTCTTTTAAAATTACGATATTTCTTTGTATACATTATTTTACGATGTTTTCAATATTCGTAAAATTTGTGTTGATAATCTATAGGATAGCACAATACATTCTCATCTACCAACCGCATCAATCAATAAGCATATCGTAGTTAGTTGAAAAAACTGGTATTTTCTTCCGCTTCTGATGCATTTTTATGAAAATGTATTTATATTTTATATCAATCGCTTACATTTTGTTTTAGTAATGCGATCTAGTCTGCAATGAAGTGAGAATTTAGAACCTGATGTTCCATTTTTTGTCACGCACTTTTTGTATTTTTTAGGTAAAATAACCTGTTATCAGTTTGCACAGATGATGATTAGTAAATGCGTTATTCTTTATTCCCTAGTTGTAGTTTTTTAATGTTTTACGCATAACTCTTGAACAAACAGACAAAAAAACGATGATTTTTAAGTTGTATTTATTTCCATTTGGTAAAGAATCTTTAAAGGTGAAAGATGCTCCATATTCAATTTGAAAAAATAGCGCTCATTGGAATCGGTCTGATTGGATCTTCTTTAGCAAGAGTGATTAAAAAGAAAAATCTTTCAGTTCAGATTTCTATTGCAACGCGTCGTCAAGAAACATTGGAAAGAGCACGCGAATTAAAACTTGGCGATTTTTATACAACGGATAATGCAAAAGCTGTTGAAGACGCAGATCTCGTTATTATTTCTGTTCCTGTTGGGGCAAGTGCAGAGGTAGCAAAAAACATTCATGATCATTTGAAGCATGGGGCGATTGTGAGTGATGTTGGTTCTACAAAAGAATTAGTTATTACAGAAATGGCACCTTTATTACCCAAAACGGTTCATTTTATTCCAGGACATCCTATTGCTGGAACGGAATATTCAGGTCCAGATGCTGGTTTTGCTGATTTGTTTATCAATCGCTGGTGTATTTTAACGCCTTTTTCGGATAGTGATGCAGCAGCTGTAGCACAATTGACAGCGTTTTGGGAAGCTTGTGGTGCACGCGTCGAAAAGATGGATCCTAAACATCATGATCTTGTTTTGGCGATTGTTTCACATTTACCGCATTTGATTGCCTATAATACTGTTGGCACAGCAAGTGATTTAGAAAAAGTAACAAATTCGGAAGTGATTGCGTATTCCGCCTCCGGTTTTCGTGATTTTACGCGTTTGGCATCTTCTGACCCCGTTATGTGGCGAGATATTTGTTTGCATAATAAAGAGGCTATTTTAGAAATGTTGGGCCGTTTTAGTGAAGGACTTGCTTTTTTAGAACAAGCAATTCGTTTAGGTGATGGTGAAACACTATTTAATTTTTTTACGCGTACACGTGCTGTGCGTCGTAATATCATTGCGGCAGGACAAGAAATTGATGCCCCTGATTTTGGGCGTTATAGCGTTTCTAAAGAGAGGATGTAAATTAGAGATTTTTTAATTTTGCGATGTTGTTTTGCTTATTCTTATCATGCTTTTTGATGAGGGTATCTGTTCTTTTAAATTATGCGTTATAATTTTCAAGTCCCCAATGTTGCAACAGCCCTTGCATTAAGACGGTTCATAAGAGCCATTTTTAATCCTTTCTTCCATAGTTTTTATCCACACACTCATCCCACTTGTTACGTGCAAGCGAATGATTTTGATTGATTCAACAGAAACGAATTTGAAATGAGAAAATCTTACGATATACGGAATTATCACTCAACATGAAAAACAGTTAATTATCATTATAAATCAATTTATTACCATGAATATACAGTGTTGTTCTTAATAATTTGTACAATAATTAAGAGTGCTTACCTTTATCCTCTACCCTGTGCTCTAAAATGGCTTTTGCCCTTTATGAGAAGCTCTTGCGGTTCTGTTAGCCAATCGCATAAATTCACGTAAAACTCATAGAGATATCTTCCAAGTTTAATTTATTTCATATCAATAGAAATACAATTCTCATTAAAAGCAATCCTCATTAAAAGAATCACAACCAGAAAAATAAAAGAAGAAATTATCTTAGGAAAAAACGAGGGTATTCAATAATTTTTTTATCTGATGGCAAAGACATATAAAATTGTTCCATAATATAACTCTTCATATTATCGATCCAAGAATTATATTCTCATCGATTTAATTGTCATGAATACGACACTAGAGATTTGCGGAAGTTTTGTGCAAACGCCTGTAAATAAATGCAAAAGTACATTATTATTGCTATCTTGCAAAGTTCTTTATAAAAAGCAGGAATGATTCTCCAATTTATAATCGGTATATTTTTCGTTTTATAATGTTATTTCCTTTCTTAAAGAAACATGTCTTAAAGTTCGTCACCCCCATTTCACGCGGCGGACGTAAAGGGTATAACGATAAAACCACCATGAATAAGATCAAATTTATAGAACATCACCATATCTTTACACTTATGAAGGAACAAACCGATACCATTACTCTATTTACCAACCCTTAAGTGTTGCTACAGCCCTTGGCATTTAAGCAATTCATAAAGGCATTTTTACTCCTTTTCTCTAGTGATTTTACCCCCACACCAGCCACACTTGTACCGTGCAAGTAAATAGTTTCAATCGCTTCAATTCGAGAAGAGTGACAAGAAGAGAATGCTATATAAATCAATATATTGATTTCATAAAGTTTGTACTTTTATTGTTCCGTCTCAATCAACATTCCAACTTCATGTAGCAGCATGGTTTAAGATAAATATTAAGATGATTTAGAATGTTAGTTTTTTTAGTTTTGTATGTCAGATTGAAGTAGGAATCTTGCTTGTATCTGTTCGGTTTATCTTTTCAAAGCACGAGAATAACTTCTTTTGAGAACAAAATAAAAGATCTAAAGGTAGAAACTGATTTCTCTCTATTTCCTTTTAATCTATCTGTCTTCTGTTCATTAAGATTTACAACGCATAAAAGAATTCATAGAAAATTTTTGCCTCACATTTTGTTTTTCGTAGCCTTTGGTTAGGTAGCTCATATCAAAGAAAATGCTTCAAGCAAAAAGCAATTAATTGGTAAAATCTTTTGGCCTGTTCTTTTCAATTTTGGGACAGAGTAAGACTTGACCACATAGCTTCTTGCCCTTTATATCTAAAAATATTTGTTTTTAAAGTTTTTGTGGTTTTTATAAAATTTAGGATAACTGAAAAAAGGATGTTACCAGAAAGTATTGAGGTTTGTTGAAAAATATCTTTTGGTATAGCTATCGCATTTTTGGTGATGCAATAAGTCATTATTGGCGTGATAATGGAAGTGCCTTTGCAAGCCATGTTGCGTTATCGGGACTTTTAGCATTTTTTCCTTTTTTTATTTTTGGAATATCTTTTGCTCGTTTTCTAGGTGCTTTTACCTATACACCACAAAAAATTAAAGCACTAGTACAATTATTGCCTGATGTCATTGCAGAACCTTTATCTCAGGAAATTGTTAATGTTTTAACCATTCATCAAAGAGGCGTGTTGACGCTTTCTGTCATTGGAGCAGCTTATTTTGCTTCTAATGGAATAGAAGCTTTGCGGACGGCTTTAAATAGAGCGTACCGTGTTATTGATCAACGAAGTTTATTATTTTGTCGTTTTCAAAGTTTGTTTTTTGTAATTCTTGGAGCCATTGGTCTTGTCGTGATTAGCTTTTTATTGATCTTAGCGCCTGTGCTGATCAAAATTATGCAAAATCATTCTTTTTTTATAACTGAATATATCGGAGTTATTCGTTTATGGCGCTATACAGTTGCAATTATTATTTTATTTATCAGTCTTTTAATCGTTCATAAATGGCTTCCCGCAGGACAACGGAAGTTTATAGATATTTTACCAGGAATCGTGGTGACAATGTTTGTATGGTTTATGGCTTCGCTTGCTTTTGCACAATATTTAACGATGTTTGATTATATTTCAACTTATGCGGGGTTAGCATCTATTATGGTTGCCATTATTTTTCTTTACATATTAAGTGCAATTTTTATTTTGGGAGGTGAAATAAACGCTGCAATAATGTTTTATCGCAATCATTGGTGATCTCTTAACTGAATGGAGAAAACTGTAGATTGTATGAATGCCAAAAGATGGATAGAAGAATAAGACCTGCCATGACTCTATTGATTGATACAAATGCTTGTCCTATAAAAACTGAAATTTATCGTGTTATAAATCGTTAGCAGCTTAAAATACTCATTGTTGCAAATTATTTTCTTTCTCCTTTCGATGAAACACTCATTGAAAGAATCATTGTTTCTGGTAGGCTTGATAGTGCTGATAATTGGATTGTAAAACATCTACATGAAGCGAGTGTTGTTCTTACCAATGATATCCCTTTAGCCGCAAGGGTTACATGGTCTGGAGGTATTTGCCTTTCACCAACAGAGCATATTTTTTATATAAATTCAATCAGTTAATCCTTCATCATGTGCAATTTGATAGAAAATTTGTGAGAGCAAGAGAATATCACAAGAGAACCACGCCCTTTTTGTGGTAAAGATCGTTCTGCTTTTTCGTCAGCATTGAATTTGGCAATCTAACATTTTTAAAAGCGTGGTTATTAGGTTATTGCGCTTCTTTCATGACAGCTTTTATAAGTGTTTTGGCATCGTCATTGGCCCATGGCGCTGCACCATTATAGGAAGCAATGAGATAACCATTTTTATCAATGAGAAGTGTAACGGGTAATCCTAAAGCAAGTCCTTTTCTTCTCATATTGTTGAAAATATTCATTGTTTCATCGCGATAGTAGACTAAATTATCAGCATGAATATCTTGCAAAAATTGCTGAATTCTTTCAGGAGAAACTGCTTTATCAATATTAATCGCTATTACATCGAAGTTTTCTCCACCCAATTCGCGTTTTAATTGCCCCAATTCAGGCATTTCTGTGCGGCAGGGTGCGCACCAGCTAGCCCATAGATTGATGAGTATAGGTTTTCCGATAAATTCAGCGAGTGTATGATCTTTTCCTTGAATATCCTTAAAAGAAAGATTTTTCATATCTAAGAGTGTATCAGTAAATCGCATATGAACAAACAAGCCTGTTGCAGCTTTTTGGATTGCCACCATTTTTTTTTCGTGTATTTTTTCAGTATCTTCTTTTGAAATAGAGTTGGCAAAAGAAGCCCCACTATTGTAATAATAGCTTTTGATTACATATAAACCGACATCAGCTAAAATCATGATAACAAAAAAGGATATTATAAAAATTTGCCGCTTTTTATTTTTTTCCTTTGGACTATTAAATTTTTGAGGAATCATAATTTCTATCCTTTGTATGGCTGTTTTAGAGTATAACAAATGAGAAGTTAAAGAACCAAACATTGAGAGGCAGTTTATCGCGAGATCCGCCACAGTTATGGAAAAAATTAACACTTCAATTGATGTTGATCAAAAACTCTACCGACAAGATAATAAAGGTTCGCTCTCTCATGCTGCAATATTAACGCAAATAAAGATTATTTTATAGTCTAATTACAAAAAATTTTTCATGGTTTAAAAATTATTCTTAAAGAAATTAAAAAGGATACTTTTGCTTTTTCACGAAAACTTGAAGATATTCATATGTATACTAAAGCACGATTGAATGCGTTGATTGGTCCTGTTGCTAGACATTTACATACAGCGCATTCACACAATGATTCAGTGGCTGTTAACTTTCGGTTATAGTTGGATAAAGCATTGCAAAAAATAGCACAAGCGCTAGCTTTTTTTGAAATCTACAAACAATTCAATTGATAGTGTCTCTGAGTGTAGCTTTGCATTGGAGTTTTTAAGTTCTGGTGCTCATTGGTGCCACCATCTTTCGCATTTAGTAGAAGAAACAATTCTTTAGTCAAGTGAACAATTTTGTTTTATTTATCCGATGCCTTTTCAACTGTTTCATCTCTCATGCCACAAAAAGAGAAATCCTGATACAGAAGAGCAAAAGCAGATCGATTGTATGCTTATAGGATTGTTAACAGTAATGAAAGAATTACTACTTGCTTATTCAAAGGATATGCAAGAAGATAAAGACTACAATAGATTTTTGAGTTTAAAATTATCACCAACAACAATGGCGTGGATGATTTCTGATTTAAACGTAAATAAAAGAGTCATGAAACAAATAGCAGATTTAGAGTATGCAACAGCTACGGATTTTGCTAATTGGCCCGTCTGCAAATTAACGATTCCTTTTCGTGAAGCGCATCACATAACGGAACATGCTGTAATAGCGGCAAGAAAACAGTGCCTCCTGCAAGATTTATCATTAGACGAACTTCAAGAAATTTATCCTGATATTAATGCAACACTTTTTGATGTTTTGGCCGTTGACAAATCTGTTGAAAGTCACAAAAGCTTGGGGAAGGATAGCACCTTTATAGATTCTTCGGCAAATTACGTGTTGAAAAAAGCATTTTATGACAGCATGAATGATTGTGTTTTAAAGATAAAAAAGAGAGCAAAATGAGGAAATAAGACAAATGAAAATTATAGTAAAGGTGTTGATAATTATCCTTTTTGGGGGAGTAGGTATCGTTGGGTGTGGACGTAAAGGATCATTGGAGATGCCTCTTACAAGTGTGGATAAGCCTATGCAAGATACATCTGTTGCTAAAAGTAAAGATGATAAACCTTTTATTCTTGATCGTTTGATAAAGTAGGAGGGGATTGTGGATTTTTTTTCCTACCATAAAGGTATACTCCATGCTGAAGGTTGTTCACTTGCTATTCTTGCGCAGAAGGTAGGAACTCCTTTTTATTGTTATTCGGCCAATGCATTGGTTACACGTTTTAAGGACTATCAAAAAGCATTTCAAGGGATGTCCAGTCTGATTGCTTATGCGGTTAAAGCGAATTCTAATCAAGCGATTTTGCAGCTTCTAGCGATAAATGGGGCGGGAGCTGATGTAGTTTCAGAAGGTGAATTACGACGAGCCCTTGCAGTTGGTATTCCAGCGCATCGTATTGTTTATTCTGGTGTTGGTAAAACTGTGAGAGAAATAGATTTTGCTCTTTCTCAAAATATTTATTGTTTTAATGTTGAATCAGAATCGGAACTTGAACAGCTGTCGCAACGCGCTGTTGCGCTTTCAAAGACAGCACGTGTTTCATTGCGCATTAATCCAGATGTTGATGCAAAGACTCATAAGAAAATTACAACAGGAAAATCTGAAAATAAGTTTGGTATTCCATTGTTATTGGCAAGAGAGGCTTACAAAAAGGCTGTCTCTTTACCTGGATTGCAGGTTTGCGGTATCGATATGCATATTGGTAGTCAGATTTGTGATTTAAATCCATTTGAAGAAGCATTTATTATTATTGCCGATTTGGTACGTCAATTGTGGAGCGATGGTTATACAATAACGCATATCGATATTGGTGGTGGACTTGGTATTGCCTATGGTTGTGAAACACATACCGTCCCTTCTCCTTTTGATTATGCTGCGCTAGTAAAGAAGCATATTGCTCCTTTAGGGATTAATATTGTTGTAGAACCGGGACGTAGTATTGTGGGACAAGCTGGTGTGCTCATGACATCTGTTCTCTATTTAAAAAGGGGACAAGGACGGAATTTTGTTATTGTGGATGCAGCAATGAACGATCTGATGCGTCCAACGCTTTATGATGCTTGGCAGAATGTTGTGCTTATCAAACAAGCCCCCAAAGATGCTCCTCTTATTCGTGCAGATATTGTTGGTTCTATTTGTGAGACTGGCGATTATTTAGCATTAGACCGTTGCTTACCGATTTTAGCATCAGGTGATCTTTTGGCAATTACGCAAACTGGAGCTTATGGGGCTGTGATGGCGAGCACTTATAATAGCAGACTTTTGGTACCAGAAATTCTTGTTCAAAATACGCGTTATGCGGTTATTCGTCCACGTCCTGATTATGCGCAATTAATGGGATGTGATCATATTCCTGATTGGATCGAACATTCTTAAATATTTTTGGTCTTATTTTTACTAAACTTTGATGAAACAATTTATTTTCTGGAAATTGTCTTGTATGGGTTTTATGATCTTAATGCACCGCGGTAAAAGGGGAAAAATGCTTGTTTATGAAAAATAAAAACATCAAAAGCTTTGCAATAAAGCTTTTGTGTGTGCGCATTTTGATGTGGGGGATCCTTTCGTTTGAACGGATATGGGTGCGGTTGTTGCCATTTTCCCTCGTTCTTAGTCTCTTTTGTTCATTGAGCTGGTTAGGACTTTTTGGCGTTTTAGGATATTGGTTTCATTTGCTCTTACTTGGAATTCTGTTTGTTTGTGCGGGGGCGAGTTTATTTTTTCTTATTCGTTTTCGGTTCCCCACAATGCGGGAAGTAGATCACCGTCTTGAACGTATCAATGATCTTAAACACCAGCCTTTGACTATTCAGACAGATCATTTATGTTATGAAAACAACGAAGATTTTAGTGCTGTTATTTGGCGTGAACATCAACGCCGAATGGCTAAACAATTATATCATTTAAAAACTGGATTTATCTCTCTTAATAGTGCAGCTTATGATCCTCTGGCTTTGAGGACTTTGTGTATTCTCCTTTTTGTGTGTGCTTTTAGTTTTTCTTTTGGTTCACGAGGGGGGCGTTTGGCTGATGCCTTTGATTTTCGCCCTATTGTCGATGAAAAATTCATGCGGATTGATGCTTGGATAACACCACCTGTTTATACCGGTGTGGCACCTATTTATTTGACAAAAGATGAAAAAACACAACTGGAAATCCCTGAGGGGAGTAATATTGTTGTACGTGTTGCCAATAGTGCTGGCGTTACAGTACACGCAAAGTCTGTAGAAAATGGACAGAGAATTTCATTTTCAAAAAAAAATGAAAAAACAGCTTTGAATGACCCAATTGCTCATTTTGAAACACATTTAGAACATTCAATGGATTTGTTTGTATCATCACGTCATAAAAAGCAGCAATGGCATTTGCAGATGATTAAGGACACATCTCCAACAATTCGTTGGTTGGAAAAACCAGGGCGGATTTTAACGGGTTCGTTAGAGTCACGATATGAAGTGGATGATGATTATGGTGTGACAAAGGCTTTTGTTGAAATAGAGCCTTTTTTTCCTCAGAATAAAAATGCTCCTTCTCTTTATAAGGCTCCGGAAATAAAGCTTCTTCTTCCGCGTAGTGGCAAGGGTAAAATGCGAACAGTGCAAGATGTATCAGCGCATCCATGGGCAGGTTCGCAAGTTAAAATTACTTTGATAGCAGAAGATGGAGCGGGGCAGAAAGGGCGTAGCAAAACTTTTATTATGATATTACCGCAGCGTGTTTTTTCAAATCCTGTTGCGCGTTCTGTGAGTGAATTGCGTCGTTTATTAGCGCTTGATGCTTCGATGAAAGAGCGTGTATTGGATATGCTTTCTGCTTTACTTGTGCATCCAGAAAAAGGGCTGCAAAATGCAGCGCATTTTCTTGTTCTACAGAGTGCATGGACAAGGCTTTTTTTCGCACAAACAGAAGAAGACTTACACAGTATGGTGGATTATTTATGGCAAATTGCTTTAGGCATTGAGAATAATCAATTTGAATCCGTGCAAAAAAAGTTAAAACAAGCACAAGCTGCTTTACGGGATGCACTCCGTTACGGTGCTCCAGAGGCAGAAATCGAACGGCTTATAGCAGATTTCCGTCAAACTATGGATGAACATATTCATGCTTTGGCTGAAAAAACGCAAGATAATCAAGTTTCCAAAAATTTTAAAAACTCAAAGACTCGTAATCTTTCTGAAAGTACATTACAAGAAAAGCTGAATCTCATTGAGGAAATGGCTAAAACAGGTTCTTCCTTAGCCGCTGAACAGCTCTTATCAGAAGTTGAACAGATGCTTGATCATTTACATGTGCAAAAAGGCAATCAAAACGAGGGAGAAAAAAAACAATCTGCACAAATGAAAGAAAAGATGGACCAGCTTGGAGATTTAATGCGTCGTCAGCAAGAAATTCTCAATGAAACACATCGGTTGGAAATGGAACAAAAACGTGGAGAAAATATACCGGAACAACAAAAAAAATCTTTGAAAAAACGTCAAGCTGAATTGCGATCTGAATTATCAACATTAAAAAAAGAATTAGCAGAACAGGGATTTGAAACAGGTAATGCATTGAAAAAAGCAGAAGAAAAAATGAATTCTGCAGAAAATGCTCTTGATCATGGAAATCATCAGGCATCTATACAAAATCAATCTGATGCCTTGGAAGCTTTACGGCAAGGAGCCCAAAATGTTTTACAAAAAATGCATGAAACACTCAAAAAAATGGGAAATGATAAAAATTCTCATTCTGATCCTAAAGATCCGTTAGGACGTCCACTTTCTTCAAAAACAGATGAAGGACAAGAAGATGAGGTAGTCCCACAAGAAAGCGATCAAATGCGTACGCGGCAGATTTTAGATGAAATCCGCAAACGCCTTGGTAAAGAGCATATTTCAGAAGAAGAAAAGAACTATCTTGAAAAATTACTTCATTTTCATTAACCAGCATTGGATCTTTTTTTAAGTGATATTAGAAATAGCATATGAAAAACCTCTATGAAGCCTATCTCCAAAGAAAATAATTAAAATGCTCGTAACGCAATAATCATCATGTTGTACTTCTTTTTTAACCATTTAAGTTTAAAATATGAAATATCGAAATATTTGCTATTGCGGAGAAAAAGCAAAAATCCATATAAGTTGGGTATATGAAAATCTGTAATGTCTGAAATTTGTTTCTATATGGTATATTGAATTGGATATCGTCACCCTGAAAGGTTTTTATGCTTCTACACTTGGGATGCGTGTGCAAAAGACGCTATGTGACCAATTGAATTTATGGTGGCCTGATCTTACGGATAAACGGATTATGGGAATGGGTTATACTCTTCCTTATCTTTCTGCATTGCGTGAACGCGCCCAACAATGTTTTGCTTTTATGCCAGCTTCTCAGGGTGCTTCTCCTTGGCCTTGTGCTAAGCAAGTTGCGACAGCGCTTGTTTTTGAAGAAGATTTGCCACTTCCTGATGCTTCAGTTGATTGTATTTTATTGGTCCATGCATTAGAATATACAGAAAATTCATTTGAAACATTGAATGAAATATGGCGTGTTTTAGTCCCCAATGGCCATTTGATTGTGATTGTTCCTAATCGCTCTGGCTTTTGGGCACGTAATACCACTACACCCTTTGGTTATGGCGAACCTTATAGTCAGCAACAGATTATTCGTTTGTTTGAAAAAACAAATTTTGTTTCTGGATCAATACAAGAAATCATCCATTATATGCCCTCTACGAGTTATATTTCACGGTTTTTCTCATTTTTTTATGAGCCATTTGCGCATCATCTTTTACCTTATTTTGGTGGACTCTTAATGTGTCAAGCACAAAAACGTGTTTATCAAGGTCTGCTACAGCGTCGTCAGTCTCGACGTATTTTTATTCCTGCTTTATCACCACAAATGTGAAATTTTTTACTTTATAAAGATAATTAACCATTTTTCCATTAGTATCAGAACTGCAAATTATAGAAGACTTCTCTTATTTTAAATTTTTGTAATCACAATTAAAAAATCTCAAATATCGATATATTACACCATTTTGCATGAATAGAGACAATATTTAAGCTAGAAACAATGCTGATATTTCAGTAGATGTAAAAATGGTAGCGTTCAAGAGAAAAATATTATGCTTCGTAATAAAATACCCTAAAGTGAATTTGACAGAAAAACGAAATATCTTTTTAAGGAAAGAATATTCTTTCAATGGTTTTCTATCATCCTATAATAGTAAATCAAAAAGTCTTATAAAAAATAGCTGCTTTATCTCTATGGAGGAAGCTTTAAGCACTTTAGATAAAAGTGAATCTTTATTTATGATCCTAAATAATTTTTCACTTATGAGAAGGTTATTTTCGAAAATACGTCATATTCTTAAATAAAATTTTTGGACGATCATTTAAGCGTTCTACCATTAATTATCTTATTTTCTGAGCGGAGATAAAATCATATACGATAGAGAAAAACAATAAAGATAAAAAGCATCTCTCAATTTAGCTTAAGCTTAGTGAATGTGAAATAAAACAGTAAATGGAGTGGTGTTTTTGAAAAAATAATCTAAATATCAATATATTAAATATGGATGATTATGATAAAGAATGTTTCTAAAAGATATCACGATTGTTTGTATGACGAATATATTAAAAATTTTAAAGAGAACAAAAGCATATAAGCCGAAATTACCAAATATATCATGAGATTTTAAAGCATTTCTGTTGCTGGTTCTCTCGTATTGGATATTTCGGTTCTTCATTCATAATGGAGAAATAATTATTTTATCATGAACATGCTTGATAAGGTTAAGTTCTATAGGGTATCATCAAAATTGTATATGAACGTTTTTTCATTGCATTTGCATTGTATTTTATCATTTCACTTGCATTTTAATTGAGGATATTAAAATTATTTTTAAAACAATAAATATCAAATTAAATTAGAGGTTTAAACGATAACCATTTGGATCTGTTATGAGAATTTGTGTATTGGAGGGATCTTTTTCGATTTTTTGTCGCAAGCGATAGATATGGGTTTCTAAAGTATGGGTAACAATATTTTCATTATAACCCCAAACTTGTTCTAACAATGTTTCACGGCTAACAATTTTATCATTAGCATAATAGAGACACTTAAGAATTGCAGCTTCTTTTTCTGTGAGACGAATTGTGTTGTTATTCTGATCAAGAAGGAGTTTTTGTCCTAGTTTAAAAGTATAAAGCCCCATATTAAAGGTCGCATCTTCATTTTGTTCATATTGGCGCAATTGTGTTCGAATTCGCGCTAATAACACTGCAAAGCGAAAGGGTTTTATCACATAATCATTGGCACCTGTTTCAAGATCTAAAATGGCATCGCAATCTGTCTCATCATTCGTTATCATAATAATGGGAGCACGAAATCCTTGAGTGCGTAATTGTTTAACGGCTTTGCAACCATTAAGATCAGGAAGTTCAATATCTAAAATAGCTAGATCAATATTTTTTTCTTGGATTATTCTTATTCCTGCTTTCGCTGTTTTTGCTTGGACAATTTCAAACTCTTGATGCATTTGCAATTGTTCTACCAAAACAGGGCGTATATCATCATCTTCAACGATTAAAAGAGTATAGTTGTTCATGTTTTTCCTTCTAGGCATGTTAATGCACTGATTGGTAAAGAACATTTTCATAAAAAATGAGATTTCATGCAAGAAAAATTAAAAAAGAGAGTCTCTAAAAAATAAACTTTTATTCCTTTTATGATTGTTTGCCGAAAAGCAGATAGCTCCTAGTGTGTAGAATATTTTGCATATGAGTTAGAGGCATTTTTACACTATAGAACGCATTTTTGCCATTAGATATTACCATCTCTACGCTCGTGGTGCAACAAGTTGGTAAACATCATACCCTTTGTCAACTCTTGAGTCTTGCGATACTCTTGTGCGTTGCGATAACTCTCAACACTTGAGAGCGTTCATAAGAAGCATTTTTAACGCTTTCTTGTACAGTTTTTATCCACACAAGCACCCCTCCCTGCCTATAATGCGCAAGCAGAATTATTTTAATTAATTTAATATAAGCAAATTTGATATAAGAGAATCTCACAATACTCAAAGCTTTCATCCAACATGCAAAATAACGAACATTCTTTATAAGTCAATGCGATACGTCTTTTAAACGTGCAAGTAACGATTTAACATTTTTAGCACATATGCCACTGCCTAATACACATTTATTGCTAAAATATTCATTTCTGTATCAAGCATAAAAATCTCTTCATAGATACTATCGTTTTCATCATAATATCTTATGACTTTCTTCTCACCCCAAAGGAAAAAGATTCTTAATTCACACCAGTCTGTAAATAATTCATCTTCTTGTCTAGAAGATTCTGCTGGATCATCATTTTATATAAACCAATTAATCTATTAAGACATTAATTTATAAATAATAGTAGTTTTTCATTTTAAATCATAACGCCCAAGACTGTAAAACTCTTCCATCATACTCCTTCTTATATTGAATCAATTAAAATCTCCTTTCTGCCCATCGCAAGCAAAATTAATGTATGAACAAAAACGATTATAAGAAAATAATAAAAAACCTCATGCTCTCTAATGCCAAGAATTGCAACAACATTAGAGGATAACGAAAGTATATAATGAATTCTGGCTTACACTTTTATTACACGTAAAGAGAAGAATGTCCCATGGGTTTTATATTCTTCACAAAGAACTTTACCATTATGCCATTCATAAGCACCGATCACAAAATAAATATAACACACATTGAAATATGCTTTTAAAAAAGCGTATGAATTTGCCACACAAAGTATATCGAGTTTACAATGTTCTGTTTTACAGAGGAAGGATTCGCTTATTACACCAAATACGTAAAATTTTCTTTTTTATCAATCTTTTAAGGTCTTAAAGTGCATTCTCAAAAATACAACTCCTTCAACATCTAGCTGATCAGGCAAAAACTGTAATTTCTAAAATTTCCTCTGTAGCGTCCTCCAAATAAAAAATCATAATATTTTAAAATGTTAAGCTGCCATCTGGCGTCGTGCAACAATTGTAAGTCCTAACAAAGCTTGACGAATGATAGCTTCACCCAAAAGCGGATTTTTACGGCTGTCTAAAACAGCACTCTGAATTCTTTCCATTGCATAAGAAATCTGTTCTAACTTCCAATATTTTAAAGCTTGTTCAACAGTCTTTTTTCGTTGGAAAAAAATAGGGGGACGTGCTTGAGAAACCACCGTAAAAGACGATTTTCCTTCAACCTCTACTTGATAACGCAATAGCTGTAATTGCTGAAAATGCCTCTGTGCTGTACTCAAAATAAAAAAAAGCGTTCCATGCAATGCTGCATGTCGGTTAAAATGCATTTCAAAACCTGATATATCGCCTAATAAAAGAGCATCAATAACTTCATCTTGAGAAAGAGCACTTACATCGCTTACAACAGCTTTCACATCCTCAAGAGTAATATGAACATTTTCGGCGTAAAGACAAAGCTTTTCTAATTCACCTCGTGATACGAGGCGATCTGCCCCTAGACTTTCATGCATCCATCTACGTGCATCCAAAGAAAGAGTCTTCTTAAACTGCCCTAAAACCTCATCAATCAAACCATCAAGAGAACGCATATCATCAGCAAAACAGGGCAAAGCCATTGCATTTGCTGCCATTTCAACAACATTGCGTAACCCTGTTCCTTTTTTTAAGTCTCCAGCCTCAATGAGAATAAAACTGGCTTCTGGTGGTTTCTCAATTAAAAGTTTCAAGGCTGTAAGAAAAGCTTTTTGGTTAGCAGCATTAGAAATCCATATCAAACGATCTCCACCAAAAAGCGATAACGTACGTGCTTCATTTTCCAAACGTACAGGATCTTTGTCAATTTCAGCAGCATCCAAACGAATTGTTGAAAACGGATCTTCTATTGCTACCCGCGTAAGTTTAGCAAAACGTTGTGCACGTTCACAAATAAGACCACGATCTGTCCCATAAACAAGAACAATAGGAAAAGCACGTGAAAAACGTGTTAGAAATTGATCAACTTCATGTGCTTTTTTCTGAGCCACATTATTAACCCATTAACAGTTCACCATCATCAAAAACTTCCCCGCAAACTTTCTGAAACATACTAATTAAATCATTTACATCCAATCTCCTGCACTCTTCATAACAGACATCCAAAATTACTTTTCCACCATACAACATCAATGTGCGATCGCCATGGTCAAGAAACTGACGCATATAGTGATTTACCATAATAGTGGTTAATTTTTTCTCTTCAACGATTTTTTCAGTCAAGCGCATCCCAAAATCAGCCATTCTAGGATCAAATACTGAGGTATGTTCATCAAGCAATAAAACAGCTGCATGAGCTAACGTTGTCATCACAATACAAACGGACTTGGCGTCGTCCACCGGATAAACTGTCCATAGGATAATGAATATATTCTGTAAGGCCAATGCCTAATTGAACAATTTTCTCTCGAAAAAATTGCCTTTTTTCATGGTTTAAAGCTGAACGTAAACTACGACGATTTCCTCGAAGAGCAGCAATAGCTAAATTTTCTTTAATTATTAAAGAACCCCAACTGCCTATTAACTAATCTTGAAAAACACAAGCAATCTTTCCGATACGTCCGCTGACTGATTTCCTAGAAACATTTTATCCATTGATAATTACTCCTCCTATCGAGGGAAGCGTTACCCCCGTCAAAACTACTAAGCAAAGTTGATTTACCAGCACCATTTGAACCAATAACCGTAACAAAACTACCCTGATCAATTTTGAGGTTAATATAAATTAAAGCCTTTTTTTCCAAAGGCGTTTGCAACTTAAATGTAACACCAACATGAAAAAACTCAATCACGTTTACGCCTCCTCCGATAGCGTGGCATAATAAGAGTTAACACAACCAACAATGAAGTAATCAACTGCAGATCTGTCGATGTATCAATACCAATGCTATTTGCCTCAAAGCAAATTACACCGCCACACGATAAAGTACAGATCCCACAATACAGCTGCTTATAATCCCAAAAATATTGCGCGTACGAAAGAGAGCTTCACCGATAATCACGGCGTCCAACCCTAAAATAATTGTTCCAATTCCACCGATAATATCCGTTGCGATTGCAGTTTGAATATAAAGAGAACCACCAAGTGCAACCCATGCATTTGACAGCACCATACCAAAATAAATCAATTCAGAAAAATCCAAAACGCGAAATGAGAGATAAACCCCTATAACAACAAACGCATAAATAAGACCTAATTCCACAGCGCCAGAAAACGCCAATATATTCATGTAAAAACAATCCCCATGAAAACTTAACGTATTTTATTGCATCAAAACCTTATCAGTAAAAATTATTGAATCACTTTTGTCGCATGATCAATAACAGCCTGTGGAATAATAATCCTTACTTTTTTGGCTGCTTTTATATCAATTCGAATGTCATTATTAACTGCCTACCCAACATCAATATCACTAGTTTTTTCACTCTTTAGAATACGCACAACCAATTTTCCAGCATCAACTCCTACCTCATAAAAATTCACACCCTGCGTCATAAAAGGCCCGCGCCCTATAGCATTAGTATCAACAGCAAATACAGGCATATTAGCTTCCTCTGCAACCTTTCTTGCACCTTCTAAAACAGATAAAATCGTATTATCAGCAGGAACAAAAATAATATCGACCTTACCGATTAAAGCGCGTGTTACTGCCTGAACATTTAAAGATTTTGGAACCGATGAAGGAATTATTTCAATTCCAACTTTTCGAACTACATTTTTTAACACTTTAAGTGTTGAAACAGAATTTGCTTCAGAAGCATTATAAAGATAACCAATTCTTTTCAAATCTTGTTTTACTTCTCGCAAAAATCTAATACTTTTTGCAATATCTATACGATCAGAACTCCCTGTCACATTACCACTAGGTTTAGTAAGCGAAGAAACTATTTTATCTCCGATAGGATCAGAAATTACCGCAAAGACGATAGGAATTGTTTTTTTGCCGCAAACATTGTTTGTGCTGAAGGCGTAGTAATTGCCACAATAACATCGAGTTTATCACCAACAAATTTACGTGCAATTCGCGTTGCTGTTGAAATATTACCCTACGCTGATAAAAAAGTAAGTTGAAAATTTTCACCTTGCTTATCACCATTTTCTGCAAGAACATCTTCCACACCTTTACGAACGGTATCCGCAGCAGGATGAACCATAATTTATGTTATTGCAACCATGTTTAACTTTATCATCCGCTTTTGCAACACTGTTCATCATAAAAACAGCTGTAATAATACCCCCCCAATGTACCTATTCTTTTCAACATTATATTCCACCCCTCTCCATAAAAAATTAAAAGAGGACAATTAGCTACTGAAAAATCTTCTAAAATCAATCTTTATTTTATCAAAACATAGACAAAATAAATTAAACTGAAATGATATTTTTTTGTTGCAATTCATAGAATCCTACGCCATACAAACAATATATCGAATCGGTGAGCGGGTGTAGCTCAGGGGTAGAGCACAACCTTGCCAAGGTTGGGGTCGTGGGTTCGAATCCCATCGCCCGCTCCAATGATTTATTTGTTAGTTGTAGCTTGTCACCAGGTTTTGCACAATTTGACAGCATATTTTGCATCAATTTATTTTTTTTCGAAGGGTTTTTAAGGGGAGGGTCAAAGGGTCTTCAAAGGCCTTTCAAAGATCATTTAAAGACCCTTTTAAGCCACTTTTTTCTTTTTTGCTAAAAATCACAATTTGAGATGATGAGCTCTTGAGCCGGAGTCGGCTTATTTGAACCACATGTATAAGATGTGGTGACCTCTTTTATCTTAAATTGGCTGAAGGTTTTCCGAACTTCTGGCACATCATTGAGAGACAGAAGAAACTTTCCCTTTAATTGTGCAAGCAGGGTGGACATCGTCTGATAATCTTCTCGCTTAAACAAATCCTTTCCATAGCAATCCTCAACACCCCAATACGGTGGATCAAGGTAAAACAAGGTGCTTGGCCGGTCATAGCGTCTGATAAACTCAAACCAATCTAAATGTTCAATGGTTACACCTGCTAAACGCCGGTAAATGAGCTTTAATGAAGCTTCAAGTTTCAAACGATTAAACCGGGCACCACGATTAGGATCAACGCCAAACGTCTGCTTTACCACCTGCCCACCAAAACTCAACCGCTGCAGATCTAAAAACCGCAAAGCACGCTCTAAATCCGTCAGCGTCTTTGGATCTTGTGTGCGTAATCGTTCAAACACCTCACGGCTACTAATCTGGAACTCTAACAATTCTATAAAAGAGTGATAATGGCGTTGCAACACCCGAAAAAAATTCACCACATCACCTGAACGATCATTGATAACTTCATATAAGGGGATTAATTTTCTCCTAAAGAACACCCCACCCATTCCAACAAAAGGCTCAGCATAAGTGCGATGAGGGATGTTTTCCATGATGTTGATAATAGTCTTCGCCAACTTGATTTTGCCACCAACATAAGCAGCAGCTGGTTCTATAGGATCAACAGATTTTAATTTTTCTTTGTGAAGTATATCCATAATTTCTTAACATTCTTTCATCTATGTTAGCCGTCTTCTCATTACTTTAAGTGAGAAGAAGCGGCTGCGATGTTAAGTTGAGTGGCATCGGACGGGTTTGTTGCTAAACCGTTCCCGTTGGCTGGGTGACCACCAGCCCAGCCTCTATTCTTTGTTTCTTTCCTTTCCCTTGTTTGGAGCTTTGAGGGTGATTTGTGTGATGTATCCGCTTTGTTTCTCATAACGATGCATGACGGTTGCAGCTTTCCATGGTCCATTGATTTCTCCACGAAACCCTTGTAGGAGCAGAGGTTGATCAGCCATGATTTCAGGGCGTCCGGGAAGGGTCAAAGAACCACTGCCCACTGCATGGCAAAGCCTATCCGACTCAGAGGCAGCGGCAGCTCGTGCTTCCTCTTCACAAGGGTAGCAAGTCCGCAGACGACGCACAGGACCGCTAAAACCTGTTTGATGCTTGACTTGGCACTGTTGCCCTTTTGAACGATCAAAATAAGAAGCTTCAATGATGCCATATTGCGTACGTGGCTCTAATGTGAATTCCCAACTGGAACAGTCATGTTGATGGAGGGTGAGGTCTGGTAAATTGTCCCCGCTTAAAAATAAAAACTTATGGTCTTTGATCAAAAAACGCGCCTGCATGCCAATTCCTCCACATCGCGGTTTTTCCATGCCGCTTTGACATGTTTTAGCGTCACCTCACTCCCATCTCCAAGCGCTGCCATACGTGCTAACATCATCGTCTTGTCAATTTGACGCAAAGCACCAGCTTTTAAGCCAATACCAGTCAAAAACTTTATCGCACCAACATCTTCAATCCCCCAATCATGAATGCGCGCGGCAATATCTTCGCTATAAGGCTTGCGACGTTTTAAATGCATCGCCAAGCGGCTTTTAATTTGCGCATAAGAGGGACCATTTTGACGATGCACGAGACGTCCCGAAATCTCATCATTGCCCCCCAAAGCCAACCCAGTACCATTGATATCAACAAAGTGGCGCAATTGATTAATGGCTTCATCCGTTAAATTTTGCGCTTCATCAATAATCAGCAGTGTCCCACTTCCCACACGCTCTAATTTCTTGCCAATCGCACGCGTTAAGCAAGTGGGATTATATTCCACCACTTCCAATTCTGCTGCCATATTGTTCAAAATACCATGAACACTACGCGTATGTGGGCTTGCTGTCACAAGGTAAACATGCGGACGCGTTGCGCGGTATGACGACACTTTTGGATCTTGCAATAGTTCTGTATGTGACATAGCTTTTGACACTTAAGTGCATTCATAAGAGATATTTTTACGCTTTTTTTCGTATTTTCACCTTCATTCCAACTTCTGCCTGTGATGTCATAAGCAAAGGGCTTTAAGTTATTTAATATGAAAGGAGACGATAAGAAAATCTTAAAATATTCAAGGCTCTGATTCCACAGATAAAACGATAATTTATAATTATAAATAAAATATTTTATATAGGATGATGAAATATATGAAATGGGAAGCCGAGTGAAATTTTCTCAAAGAAGTTGAATTATTTTATGGTTGCAAGGGTTAAGAATCTTTTTTTAAGGTGAAGAGGGTGTAAAATATTTTATAAAATACCGCTCTTTTTTAGAGCGGTATTTTCATATCTTTTACTGATGACACTACTTTTCATACAGTGTGATTAAATCAGTTCTTTTTGCCTCTCTGTTTTTTTGATCATTTTTAGAAAGATAATTTATCCTTTAAGGTTGTTAAAAAATCGCAATGTTGCCAAAAGTGAATAACGAATAACTAAAATTTTTGAAAAAATATCCTTTCATAAGAATATTAAGTTTGTTTTCATTTCATTAAACAATTTAAGGGAAGTTTTGTGATAACTTAAAGAAATCAAGCATATGTTCTCTGGGATAAATTTAAAACTGTAATTTTTTATCCTCTTGTTCTTCTCTTATAAAAGTGGGAAGCCCCATATGATCAATATGTTTAAGGAAAGGGTGGGGTGGTAATTCCTCTACGTTGACCATCGTTTTAACATCCCATTCGCCTGTGGCAATAAGACAAGCAGTTGCGGCTGCTGGTACACCAGCTGTATAGGAAATGCCTTGAGCTCCGGTTTCATGAAAAGCTTGTTTATGATCGGCTATGTTATAGATAAAAATTTCTCTTGGTTTTCCATTTTTTTCGCCTTTAATAAGATCTCCAATACAGGTTTTTCCTGTGTAGTCTGGAGCGAGAGAGGAAGGATCAGGTAAGACAGCTTTTACAACTTTTAAAGGGACTACTTCTTGTCCTTCTGCTGTTTTAATGGGCTGTTCAGATAAGAGACCAAGATTTTTCAGAACAGTAAAAACAGTGATATAACGTTCACTAAATCCCATCCAAAAGCGAATATTTTGAATATCAAGATTTTTCGAGAGTGAATGAATTTCATCATGTCCTGTCATATAGGCTTTTTGTTTTCCAACAACAGGAAGATCCCATTCATGACTGATTTCAAACATTTTATTGGAAGTCCACTTTTTATTTTGCCATGACCATACTTGTCCTGTAAACTCACGGAAGTTAATTTCTGGATCAAAATTTGTAGCAAACCAACGCCCATGGTTGCCAGCATTAATATCAATAATATCGATATCTGTGATTTTATCAAAATAACATTTGTGGGCTAATGCCGCATAAGCGTTAACGACACCTGGATCAAAGCCTGCGCCCAAAATAGCCGTGATACCAGCTTTTTGGCATTCTTGACGTCGTGGCCATTCATAATTGCCATACCAAGGTGGAGTCTCACAAATTTTAAGAGGATCTTCGTGGATAGCAGTATCAATATAAGCGCATTTGGTTTTGATACAAGCTGAAAGAACAGACATATTAAGAAAAGCAGAACCGACATTGATGACAATTTCACATTTGGTCTTTTGGATGAGCTTTACAGTTTCTTCTACATTCATGGCATTGAGTGTATGGCTTTTGAGAACACCTTGTTTTTTCATTGTGTTCTTTTCTTTTATAGAAACAATAATGGCTTCACATTTTTTGAGTGTTCGTGAAGCAATATGAATTTCACCAAGAATATCGTTGTTTTCAGCACATTTGTGTGCAACAACTTGTGCAACACCTCCAGCACCAATAATGAGAACATTTTTCTTCATTGTAGGTTCATCTCCTTTGTAATACTGTTATATGATGTTTTTTATGGTTATCTTTATGAAAGACTTTCCTGATAGTCGTTATAGCTAAACTGACGTTGCAGTGTTAGTGTGCCATCGCACTCTTTTAGAACAATAGCAGGCATTGTAATGCCATTAAACCAGTTTTTCTTGACCATTGTATAACCTGCTGCATCTTGGAAAGATAGTTTATCCCCTATTTTAAGAAGTTCTGGAAACTGAAATGTTCCAAAAATATCGCCGGCAAGACAAGATTTTCCGCAGATCATAATTTCGTGCTTTCCTTTATTGGGTTCTAATTTGGCATTTTCACGATAAACGAGAAGGTCAAGCATATGTGCTTCAATAGAGCTGTCAACGATGGCAAGATTTTTTTGGTTATACAATGTATCAAGAACGCTGACCTCTAAGGTAGTACTTTTGGTGATAGCGGCTTCTCCTGGTTCTAGAAAAACAGTGACACCATGAGTTTTGGAAAAATGTTTTAAGCGTTCTGCAAAAGCTTCTAGAGGATAACTTTCAGCTGTAAAGTGGATTCCACCGCCAAGGCTTATCCAGTCAACAGCAGAAAAAAGTTCTGAAAACTTCTCTTCCATATGCTCAAGCATTTGGTTAAAAAGATTAAAATCAGCATTTTCACAATTGTTATGGATCATCAAACCGTTGATGAGTGGCAAAACTTCTTTAATAGCATTTGGATTTGTTTCTCCTAAGCGACTAAAGGGACGAGATGGATTGGCAAGATCAAAATTCGATGCACTCATTCCTGGATTTAATCTTAAACCTCGTTGAATGGTTTTTGTTGCATCAGAAAAGCGTTGAAGTTGTTGGATTGAGTTAAAGATAATTTTATCTGCATAACCACAGGCTTCGTCAATTTCATGATCTGCCCAAGCAACTGAATAGGCATGAGTTTCTTTGCCAAATTTTTCTCTTCCTAAACGCAGTTCATAAAGGGATGATGATGTGGTTCCATCCATGAATTCGGACATTAAATCAAAAACACTCCATGTGGCAAAACATTTCAAGGCAAGCAAAACTTTTGCTCCTGACATTTCCCGTAAACGAAAAATCGTTTGCATATTTTTAATGAGCTTCAATTTATCTATAAGATAATAGGGGGTTTTTATCATCATTCATTCATTCTTTTTTGAAGGATCTTATTGCTAAGATAAACGTTTAGTACAAAGAGTAACAGAATGTCTCAATAAAAAAGAATTTTAAGAAAAGAATCTGTTTCTGTCTAGCAAGAGAAAGGCTTTCTCTGTACCTAGTGTCGTTTATTATTTTGAGTTTTGCGTTATGCGTATGAAAAAAAAATTATATTATGCTCTGGCTTTTGTATTTTTTTGCAGTTTTTTCATTATAACAACTACGCTTGTTAATTTGGTGCAAAATAGAAGTGATGCTAAAGCAAAATCGACTTTTCAGACATCTATCCAAGAGAGTTCGGTGCCTTTGATTTTTACGGGACGTAGAGAACTTAATGGTTTTAAGGGTTATCATAATTATCGGCGTGGTTATATTAAGTATAAAGATAATTGGTGGTATCCTGAAACAGCATTTGTTGCATCACCGCATTTAAGCGCAAAAGACGCATCATTAAAAGTTGTGTCAGATGCTAAAAGGACGTTTTTGACGTCTTATTCAGAAAAATTAGAAAAAAAAGAGCCATGGATGCTTAAACAACATATTGAATCTTGTCGTGCGCGTTATCGCTCTTATAATAAAAATGATAATAGTTTTCAGCCTTTTCATGGGGCTCGTAAACAGTGTTTATCGCGCTTTTTTAAAGGATAGAAATTATTAAATAAAATTTTAATTGCTTCTTGTCGTGAGCGTTATTGTTCTTACAATTAAAGGGAAAGCTTGTGCGGTGCGTAGTATTTTCATGGAATATTGTTTTTTGAAAAATTTAAATGCTTTTAAGTTTTATTAAATCTTATTATCATGAAGTGTAGAATGGGGGGTGTGAAAATATAAATTTTTGTTTTGTCGATGATAAAATATTAAGAGCAGTATGGAGCTGAAAGAATGACAATACGGGAAGCAATGTTAATATTGCTCGTTTTGCTTCCTTTTGGTGGAAGTTCTGTTATTGGTTTTTTTCGTTCGACAGCAAAAAATAATGAAGCGTGGTTTGCTGGAAGCATTGCTCTTTTTAGTCTTCTTTTTACAATCATGCTTTATCCGTCGGTTCGTGAAAATCACACTATACGTTTAGATATTTCTTGGCTTCCAGCATGGGGAGGAGATTTAATCCTTCGAATGGATGGTTTGTCATGGCTTTTTTGCTTACTCATTACAGGAATTGGGCTGCTTATCGTTGTTTATGCGCGTTATTATATGAATCCGGCAGATTCTGTACCACGATTTTTTTCTTTTTTTCTGGCATTTATGGGGTCTATGACAGGAATTGTTTTATCAGGTAATCTCGTTTTTTTAGTTATTTTCTGGGAACTTACCAGTATTTTTTCTTTTTTATTGATTGGCTATTGGTATCATAATGCTAGTGCGCGTGAAGGGGCGCGTATGGCTTTAACGATTACAGGTTTTGGTGGATTTACCCTTTTTATTGGGGTTTTATTGATTGGCTATATCGTTGGTAGTTTTGATCTGGATAAGATTTTGCAGTCTGGAGATATGATCCGGTCAAGTTCGCTTTATTGCCCTGCTCTTATTTGTATCTTATTGGGTGGATTAACAAAAAGTGCACAGTTTCCTTTTCATTTTTGGTTGCCCAATGCGATGGCTGCTCCAACACCTGTATCGGCTTATTTGCATTCGGCAACGATGGTGAAAGCAGGATTGTTTTTGTTGGTTCGTTTATGGCCCGTGCTTTCTGGGACGGAGTCTTGGTTTTGGCTGGTTGGCTTTTCAGGACTCTCAACACTTCTTCTTGGCGCTTATTTTTCTATGTTTCAGCAAGATTTAAAGGGATTGCTTGCTTACTCAACGATTAGTCATCTTGGATTGATTACCACGCTTTTAAGTCTTGGAAGTCCCCTTGCATGTGTTGCAGCGATTTTTCATATGGCTAATCATGCTACTTTTAAAGCTTCTTTATTTATGGCTGCTGGCATTATTGATCACGAAACTGGGACACGTGATATGCGTAAACTGACAGGACTTTATCGCTCTATGCCCATTACAGCAACTCTTGCTTTAGTCGCAAGTGCAGCGATGGCTGGTGTTCCTTTGCTTAATGGTTTTTTATCAAAAGAAATGTTTTTTGCTGAAGCTGTTGAAACGCATATGGAATCATGGCTCGATTGGATTGCTCCTTATGTAGCAACACTCGCTAGCCTTTTTAGTGTGACATATTCTATACGTTTTATTCATGGTGTCTTTTGGGGACCAAAACCAGACAAATTACCCAAAACTCCCCATGAACCACCGCATTTTATGCGTTTGCCAATCGAGCTTTTAGTGTTTATTTGTTTGGCAGTTGGTATTTTTCCTAATTTAACAATAGGACCTATTTTAGATAATGCTGTTGTATCTGTTTTAGGACCAATGACAATCTCTTATAGTTTGGCTGTTTGGCATGGGTTTAATACACCATTAGTGATGAGCTTAGTGGCTTTATTAGGAGGCGGATTGCTTTATATTGCTGGGCGACGTTATTTCTTATCTTGTGATGATGGAGCGCCCTTTTTTCGTCACTTGAAAGGAACACGTATTTTTGAACGCATTCTTGTGATTCTTTCTTGGAAATGGGCGCGTGCGGTGGAAGCTGTTTTGTCAACACGTCGTTTGCAAATACAGTTGCATTGGATCTTTGGTGTGTGTTTTATTTTTGTTGGTTCTTTGCTTTGGTGTGATGGTTTAATTGTCGCAGGAGGATTACCACTTTTCCCACTTGATATTCCTTTTCTTGCTCTTTGGTTAGTCGGTGGATTATGTGCTATTTTAGTCGCTTGGCAAGCAAAGTTTCATCGCCTTGCATCACTCATGCTATTGGGGGGAGCAGGTTTGATGACTTGCGCAACCTTTTTATGGCTTTCTGCACCCGATTTGGCAATAACGCAATTGGTTGTTGAGGTGGTGACAACTGTCTTATTATTGCTTGGTTTGCGTTGGTTGCCTAAGCGTGTGTATAATTCTGCGCCAACGTCTGTTCATTTTGGAGTACGTTTACGTCGTGCTCGTGATTTCATCATAGCAATTATGGGAGGTGCAGGTGTTTCATGGTTATCTTTTGCGGTGATGACACGCCCTCAAGGGACGACTGTTTCTAACTTTTTTCTGGAAAATGCTTATTCTGGTGCTGGTGGTCGCAATGTTGTGAATGTATTGTTGGTTGATTTCCGTGGTTTTGATACTATGGGAGAAGTTGTGGTTTTGGGGGTTGTTTCGCTGACTGTCTTTGCCCTTTTGCGTCGATTCCGCCCTGCTCCTGAAAGTATTGATGCACCGTTTCAACAACGTATTCAGGAAGCTTTTGATAAGGCACAGCCAGATCGAAATGTAGGGGATACAGTGTTGAATTATCTCGCTATTCCTTCTGCTATTATGGGATGGCTCTTTTCTGTTATTATTGCTTTTTCTTTTTACTTATTCGTACGAGGGCATGATCTTCCAGGAGGAGGATTTGTCGGGGGAGTGACTTTAGCGATAGGATTTATTTTACAATATCTTGCACGCGATATTCATTGGGTAGAAAACCATTTGAAAGTTTTGCCGCTACGTTGGATGGGTTTTGGCTTGTTATTATCGGCTCTAACGGGAATAGGGGCTTTATTTTTTGGGTATCCTTTTTTAACATCATTTTTCCAATATATTCATGTGCCGTTGATTGGAAAGGTGCCTATAGCATCTGCTTTTTTATTTGATTTTGGTGTGTTTTCTCTTGTCTTGGGAGCAACAGTTCTCATTTTAATTGCACTTGCGCATCAATCAATTCGTAGTTACCGAATCGGTAAAAAACCTGCTTTGAAAGAGAAGGAAAATTAATGGAAATTATTCTTTCTTTGGCTATTGGTGTTCTGGTGGGATCTGGAATTTGGCTCATTTTGCGCCCCAGAACTTTTCAAGTCATTCTTGGTTTGTCTTTGATCTCCTATGGTGTTAATCTTTTCATGCTTGCAATAAGTAGACCCCGCAGTAATGCTGCCCCAATTGTTGATCCTACTACGGTGATTAATACAGCAAATTATGTGGATCCTCTTCCTCAGGCTTTGGTTTTAACTGCGATTGTGATCGGTTTTGCAACGACAGCTTTATTTTTGGTTATCCTTCTGGTTTCGCGCGGTTTAACAGGCTCAGATCACGTTGATGGACGTGAGGTACAGTGATGGGAGCTTGCGTGCATCACCTTCTTATTTTTCCTATTCTTTTGCCGTTAAGTACAGGAGCACTTCTCCTTTTCTATGATGAACGTCGTTCAAAATTGAAATCACTCATAAGTATCTTTTCTGCTGCTGTGTTAGTTGTTGTGTCTGCTTTATTGGTGAGACGCACTCTTGAAGTTGCGCCAGCTTTAGATGTTTATCGGCTTGGGAATTGGTCTTCCCCTTTCGGTATTGTTTTAGTGTTGGATCGTTTAAGCGCTATGATGCTTTTACTTTCTAGTCTATTGATTACTGCAGCATTGATTTTTGCACGAGCATATTGGTATAAAGCAGGTCCTCATTTTCAGTCATTGATGCAATTTTTTATGGTGGGAATAAATGGCGCTTTTTTGACAGGTGATTTATTTAATTTATTTGTATTTTTCGAAGTGATGTTAACAGCTTCTTATGGGCTTGCGTTGCATGGCTCTGGTCCGTTACGTGTGCGTGCAGGATTGCATTATGTCGTGATTAATCTGGTTGCTTCATTGTTTTTTCTCATTGGTGCGGCACTCATTTATGGAATCGTAGGCACGCTCAATATGGCCGATTTGGCTGTAAAAATAAAATATATAGCCTCTAGTGATGTGATTTTATTTGAAATAGGTGCAGCTCTTTTGGGAATTACTTTCTTGTTAAAAGCAGGGATCTGGCCATTGAATTTTTGGTTGATGCCAACTTACAGTGCAGCAGTCGCGCCCGTTGGAGCTTCTTTTGCACTTTTAAGCAAGGTGGGTATTTATATTATTCTACGTTTAACATTGCTATGGTTTGGACCTGAAAGTGGACATTTTAGCCATTTTGGTCAAATGGTTTTGTTTTACGGTGGCCTTGCCACTATGGCTTTTGGTTTTATTGGGGTGTTGGCAAGCCAAGTTTTAGTACGTTTGGTGGCTTATAGTGTTTTAGTCTCTTCTGGCACATTGTTGACAGCGATTGGAATTGGCAATACAGCCCTGATTGCAGGGGCACTCTTTTATATTATTTCCTCAACTTTGGCTCTTGGTGCTTTTTTTCTTTTGGTGGAATTGGTGGAACGTTGTCAAGATGTAGCAGCAAATGTTTTGACGGTTACAATGGAGGTTTATGGTGACGATGAAGAGCAAGAAGAAGATGAAGTGGGGACGTATTTACCGGTAAATTTGGCAATTCTTGGAGCTTGTTTTGGGCTTTGTGCACTTTTGATTATTGGTCTACCACCTTTTTCTGGTTTTGTTGCTAAATTTATGATGTTCGTGGCACTCTTAAATCATAGTAGAGAAAATCTTTCTACTGCTTTACCCGTTTATCATGATTGGCTTTTTATAACTTTTGTTACTCTATCTAGTTTTGCTGCTTTGATTGCAATGACCAGAACGGGTATTCGGACTTTTTGGGTTTCTCTTGAAGAGAAGATTCCACGGGTGCAAGTGATTGAATTTGCCTCTGTTACTGCGCTCATTGCTTTGTGTTTTCTTATTACAATTGTTGCTGGTCCTATTAGTCGTTATATGCTTGAAACAGCCAAAACTTTGTATGAACCTCAAAATTATATCAGAAGCGTTTTAGATGATTTTTCTCTTGAAAATAAGGGGATGAACCGGTGAAATATTGTTATTCTTTTTCTAGCGTAGCAATTGTTTTTATGTGGCTGATTTTAAATGGTTTTAGTTTCGGCCAATTGCTTTTAGGGTTTATCATTGCTGTGTTTGGGGGATGGATGATGAGACTTCTTGAGTCGGAAAAGATAAAAATTAAAAGTTGGCGTGCTGTTTTGCAATTGTCTTTTCGCGTGTTTATCGATTCTATCGTGTCAAATATCGCAGTAGCTTACTTTATTTTAACCAAAAAATTTCGAAAACATCAATCTGGTTTTATTGTGGTGCCCATTTCACTTGAAAGTCGTACAGCTTTAGCTGTTTTAGCATGTATTCTTTCAGCAACTCCAGGGACTGCTTGGATTGCCTATAGTAGAAAGAATAGTGAACTTTTGCTTCATGTCTTAAATTTTAAAAATGGATATGATTACCAACAATTGATCAAAAAACGCTATGAGCAATTACTTTTGGAGATTTTTTAATGAGTATGGTGATCCTTTATTGGGGGCTTTACGTTTCACAGTTTTTTTTAAGTTTGTCCATGATTCTTGCACTGTTTCGGTTGATTCGTGGTCCACGGGCACAAGATCGGATTGTTGGTTTGGATGCCCTTTATATAATTACTATTCTTTTGTTTCTTACATTTGATATCCGTTCAGGAACAACCATTTATTTTGTTGCAGCTCTCATTATTGGATTATTGGGACCTGTATCAAGTATTGCGTTGGCAAAATTCTTAATGCGAGGAGAGATTATTGAATGAATGATGATGTATCGCTTGTTGTTGCTATTGCTGTTACATTTTTTTTGATATTAGGCTCTGGTCTCACATTAATTGGAATGATAGGGCTGGTGCGCCTTCCCACTTTTTATAAACGTTTACATATGCTTTCATTGAGTACAAGCTGGGGCGCTGGCAGTGTTCTTGTTGCATCATTTCTTTATTCGATTTTTGTAGATCATCATTTTGTTTTTCATGAATTTTTATTGATGATTTTTTTACTTGTAACAATACCTGTTGCTTCTATGCTCGTCTCACAAGCAGCTGCTTATCGACATTATGCAAGAAACAAATTAGAAAAACCGCTGGCTCTTTTATCACGTCAGATTGAAGAACAAACATCTGCTTCAGAAGAAATATTATGTGATACGAGCCAGAGCGATTTTTGAAACGCAGTGAGCTTTTTTTATTCTGTTTTTTGTTCTTCTACACATTGAATGAGATTTTTTCCTTCTGGATCATTAATAAGATCAGAAAGCGTGGCTTCATCTCCTTTTGTCCACCATATATAGGATCCTCCCATATATTTTACTCCAGAAGCATTTATGCTTCGAGAAGCGATGATACGTTTTCCGTTCCACTTGAAATCAACAAGCGAAATGTTACCAGCATTGAGATAGGTTACTTCAATATGCTCTTTACTTGTGCCTGTATCACATTGATAGGAAACAATTTCTGTTGTTGGCTCTGGATCATCTGGTACTTCAATCACTAAAGAGCCAGCAAAGGCATTGAGTGAACTGAACAGCGATAAGCTTAAAGCAGCAAAAAATCCTATAATAAAAGCTTTTTTCATGATATTTCCTTAGTTATTTAAAATAATAACAGTGATTCATCCTTACAGAGGATGGGATTTTTTTCTTCTGGGTCTTGAATAAGATCGTAAAGAGTTACTTCTTTATTTTTTTCCCACCAAATATATTGCTCCCCCACATATTTTGCTCCAGAAGCAGCAATAACATTAGCTGCGATAATACGATCGCCTTTCCATTTGAAACTAACCAATGAAATATTATCAGCGTTGTGATAGGTTGCTTCAATGCGTTCTTTATTCGCTCCCATATTACATTGATAGGTTATGGTTTCTGTTTCTGGATTGTCTGATACCTCAATAATTAAAGAAGCAGCCAAAGCACAGCTTACATTGAAAAATAATAAAGAGGAAAAAAATCCTAAAATACGTAGAGTTTTTTTCATAATGCTTCCCTATATGAAAAGTAATTTGTCTTAGCATGATGGTGTCCACGGCAGGATTCGAACCTGCGACCCCAGGATTCATACCACTTCGGTTTTCACCGCCAGCCTTATAAGCTGTTCGTGGTCTGGACTGTCTCTTCACCTTGAAGCTTGTGCTTTTTAGGTGCTGCCCGTTCAGTCTCTACACCTTCCTCTCATGTGGAAAGAGGCTTGGCTCGGGATTGGCATATAGTTACCCATGAAGCTTTCCCCGAATTTGAGCAAATCCATTTTAAAGATTTCTCTTCAAAATGCCCAATTCCTTTAGGAATCCTGTGCTCTATCCTGCTGAGCTACGCAGACATCATCATATTTATTCCTTTAATAGAAGTATAAAAACGAATCAATTATATTCAATATGAATTAACGAATTTCTGTTAATTTTTGTTCCAAAAAGGATAAAACTGCATCTGATGGAACATTTTTTGCAATAAATGATTGACCAAGCCCGCGTGTTAAAATGAACGTCAAATTATTTTGTGAAACTTTTTTATCTTGGGCAATGAGAGTCATTAAAGCTTCAGCATTTGGTAGACCTCCTGGGATATCCTTTAATCGCGTAGGTAACCCTATGGCTTTAAGGTGTACTTCGATACGATTTATGAGTGTGGAGTCTATTAAATTCAGTTGCGCAGAGAATTGGTGTGCAAGAACTATTCCAATTGCTACAGCTTCACCGTGAATTAAACGCTTTGAGTCATAAGCGGTTGCTGTTTCAAGCATGTGTCCAAATGTATGACCGAGGTTTAAGAGTGCGCGCTCGCCTGTTTCGTATTCGTCATGTGCTATAATGGCAGCTTTAAATTGGCATGAGCGAACAATGGCTTCTGTTCGTAGAGGGCCATTAGAAAAAATTTCTTGTCCATTTTTTTCAAGCCATTCAAAAAAATCAGGCTGGTTAATGAGTCCATATTTTACCATTTCTGCGTAACCAGCACGAAATTCACGCAGTGGTAGGGTATCAAGGACACACGTGTCAGCAATAACACATTGCGGTTGATAAAAAGCACCAATAAGATTTTTGCCATATCGACTGTTGATGCCCGTTTTTCCACCAACAGAGGAATCAATTTGTGCAAGAAGTGTTGTGGGCATTTGAATAAAATTCATACCACGGCGGATCATACTTGCTGCAAATCCTGCTAGATCGCCAATGACACCACCGCCAAAAGCTATAACACAATCACCTCTTTCTAAATGCGTAGCAAGAATTTTATCGATGACAACTTGCAGGGTTGAAAATGATTTTGATTGTTCTCCTGCTTCTACAATAATAGGGACAGTGTGAATTTTATTTTTTGTTAACTCTGCTTGTAGCGAATCTAAATGGAGAGATGCGACATTTGTATCTGTAACAATTGCCAAACGTGTTTGATGAAAATCTTTCTGCTTAAAAGAATGATTAATCTGTAAAGCAGCTTGTGCGATAAGATTTGGACCAATGATGATATCATAACAGTGCGTGTTCAATTTAACGGTGACGGTTTTGACTTTCATGCTTGTTCTTTCTGTTGTTATTTTTCCGTATGGAGGTAGTGCTGTAAAGATCGTATGACATTTTTTGCCAAGCTGTAGGGACTTTCTTTATAACTGTTAATTGTTAAGTTTGCTTTTGCATAGATAGGATAACGCTGTTCCATGAGTTTTTGCATCGTTTCTTTAGGATTTGCTGTTTGAAGAAGGGGGCGTGTTGGACGCTTAGAAACTCGTTGCATAAGGATATCAAGATCTACTTTCAGCCAGATGGATATTCCATTTTGATGGATGGCTTGTCGTGTATCTTGATTCATATAAGCGCCGCCACCTGTTGCTAAAACAAGAGGACGTTTTTTTATGAGATTGAGAATAATACGCTGTTCAAGAATACGAAATTCCGCTTCTCCGTAAATTTGAAAGATTTCTTTGATAGACATTTGTGCTGCTTTTTCGATTTCTTGATCAGAATCATAAAAGGGTAAACCAAGCATGTTAGCAATACGTTTTCCGATGACTGATTTTCCTGCTCCCATGAGACCAACAAACACAAGAGCTTGGTTGTCGATAGATGATAAGATTTGTCTTTTTATTTGTGACAGGGGGAGAGGATGAGGTCGATTATTTTTCATAGCTTATTTCGGCATTTATCTGCTTTAAAGTCAATTCCTGTTAATCTTTATAAAGTAGAATAAGAGATAGAGTATTTTGAAAAAGTTTATTGTTTTATGCCAACATTGACCAGATTTTTGATGATTCTTGCTATTTTGCTTACTATTCTTTTTAGTATAATGATCATTCTTGTGATTTTTGTTGAGCCCGTAACGGTGGATATGTCTGTGGATGTCCCTTTGGATTCACTGAGTCTTTCCTTGAGAATGGATTAATGAAAAATAATATGGTGATAGAGCGTTTTCTTGAAATGATGAGTGCTGAACGAGGCGCTTCTGCCCATACACTTGCAGCTTATCAACATGATTTACAGTGGGCGCAAGACGAATTATCTTCGTATTCTGTTGCGCTCCTTTCAGCACAAAAGAAAGATTTAATTGGCCTTTTGTCGCTTATGCATACATTTGGTTTTGCTGCATCTTCACAAGCACGTCGTTTATCGACATTGCGTCAATTTTATCAGTTTCTTTATGCAGAAGGACTAAGAGAAGATGATCCTTCCAATGATATTGATGCACCTCGTCAACGGCGTCCTTTGCCTAAAATTATCAGTGAAGATGTGGTGACAAAATTTCTTGATTCGGCGCAATTGGAGGTTAATCAAGCTGTTTATGGGTCTAAGAATTATCTGCGTGCATTGCGTCTTCAGCTGTTGAGTGAAATGCTTTATGCAACAGGATTACGCATTAGTGAGTTGGTGAGTCTGCCAGTTCAGGCTGTGCGGGGGAAATCATACAGTATTTTGGTTTGCGGTAAGGGAAAGAGAGAACGAATGGTGCTATTATCAAAAAAAGCATATCAAGTTCTTTTACAGTGGTTGGATTTGCGTGATCAAGGAAAAGATGCGAAAACTCCTTATCTTTTTCCAGCGCATTCAGAAACAGGGTATATTGCGCGTCAAGTTGTTGCAAGGGAATTGAAAAGTCTTGCTAAAAGAGCTGGAATAAAAAGTAATCACTTTTCTCCCCATATGTTGCGCCACGCTTTTGCTAGCCATCTTTTGCAAAATGGGGCAGATTTGCGAGCTGTTCAACATTTATTAGGTCATTCTGATATTTCTACTACTCAGATTTATACCCATGTGTTGGAAGAAGGGCTTTATCGTTTAGTCAGTGAGCATCATCCGCTTGCTGATGGGCAAAAGGCTCGTTAAAGAAAAGGTGATGTTTTTGAAAAATACTTTATAATATAAGTGATACTGAATGAGTTGGTACAATGCATAATTATCTTGATTTTGAAAAACCAGTTGCTGATCTCGATGGGAAAATTCTTGAATTAAAAAAGATTTTTCAGGAAAAAGGCAGTCTTGATATGAGTGATGAGATTGCTCGTCTTGAAAAACGTTCCCAAACGGCATTGCACGATATTTATAGAAAATTATCGCCGTGGCAGAAAACACAAGTCGCTCGTCATCCTGATCGTCCTCATTTTATGGACTACTCTAAACGCCTATTGAGTGATATGACACCTTTGGCAGGAGATCGCAAGTTTGCTGAAGATGAGGCTATTCAAGCCGGGTTTGCACGCTTTAAAGGAGAAGCAGTTGCTTATATCGGTCAAGAAAAAGGTCATGATACACAAACGCGTTTGCGCTATAATTTTGGTTCTGCACGTCCAGAAGGATATCGTAAAGCTGTACGTATTATGGAAATGGCTGACCGCTTTGGTTTGCCTCTTCTCACTTTCGTTGATACGGCGGGTGCTTACCCTGGTGTAAGCGCTGAAGAACGTGGGCAAGCAGAAGCAATTGCTCAATCAACAGCTGCAACTTTACGTTTGAAGGTTCCTGTTGTCTCGGTTGTTATTGGAGAAGGTGGCTCAGGCGGGGCAATAGCAATTGCGGCTGCCAATAAAGTTTATATGTTGGAACATGCGATTTACTCTGTTATTTCTCCAGAAGGAGCTGCTTCTATTTTATGGCGTGATCCAGCTCGTGCAAAAGATGCTGCAATGAATATGCGTATTACTGCTCAAGATTTGTATCGCTTAGAGATTATTGATGGTATTATTTCAGAGCCTTTAGGAGGGGCACATCGCGCCAAAGAGATTGCCATTGATGCAACGGGTGAGGTTATTTCAGAGGCTTTAAGAGATATGGCTGGAAAAGATGGTCAAGTTCTTAAACAAGAACGAAGAGAAAAATACCTTCAAATTGGTCGCTCACTAACATAAGGCATTTTTTTGAGGAGTGATGGTTTGGAGTTTTATTCAATGATATTTAACAGATTCCTTGCTGTATGTGTTTTGTTTATAACGGGAATATTAACGGCATGTGAAGGAAGATTACCAGCTTCTATTCGTGCTAAAGTTGAGCAACCGCTTCCGCAAGAAATCCAGAATAGAATGGTTTTATACGATATTGATCCTTATGCACCAATTTTAATGCGGTTTTTCAAGGAAGAAAATATTGCTGAAATTTGGAAACAATCTCGTTCAGGACCTTTTATTTTGATTGCTCGCTATGGCATTTGCAAATGGTCTGGTAAGCTTGGACCTAAATATAAAGAAGGGGATCTTCAGACACCAGAGGGTTTTTATACTATTAGCGCAAACCAAATGAATCCTTATTCAAAATATTATCTTTCTTTTAATATAGGGTTTCCTAACCTATATGATCAAGAAAACGGTCGTACTGGAAGCAATCTTATGGTGCATGGGTCTTGCTTTTCTGCCGGTTGTTATTCTATGAGTGATAAGAATATGGCTCAGATTTATGCGTTTGCACGGGATGCTTTTAAAGGAGGACAAAGAGCATTTCAGTTGCAAGCTTTTCCTTTTCGTATGACTGAGGATAATATGTTACGTCATCGCAATGACCCTAATTATAAATTTTGGGTTATGCTTAAGAAAGGGTATGATTTTTTTGAAGAAAATCGTAAACCTCCAATCGTTGAAGTTTATGAAAAACGTTATATTTTTAATCGCGATATGGGTAAAACTTCAGTTTCCTTAATGCGGTGAGTATTATTTTAACCTGATGCATCGTAAAACACTATTGCTTATGGTGATTATATTAGGACGTATAGAAACTTTATGCATAAAGTGTTTTTGTCATAGCTCAAATATTTTATTTATAATAGTAAATTTACTTTTTGCATGTTGAGTCACTGGCTCTGAAAATTGTAAGACTCTCTTATCATAAACTTTCTCGTATTAAATCAATTTAAATCCTTTGTTTGTGATGTCATAAGCGGCGGGATTAGCGTGAAGGCGATACGAGAAAAAAAGCTGTAAAAATACTTCTTATAAATGCACTTGGGTGCTATGAATGCTCTTAAGTGTCAAAGGCTGTCAGAATGCAGGGCTATTGCAATACCCAAGAGATGATAAAGTGTGTGATGGTGCCTATTTAGCATAAAGATGGGGCTCTTCTATAGATTTTATATTATTCTTGGGAGTTTTATCGTGTACCCTTCATGGGTACATTATTGCGAAAAAGGTGTGATGAGTTTTAAAATATGTCTTTTTAAAAAGCATGCGAATGTGTAACCAAAATCTATTCTATTTTAGGGCATTGTGTTTTGTATGAGAGACGTGATCACATGAAAGTTGCGTGGTTAATATTTTACAGCATTGGATTTATTCATAGAGCATTATGTAACTAAATAAGATGAAGTAGGAAGCCAAGAGGAATTTTCTCAAATAAGTTATATGGTTTGCAAATTAATACCGGTAATAATCTTCGTTTTTAAGTAGAAAGTAAGTTAACATAAAATGCACGTCTCGTTTTATTTTTTTATATGCTATAAGATGTCGTTTTGTAGAGCTATTTATAAGATATATTCACACATCTTAAAATACGATGTTACCTCTGGCTGGTTTTGCTTTTTTGTCTCAACTTACGTGAATTTTGTTTCAATCCATTAGAGAAATATAGGGTTGAGCAGAATATTCAGAACCAAGAATTTGTCCAATGAAGTTATGAAATGAAGCATCTGAAGTGATTTTTAGATGAATTTCAAAAGAAAACAATCCGATTATAGATTAGTAAGTATTAAAAATGCTTATAATAATAATTTGATTTTTAATGGTCCAGTTTAAATCAAAGCTTGTTTCTTTTATCTTAAAATCTGATTGTGGTAAAGTAATCAAAACCATTTTTTACATCCTATGGATTGGATTGATGTGTCAATACAACTCTTAAAGAAAGGGGTAAAATGTCTCTTATGAACGCTTTACAGTGCCAAGTGCTTTCAAAATACGCTAAACTTTCAAGCGTATGATGCTTGTCAGCTTGCATAATATTTATAGAGTAAAGATGGTGAATTTTTTATGTATTTGATGGAGAATTTTACAATATATATAGGTAGTTTCTTGAAATGGAGGCAATGAGTTTTGAGAAACGTTTTTTAAACAAGTGCGTGAGTTTGTCGTACAATAATTTTTCTATTTTTTGTGAGGGGTATGATTATTTTTCAAGTAAAGTTAATATGTTAGTGCTGTATTGTGTTAATATGTAATAATTTTACCTAAGGTTTTGTAGGAGATCTAAAAAACTTTAATGGTGCTGTGGTTTATGGGAATTTTGCAGTTCAGCGAAAAAATGTAAATGGTCTTATGGGGGCATGATTGTACATGATCGTGTGATGCAATTGTAAGATTTTGTTTAAGTTGTGTGTTTTCTTCTTTTTCATTCCATAGTGTGTTATTTATTAATAGATTTGAGCAGAAATCTTCAGAATGGGCGTCAATTATTTGTGCTGTAGGATTAATTGCTTTAAGTGTGTTAAAGAGCCTATTTGAAAGCGTTTGTGAGTTTGTAAGATCTGTTTTGGTGAGAATAATTTTATCAGCAAATATTAATTGTTTATATATTTCAGGATAGCGCTTGCATATGGAAAGCGTACTTAATGTAGCAAATGTTGTAAGAACAGCATTGATGGACAATGTTTGCATAAATCGTGGGTGGCTTAAAAGCATTTGTAAAATGGGGGTGGGGTCAGTCATCCCTGTTGTTTCAATAATAATGTGATGGAGTTGTTTGATCTGTCTTGTTTGAACACGATTTATTAAATCAATTAATGTATCGATGAGATCGCTGCGTAAATTGCAGCATAAGCAACCATTGGGAAGCTCAATAATTCCTTCTGTCGTTTTTTCAATCAGAAGATGGTCAATACTGATTTCACTGAATTCATTGATGATAACAGCATACTCCGTTAAGAGAGGGTCTTTTAACATACGGTTGAGCAAAGTTGTTTTGCCAGAGCCTAAAAAACCCGTAATAAGAGTGAGAGGAATTCGATTTATTTTCATGTTAATCATCAATCGTGGTGTTGTTTTAATAAACATACCTGCAATACATCCAAATCCATTTATAATGGTTATTGTGAAGGATATAATAGTAAATTCTCCGTGAAATCTATTGTAGCACTATTCTTATGCTTATAAAGGTGTTTGTAGGCACTAGCACACATCTCTTTAGCGCCGATGTTACAATAACTTTTGGCTCTGAGCAGAACCTATAGGAGAAATTTTTATACTTTGTTTTAGTTATTTTATCTTCATGCTAATCCACTTTGTGATCTCCAAGAGACAGGTTTTAGTTTCTTCAACAGATACAAATTGGGAATGAGAAAATCTTCCGATATTTGTAGTTTTTACTCAAGGTACAAAGTAATTAATTATGATTATAAATCAACGTGTTGAAATTAATTATAAATTATGGCTTACAGCTTTTTTATAAGAATGGTTTACGCGTCTTTTATAAGGAATATGTTTTTTTTTAGGTGTTTTTGGCGTATGAATGAGGTGTACTGGTAAAGGATGAGAAAAAGAAGGTGGAGCAGTAATAAAAGGTGAGGTGAGAATAATATTTCCTTGATCATCATATGAATTTGCATGCATTTTTATGGCTTCCGGGGTGCATGTTTGTTCTCTCATATTGCTCGCTTGTGTTAATTTGTTACCATAAGGTTTTAGTGTTGCTAGTGTTAATAGAGGGCTTCCTTGATGCAAAAAACCTATTTCAAGAAGTTGTGCAGCTTTTTCTTCCCTTTCACTTATGTTGTTAGCACCTAGAATGACAGCAATAATTGTGCGTTTATTTCGGGTGGCGGAGGCAACGAGATTAAAACCAGAGGCACAAATAAAACCTGTTTTCATACCATCTATACCATAAAAACGGCCAATGAGATTGTTTGAGTTATGCTGGATTTTTTGGTTATTGCCAAAATCAATGGCTGGAATAGAAAAATAATGAGCATATTGTGGAAATTCTCGACGTATTTGGACAGCTAAAAGCGCAATATCACGTGCCGTGGAATAGTTTTGAGGGTCTGGTAAACCACTTGCGTTGGCAAAATGGGTTCCAAACATACCTAAACGTTTAGCTTCGCTATTCATTTTGCGTACAAAAGCCTTCTGGGAACCAGCAACAGCTTCACTCATGGCAATGGCCAAATCATTGGTAGATTTAACCATGGTAATACTTAAGGCTGTATCAAGTGTGAGGACAGAACCAGCTTTATAGCCTGAACTATACGCTGGAGCTTTTGCGGCAGATTCACTGATAGTGATATGTTTATTTGGTGAAATTTCTCCTCGACTCATGCCGCGAAAAATAACATAAGCGGTCATTAATTTTGTTAAGGAGGCTGGATACCAACGCTCAAAGGCTTGGTTATGTTTTAAGATATGTCCCGTTGTAACATCAACAGAAATAAAAGGCTGTGCGAGAGCAGCTGCGCTATACAGACTCAAAACGAAAGAAAAAAATAAATTATAGAAGATACGTTGCATTAATTTAAATAGAGTTCCTTTTTATTCAGTATTTAGAATTATTTTAATGTAGCACACAAAGCTTTGGGATCCAGGATAAACAGGACAGATGGTTAATTGCTGTATTAGATTGTGTTTCAGGAATAAAAACCAACACTCATCTTTATTTTCCCCTTGAATTTGGTTTGATGGCTTAAGTATCTCAAGAAATACTTTTTAAATAATGAAGATTCTTCTAAATTTTAGATTTTTGGGAAGATTGATATTTCCCAGGAGGAAACAAAATGGTATAATCATATATTTTGCTCGCTCTCCTGTTAGGTGTGCTCTTGGTATTTGAGATGATCTATAAGAGGTATTTTTTCCTAATTGCAATAATTTTTTTATCTAAGTTCTTACCTACATACGAACTTTGTTTGAGATAGACAAGGAAGTGGTTTTAATGAGACTTAATATAAAAAGGAGGGGAATGGGACAATTTTATTATATTAGGGGCTATTATTTAAAGAATTATTTATAATTATAAATCAATATATTACACATGAACAACAACATGCTACTCTATTATTTATTTATGTATTTTCTTGAATAAAACAACCCATTAACTTATAATGATAACCAATCATTTTTAATCTGAATCAAAGCTCTGAATATTGTAAGATCTTCTGTCTTTCAAATCTGGTTATATTGCATCAATCAAAATCATACTCTAATACGTACTAATTGGGGTAGTATAGGGATGAAAACACGACAAAAAAAGGCGAAAAATGCCTTTTATGAACACTCTCACGTGTTAAAGGTTGTTGCAATACTCAAAGGTTATCCCAATATCCAAGAGCGTTGCGACAGCTAAAAGCTGGCAAAGTGTGTAATAGTATGCCGGTTTGCTCGCTTGTTAAGCGTAAAGATGAAAGCATTCTATAAATTTTATATTATTCATTCTATAATTTATCTTTTTTCTGAAGGACCTTATCGCTATACTCTTCACGGAAACCATCATGAAATAGGCGGCTCCATTTTAAGATATATCTCTTAAAAAAGAGCATATGTTCCTTATCAAGACACAATTCTCAAAATAGAATATTGTTCTGTTGCTGTTTCACATGCTTATTTAAAAAAATATTTATCAGTCATCATATCTCTATTTAAGATAGTGCCCGTAAGAGGAATAACATTATAGAAAACTTCATTTGTATGTTTATCAAGAAAGATGTTAGCATTCATTATTCACTATCAATGTTGTATTTGTTATTTAAAGGGTTTTAAAGATAGAAAGAATTATTTTTCAAAAATTATATATAGATTGTCTTTTATAATTTCGAATTAGAAAGCTTGAAATATCTCCCTTATATTTTTTCCAGCTCCACTCAATAGACAAAGCAATGTGCTATTTTGATTAATCATTCTATTGTTTCATGATGATTGAATTTTTGAAGTTTTTGAATAGCAGTTGGTGGCATAGGAGGAGGGGTAGGATCTTGAGCTGCTAAGAGAAGTAGTTCATCACACGCTTTTTCAGTTTTTTGAACAAGTTGATCTAGAAAATCACGTTTGTTTAAGCCGGCTTCTATTGGGGGAAGAATACGGACACGAATTTTTCCGGGATAGCGGCGGAAATTATTGCGTGGCCAATATAAACCAGCATTGTGCGCAATAGGGACAACTTGAAGTCCTAATTCATTATAGAGCGCGACAATTCCTGACTTATAGTCTGGTTCTTGACCGGGTTGACGGCGCGTTCCTTCAGGAAAGATTAAAATTTGACGCCCTTGTTTTGCTTTCTCTTTTGCTTTTTGTATGATCGTTTTTAAGGCTTTTATGGGCGTTGTTCGGTTAATGGGGATAATTTGTGTTTTTGCCATATACCAGCCAAACAATGGAATCCACATCAATTCACGTTTTAGAATGAGAGTAGGATCCTCAAAGTAAGGAACAAGACTAAAGGTTTCCCATGCGGATTGATGTTTGGGAGCAATGATATAGGCCCCTCTAGGAAGATTTTCTAAACCTTCAATTTCATAACTTGTGCCAGCGATGTATTTTTGCAAAAAAAGCGTGACGCGTGCCCATGTTTTAGGGACAATCCATGCTTTTTTGCGTGGCATTAAAAAATAAACAGGAGCATAAAGAATCATTTGTATGAAAGTTGTTGTATAAAAAGCGAATGTAAAAAGAACAGAACGAAGGATAAGCACCACATTTTCCATTTTATAGCTACAAGAAGGTTTTGGTATATAATATAATTCAGATGAAAAAACATCTTCTTTATGTTTTTTCAAGTATCTATTTCTTCGGTAAGTTATTTTCTAATATTTAAAAACATAAGGAAAGAGGGTGATGGAATCACAGAAAGATAAATTTTTTATTCCACGGATTTTATCTGTCGCGGGAACAGATCCTTCTGGGGGCGCTGGAATGCAAGCGGATTTGAAAGTTTTTTCAGCTATGAAAACTTATGGTATGAGTGTGGTGACAGCTATTGTTGCACAAAATACTCAAGGCGTACGTTCTTTTAAAGCATTAGATGCTTCTTTTGTTGCAGATCAAATCGATTCTGTTTTTGAAGATATTCATGTTGATGCTGTTAAAATTGGTATGGTAGCAAATGCTCAGATTGCACAGGTTGTTGCAGAACGTCTTGCTTATCATAAAGCACGCTTTATTGTTTTTGATCCAGTTATGGTTGCAAAAAGTGGTGATGTTCTTTTAGAACACGATGCAATTGAAATTATGCGTGATGTTCTTGTGCCAATGTCAACTTTGATCACGCCCAATTTGCCTGAAGCAGAACTGTTATTGGGATGTGCAGTAAAATGGTCTTTAGAGGCTATGTATCAATATGGTCCACAGCTTTTAACGTTAGGTTGTCATGCTGTTTTGTTAAAAGGGGGACATTTGAAGACGCTTACCAGAAACAGTACAGAAAATTATGATTGTTCTAGTCCAGATCTTTATTGTGATTGTGAGGGTATCGTAACTCTTGAAGCTTCACGTATCATAACGACCAATGATCACGGTACGGGTTGTACTCTTGCAGCTGCAGTTGCAGCACTTTTGCCAACAATTCCCTTGATTTGCGCAGTAAAAAAAGCAAAATCTTATCTCAATAATGCTTTGGCGGCTTCAATTGTTTTGCAAGTAGGTAAAGGACGAGGACCACTTCACCATTTTTGTGAACTATGGAATGAAAGATAAAGGAAAATCCTATTGAATATAGCGATTGTTTTGGGATTTATATGTAAACCCTCATTGACAAAACTTTAGCCAATTATTTAGCGGATTATCTCGTAAAATGTAGTGCATCTTTTCATTGGGTTGATTTGCATGATAATTTTTTGCCCATGACAAATCCAGATTATCATCATCAGGTAGAGATTAATCCAAGTTCTGTGGTACGATAGTTTGTAAAAACTATTGCATCGGCGGATAATATTATTCTCGCAAGTCTCCTTTAAGTTTTTATTTTTAAGCGGGGATAATTTACCAGCCCTCACCCTCTATCAACATGATTGTTCAAGTTGGGAATTCATATTAGAGCCACGCACGCAATATGGCACCATTGAAGCTTCTTAATTTTGATCGTTCAAAAGGGCAAGAGTGCCAAGTCAAACATCAAACAGGTTTTAGCGGTCCTGTGCGTCGTCTGCAAATTTGCTACCCTTGTGAAGAGGAAGCATGAGCTGCCGCTGCCTCTGATTCGGATAGGCTTTGCCATGCAGCAGGAAGTGGTTCTTTTAAAGTATTTAGGAGAAATAATTCACCGTAGAGATGAAAGTATAGTTTTTCTGTAACAGTTGCTGAAAAGTTTTGCAGTTGTAGAATTTATATTTTTATTGTGTTCATATGTTTAAAAAATTTTGCCCCTACTTCAAAAAGTAAGGGCAAGCGGGGGTTTTTTAAATTTTATTGTTAATTTAGCGTTAAGCTTAATCCTACACCTACCCCCCACCGCTCTCCGGTACTTGTCACAGATAGATTAGAGCGAATATTTCCATCTTCAGATGTATAACCAGCACCAACGGCAAATGCAGACTGATTGAGCCACATACCACTACCGATTGCAACACTTAACTTTCCTGGTGTATCATTGTAACGTAAGTTAGACACTGCCAAACCAATAGCCGCTGCCTGTCTTGCTTCTTTGCGGACATCCTCAACAGCATAGTTCAACGTCTCAAATTTTATATCTGTATAAGACTTTGCCTCAGCAACACCATTGTGTACAGCATCTTTGATGTGCTCATCCGTATACTTCTTCGCATCATCAAGAACTATCTTCATCTGCTGTTCTGTGTAATTATACAGCTGACCTCCATTGATGGCTTCTTTCGAACCTCCTTCAATCTTTCCATCACCTACATTATTGATCACTACAGGATCACTTTCATTTCCACCAACTAACGTGATCTTATTCGTCTTATGACCATCTTTATCCTTATCATACTTAACTGCTCCATCCGCAGAGACCGCAATATCTTTTAGTTGCTGACCAATACTATCTACCTTGTTTTCAACCTTGCTAACCCTATCATTCGTCTTCCAAAGTTGGCCTCCATTAACAACTTCCTTCGAACCTTCTTCTATAAGACCATCCGCTACATGCTTAATCTTACTATCTTCTCCATTATGACGTCCATCATACCCACGCTCAGATGAATTCCAATTTAAACCATCCGGCGCAACATTCTTGGAAATATCAGTAATACGATCATTGATACGCGACATACTTCCACTTATACCATCAAACGCTGCTGCTACATTATCATAGATCGTCTTCTCATTAGAAGTACCATCATCAAAAAATTGCGTAACTCTGAATGTCGGACCTGTCCATTGGCCATTCTCATACCGAGCCCCACCACCAAAATATGACGCTAGCATATTGCTCATCGAATAAAGCTGCGAGCCATTGACAGCTTCTGTCGAAACTGCAGAAAGCATTCCTGATTTCACACCGGACAAAGTCCGAGATGCTCCATTAGTATTCAAAAGCGTAACTTCTGTACCGCTCTTTTCACCACCAATCGCTATAACATCTGTATCAGCATCTTGCTTAACAAGACTGTCACAAGAAACTTGGCTAATCTCATTCTTAAGTTCTTTATGAATATTCGTGATAGAAGTACCTACACCAGCAAACGCTTTCGCTACATCATCATAACTTTGCTCTTCAATTGTACTACCATCTTCTTTGACTATATGAATCTTGAAGGTTGGATTTATCCATTGGCCATTCTCATACCGAGCCCCACCACCAAAATATGACGCTAGCATATTGCTCATCGAATAAAGCTGCGAACCATTGATTGCATCATGTGAACTCTCATTAATCTGACCATTCGCAACATTATGGAGGCCAACTAAGCTCTTCTCTTTACCACCCAAAGTCACACTCGTATAATCAGTTTTACCATCTTTTTTATCGTAATGGACAACAGATGAATCTTCAGACTGAAGATTGTTGGAAAGATCATTCAAACTTGCATCAAGTTGTGCTTTGTTAACCGCATCAGTATCTTCAGTACCCTTTGCTAAGCCTGTTATCTTTTTACCGCTAGCATCAATACCACCGGTAGTTATTTGTGGGCCATTACTAAGCCTAAGCCCGTCAGCTGTGAGGGTAAGTGATGATTTATTATCATCCTGAAACGTTAATTGGTGTGCCTCAATATTCTTAACAGTAATATCATCCGATAAATCAAAGCTTACAGAGTCATCTTCTTGTTTGAGCTTGATATTCTGTTTATCTTGATGACTAACTGCTACAAAATTTATTGTACTGTTTGGTCCAATCTGCCTTGCATCTCCATTGTTAACAGCAAGATTCCAACCTGTTTTGCTGAGAGTTTCTACAGCTTTCAGCTGCGCAACATTTACGGCATCAGTGTCGTTCGTACCAGCGGAAACACCTACAATCTGTCTGGTTTTACCATTCTTAAAATCACCAATACTGAGCGCACCATACTTAGATTTCCAAATGCTGTCATCTTTATCTGACTTTTTTCCAGTACTAGGATCATATCCTCCAACACCAGCAGCAACATTAGCTAAAGAATTTGCCCCCAAAGCAATACCGCTATCAACTAAGGCGTTTGTGGAACTACCAAGAGAAAGCGCATTTTCAGCGTTTTTGCCAACGCTGGCACGGTCACCAAAAGCAACCGCTCTGTGGGAACCGTTTTCAACTTTTGCTTCTCCACCCAAAACAACTGCATATCGAGCATTTGCATCAATATAGGCACCAGAACCAAGGGCAACCGCATACCCAGACAAAGCTTTTGCATCGGTACCAATAACAACTGAAGAGACGCTCTTAGCTATTGTATTGGCACCAAGAGCAATCGAACCTTTACCGTTAATTTGTGCGTTATGACCAAGAGCAACCCCATCATCAGCAAAGACGGATGCTTTTGTACCTAAGGCAATGCCGTTTAAAGAGCCATTCTGAATATCAGAACTCAACGATTTTACGGATGCGCCATAACCAAAAGCAAGCGCTCCGCTGGAAAGTTTGTCAACGCTGGCTTTGCTACCAAGAGCAATAGAGTTTTCTGCATCAGCTGTAGCATCTGCAAAATCTTTGCCAGTCGTGTTAATTTTTAAACCTTTTATAATCGCTGCTTCTTGTACCGCCTTTAATTGTGCAACGTTGACCGCATCAGTATCTTCAGTACCAGCCGCTACTGCAACAATTTGTCGGGTCATACCGTTTGAAACATTACCAACACTAACGGCACCTGCTGTACTTTTCCATACATGCTCTTTATCACCTTTAATATCTTTTTTGACAGGAACATAACCGGAAATACCAGATTTAACTGAAGCTAAAGAATGTGCTCCTAAAGCAATTCCTGATTCCGCCTCTGCTTGTGATTTTACCCCCAATGCCATAGACATATTAGCAAGTGCAGATGCTTCAGTACCTATAGCTATCGCATTTTCACCGAGTGCCTTGGTGTGCTTAAGGCCTCCGAACTCGCTAATTGGATCATCATCTTTTATAGGATTCAAACTCTGCGGAGAGCCTATTGCAATAGAACCCTTCATCTTAGCTTGTGATGCATAACCTATAGCAATACTCGTCTCTCCTACCCCATTTGCCCCATAACCCAATCCCAGAGCACCTCGCTGCTCTACTCGTGCATAAGGACCAATAGCAATCCCCTGAACCCCATCTTTTGTTATTAGTGCATGGTTACCAATGGCAACGCTACCACCTCTACGGACTTGCGCATTATAACCGATAACAGTGGTCCATCCCAAATGCCGAGTCTCACTAGCAGATACAAACCGTGCCGTCAAATCATCACCAATAAGAACACTATGACTAACGTTTGCATTAATGTCTTGACCTAACATGACAACATGATCACCATTTTTTTCTTGTTTGTCCTCACTACGTATCATGTTCCTGATAAGGTTATTTTGCGAAAAATTGGATACATTAATCATCGTTGTATATTGGCTAGTTTGAGGGAATGACTGGGGAGATAAGCCACCATCCGCCAATAACTTCTGATCAACAATCAATTGCTTATATTGGCCCTCTGTATTTAATGTATTTTTTGATAACTTATTCCTATCGGTTTTTAAAATATTCACAACCGAACGATCATTACTCACCTCAGAAAGGATTTTGATAAGAAAATTCCCATAGTCGCTCCTAGCATTAGCTTTTTCTGCACCTGCTTTATTGAGTACCGTTAAATAATTGTTTTTGGATATACGAGAAGTATTCAAACCAGCAACAGAGATAATACTTTGTGGATACGACACACCAGCACTCTTAACACCTTCAAGAAACGCATTTCTAAAATCAAGATTTGCTGAAAAAATAGGAAATACATTCGATAGAAATATAGCTGCCGTAGCCAACGAAAAAACTTTAACGAAAGAAAAACGAGAAAGTTTTAATTTACTCGCTGTTTGTGTGGCATGTAATTTTTTCATAATAAGCTCTCCGATGAAAAAATTTAAAAACACCTCCAAAACTTAAAAAAGACATATTTTAGCATTATAAACTTTATTGAAATTTGAAGTAGAGGGTAATTGCTTAGGGTGTGAGCGTTTTGAGTCTTTTATCTTCGTTTTGTTTGTGTTTCCTGTGTTGAGACCTAAATTTTTGTCTCTACTTTTATGTTTCGTGGACATAAATGTGACATATTTAGAGTCTAGTAGAGGTTGGTATTTTGTTTTGTCGTGTAATTTAAAAAGGGTTTTGCATATTTAATATTACCGTTTTACTTGATGGTGATTGCTATAAAATGCTTTGCGGAATATTATATTGTATGTCTTTTTGCATGTATGTTTTTTACTTTATTAAAAAGTATTGTTTTCTTAACAATAAGTAAAGTAAAAAAGATTGTAATATTTAAGGATTTTAGTTTCCCTGAGGTGTTTTATTTGTTAGATGTGATTTTTCCTGTTTAAATGGCATATAGTGATATGTATACATCTTTGTGGTGTGTTGTTGTCTTCTACGCATTACTTATTCCCCTTTGAAATACTTATACAATCAAAATGAGTCTTATCAACACGCCTTTTTATACCCCTATAGACTATTCACGAAAATGACAAGATAAAAATATAGCTTTTTAGTAATAGGGATTCTACTGTGCTTTTTTTTCAACAAGAGCGCAGAAAGGTATACTGTAAACTCCTAAGGTTAGCAACACATTGATTTATATATATAATTCACTGTTTTGCATATTGAATTAAAGCCCCGAATATAGTAAGATTTTCTTATTCTAAACCCTCTCAGATTGAATCAATTAATATCACTTTCTTGCACGTCAAAAGCGGGATGAGTGTGTGGATAAAATTTATATAAGAAAGGACTAAAAATGGCTCTTATGAACCGTCTTAATGCAAGATCTGTCGCAACATTGGGGGCTGGCAAATATAATGATGGTGCCGGCTTGTTACAGCACCATTAAGTATTGCACTCATCTCTAGACAACGTACTGTCTAGCTGTGAAATTTTGCCCTTATCTCAATAAAATAAGGGTGGATATACGTACCGATAAAAAAATTGTTTGCTATATCGTCAATTTAGCTTTAGTCTCAAGCCTGCACCTATCCTCCAATGTCCACCAAAACTCGTTGCTGATATATTAGAACGCATCTTACTATCTTCTATCATATAACTAGCACCGATAAAAAGGCAGATTCACCACACCATATACCCATACCAAGAGAGAAATTTAAAGATCCAGGGGTATCAAAATAACTTAAGTTCGATACTGCTAAACCAACAGTTGCTGCCTGTCGTCTGGCCTCTTTCTGAATTGCCTTAATATCAATATTTTAATGCTTCAAATTTCGTATCCGTGTAAGATTTTGCCTCATTAATAACATTACTCATCGCATTATCTATGACATCATCAAAACGTTTATCTGTGTATTTTTTTGTGTCATCAAGAACTGTCTTCATCTGCTCTTTAGGGTAATCATACAATCGTTCACCATTGATAGCTTCTTTTGAACCATTTTCAATGTGCCTTTCAGCAACATTGTCTATTAATACGGGATCACTTTCATTTCCACCAATTAAGCTGATTTTATTGGTCTTATTGCCTTTCTCATCTTTATCATATTTAACTGCTCCATCCACTACACTGGCAATATCTTTTACACGCCTATCAATACCCTCTACCTTGTTTTCAACCTTGTTAACCCTATCATTTGTTAGCCAAAGTTAGCTTCTATTGATGGCATCTTTCGAATCTTTCTTTATTTTATCATCTTCTACATGTGTAATCTTACTGTCCTACCCCTGATAATGTGCGTCATATGCTTTTTCATCCTCATTCTAATTTAAACCACTCAACGTAACACTATTGAATTGTGCAACATGGAATTTGGGGGCTATCCGTTTTCCGTCTTTATATTCAGCACGACCACCAAAATACGTGGCAAGCTTATTACTCATCGAATAAAGCTGGGAACCATTGATTGCAGCCCTTGAGTCTTCAGAAATTCCATCCTTGGCAAGAAAGCTAATTGTAGTTTGACAGTAGGTTTTGCATTAAGTGGGAATAGGTGGGATTAGTTAGGAATACGTGATAATTTATTGTTTTTATGTACAAAATTTAGCATTAAAAGCGCGTTTTGTCAAAATAGATTTTGACACCTAAAATGGTCAAAAAACGCGAAAAATGGTAAAAAGCGCGTTTTCATGGTAAAAGTAAGAGAAAGCTTTGAAAGGTCTTTGAAAATCCTTTGAAGATTTTTAAAAAGTCTGTGAAAGCCCAGAAAACCGCCTTTGAAGACCCTTTGAAAAAAATCAATCCAAAAGTTCAATTGATTCCAAAATCAAATAAAAATGACCCAAAAAGCAAAAAAGATTTTCACCTATTGATGATTATCTATTTTTATAGGTAAAATATAATTATAAATCAAATAGTTATATAATTTTTCTAATGTAAAAAGATTTTCATATCGAGTTTTGATTTTAGAGGGGCATTAAGCCGTATCTTGTGTGGTTTCTAGATGTGCACTTTCAGCCTCGATTTGACGCTTTAAATGCAATTTTAGAAGAGGCAAAGTAAGTTCGACTTCCTCTGTGTCGTTGATGTTTTGAACAAGCTCTTGCAGTTTTCCATAAAGCTCTGCCGCTAATTCCGCTATATCTTCAGGGGGGAGTTTTATATTTGCATCGCGATAGGTTGTATAAGCTATGCGACCAAGTTTTTTCATCAGTCCAGCAGGAATGGTGGGTGGAGAGATATTGAAAGTCCGAGTCATCATCATGTCTACAAACATTCCATCTTCACCAGTCAAAAGCCAATTCAGATTCACTCCAAATTTTTCTTTATATGATGATAAAACGGTTGCATCTGGAGTTCTATCACCGCGTTCGTAATTTCCAAGCCCTTGAATACTGATACCAATTTTAAGAGAAAATATATCACGAGATAAGCCCACAAGCTTTCTAACCTCTGTGAGTCGTTTTGCTAATGCGGTTTTTGGCTCATTTTTTTGTCGTGTCATATTATAAATGTCTACAAATGGGGTTGATTAATGTTCCATTTGTATATATATCTTTAATTACCGCCCGCTATTGAGGGCGTTTATTGTACATTTAACCCCACAAAAAACGGATGGTTTGAGCATCCGTTTAAAGCAGGAGCGAAAGTTATGACAACCACACAAACATGCATGCAAGTATGGGATCGCCATAGTATTTTAGCCGAGCTACGCCGCCGTAACATGACCTTGGCGGAGCTCGCGAAAGCTTATCAACTCCCGTCATCCAGCGTTCAACATATCTGGACACGACCCAACGAGAAAGCCGAACGCGCTATTGCCGACTTTATCGGTTTGCCCGTTGAGCAGGTTTTCTCCGACCGCTACCCCAAAAGTCGCCGTCGCATTTTTAAAGCAGCAAAACACGCTCATACAGATTCGGTAACACAGTCCGCATTGCGCGGTAATGCTGCTTGAACTTCGTTACACGGCTTTGCGTGTGTCATACGCATTTGCCATGAATTTAAATACCATAAGATAAAAAGGTTTATCAATGTCTAAAGATCAATACGAAATAGGCAAGATAAATTGCATAGCGTTGCATCATGGAGCAGCCGATTGGATGGGTTGTTTTTTAAGATTAGCTGGTCAAGTTTTCTTTATCGGGGGTGGTTATGGTTGCTGCTTATAATTTATGGGCTCCCGAGGCAAAAAGAGAAATTCTTAATCCTTATTCAGAAGCTGAACGTTTGGAAGCCATGCTTGCCTGTTCTTTTAAGGCGGTGAGTGGCGGATTTAAACATTTGCCGATCCGGTATATTATAGACCCTCCGCATGGCTTATTTGATGCGGCGTTAGCACGACAGATTGTTATTCATATTTTGCATTATCAGTTTGAGGTGCCGCGTCGGCGTCTTGTTGCCATGCAAGAGCGTGAACGCACGGCTGTTGCTCGTTCTTTGCGTACAATTAATCGGCGTTTGGAAGAACCTATTTTCGCGAAAGCCTATCGAAGATGGGCAGGACGTGCGATGGATTTGTTCTTTAAAGAGATCAGAAAGGCAGCGGGGTGATGGCACAGTTTCAAGAGATTGCTTTAGATTTGATTGTGGTGCCGGAGTGTATACGCCCTGTGGATGATGAGCATGCCAAGGCACTTGCGCAATCGATGGCGCGGGAGGGATTGATGAATCCGATTACGGTGCGCCATACGCCCAATGCTAAGGAAGGCAATTACACGCTGATTGCTGGTGCGCATCGGCTGAGGGCTGCAGAGCTTTTGGGTTATAGCAAAATTGATGCGGTTGTGGTGAAAGCGGATAAGGACAATGCTGCGCTTTTAGAGGTTGCGGAAAACCTCTTTCGCAATGAATTATCAGTGATTGATCGTGCGCTTTTTGTCCAGACGTATCGCGAGTTGTGGGAAAAGAAGTATGGGGAAATTAAACGTGGCGGTGACCACGGTAATCAATATACAAAGGACAAAGTGGCAAAGGTGCAAGTTGCACCTTTGCCAAAAGATGGTTCTTCAGGGCATCATGAAACTGGGTGTGAAGGGAACGAAGTGGCAAAGGGTCAAGTTGACTCTTTGCCAAATGATGGTGCTTTAAATGGTAAAGTGCAAAGTTTGCACTTTGCCAAACATGTGGCGGACCGCATTGGTTTCTCTCAAGATGTCGTGAAACGTCTCAACTGTATTTCTAAGCATTTACAGCCGGAGTTGCGGTCTGTTTTGCGTGGGACGGCCTTGGCAGATAATCAAGCGCAGTTGTTAAAGCTTGCGAAGATGGAGCCGGTTTCGCAACGGCGGGTGGCGATTGCTTTGCAACAGGTTGAGGGGAATTTGCGGCGGGCTGTTGATTTGATCAATGGGGTTAATACGCCACCGCAAATCAATGAACAGGAACGGATTTTTGCTCAATTGTTGGGTGTGTGGCAGAGAGCAGATGCGCAGACAAAGGCGCGGTTTTGTGATTACCTTGCAAGAGAACGGGGGGAAGAGCAGGCATGAAGACGCGTGGTTCCCATCAACTTGATTTTTTTCAAAAGCCCGTTTTTCCTTGTCGTGAACCGGTGGCGCAGATTGATTTGGGGCGGTTTCGTTCTCGTATCAAGCGCGCTATGGCACGGGCTTTGAGAGAATGCCGGCATGAGCGCAGTGTGATAGCCGAGCGTATGGCGCATTATTTAGGGATTGCTTGTTTAAGTAAGGCGAGTTTGGATGCTTATGTGGCAGAAAGTAAGCAGGTTGATATTTCTTTGCCGCGTTTTAAAGCCTTTGTGCGGGCAACAGAAGCCTATTGGCTTTGGGATGAGGTGGTGAGTGAAGATGGATTGTTGCTTTTGCAAGGGGATGAGGCGCGTTTAGCAGAGATTGCGCGCCTCCAGCAGGAACAGCGTGAGATTGCGGCGCAATTGAAAGCCATGCGTGCAACGCCGGTGCAAATTAAACGGGGGCAGTCATGAAGGAATGGTTTACTATTGCTGAATTAGCTGAGGCGGCTTTGCCAGGGTTGCCATCGACCTATAAAAGTCTTGAAAACCATGGACGAGCATATTGGAGAAAAAATGCTGAGCTTTCAAGGAAAGTGGGAGGCAAAACGAAGCCGGTTTGGGAGTATCACATTTCCTTATTACCGGAGGGGGCACGGACGGCATTGTTGGTGCGCTGTGGTGGGGGGTGTGTTGCGCAACAAAGTCAAGGTGAGAAGAAAGCTGAGCAACGTGATCAAAAGACAAGTGTTTGGGAGCGTTATGAAGGGCTTTCAAAGGCGCATAAAAGACGTTGTGAAGAGCGTTTGAAGGCACTTTGTTCTATGGATGATTTGCTTCAAGCAGGTATGGGTGTGCATGATGCGGCAAGTTTGTGTGCGGTGCAATTTGGTGTGAGTTGCAGATCACTTTTTCATTGGCGGCAGATGGTGGAAGGGTATGAACGCCCTGATTGGTTGGCAGCCTTAGCACCTTGTTATGGTGAGGAGAATGTTTCGCAATTTGCGCCGTGTCATGAGGGGGCATGGGAGGTTTTGTGTTCGGATTATTTGCGTTCGTCCCGCCCTGCTTTTTCGGCCTGTTATCGACGTATGGTGATGGTGGCGCGTGAGAAAGGGTGGGCGCCCATTCCTTCAGAGCGGGCGTTACGCCGGCGTTTTAAAGCGCAAGTTTCCAAAGCGGTTGTGGTGTTGGCGCGTGAGGGAGAGGAGAAGGCCAAGAAGCTTTATCCGGCACAACGGCGTGATCGCTCGAGTTTGCATGCACTGCAAGCGGTGAATATGGATGGGCATAAGCTGGATGTTTTTGTGAGCGTTCCTTGGGAGCAAAAACCTGTGCGGCTTTATTTGATAGCGATACAAGATCTTTATTCAGGCAAGATTTTATCGTGGCGTTTGTCGGATGCGGAGAGTTGGGAAATCGTGCGTTTGGTGATTGGGGACATGGTAGAGGCTTATGGGATACCGGAGCGCATGACCTTGGATAATGGGCGTGCTTTTACCAGCAAGTGGATTTCTGGGGGCGTGCAAAATCGCTTTCGCTTTAAAATTAAGCCGGATGATCCGCAGGGGCTTTTGACGAGTTTGGGTGTGCAATTGCACTGGACGACCCCTTATAGTGGACAGTCGAAACCGATTGAGCGGGCATGGCGTGATTTGGCAGAAGCGATTTCTAAACACCCTTTTTGTGCTGGGGCTTATACGGGCAATAAGCCGGATGCGAAGCCTGAAGATTATGGAAAACGTGCGATAGGATTTGAAGAATTCAAAACCCATGTTGGGGCGCAGATTGTGGCGCATAATGGTCAAGCAGGGCGCAAGGCGTTCAATTGTGCGGGGCGCAGTTTTGATGAGACTTTTGCAGAAAGTTTGACAGCAGAGGGGACGATTATTCGGCAGGCAACGGCAGCACAGCGTGCTTTATGGCTTTTGACTTCAGAAGCATTGCGCACGCAAAAGGGCACAGGGGAGATCCATTTTTATGGCAACCGTTATTGGGCGCGGGCGTTGAATGAGTATGCGGGGAAGAGGGTGATTGTACGCTTTGATCCGGATCATTTGCACCAAGATTTGCGGGTTTATGATTTGAACAATCGGTTGCTTTGCATGGCAGCGTGTCTTGCGGATGTGGGCTTTTATGACCAGCAGGCAGCGCGTTTGAATAGGCGTTTGCGTAAAGAATATGTGAAGGCAGTTAAAGCAGAAAAACAGTTGGCAGCAAAGCTTGCGCCTGATCACTTGGCTGATGTTTATAGGCGCCTTGAACGAAAGGAAGATGGTTCAAAATCCAAGCCTGTTGTTAAGCCAAAGGTTAGCCGCTTGATGCCAAACCATGCGGGGAATTTGGCTTTGAAAGCCAATAGCTGTGAAGATTTAGGGGATGATGAAGCTTTGGGGGCTCGAGAATTTAGTCAACATTTGCACAAAGCTTTAAGACGGCTTTCTGCCTCTGATGAGGGGCGTGAAGTGATAAAGTTTCCTAAACGATAGGAAAGGAAGGGGGGGGAGGAATCTTATCCATTTCAAAGTCTAATCAATACATGAAGTTTCTAGGTATCTTTGCCTGATCGGGTGAGATACGTGGAGTTAGCAAGTTCCCCGATGTGTGAGAAAGAGAGGGGAATTTGTAAGGGAGCCGGTTTTGTATCGCGTACGGCTTTAGAGTAAAAAATGGGTAGGTGGGAGCCTACCCATTCAATAAAATCTAAAATTAATACGAATCTAGATCAATACGAGAGGGAGATTATAGATGAAAAACGCGATAAATGCAACGGTCGATAAAAATCCTTGGGCGCGACCTAAAATCCAGCCCAGTGTAACAGCCCCAAACCGCAATAGTGATGATATTGCTTTATGGAATGAGCTTGTGGATGCGGTGAGAGCTTTGGCACAAATGAATGATTGGACGAAAGCAGAGGTGGCGCGGCGCATAGGGATGCCTGATGGGACGTTTTCGCAGTGGTATGCGGGCAGTTATGCGGGGCAATTGGGTAAGCAGAATGCGAAGGTTCAACAATGGGTTGAGGCTTTAAAAGAGACAGCAGGGTTTTTGGAGAAGATTCCTGAAAAGCCTGCCTTTCAAAAGAATCGTATAGCGAGTGAGATCATTGATACTTTAACACTAGCACAAAGTACGGGGGACATGGTGATGATTACGCTTGATGCGGGCAATGGCAAGACAGAAACCTGCCGGCATTACCGCGCAACTCGCCCGCATGTTTACCTTGTGACGGCAAGCCCGCATACGCGTAGTGTTCATGGAATTTTGAATGATATGGCAGCAGAATTGGAAGTGGTGGAATATAATCCTACCCGCTTAACGCGTGCGATTGGCAAGAGATTAGAGCGTGTGGGAGGTGGGACACTGCTGATTGTGGATGAAGCGCAAAATTTAACGGATGAAGCCATTAATCAATTGCGCCACTTTGTTGATATCAATGGTACTGGGTTGGCTTTGGTGGGCAATGATGAGATTTCAGGGCGTTTGGTGCATCGTCAAAATGGTCCTTCTTATGCGCAAATTAAAAGCCGCTTGGCGATGCATTTAAAACGTCGCAAGCCTTATAGCGAAGATATTGCCGCGCGCATTCATGATTGGGGGATTGAAGATGTTGGTGCGATAAAGTTTTTGACTGGTATTGGCTTAAAAGCTGGTGCTTTGCGGCAAATTGACAAGACGATGATGTTAGCACGTATGGCAGCGCTTGGAGATGGGAGTGAGGTGACGTTGAAACATGTCAAAGCGGCGTGGAAAAACCGCGATGTGGAGGAATTGGCATGAGCTCGATAAGCAATAGAGAATTATCGAATACGCTTGTTGGTCTTTATGATGATTATCAACGGGGTTTGGATATTGGAGAGCCGCTTAAATTGTGTGTTGATTTGGCGTTATCACTTGAATTGGAACTGAGTATTCACCGCTTAAGCGAAGCCGATGCAGTTTTGGAGGGGCAAGTGTTGGAAGCTTTACGTTATAGCCAAGCGTCTCATTCCAAGAGTGATGATGGTGAGAGAGGGAGAGTTATTCCTATGGATTTTGGAGGAGGCAAATAATGGAACGGAATCCTTATATGGTGAGAGATTGCTTGGTTGCTTTGCGCTCTGCTTTACTCAAGCATGAAATGAATGGCATTTTTCTGAGTGCGAAAGATGTTCGAGAATTGAATGATTATTTGCGTCGTCTTGCGGGCTATAACCATGTTTTAGGTCATGAGCTTTTGCGGTATCGTTGGCAAATAAAAGCGGGATGTGCGCCTGCTTCAGGGGAAGTTGTGCCGTTTCGTCGGTTTCAAGAAAAAAAGGAGGAAGATCATGGTGAATCCACAAATTGAGCTTGAGGGTAAGCGTTATATGAAAGATGCGAAAGGGGCCTTGGTGCCGGTGGATATGATTCGTCCTGCGGATTTGCTCGAAGATGAAACGGTGCGTAAGGTCATGGGGTATGCGAAGGAGTTATCGGCAAGGATTGCGCGTTTTAACAGCCATACGCTTGCGGATTTGAGTGCTTTTGATCGTTTACTTGCGCAGGAATATGGTGTGGAGCGTCGTGGTAAAAAGGGCAATTGCACGTATACGAGCTTTGATGGTTTGCAGCGCATTAAGGTGCAGGTACAAGAAAGCTTTGATTTTGGACCCCAATTGCAAATTGCCAAAAGCCTTCTTGATGAGTGTTTGAATGAATGGTCTGCGGATGCGCGCCCTGAAATCCGTGCGATTATTACGCGTGCTTTTAACACGGATAAAGAAGGCAAGGTGAATCGAGGGGAAATCTTTATGCTGTTGCGTTTGGCTATTGATGATCCCCGTTGGAAGGAAGCGATGCGGGCTATTCGCGAAGCCATTCGTGTGACGACATCTAAGGAATATGTGCGTTTTTATGAGCGTGATACATTGGAAAGCCCTTGGCGGGCTGTGACGCTTGATTTAGCCAAGACATAAAGGGAATTAGTAAAGGGATACCATGTCTTTAGCGGCTATTCATATGGGCAAACGCGCGTTAGGTCTTGATGATGAGACTTATCGCGCCCTGCTCTATCGCTTGACGGGCAAGCAATCGGCGAAAGATTTGAATTTTTCAGAAAAGCACTTGGTTATCGCTGAAATGAAAGCGTTTGGTTTTGAGCCGAATGGGAAGCGTTTAGAGGGAAAATATGCCAAGAAGCTCCAGGCGCTCTGGATTGCTGGGTGGAATCTTGGCATTATTCGTGATCGTTCAGACAAGGCGTTGCTTGCCTTTGTGAAAAGACAGACAGGGATTGATCATATTCGTTTTTTACGGGATAGCGATGATGCGAGCAAAGCCATTGAGGCGTTAAAGGGTTGGTTGCAGCGTGAGGGTGGGGTTGACTGGAGAGAAAAAAACCGCCAAGATTCATGGGGTAGAAACCTAAGTCTTTGTATTTTGTGTGCCCAATGGAAGGGTTTAAATCAAAGTGCCTTGTTTGATGTGGAAGCTTTTCATCAAAGTGTTATGGCGGTGAGCGGTCAAGCTTTGAGCAAGATGAGTGGGGGCGATTTTATACGTGTTATGAATGTTTGGGGGCGGAAAATCCGTAAAGGTGTTAAAAGCGAGGGGTAAGCTGGTCATGGAAGATGAAGATTATCACCATTTTCCCCTTATATTACGTGAAATAGCTGAGGTTGCTGGTTGTGAGACAGCATGGAATATGGTTCGGGCTTTTGGTGGACGACAAGTTTATATACCCGGACGTCTTGAGAATGCGGATTGGTTGATTGAAATTGTAGGTTTTGAGGAGGCGGAGCAACTTATTCGTTACTTTTGTTTTAATGGTTCGGGGGTGCGTCTTCTTATTCCTCTTTGTACCTATGTATCCCGTCGGCAAAAAATGATAAAAGCCTTGCAAAAGGGCTGGTCTGCGGATGATGCGGCGGCTGTTTCTGGCATGCATGTGCGTACAGCTTATCGCTTGAAGAAGAAAATATCTTCTTTAGCTTCAGAAGATTTTTTATTTCCAGAATTGAATGAGTCTATAATTTCATCCTCTTAACGCTTCATTATGGCCTGGCAGTTTTCTTGTTATGCCGTAACATAGCGTCCTGAGATTGGTGAGGACAGGACACCAATGACTGACAGTGTCAGACTTATATTGGTTTTTGGAAATTCGATAAACTGCGAATGGATTTTTATTCATTCAGTGGTTTTTTTTATGATTTCAATAGATGCTTCTTTTCTTCATCGTCTTGCGCCTAAACTGGTCCATCATGCGCGTCAAGATTTTATTATTGTTGAAATGGTACGGGTGTTGCCTGAAGCTTTATCTTATGGATCCCTCACGCCCCCCTTGCGTCTTGCGCATTTTTTAAGCCAATGTGCGCATGAGAGTGATGGTTTTTTTACCGTTTGTGAATATGCCTCAGGGCGCGCTTATGAGGGGCGAAGAGATTTAGGCAATGTTAAGCCCGGGGATGGGATGCGTTTTAAGGGGCGTGGTTTGATCCAATTAACGGGGCGCAATAATTATCGCCGTTTTACGCAGTTTTGGCGCTTAGTCGATGAACACGCGGTTGATTGTGAGGCCTTTCCAGAAGAGTTAGAAAAGTTTCCCGCTGCTCTTTGGTCTGCTGTTTGGTTTTGGCAAATGAAAGGCTTGAATAAGCTTGCTGATCAAGATGATTGTCTCAGGATTACTAAGGCAATTAATGGGGGAAGAAATGGACTTGTGCAACGTTTGACCTATTTGGATCGAGCCAAAAAGCTTTTGGGAATTGGAGGCGAGGTGGAAGCATGAAGCCGTCTTATCGTGGTTCTCGACGTTATTTATGGTGGTCTTTTTGGTTTGCTTGGGGGGTTATTTTTTTGCTGATTGCTGGTGGTTTGTTTGGTGCTCCGCGTATTGTTGATATGGCGGCGATTTCTATCCCTTCGATGGTGGCAATTATTGTTGGGAATTTAGGAGTGCACCGTGGTTTTGGTTCTGTGGATTTTTCCAATAGGAAGCCTTCTCATAAGCGGCATATCAATTTCTATGATGGCGTGGAGATAACGGGGTGGGGGAATAAGCGCAATGTTTAGCTCTGTTTCAAAACTCTCTTTAGGGATGCTTTTTTCTGCAATTATAATATTGGCGGCTTTTGGCTTTATGAAAGCGCAAGTTTTAAAGGCAGAAAAGGCGCGTGATTTATATTGGCAGTTTGAGCTTGCCAAAGCTTCTGCACGTGCGCAATTTGAGCAGGAGCGGCAAAGGCAAGCAGCATGGAAAGCGGAACATCAAGCTCAAGGAGCGCTTTCTGCTTTAAGACAAGAGCTTATCACCATGGAGGAAGCAAATGGGAAGTTACCGGTTCATCGCTGTGGCATTGAGCTTGAGCGTGTGCGCTTGCTCAACAAGCAAGCCGGTGGGTAACCTTTTCAATCACTCTTTATCAGTTGCCTTACCGGCAAGTGCAAGGGATGCTTGTGAACGCCCGTCTTTGTTGCCTGGACGTGCTTTGAATGAGCAAGAAGTGGTGCATTATTGGGGGCGTGATCGTGCTGCTTTATTGATCTGTGAACAACGTCGAAAAGCTGTGGTGAGAGCAGTTTTGATGAAATGAGGAGGGGGTTCGTGAACTTGGATATTAGTGTGGCAAATGGTTGGTTATCTTTGTTGTTATCGCTTGTTGCCATTTGTGGTGTTTTGAAAGCTTATTTTTCTTCTGGTGCGCGGGAAATGCTGAAAGATGTCACGGCGCTTAAAGAGCGGGTGCAAAAGTTAGAAACGGAGATGGATTTTTTGCCTGATCGTGATGCGTTGCAAAGATTGGAAGTTAATATGGAGAAATTAAATGGTCGTCTCAACACGCTTTCTGCACAATTACAACCGGTTGCAGCGATTAGTGAACGTTTGCAAGAGTTTTTACTGGAGAATGCCAAGAAATGAAAGCAGATATGGATAAAATCATCCGAGAAGAAGCGCGGTTGATTATTTTAAAAGGGCTTGCTTGTGAGCGTAGCGAAACCTTATCGAGTGCGATGATTGAGCGGCTTTTATACAGTTACGGCATCAGGCGTGATGGTGATTTTGTCCGTAATGAACTGGCTTGGATGGAAGATCAAGGGGCTGTTACGTTAAAATGTATGGGTTCTGTTTTAATTGCGGCTTTAACGGAACGAGGAGCGCGTCATTTAGATCGTAGCTTTTCGATTGAGGGGATTAAGCGCCCCAAACGTTCATCAATAAAAGACGAGGTGAAGGATGCGCAGGGTCGGTCGTGGACGGTTAACAGCGATTGATTTATTGCCGCAAGCTTGTGATCACATTATTGCAGTGGCGGCTGAGGCTTTAAATGGGCGCGAAAAGACGCAAATGGCTATTTATGGTGAGTTTAAAGCGTCTTTGAAGGCTTTACAAAAAGAAACGGGTTTAAACTTTTCTATTCCCTCCTTTTCCAGTTTTAATCGTTATTCTTTACGTTTAGCGGTTATGTCACGGCGTCTAGAACAGACAAGAGAAATTGCGGCAAGCCTTTCTCAGCGCTTTGATGCCAAAGCTTCTGACAATATTACTCTGTTGACGGCAGCAGCGATTAAAGAGCTTATTTTTTCAACGTTAAGCAGTGGAAAGAACCTTTCGCCAAAAGCGGCACAAGAGTTGGCGAATGCGCTCAAAGGGGTTTTGGCGGCTGAACATTTATCGACCACCAGACGACAAAAGTTAGAACAGGATTTTGTCACAAAAGCAAGTAAAGCGGTTGATGTAGCAGCAGCAGCAGCGGGGCTTTCAGAAGAGCGTGCACGGGCTATTCGTGCGCAGGTGTTGGGGATGAGGCATGGCTGAAGGGCATGAATCTTCTGAACAGATTACTTTTAAAAGTCATGCCTATGCGCATCAAAATACCTATGATATTTGGCAGGCAAGCATTTTTCCCAAAGAGAATGATCCCTTAGCGGATGGCGTTTTGATGGCGCATCAACGGGCATGGATTGAAGATAAGTCCCCGTTAAAACTGGTTGAAAAGGGGCGACGCACCGGCATTACTTTTGCAGAAGCTTTGGATGATACACTGATTGCTGCGGCGGCGCGTGAAGCGGGGGGCGATAATGTTTTTTATATTGGCGATACCAAAGAAAAGGGTCGTGAGTTTATTGGTTATGTGAGCAATTTTGCTAGGGCAATTACGAGCCATAGTGGTGATGTAGAGGAATTTTTATTCTCTGATCAAAGGGCGGATGGTTCAACGAAATATATCTCTGCGTACCGTGTGCGTTTTGCTTCGGGGTTTCGCATTGAAGCCCTTTCTAGCCGCCCTGAAAATATTCGGGGGTTGCAGGGTATTGTGGTGATTGATGAGGCGGCGTTTCATCAAGATGTGCGCTCTGTTTTGGATGCGGTGAATGCTTTGCTCATTTGGGGGGGCAAAATCCGTGTGATCTCCACCCATAATGGTGTGCTCAATCCTTTCAATGAACTCATCCGTGAAGCGAAAGCAGGCAAGGTTCCTTTTTCGGTGCATCGTTACCCTTTTGGTACGGCGGTTAAAAATGGCTTATTTAAACGGGTTTGCGCTATGAAGGGGGAGGTGTGGAGTCGAGTTTCTGAACAACAATGGGAAGAGCAAATTCGTGCGTCTTATGGAGTGCGGTTGAGTGCGATGCGGCAAGAATTAGATGCCATACCAGCCGATCAAGAAGGGGCGGCTTTAACGCGTTTGCAAATTGAAAGTTGTTGTGCACCAGATATTGCGGTGTTGCGTTTTGCCTGTGTGGATGATTTTAAAAACCGATCGGAACATCAACGAAGTGTTGCTGCTTTTGCTTGGTGTGAGAAGCATGTAAAACCTCTTCATGCTGGGCTTGACCGGCGACGCCACCATGTTTTTGGTGTTGATTTTGCTAGGTCTGGTGATGCCACCTCCATTGTGGTGATGGAAGTGGGACAAGATTTAGTGCGTCGTGTGCGGTTTATGGTAGAATTGCGCAATACGCCGTTTGATCAACAAAGAGAGATTTTATTTTATGGGGTGAATGGTTTGCCGCGTTTGATGGGCGGTGCGTTAGATGCGCGGGGCAATGGGGCTTATTTAGCTGAAAAAGCGGCGCAGCGTTATGGAGCTATTGTGAAGGAAGTGCCATTGTCACAAAGTTGGTATGGCAAGGAAATGCCGGCTTATTTAGAAGCCTTTGGGGATGGGACGATTGTTTTGCCGCGTGATTGTGACATTATTGCTGATCATCAAGCACTTGCTTATGTCAATGGCATTGTAAAAATTCCCGATCATCATCGCTTTAAAGGCAGTGACGGTTTTATGCGCCATGGTGATAGTGCTATTGCTTGCGCTTTGGCTTATTTTGCTAGTCGCCAGACGCCTGAAATTTACGAATATAGACCTGTTCGGGATGGGGATAGCTTTGATGAGAACCCGTTTTTTTCAAACGCCTTTTTTTCAACGATGCGATCAAAGATTTATTGATGGGATGATGAGATGGTACAACTTGTAGACCAATGGGGTAGGGCTCTCAATATCAAAGGATTGGGGCGAGAAGTTGCAAGCCCTACTGTTGGGGGTGTTCGTGATGTATGGTCACAAACTGTTGTCAGTGGTCTGACTCCTGCGCAACTTGCTGATATTTTGCAGCAGGCAGCACGGGGGGCACCCGACCCGTTTTTTCAACTTGCTGATGATATGGAAGAGCGTGATTTGCATTATCGTGCTGTACTTGGCATGCGTAAAAATGCCCTTACAGGGGTGGAACCTGGTGTGATTGCCGCAAGCAACAGTGCACAGGACAAAAAGATAGCAGATGCGGTGCGGGAAGTGATTAGTGCGCCCACTTTTGTTGATGATTATGTGACGGATTTGTTAGATGCTTTGGGAAAAGGCTATGCGGTTGTTGAAACCTTGTGGGACAAGAGTGCCAAGGAATGGTGGCCGGTTGCTTGGAAATGGCGTGACCAGCGGTTTTTTCAATTGGATCGGCGGGATGGTTTTCATTTGCGTTTAAAAGAAGAGGGGTCTTTGCATGGAAGTGAATTGCCTGCTTATAAATTTTCTATTCACCGCCCAAAGTTGAAAAGTGGTTTGCCTATTCGTTCTGGGTTTGCGCGTCTTGCGGCTTGGGCATTTCTCTTCAAGTCTTATACATTGAAAGATTGGATGGCCTTCTTAGAAGTTTATGGCATGCCGTTGCGTGTTGGTAAATATGGGGCAGGCTCTTCCCATGAGGAACGACGGGTTCTTATTCAAGCTGTGCGTGATTTATCGAGTGATGCGGCAGCGATTATTCCTAAAGAGATGGAGATTGAGTTTATTGAGGCAGCAGGGGGCAGTGGCAATGGGGTTTTTGCTGCGAAGGCTGAATATTTAGATCGGCAGATTTCTAAAGGTGTGTTGGGGCAAACCATGACGACGGATGATGGTTCGTCTTTTTCGCAAGCGCGCATTCATGAAAATGTACGCCATGATATTGCTCGTGCTGATGCACGCCAATTGGCTTTGACGGCTAATCGTGATTTGATTGTTCCCTTTGTTGAGATTAATTTTGGACGCCAAGAGCGCTACCCCCTTGTTTATTGGCCGATTTCGGAAAATGAAGATATTAAAGCCATAAGTGATGCGCTGCAAAAACTTGTTCCCTTGGGGTTGCGTGTTGGTGCCCAAGAAGTGCGCAATAAGATTGGTTTTTCGCAACCAAAAAAGGGAGAGGATGTTTTAAAGGCTCCTTCCCTTACATCTGATGATGAGAGGGGACAAAAGGCTCATATTTGCACTGATTGCGGGGGTGCTTTTGATGTTTCCGTGACAAGAGAGCAGGGAGAAAAACATCATGACGAATTGGACCGGCTTTCTGAAGAAGCTTTAAGCGACTGGGAAGAGGATTTAGAACCCCTTTTAGAACCCTTTAAAAAGCTTGTGAGAGAGGCTAAAAGTTATGAGGATATTCTCAAAGGCTTAGATGAATTATTGGGTAAGATGGATCATCATGCATTAGCAGCACGCTTGGCAAAGGTGCAAATGATTGCGCGTGGGTTGGGTTATCATGGATGAGGAACTTTTTAAAACGGCTCCCAAAGAGGTCACCCGTTATTTTGAAGCTAAGGCTCTTGTTCCAAGCTTTGATTGGCGTGATATAGCACCAGAAGAACATGCTTTTTCCTTTACGGTGGCAAAATCAGTAGGCTATGATATTTTAGAAGATTTTAAGCAAGCGGTTGGAGAAGCGATAAAGCATCAACGTCCTCTGCAAGAGTTTCAAAAAAATCTGATGCCGCTTTTACAGGAAAAAGGGTGGTGGGGGAAAAAATTAGTTCGTGATCCGAAAACGGGTGAAAAGAGCGTGGTGCACTTGGGGAGCCCGCGACGCTTAGAAACAGTCTATTGGGCCAATACCATGAGTGCGCATGCGGCAGGTGAATGGGAGCGTACACAAAATAATAAAGAGTTTTTGCCCTATCTCACCTATGCTTTGTCTAGTTCAGAACATAAGCGTTTAGAACATGAAAATTGGGTGGGGTTTACGGCACCTGTTGATGATCCCATTTGGGATTGGCTTTATCCGCCCAATGGTTGGCGGTGTAAATGTAGTGTGCGGCAAGTAAGCCGTTATGAGGCAGACAATTTAGGCTATGAAGAGGGGACAGCGCCGCTTCAAGTGGAACAGAAGGTTTGGCACAATAAGCGGACGGGACGAGTTGAAAAGATACCAAAGGGGATTGATCCTGGTTGGCATTTGAACCCTGGAAAACATCGTGCGCAAAATTTAAGCCATTTTTTGAGTGATAAAATTGACGCTATGCCGGAAAATCGCAAGCGCATTGCCATTGAAGATATTGTGAGTTCACCACTTTTGGAAGCGATGTTTGAAGGATATATGCCGCGTGGATTTATTCCCATTGCACCGATACCACAAAAGGTGCGTGATGCTTTTGTCCCGGCAGATTCATTGAAAATGCCCCATGCTCCTAGAATGGCAAGTTCCATTGTGCGTTTATCTTCAGACAGTGTGAAACATATTTTGTTAGAGCATCAAGTGCGTGCTCTTCATTTGAGTGATTTTCGTGGCGCCATTCAAACACTTATCCATCCCCATGGCGTTATCAGGCGCAAAGGTGTGCCGAGCGTTGTGTTTTTTGGTGAAAGTGATGGGGCATGGTGGCGCTTTGTGGTCAAATGGGTAGCAAGCAAACAAGAATGGTGGTTGACCTCTATGCATAAAAAGAACTTTAGCGAAATTAAACGTCTTCTCGACGCTGCCGAAAAGAAGGATGAACGGTTATTGTAGAGAACACCGGAAAGCTCAGTTGGCTTTTGTGGAAAGAGAAGGTGTGAAGGAAAAAGAGAAGGCGTGGAGGGCGGTCAACTCCTCGCAGATCCGGTAAAACCGTCCTGGTATAACTGGCTCACGCCTTACACCCAATGATATAATGTTTTTAAGCCAAAAAGCAATCTTTAAAAAAACGGCTTGAGAGAGGCTTTGTTGTGTGGAGTGATAAATTGTACCTTTAACTTCACAACAGCGCTCTATCGCCTTTGAAGTGCCTTTGAAAACGATTTTATGAGAGAGTTTGAAACGGGTGTTTTCTCTTACAGGTCATAAGAACAGAAAAGAGTGTCGATACTTTTAAAAACTCATACTTTTAAAAACGCGTGTTTTATTTAAACGTGCTTTATTTAAAGAAGTGCCCTTTTGACTGACACTGTCAGACTTATAGCGTGAGCAAGTTTCATGCATTGTATTGCCAATGACAATTGTAAAGCAATAGGCAATGTGTATGGAGCAAGAATTTCACGAAAATGGCGAAGATGGGCATGCAGAAACATTTCATGCTGCGTTAATAGATCTCTGTCCAGACGTTTTATGCCAAGACATTTCATGTGAAGACGCCACCGTTAGCCAAGCGCCTGAGTGGGTAGAGCTTTTGCCCAAAGCGCCCCATGTGAAGGCACGTGATGGACGAGAGTGGCATTATAACCCGCAAACCATTTTAAAAGCTTTTGCAGCCAATAAAGGACCGCTTGTGATTGATTATGAGCATGGGCAACATCACCGAGCGAGAAATGGTTTGGAAGCGCCGGCAAGCGGCTGGATTGAAGAATTAGCAGAGCGGGATGGTGCGATTTGGGGGCGGGTTAAATGGACTGATATGGCAGCTAAAAAGATTGTGGCCCGGGAATATCGCTATCTTTCGCCTGAGTTTCGCCATTCTAAGAAAGGTGAAATTTTGAATTTAGCTGGTGCTGGTTTGGTGAACCGTCCAGCCCTTGTCATGACGGCTTTAAGCCGTGAACAGCCTTCCCCTATAACTTTGACGGAGAAAATGATGGATTTGACAGCCATTGCCAGCGCACTATCGCTGGCAGAAGATGCTAAAGCGGATGAGGTTTTAGCAACGCTTAAAGCGCGCGAAAAGGAACGCGTGGAATTAAATGCCCAATTAAAAAAAGCGCGAGAAGATTTAGCGCTTTTGCAAGAAGAGCAAAAAAATACTGCCATTGAGAGTCTTTTAGACAAGACCATTGAAGAGGGCAAGATTTTGCCGGCTGCCCGCGAGGAATATCGTGCGCTCTGTAGCCTTGAAGGGGGCATGGAGCATTTTAAAAGTTTGGTTGAGAAACTGCCGGCTTTGGCCTCCACAAGCTCTTTAGAAGTGTGTGCCTTGGTGCCAGAACCAAAGCTTGCTCCAGAAGAGATTGCTCTTGCGGCGCGCCATTATCAAGAAGAGCAGAAGAAAAAAGGGTGGGATATTACCATTAGCCAAGCGGTTGAGCATATTTGTGAACAAAAGGAGCGTCCATTATGAGTACGATGATTTTGATAAAATCTTTTCGCGCTGCTGCAGAAATTTCACCTTATTGCATTGTTGCAGCACGAACCGATGGAATGGTGGCAACGGCTTCAGGAAAGGGTGATAAATTATTAGGCACTGCGGGCTCTTGTGGAGCAAAGGCTGGTGAGATGCTTGATGTTGGTCAATGTGGCTGGGGCGAAGTGATGTGTGGGGGCAATATTTCTTTTGGTGATTGTTTGACCTCTGACGCTAAAGGGCATGCCATAAAGGCTGAAGTTGCAGACCGCACCATCGGTATTGCCATGAGTGATGGTTCTGCTGGTGATGTTATTTCTTTTAAAATTAATTAATCGAGGCTTATGATGAACAGACCTTTTCCCATTGATCCAACACTCACCGCCATTGCTATTGGGTATCGTAATCCAGCTGGCTCTCTTATTGGCGATAAAGTTTTACCCCGTGTTTGTGTTTTAAGTGAAGTGTTTAAATATAGTGAGTTTCCCTTAGCGGAAAATTTTACCGTTCCTGAACTTGAGATAGGGCGGAAAGGACGCCCGAATGTGGTGGAATTTTCTGCCTTTGAACGGGAAGCTAGTGTTAAAGATTATGGGCTTGATGATCTTATCCCCAATTCAGATATTGAAGCAGCGGCACGCGCACGGGCGGAGCGACGCTCTCGTTATAACCCCGAAAAGACAGCTGTAGAGGGACTTGCCAATTTGCTAGAATTGGGGCGTGAAGTGCGTGTTGCAGCCCTTGTGCAAGACAATAAAAATTATGCACCAGAACGGGTGATGACGCTTAAAGGCGAGGATAAGTTTAGTGATTATGAGAAATCAGACCCTTACGCTGTTTTAGATGAGGCCATGGATAAAAGTCTCGTCTATACGCCCAACACCATTGTGATGGGCAAAGTTGTTTGGTCAAAACTCAAACGTCATCCCAAAATCATTAATGCCGTTAAAGGGGGTGGCACTGCTGATGGTTTTGTCACCAAGGCGCAATTTGCTGATCTGATGGAAATACACCCCGATCGTTTACTCATTGGTGAATCGCAAGTGAATTTGGCACGTAAAGGGCGTTCGGCACAATTGGCACGCGTGTGGGGCAATAAGATTGCACTGCTTTATATTGATCCTACCAAACAACAGGCGGATGGTTCGGTGATCAGTTGGGGCTTTAGCGCCCAGTTGGGCGAGCGTTTGTCTGGAGTGATCCAAGATCCAGATATCGGTTTGTCGGGCGGTAAACGGGTGCGTGTTGGTGAACGCGTGTGTGAATTGGTTGCCGCAAAAGATGCCGGTGTGTTGCTGCAGGATGTTGTTTAAGGGAATCTTTAAAAGATGGCGTATGCAAGCAAAAGATTGATTGAAGAGCTGTGGGGTGCTGATTTTTTGACCGACTTATGTGGGATGGATGAGCATTCTGATCCAGTTCTTTTAAGAAAAGCTATTGATCTTGCGCTCGAACAAGCAAGTGGTGAGATTGATGTGCATTTGTCTCATCGCTACTGTGTCCCCATTGTTGGACAGCCAGCGGCTTTGGGTATGATTTGTGTCAATATTGCTGTTTATAATTTAGCCATACGCCACACGGCACTGACCACCACCATTGAAGATCGTTACAAACAGGCGGTTGATTTGCTGAAACGCATTGCCGAAGGCAAAGCGGGTTTGGGTGTGGATGAGCCTAAAATTATGAGTGAAGATGGACCGGTTCGTGATGGGGCTTTTTTTCATGCCAAACCGCGTTTGATGGGAAGATAACATGTCTGTTTCAACCCATATTGAGATTAAAGAGACAGGGCTTGAAGCTGCCTTATCCTTTTTACAAAAGAGTGCTCATGCTCCGATGGGAACTTTAGCACAAGGGGTTGGTCGTCTCATTCAAGAAAGTACTAGGCGGCGGATTCAAAGTGAAAAAACCTCTGCCCAAGGAGAAAAGTGGAAAAACAATCATGCCCGTACCTCCATTCTTTTTGCCAGTGGGGCGCTATCGCGCTCCATTGATATGAAGGCTTCACCAGAAAAGGTGATTGTGGGGAGTGGATTGGTTTATGCACGGATTCATCAATTGGGTGGGGTTATTCGCCCGAAAAATGGCAAGACACTGCGCTTTTTTCTGAAAAGCAGCAAAGCACACCGCTTTGTTTGTGTGCCTCAAGTGACCATGCCGGCGCGCCCTTATTTAGGGCTTTCAGAATACAATAAAGTGGAAATTGTCAAAGCAGCAGAAGATTGGCTTGAGAGGGTGTTTTCATGAGTCAAACGGTCAAAAATGCGGGGCGTATTAATGTCTTTCGTGAGGCGGTGATAGGGAGCCTTAAAAGGGCTTTGCCGGATCTGCGTGATTGCGCCTGTCAATTTGGACGCTTTAATTTAGAAGAACTGGAAACACAAATGCTTGTGGCACCAGCTGTGCGTGTTGCGGTTTTAGAAAGTCGCTTAACTTCTGTGGCTTCTGGGCAGCAGAGTGCTGATCTCCATTTAGGGGCTTTTATTATTACTACGGGTAAAGAGCGTGATATCCAAAGTTGGCTTTTGTCAGAAGCTATTGCGGTTTTATGCCATAGCGGGCAGTTGTGGGGCTTAACACATTTGAGTGCCCCGCGGGATGTCCAGATTGAACCGATTATCTCTGCGGCGATTAAGCAGCGTGGTGTGTCGATCAGTGTGGTGGAATGGCACCAAGATTTATATCATTTGGGAAAAGATATTTTTGCTGATGCGGGACAACTCAAGGCTGGGTTGATTTATTTAGACAATGAGGTGGGGGGACAATGAGGTGGGGGCATGAATGATGCACATCTGTTAAGTGATACTTTTCGGCAAATCATGAAGCGTCTTGATGCGCTTGAACGCTGTCTTGCCAACCAGCACATGATCGGGCGGGTTGTGCAAGTTGATGGCCATAGGGTGCGGGTGAAACTTTTTTCTGAGAGTGCCAATGGGCAGGCGGTTTTATCGCCTTGGCTGCAAGCGCAAGAAGCGGCGGGGGCTGTTTCCAGCAATATGCCTTTCAATGTTGGTGATCCGGTGCGGTTGTTAAACCCCCATGGTGAAATTGGCTCTGCCTCTCTGGTTGTGCGCGATAGCTATAGTGAGGATATGCCTAACCCCGCACGCTCTTTCCAAGAGTTGGCGCTATGTTATGCTGGGGGCGCTTTGCGGATGACAAAAGATGAACTTATTCTCTCCCATGGAGAAAACCAAATTCGTTTGAGTGCACAAGGTCTTGTGCTTTCTCATCAATCAACCCGTGTTGAATTAACGGGCAGTGTGCAGATTCAAGCAGAAGATTTACAGCACAATCAAAAATCTGTTGGCGCAAGCCATAAACACGGTGGGGTCAAAATCGGTCCTTCCACAACCTCTTCCCCCCTTTAAAGGAGTTTTATCATGCGTGAGAACACTTATGTTATTTTAACCAATGCCGATTTTGTTGCAGGCAAGCGTTCACCGGGGAAGGGTGAGGAAATTTGTTTAAGTGCAGAGGCAGCAAAATACCCTTTGCTGCTTGGTCAGATTGCTGAAAAAACAGCCCCTGTTGTTTCTGCGGCCCCAACCGTTTCTTCAGGAAAAGCAACCAAAGGTTCTTAAATCATGCGTTGCGGGATCAGCGAAAAGGATGGCTCTCTCTTATATGATTGGGACCATTGCCAACAATCACTCCATAAATGCTTAATGACAAGGATAGGAACACGGGTTTTGCGTCGCCATTATGGGTGTGATGTCAGAGAATTCCAAGACGCTAATGCTGATCCTGCAACAATCTTACGTCTTTATCAAGCCATTGCTTGCGCGCTCGATGATCCAGAATGCGGAGAGCCTGGATTCTCATTGCAAAGGATTGATCTGACCAAAGCAACGCGTGAGGGGACATTCCACTTTGTTTTAAGGGGTGTTTTTTATCCCGATGGGCATTTGGGGGATTGGTCTCATGGGCAAGAGAGGCAATTTCCTTTAGAGGTTTTTTATGGCAGAGCTTGAACATTTACCACTTCCACAACTCCCTTTGCCACAAATTATTGAAGAGCTTTCTGTTGAAGCAATTTTAGAGCAAAAGATTGCGCGTTTGGTGGATGTTTTTGCAGCCCATCATATTCCTTATAATGTGGAAAACACCGCCTATGACCCCGTGGTCATACAATTACAAGCGGCTGCTTATGAAGAGTTGCTGTTGCGCCAACGGATCAATGAAGTGGCACGGGATAATTTGCTTGAATTTGCGCGTGGGACAAGTTTAGACCATTTGGGGGATTTTCATGGGGTCACGCGCCTTTTGGATGAAGATGATGAGCGTTTGCGCCGCCGCATTCGCTTGAATAGACAAGGACATTCCACAGGTGGCACAGCGCCACGTTACCAATATTTTGCTCTCTCAAGCGATATCCATGTCAAAGATGCTTTTGTTTATCGTGTGGGGAAAAGCCCGCTTATCCATGTTGCGCTTTTTAGCGACGCTCCTTCAGGGGTGGCTGATGAGGCTTTAATTGCCAAGGTGCAAGCAGCTCTTGATGAGCCTCATGTTAAAATGACCAATGACCACATCTTTGTGAAAAGCGCGGTACAGCGGATAATCAATGTTTCTGCTGATTTTTGGTTATTACCGGATGAAGGCTCCTTTGTTTTGGAAAGAGCGGAGCAGAATTTAAGAGCAGAATGGGCGCGTGCGCAAAAGCTTGGGCGTGATCTCTCTTTAAGTTGGATACTCAGTCGCCTGATGGTTGAGGGTGTGCATCATGTGGAAATAACGCAACCGTGCAAGGATATTCTGGTCGCCCCTCATGAGGCGATAGCACTAGGGGAAATTGCCTTATCATTACGGGGGCACGCTTATTGATGGTCTCGTTGTTATTGCCCCCAAATTCAAGCTTGTTTGAACGCTGCCTTGCTGATGCAATGGCTGTTGATGTTCAAGTAAAAAGGGCACTCGAAGATATTTCTCGTGCCAAATTAATCACGCGCCCCCCATCTTGGTTGCCTTTCTTAATTGATGAATATGGTTTACAAGAATTAAGCCCTTATTTTTTAAATCCTTATGATTTAATTGATCAGGGGCTTGCATGGCAAAATATTCGCGGCTCCCTTGCGGCAATAGAGATGGGTTTGAGATGGTTAGAGCTTTCTGCGCGTTTTAAGCCCGCATGGTCAGGGCGTGCATGGTGGAATTCCTTTCAACTTGATTTTGACCGGTTGCCTGAACGAGGTAATCTTGAGGCGATTGAAGCCATTGTCGACCTTTCCAAAAGCTTGCGCTCTGATTTTCGTCGTGGGACCTATGGTTATGATGTGGGAGCCACAGAAGGCAATATGTCACGCCTTGATGACAGTATGCTGGATTTTGAGAGTGGCGTGCACTTAACAGCTCTTGGCACTCTGTTTTCCTTTGGACGCACAACACAAATCAATCACACGCTCACAAAAGAAGAAGGCAAACTTATTGGCAACTGGATTGATGACCTTGACGAGGAGTTAAGCTGGAACCAAATTGATTATCCTTGGGATTTGGCAAATTTTCCCTGGTGTTCTGTTAAAAAGCATGAGCGTGACATGTTGATGGCAGAATGGTTCCAAAACCGCACGCTTTATTTGGCTTTAAGAGACGCAAACAATGCTCTGATTGGGTATCGAAGATGCAGTAGCGTACAGCCTGTTGAACAAGCTTTAGAGGGTGTTTACAGCCATTGTGGCAACAGATTTAACCCTTCCCCAACTGGCACCATGCTGTTTCTTGCTGCCCGCACAAATTTTGAGGATGTTGAGGACAAACAAGCCGCCTCTGTTTCCCTTCTCGTTCATGGATCCCTTGCAGAACAGACACCCCCTGGTAAACTTTGGTTAGGGGCTGATGAACTGCGTGGCGGTGTGGAAATTCTCAAAACACCGATCAACATTCCTTTGCGAGCAGATGTTCGCGAACAATTCAAAATTTTATTGAGGTTTTAACATGAAGCATGAAAGTGGTTTACCCTTTGCAATTGACAGATCTGTTGGCAAAGATGAACAACAAAGCGTGGTGTTTTATGGCAGACGTCCTTTTCTTCAAGCGGGTGAACTCAATGAAGTTCAAACCATCATCAGAGGGCGTCATGACCGTTTGGGGCGCCTTGTGGCAAAAGAAGGGGACCGCGTTGAACGCGCCGATGCTTTTGTCAACAAAGATAATCAAAGCATCACCTTAACGGAGGGAAAGATTTATATTGCAGGCGACATCTTTCCCGTCTCTGATGCTGTCTTGGAGAATATTTCCATGATTGGGCGGGTGGAAATCGGTGTGAAGCTTCAAAAAAGCTGGCTAACCCATGAGGATGATCCAGAGCTATTGGGACAAGTTCCTGGCAGCTTGGCAGAAGGAGAACCCGGAGCGGCACGCGAGATCGCAAAACTTGTCTGGGCTCTCAAAGATGATGACCAGCAAGGTGTTTTCTTTCCGGTCTATATCTTACAAGATGGCGTTTTGATTGACCAGAAATCACCCTCTCTGCTTGAACCCGCTATGCAAGCCATTGCGACGTATGACCGCGCCCATGGACATTATATCGTGGGGGGCTGCCGTGTCACAGCTTTGGGACAAGAGGGACAAAAGCAAGTATTCAGTATTCAAGAGGGAGAAGCCAATATCAATGGTTTCAAACGCAAACGCCTTGCTGCTTTGCGCCATGAAGAGGTGGAAGACTTTTCGACAAGTGCTATTCCTAGTGAAACCCATATTTTTGCCCCTCAAAAAGGAAAAACAAGCTTTACCTTTAAAACTTATTATGCGCCCATTGCTGATATTCAGTCTCTTTTGTTGACAAAAGAAAAAACCGTCACAGTCACCCGCGGTGCAGTTGCCTCAGGGCGTGATGGCGTTCCTGACAAAAGCATCACCGCTTTTATCAAAATTGTTCAAGGTGGCAAAGAATTTAAAGAAGGCACAGACTTCAAAAAAACCGGAGACACCATTGATTGGGCGCCGGTGGGTGACGAACCCTTACCAGGAAGCAGCTATAAAGTGACTTACCGCTACCGTGCACGCATAAGCGCTGATAAAATCACAGAGCAAGAAATCATCGTCTCAGGGGGTGCTGAAGGCGGTGATATTATTGTCAGTTACACTTACAAACTCCCCCGCATTGACCGTATTGGTTTCAATACGAAAGGCAATGTCGTCTATATCAAAGGCATCTCGGCAGACCACCCTATGGCCCCCAGTGTCCCTGATGATGTGTTATCCCTTGCCACCATTACCAACAATTGGCTTAGTACCCCCCTTGTGGTTAATGATGGGACACGTGTTGCTCCTTATGATGAGATGTGGCGTTATTTTCAACGGGTGCTCTCCCTTGATCGGCTGATGCAATTAGAACGCATTAAAAGCAATGTTGACTCTAAAGAACCCATTGCCAAAAAAGGCATGTTTGCAGACCCTTTTCTGGATGACAGTTTGAGAGATGAAGGTTTTCCGCAAACAGGGGCTATCGGCAATGGTCTTTTGCAGCTGGCCATTGATCCAACCTTTTATACCGCTCGCTTAACCGCACCCGTTACGCTTGACTGGACAAATGAAGTGATTATTGCGCAAGAATTGACAACCGCTTGCGAAAAGATCAATCCTTATCAAAATTTTGCGCCCTTACCTGGAACAGTCACCCTTACCCCCGCAACAGATTTTTGGCATGAACAGCGTACCGATTGGCTCTCTGGTGTCACCAATCAACTCACTATGGGCTGGAACCGTGGAAGAAGAATCGTTAAAACAGAAGTGCGTGATAATTTGGTCAATGCAACCCAAGAACAAATCGATTTTTTAAGACAAATTACGTTGAATTTTAAAATTGAAGGCTTTGCTAAAGGCGAAAGACTAGAGACCCTCACCTTTGATGGTGTCAATATTTTACCCAATAGTTCCCTTTTTGCCAATTCCTATGGCATCCTTGAAGGCACCTTTAAGATTCCTAAAAACATTACTGCGGGCACAAAAAATGTTGTGGCACGAGGAAAAGGTGGAACGATTGCAACAGGGCTTTTTACCGGTCAAGGTGTGATTGATGTAAAGGTAATGCGACGCACCACAACGGTAAAAATATGGACTGCCTATGATCCACAAGCCCAAGTCTTTACCCCTGATGAAACACGGCAAATCACCGGTATTGACTTCCACCTTTGTAAAATTGGCAATCAGAACCATGATCTGGTGATTGATTTGGTCACCACTGAAAACGGTTATCCCACTGCCGATATTCAAGCGCAAACATCCTATTCTATGAAGGGAGCAAAGAAAGGATGGGCAGGAGCACGCTATGATGTGCCACTCCTTGTGCCTGATGATCGTCTCACCGCCTTTGTCATTAAAACCGATGATGCTGATCATGCCGTCTCCTTGGCTAAACTTGGTGATTTTGATGAGGAACACCAGAGATATGTCTCAAGTCACCCTTATGTGACGGGTCCTCGTTTTTCCTCGGTTAATGCCAAGAGCTGGACAGCTCATCAAGATGAGGCTTTAGCCTTTCGGGTGCTTGCTGCCCGCTATACACAAACAGAAAAGACGGTTGATTTAGGCACCTTTGATCTTGTGGACTGCTCTGATTTGCAAGTACGTGCAGCCGTTGAACTTCCTTCAAGCGATTGTTCTGTTCTCTTTGAAATTGAAAGAAACAATGGCACGATTTATCAACTGTTGCCCTTTCAATTGCTGAGCCTTAGCGAATATATCAGTGAAAAGGTAAGGCTTCGCGCCATTCTTAAAGGCACAAAGAAACTCTCGCCTGTCTTATTTGCTTCTGTGCAATTGATTGCAGGAAAAATCCATCAAACAGCAACCTATGTCACAAGGGCTTTTGCTTTTGGGGAAAAGGCAAGATTGACGAGCTATATCAAAACATTTTTACCAGGCGGTGCAACCTTTTCACTGGAGATGCAACTGGATGATGGTACCTTTGTCCCTTTAAAACTGGATGAGACAGAACAGTTATCGGAGCCTCTCTGGACAGAGCGAAAATTTATCAGTGGTGACAAAACAGCCAAACAAGCGCGCTTAAAATTGACCCTTACCGGTGGACCAGCCGCACGGTCCATGGTGAGCGATTTTGGCGCCGGTATATTATGAGGGGAGAATGAGAGATGACCAAAACCAAAAATCTCGACATGGAATTGCCACAAGAAGGACGTTTTATCAGTTCTGAATTTCCAATCTTGCGTGAAAACCTCAACAAACTTGATCAAGCTCTTTCCGATGTTGAGGAAAAGGCGAAGGGAAAAGCGCCCACAAAACACACGCATACGATCAGCGAAGTCAGTGGTCTTGAAACAGCCCTTAAAAGCAAGATGGCAGCGGATAAAACCTTCACTTTTGCCGATTTAAGCGATATCGAGGGAGCAAAAGATGCCGCCAACAATTATGTTCTCTATAAATCAAGCAACAATAATTTTACCTTTGGCAGTGCTGTCTCATTGTTAGGTGCACATCAACATAAAACCGAAGATATCGTAGGGCTTGATGATTTTAGAGCTAAGATCAATCAAGATCTGACCAGCTATGGGCGCTTAGCCAGCCCAAATGAATGGAAAAATTACAATAAATTTACCAGCAAAGTCACAATGAGTGGTGGCTTAGAACTTTTGGGTAATTCGCTGTTTAGCCTTATTCAGAATGGTGAAGTGGTCACCCATCTAAGCGCAAGCGGAAGCTTGCTTAAAGGACCTTTGAAAATCGATGGTGATCTTGTTTATACGAAAGCGCAAGTAGATGCAGCTATCTTGGCAGAAAGAGAAAAAATTAAAAAAGATTTGATTGAGAATATCATTAACTGGCCTGCACTTGCTGATGCTGAACTGCTGTATACACAAAATGGAAAAATTCAATGGCCAGCTTGGGTAACGAACCAAACCAAGGTTGAGATCCAAGCTTGGGGTGGTGGGGGTAGTGGCGGTGGATCGGATACTCCATATTTGGGAGGCGGTGGCGGCGGTGGCGGTTGCAGCGTGTGGTATGGCTATAAAACAAGTTTAAACGGTCATGAAGATATCACAATTGGTAAGGGAGGAGCTTCTGTTTCAGGGCGGGGTGTACAAGGTAAATCTGGAGAAACAACAATCATTGGCAAAAATTTTATTACCGCTACAGGAGGATGTAATGGAACTGCTGCTTATTATAACACATCATCAAGAACGGGTTACTCAGGCTCTGGTGGCGCTGGAGGAGTTGGTGGAAATTTGGGTTTAGCAACAGACGAACATCCAGGACTTGCCAAAGGCGGCAATGGTTATGCTGGAACGAATGGAAGAAGCGGTATAAGTGGTAACGGTGGTGATGCTGGAGGCGATACATCAAGAGGTGGCTCTGGTGGGATGGGACAAGGTTCCTATAGTTCAGGAAAAGCAGGGCGTGGTTTTGGAGGTGGCGGTGCTGGTGCTCACTCTGATTCTTCTCCAAGTGGTGCTGGAGCCGATGGCGCTGTTCTCATAAGATTGTGGAAAGATTAATTACATAACCAAAGAGAGCACATTTCAAATGGTGCTTATTGTATAAACGAGCTTATATGATTTTCTTTCTTTAAAGTCTTTTTTAAAGATCTTTCAAAGCCCTTTTAAAGGGCTTTTTGACTGACAGTGTCAGACTTATGAAAGGGAGCTCTTGTTGTTATGGTCTCTTCATTGATTTGGAGAGCAAAATGGCAATAGAATTTAATCATGGTATCCGCCTCATTGAGGATGGTCAAGCTTCTCGACCTTTAGAGATGTTTAGCCAAACTGCCATAGGGGCGGTTGTGACAGCCCCTGATGCGGATGCACAAACCTATCCCCTTAATGAGCCCGTGTTGGTCTTCACCCATGAGACAGAGAAAATCCAAAAGCTTGGGCGAAGGGGCACCGCCCTTGATGTCATTAACGCCGTGTGTGCGCAAGGAATTGAGGCACAAATTATCCTTGTGCGGGTGGAAGAAAAGTCAACTATTGCTGAAACGCAAGCTGAAATGGTGGGCTCTCATGCTCACCTGACCGGTGTACATGCTTTGACCCATGCGCGGGGGCATTTGGGTGTGGAACCTGGAATTCTCTTAGCGCCGGCTTATAGTGCAGGGCGGATTGATAATGGCAAAAACCCGCTAGCAGACGCTTTAGAACAGGTTGCTGAAAAGCTACAAGCCATTGCTGTGTTTGATACGGGGGGTAAAAATACGCAAGAAAGCCTTGCCTATCGTGCAGATTTCTCCTCACGCTTTTGTTATCTGATTGATCCCTTTGTACGGGTGGCAAATGGTGATGGGGGTGTGAGTATAAAACCCGCAAGTCCTTTTGCTGCGGCGATGTTTATCAAACGTGATAAGCAAAGGGGCGGTGTTTTTTGGTCTCCTTCCAACCAAGAAGTGAAAGGTATTTTAGGGACAGCGCGCCCGATTAGCTACTTTGATGGGGAAATTGATCATGAGGCAAACCGTCTCAATCAAGCCGATATTGCGACCTTTATTCCCGCACGGCTTAGCCAAAATGCGCAAGAAAACATGGCTGCCAATGGACGCATTTTATGGGGCAATCATACCACCTCCAGTGATCCGCTTTGGCGTTTTGTCAATGTGGTGCGCACCCGTGCGGCCTTGGAAAAAACTATCATTAACAATTTACGCCCTTGGGCGAATGATGAAAACTTGACCGGTCAACATGTTATTGCCATTACCCGCAGCCTCACACAGTTTCTTGATGATATGATTGCCCGTGGTGCACTGCTTGGTGGGCGGGTTTGGTTTGATCGTGATTTAAATTCAAACAGCAATTTACAACTGGGCAAGTTGCGGGTGGAATTTGATGCAGAAGAAGTGCTTCCTCTAGAAGATTTAAGCTTTGGCAGCCGGCGCAATGGTGCTTACTTTAATCGGCTGGCGCAAGATATCCAAAAGAAAATGACGTATGCCTTTGGCGATACGCTTGAGGGTTATCGCAAAGCAGCAAGGAGCAACATATGACTTTAAGAATTGTTCGTGGTTTTACCCTGATTGTTGATGATGATGTCAATCTCCATCTTGATCTTGAAACCCTCAAATTGCCTACGTTGGAAGAAATCACAGAAACCTATCAACCAGGGGGCTCTGATATGCAAATTGATGTTGCTGGTCTTGGTGTCAAAGCTTTGAGCATGCAAATGAAAATCCGCAGTCACACTCCAGAAGTGATTGGTATCTTTGGTGGTTCTCCTGGGCTTCGTCATAAATTTACCGGTAAAAAGCATGTGGTGTCTGAAGAAGACGGGCGCGAGCATGAACATTCCATTGATGTGACAGGGCGTCTGGTCAAGGTGGATAGCGAAGGCTTAACGGCTGGAAAGGCCACAGGCTATGATTGCGAGATCAAAAATATTTGGGACTATACGGAATTTTGGGATGGTTCTGTTTTGCACCGCTTTTCTTTTAAACGGGGTGGTTGGCTTGTGCGCAACGGGCAAGAGATCGGTGAACGGCGCCGCTCTATTCTCAATTTATAGGAATTGATCATGACAAGTTTACAAACCAGCCTTGATATAGAGCTCCAAGTGCCCCTTGTTTATAAGGAGAGTGATGGCAAAGAAGTGATACGGCAAAAATTGACCTTTTATCGCCCAAACTTCAAGCAAGCACGCCAATTAGCCGTGTTGATTGGACCGCAGTTGGCAAAGCTTGTTCTGCCTAGCTTAGAAGAGGATAAAACAACATTGAGCAATGATGTTCTCATTCTCAAGCTTTGTGAGGCATTGCTTACCCATGAGGCGATGGAAGGAATAGCCGTGCTTTTAGCCGATATGTCTCATGAATCTGTTGAACTCATTAATCGTCTTGATGTTATCGATATTGTTGCGGTGTTGAAGGCTTTTTTTGCTTTTTTTCCCACACGCCAATCCTCTCTGCCAGACGATTTGGAGCAGAACTAGCCCTTTATTATCACTGGGCGCCTTCAGAGATTAATCAGATGGATTGGCTTGATGTGATTGCTTATCGAGAAGAACTCGCGCGCTTAAAAGCCCAAGAATATGAAAGCCAAATGTTAGGATAAGATGCGATCATGGATGTTTCTCTTGTTGTACGTTTTGTCAATCATCTGCAAGAGGGGATCGCTTCTGCCAAACGAGACTTAAGAGCCTTTAGTGCCGATGTTGCGCATTTCCAACAACAAACACGAAAACATTTTAAAGGGTGGTTTGACCCTGAGCATCTTGCCGAAGCAACAGCCAATGCAGAAAATGCTTTTAACCATGCGCGTGGGCGCATGGTGGGGGCGATTGCGCAAACCGCCACCTTGATTGCCCCTCTTTATAAAGCCATGCAATTTGACCAATCGATGAAGGGCTTGGAAAAAGTTCTGGATGCCTCTCTTGATCGCTTAAAAGAATTGCGTCGTTTTGCCCTTGAGACCTCCACAAAAATCCCCTTGGCTGCGCGTGAAGTCTTAGAATTGATGACCAGTGCTAGCCAAGCAGGCATTGGTGAACAAGATCTCGAGGCTTTTAGCATTTATGCTGCCAAAGCGGCCGTGGCTTTTGATATGACTGGGGAGCAGATTGGTGAGCGCTTTGCCAAATTGCGCAATGTCTTTAAGCTTAATCAAGCAGGCATTGAAGATTTAGGGGATGCTATCAATCATCTCTCTAATCACATGGCAGCAAAGGCCAGTGAAGTTTCTGATTTTACCAATCGTGCCACCGGTGCGGCAACCATGTTTAAACTGACAGCTCGCGAAACTGCAGCTTTTGGTACAGCGATGATTTCTGCTGGGATTGTTCCAGAGAGTGCTGCACGTGGTTTCAATGCGATGAGTGCCCGTATTCAGGCAGGAGGTAAGCATATTGAGGATGCTTTTACCAATATTGGGCTTTCCCGCCAGAAATTCATGGAAGATTTGGAGAAAGATGCCACCGGTACTTTGGTGCGCTTTTTTAATGTATTGGGTCAATCCGAACAAGGGATGCGTTCCCTGATTGCCATTGCGGGGCGGGATTTTACCGGCGATTTTGCCAAATTGGTGGGGAACCCCGAATTGTTAGGGCAAGCTTTAGAGTTTGTAAAAGATCCACAAGTCTTTAAAGGCTCTGTAGAACAAGAAGCCGACAAACAAGCAACCGGTGCCATGCGGCAATTTGAACTGTTGCAAAACCGTATTGTGGCTTTAGGCGTCACCATTGGTGAAGTGCTCTTGCCCCATGTGAACAGTCTCATGGACAGTGTTGGTGGTTTTGTCAATGGGCTAATGGCGTGGGCCAATGCGCACCCAACTTTAACGGCTGTCATTCTCAAAACCATTGCCGCCCTGATGGCTTTTAATATTGCTCTGCGTGTGTTGCGTTTTACTCTTGCTGGGACGCGCCTTGGGCTTCTTCAATTAATTAGCTCTTTTATTAAACTTGGTGGTGTGAGCCGCACGCTGAAGGCAAGTTGGCGGGGCTTAGCAGCTTCAGGGCGTTCCTTGAAGTTATTGATGGCAGGGCTTGGGGCAAGTTCATTCAAACTCTTACGCCCCATGACTTTACTGGTGGCTGCGTTTCGGGGAGTAGCCGTCTCAGGTGCAGCATTGGTGAGTAGCTTTGGTTTTGTTGGAACAGCAATAGAAATGGTTGGGGCCGGTATTGCCGCCGTTGTGGGGGCTGTTTTTAGCCCAATAGGGGCTTTGGTTGCAGCTGTTGTGGCTGTCATTATGGCGGCTGGCTTTGCTTTGTGGAAATATTGGGATCGTTTCTCTTCTTTTGTTAAAGGTTTTGCACGGGGGATCATGCGGGCTTTTGGGCGTGCCTTTGAAGCCGTTATGCGTTTTTTTGGTGCTGATCCCACTACCATCACCCAATGGAAAAACATCATTGCTGCTGCTTTTGATTTTTCTCAAGCTTGGCAAAAGTTTAAACAAGGGCTTGCCTCTGTTTCCCAAAGCTTTGCAAGCTTATGGGAGGGTTTTAAACAAAGGCTTTCTGATTTTTGGGGATGGTTGAGTGGCTTTTTTGCCCGCGAAAAACTCTCTGAAGATGCCAAGGCTGGTATGGAACAAGCTGGCGAAGATCTGGCCCATTGGATTGTCGATGGCTTTATGTCATCCATCTCACAATTGACAGATTTTTGTAAATCGTTGCCCAGCCGCATTAAGGGGTGGATTGGATCCATTGATGTAAGAGAGCTTTTGCCAAGTTTTTTGGGGGGCAAAACGTCAATCCAGCCTATAGCACAATTTGCGGGGGCGGGGCGTGCAAATGTTCCTTTCATAGAAGCAAAAAACAAAGACCGCTCCCCCATCACCCACAATCAAAATGTCACAGTGCATGTTAATGGGGCGCGTGATCCCATTGCCACCGGTCGTGCGGTTGCCCATGCTTTACAACGGGCACGCGCCAATGCGCTGCATGGCGGGACAGAATAATGACAAAATGAGGGGAGGGAGCTTATGAGAGATCCTTTGATGATGTTAGGTCCCCATCTCTTTTATGTGGACTGGCTGAATTTCCAATCCTTTGAGGAAGAGTTCTCTGCCTCATGGGTTTGCCTAGAGCGTTTTGGCAGGCCGCCCGGTTTGCAATTTACTGGTTATGGTAATGATCCCAAAACCATCCACGGGGTATTGTTTCCAGAAGAATTTGGAGACCGTGCAGCTCTTGATGCCATCACCAGAACCATTCATGCCGCCAGGCCCGTTCAGATGATTCGTTGGCTGAGTGATAATGGCTATAGTGCTATTCTCCATGGATCTGTGGTGATCACCAGTATCACGAAAGACCACGACTATATTAGCCGCTCCGGTCAATCACAACGCATTCGCTATGCGATCAGTCTCTTGCCCTTTTTTGATGGCGGAAAACCGCAAGGGCAATTCCAAGTGGGCTATGATCAAAGGGGGCAAACGCTATGAAGATACCAGAAAAGCACCTTGTTGTAACACTAGAGGATATGAGTCTTGATCTCCTCTGCTTTCAACATGCCATGGCTGTGTTAGGAGCTAAATCTCAAGTTGGTTTCCTTAAAGGGTATTTAGAAGCTACACTTGAAACCAATCCGGGTATTGCAGGATATGGAGCTCTTTTGCCACGAGGCTTAAAAGTCATTCTGCCTGAGTTTGTCTGCCAAGAAAAGAACAGCGTGGTGAAAAGGCTATGGGACTAATGCGTACACATCCCTTTATTGAGGTGAGGGTGGGGGAGAGGCTTGTTCATGAGGTTTTTTACCAGCGTCTTTTAACGGCAACCATCACCGATCATGCAGGCAATGAAACCGATACATTTGAAGCCGAGTTTGATGATAGTGGCCATGATTTAGAAGTTCCTGCAAGCAACAGTACTCTACAGGTTATCTTTGGCTATGAGAACAGTATTCGTGCCTTTATGGGGCGTTTTGTTGTTGAGGCGGTTATCAGTTTTGGTGGGAGTGATGGAGAGATTTTACGCCTTTGTGGCAAAAGCGCTTCGATGCAGAAAGAACTCAAAGAACAGGCGAGTGAACATTTTGACCACCAAACCATTAGCGAGATCGTCGAGACACTTGCCAAACGCCATGGCTATCAAGCAAAGGTCAGTCCCCAATTTACCAAACAAATTCTTCCTTATGTGGTGCGCACCGATCAATCGGCGGTTGACTTTTTAACCCGTCTTGCGGACCGCATGCGTGCGCGTTTTTTAATCAAAGACCATAAGTTTTTATTTTTAAGCGGGGACAATTTACCAGACCTCACCCTCCATAAACATGACTGTTCAAGCTGGGAATTCACATTAGAGCCACGCACGCAATACGGCATCATTGAAGCTTCTTATTTTGATCGTTCAAAAGGGCAACAGTGCCAAGTCAAGCATCAAACAGGTTTTAGCGGTCCTGTGCGTCGTCTGCGGACTTGCTACCCTTGTGAAGAGGAAGCACGAGCTGCCGCTGCCTCTGAGTCGGATAGGCTTTGCCATGCAGTGGGCAGTGGTTCTTTGACCCTTCCCGGACGCCCTGAAATCATGGCTGATCAACCTCTGCTCCTACAAGGGTTTCGTGGAGAAATCAATGGACCATGGAAAGCCGCAACCGTTACCCACAGCTATGAAAAACAAAGCGGATACACAACAGAAATCACCTTTGAGGCACCAATCGAAGGAAAGGAAACAGGAGAAAAGAAAACTCTTCAGTGACAGAAAATCAAAGGGACAAGTTGACCCTTTGATCGATGATAAAGGGCATTTAGAGGAATAGGTGCAAGTTGCACCAATTGCTGAAAGAAGCAATAGTGCAAACATTGCACAATTGTAGACTGAAGAACAATTGGGTCAAGTTGACCGAATTCCTTAAACGCTTCTCTTTTTAATAATATCCTTGAATAATGTGCTTAGGATACAGAAAAATCATCAGTCAATTTGATTGATCATCTCAAATTGCGATTTTGAGCAGAAAAGAAAAGAGGCTTTAAAGGATCTTTGAAAGGTCTTTGAAGACCCTTTGAGAACACCTTAAAAACTTTTTGAGAAAAAATAAATTGGTACAAAACCTAGTGGCAAAATATACAAAACCTGGCGTCAAGCTACAACAAGCTACAGACAAGTTACAAGCATGATAAAAGTGCTGTGGCGGAGGGGGTGGGATTCGAACCCACGGTACAGTCTCCTGCACGCCGGTTTTCAAGACCGGTGCCTTAAACCGCTCGGCCACCCCTCCAAATCAGATATGCTTTTTGACAAACTTCTTGCAAAAGGTCAATCATTTTAATACACATTCTAAAGCGTTTTTTTATAAAATTATTTAAGTTTTAAGCAAAATAATTTTTGATAAATTAATTCTTTTAGTGTCTTATCTAATAACTTTGCTTTTAAACATAATAACTCTTTCTGAAAAAATGAACGGCAAATATGGTATTTATCATTTCATTTTTCTGTCTAAAAATTTTTGACAAAGCAATATTTTTAAAATTTCTGAAAATCATTTTCGTACAGAAAATGTTATTGTTCTGGCAGTTTATGGGAGATAAACTTGCGAGAATTGTATGCATTCTCAAGAATATTCAAGGTAATTTTGTGTTGAGGCTAAAATTTGAAAGGTTTTAATTTTTTAATAAAAAATATTTAGATGTCTAGTACAGCTAAAGGATAGCTTGAAAAGAATGGCTGATTTGCAGACATAGAAAAAACTGAAAAATCCAGCTAGAATTACGATGAAATATCTGTTAGCTAGTAATATTTTGCGCTATTTAGATAATGCACTATTTAGCTAAAATGAGTAAAATTTGTATCAACAGTTTAAAATCTCTTATAGAGGTGATTAGAAATTAGATATATTAATAACGCTTTTTTTGTTGAAAAAACTTTACAACTAAATCTTCCTAATTTATTGAGCCGTAAAACTGTTAGCACATTGTTTAGAGCAATAGTATCTTATCCAAGCGTTAGCAAACCTAAAAGAAATATTATAAACAACTCCATGAAGTGTGCCCTTTGTAGAAGCATGTCACAAAATCCTATTCCCAAACTTTTATTTACAAATCCCTTAACTTCAAAGAACATATGAAGAATCAATAAATTAATAAAGACATAAAATTGAATGGTGGGCGATGAGAGACTCGAACTCCCGACATCCTCGGTGTAAACGAGGCGCTCTACCAGCTGAGCTAATCGCCCAATGTCATGATTAGCAATCGAATGAATCCTCTTTAAGGAATAATTTTTCTAAACGCAAGGATAAAGATGATATTTGATAATTTTTTTAAAATAATGCATAATCCTTCTTGACATAAACAAATGAACGCCTTACACGACCGTTTGTAAAAATAAATTGGTTCAAAAGATTGCGCGGGTGTAGCTCAGTTGGTTAGAGTGCTGGCCTGTCACGCCGGAGGTCGCGGGTTCGAGCCCCGTCACTCGCGCCATTTCATTTTTTCTTCTAGAATTTTTTAAGATATCCGTGTGTTGTGAGTTGCATGCAGGAGAGGGGGTAAATTATGTTTTTTTCCTTTTTATATGTGGTTTATGATAATAAGGCTTGCGTCTTTCTTTGCTCTGCATTACCTAAACCAGTAAGAGGAATATCGCTCTATATATGCCTTTGAAGCAGTATGGGCAGGATTAATAGAGCGATTATTAAATTTTTCTGTTTGATTTCGCAATATCGAGTAATTGTGTTAAACTCAGGCATTTTTTTACGAGGGAAGAGGGTTATGGCTTATTTATTGAGCTCTTATTTACCAGTTTTGATTTTTATTATTGTTTCAGCAATTATTGCTGGAGTTTTATTGATTATACCTTACATTGTAGCATATCGCTCTCCTGACCCTGAAAAGTTATCCGCTTATGAATGTGGGTTTAATTCATTTAGTGATGCGCGTATGAAGTTTGATATTCGTTTCTATTTGGTATCAATTTTATTTATTATTTTTGATATTGAAGTTGCTTTTCTTTTCCCTTGGGCTGTTTCATTCGAATCGATAGGTATGTTTGGCTTTTGGTCGATGATTATTTTTTTAGCGATTTTGACTATTGGGTTCATATATGAATGGAAAAAAGGAGCTCTTGAATGGAATTAAGATCTAATAATTCAACGATTATAGCTCCAAAACCAAAAGGAGTCATCGATCCCAATACTGGTAAGTTGATAGGATCTGATGATGAGTTTTTTCGTGATATTAATGCTGAATTATCAGATAAGGGTTTTTTAATTACTTCGGCAGATGCGTTAATTACTTGGGCACGTACCGGTTCTTTAATGTGGATGAGTTTTGGTTTGGCTTGTTGTGCTATCGAAATGATGCAATGTTCAATGCCTCATTATGATAATGAGCGTTTTGGATATGCACCACGAGCTTCACCCCGTCAGTCAGATGTGATGGTGGTGGCAGGTACTCTAACAAATAAGATGGCGCCTGCTTTAAGAAAAGTATACGATCAGATGCCAGAGCCTCGTTATGTGATTTCTATGGGATCGTGTGCAAATGGTGGAGGGTATTATCATTATTCTTATTCAGTGGTACGTGGGTGTGATCGTATTGTGCCTGTCGATATTTATGTTCCAGGATGCCCCCCTACAGCTGAGGCATTATTATACGGCATATTATTGTTACAGAAGAAAATCCGTCGTACCGGATCCATAGAACGATAGAGAGTGTTCTTGTCATGATGGATGAATCATTAGTTGAGCTTGCTGCTTATTTGGAAAATAAGTTAGGAAATAAACTTGAAGAGACTGTTCTGGCTTTTGGTGAATTGACCATTGTGGCACGTCTTGATGCAATTACCGATGTCTTAATGTTTGTTCGTGATGATTCTCGTTGTCAATTTATTAGTCTTACAGACATTAGCGGTGTAGATTATCCTTCTCGCGATAAGCGTTTTGATGTTTCTTACCAGTTGTTATCTCCTCGCGAAAATCTACGTTTACGTGTTAAAGTTCGTACTGACGAAAATACTCCTGTTGCTTCAGCTTGTGCGGTTTATCCTGGAGCAGAGTGGTATGAACGCGAAACGTATGATATGTATGGGATTTTGTTTTCAAATCATCCGGATTTGAGACGGATTCTAACAGATTATGGATTTGAAGGATATCCTTTGCGCAAAGATTTTCCTGTAACAGGATTTGTTGAATGCCGTTATGATAATGAAGCAAAGAGGGTGATTTATGAACCTGTAGTTTTGCGGCAAGAGATGCGTAATTTTGATTTTCTTTCTCCTTGGGAAGGTGGGCAATATATTTTACCAGGTGATGGAAAAACAGATGAGAAAAAATAATATTGGTTTTGATAAGGTATTATATTAGAATAGTGTACTTCTTAATAATTAAATATTTTGAATATGATAAAGATTTTTTATATTTGATATAAAGTTTTTTTAAGCAAGGGGTTGAGTGTGGCTGAGGTCAATGTTCGAAACTTTAATATCAATTTTGGTCCGCAGCATCCTGCAGCGCATGGAGTTTTGCGCATGGTTCTGGAGTTGGACGGTGAAGTTGTTGAACGTGTAGATCCACATATTGGGTTATTGCACCGAGGCACAGAAAAATTAATGGAAACAAAAACCTATCTTCAAGCGGGTCCTTATCTAGATCGTTTAGATTATGTTGCTCCTATGAATCAAGAACATGCTTTTGTTCTTGCAATTGAAAAGTTATTGGATATTGAAGTTCCTAAAAAAGGGCAATTAATACGTGTTTTGTTTTCTGAAATTGGGCGTATTCTTAATCATTTGCTGAATGTAACGACACAGGCAATGGATGTTGGTGCTTTGACGCCTCCGCTTTGGGGATTTGAACAACGTGAGAAATTGATGATTTTTTATGAGCGCGCTTGTGGTGCTCGTCTTCATGCAAATTATTTTCGTCCTGGTGGTGTACACCAAGACTTACCAGAATCTTTAGTTGAGGACATTGGTGATTTTATTGATCCATTTCTTGTTTCTCTTGGTAAGCTTGATGCGCTTGTGACACCAAATCGGATTTTTAAGCAGCGTAATGTAGATATTGGTGTTGTAAGTATTGATGAGGCTTGGGCCCGTGGTTTTTCTGGCGTTATGATCCGTGGAGCTGGTGTGTCATGGGATTTACGTAAAAGTCAGCCTTATGAATGTTACGATGAAATGGAATTTGATATTCCTATAGGTAAAAATAGTGATTGTTATGATCGCTATCTTATTCGTATGGAAGAAATGCGTCAATCGGCGAAAATTATGCGTCAATGCGTAGAACGATTACTTGGTGTTGAAAAGAATGGACCCGTTTCAAGTTTGGATCGTAAAATTGTACCACCGAAGCGGAGCGAAATGAAAAGCTCAATGGAAGCGTTGATTCATCACTTTAAACTCTATACGGAGGGTTTTCATACCCCTCCTGGAGAAGTGTATGTTGCTGTGGAAGCTCCAAAGGGTGAGTTTGGTGTTTATCTTGTTTCTGATGGAACCAATAAGCCTTATCGTATCAAGTTGCGTGCTCCTGGGTTTGCTCATCTGCAAGCTATGGATTTTTTAACCCGAGGCCATATGTTGGCGGATGCTACAGCTATTTTGGGTTCGATTGATATTGTTTTTGGGGAGGTTGATCGCTAATGTCCGTACGCCGTCTTGCAGATGATGTTTATCAGCCCGCAGAGTTTTCTTTTACAAAAGAAAATCAGATATGGGTAAAAAATACTATAGAAAAATATCCTGTAGGACGTGAGCAATCGGCTGTTATTCCGTTATTAATGCGTGCGCAAGAGCAAGATGGTTGGGTGACGCGTGCTGCAATTGAACATATCGCTCAAATTCTTTCTATGGCGTATATTCGTGTTTTAGAAGTTGCTACTTTTTATACTCAGTTTCAACTTAAGCCGGTTGGAACAAAAGCGCATATTCAAGTTTGTGGTACAACACCTTGTATGTTACGTGGTTCTGATGAATTGATTAAAGTTTGTCAGAAAAAAATTCATCATGAACCTTTTGCAACCAATCAGGCTGGAACATTGTCATGGGAAGAGGTAGAGTGCCTTGGGGCCTGTGTTAATGCTCCCATGGTTATGATTTTTAAAGATACTTATGAAGATCTCACAGCAGAACGTCTTGAAGAAATTATTGATGCATTTGAAGCGGGAAAAGGTTCTGAGATAGCTGTTGGTCCGCAAAATAGTCGTAAATCGTCAGAGCCAATTAGTGGTTTAACATCTCTTATTGATGATGAAGAAAAAAGGACATCTCTCAGGTCTTTAAAAAAAAATAATAATAAGGAAATGGAATCTTAGTTAAGTTTTTTTTTGAAAAGATATTTAATAATTTCAGTCATATTATAACAACATTTAATTAAAAATAGAAAGTTTTAAGAAATTTTTTAAAGACTGCATTTGAGGAAAAGCTAAAAATGCTACAGGCAATAGAAAAAAAGGTAGGGTATGCTAGCTGATAAAGATCGTATCTTCACCAATATTTATGGTTTGAAAGACAAATCATTAAAGGCTGCAATGTTGCGTGGGCATTGGAGTGGTCTGAAAGAGATTATTGATAAAGGTCGTGATTGGATCATTGATGAGGTGAAGGCTTCAGGTTTACGCGGTCGTGGTGGTGCTGGTTTTCCTACCGGAATGAAATGGTCTTTTATGCCAAAGCAAAATGATGGTCGGCCTCATTATCTGGTTGTCAATGCTGATGAATCAGAGCCTGGGACATGTAAAGATCGCGATATTTTACGGCATGATCCCCATACTTTGATTGAAGGATGTGCGCTTGCTACTTTTGCAATGGGAGCGAATGTCGCTTTTATTTATATTCGTGGTGAATATATTCGTGAGCGTGAAGCGCTTCAAACTGCTGTGGATGAATGCTATGAAGCGGGTTTGCTTGGCAAAAAAACGAAATATGGTCATGCTTGCGATATTATTATTCATCATGGAGCTGGTGCTTATATTTGTGGGGAAGAAACAGCTCTTCTCGAAAGTCTTGAAGGGAAAAAAGGGCAACCTCGTCTCAAACCTCCATTTCCTGCAAATATGGGGGTTTATGGGTGTCCAACAACAGTAAACAATGTAGAATCTATAGCGGTTGTTCCAACGATTTTACGTCGAGGTGCTTCGTGGTTTTCATCAATTGGGCGGACAAATAATGTTGGAACGAAATTGTTTATGGTTTCTGGTCATGTTAATGCTCCTTGTACCTTTGAAGAAGCTCTTGGTATTTCTTTCCGTGAATTAATTGAAAAACATACAGGGGGTATTCGTGGTGGATGGAATAATCTTTTAGCTGTTATTCCAGGTGGCGCTTCTTGTCCAGTTGTTCGTGGAGAGGATATGGTTGATGCAGTTATGGACTTTGATGGAATGCGAGATGTTGGATCTTCTTTTGGTACAGGTGGTGTGATTGTTATGGATAAATCAACGGATATTATAAAGGCAATTTGGCGTATAGCTGCTTTCTTTAAACATGAAAGTTGTGGTCAATGTACACCGTGTCGTGAAGGTACGGGGTGGATGATGCGCCTTTTAGGACGTATGGTTGAGGGAAGAGCGCAAAGGCGTGAGATTGATCTTTTATTTGAGGTTTCCAAACAGGTTGAAGGGCATACTATCTGCGCTCTTGGGGATGCTGCAGCGTGGCCTGTGCAAGGGTTAATACGTAATTTTCGTCCAGAAATCGAGCGTAGAATTGATGAATATACGCGAAATGTCGTGCAGAGAAAAAATATTGCTTTGGAAGTAGTGGGATAAAAGATTTTTTTAAGAGCAACCAAATGCAAATTTTAAGTGGATTGTCCGCAGGTTGGATGGCTGATGATAAATATCAAAGTTGATGGAAAAGAGATTGAGGTTCCCGATTATTATACGTTGCTTCAGGCTGCTGAGGCAGCTGGAGCAGAAATACCGCGTTTTTGTTTTCATGAATTTTTATCAATTGCTGGAAATTGTCGCATGTGTTTGGTTGAAGTTAAGGGTGGTCCTCCCAAACCTCAAGCTTCTTGTGCTATGGGAGTTCGTGATTTACGTTTAGGGCCTAACGGTGAAGCGCCTGAGATTTTTACCAATACGGAGATGGTAAAAAAAGCACGTGAAGGTGTTATGGAATTTCTTCTCATTAATCATCCTTTGGATTGTCCTGTGTGTGATCAAGGGGGAGAATGTGATCTTCAAGATCAAGCAATGCTTTATGGGCGGGATTGTTCTCGTTATACAGAAAATAAACGTGCTGTAGAAGATAAATATATTGGGCCTCTTGTTAAAACTGTTATGACACGGTGTATCCATTGTACACGATGTGTTCGTTTTACAACAGAGGTTGCAGGTATTTCTGAGCTCGGTTTAATCGGTCGTGGTGAAGATGCTGAAATTACAACATATCTTGAAAAAGCTATGACTTCTGAATTACAAGGAAATGTTATTGATCTTTGCCCAGTGGGGGCTTTAACTTCAAAACCTTATGCGTTTCATGCTCGTCCGTGGGAATTGGTAAAAACGGAATCAATTGATGTAATGGATGCGCTTGGCAGTGCTATTCGTATTGATAGCCGCGGTCGTGAAGTTATGCGAATTATGCCTCGTACCAATGAAGATGTAAATGAGGAATGGATCTCTGATAAAACGCGTTTTATTTGGGATGGATTACGTACTCAGCGGCTTGATAAACCATATGTGCGCAAAAATGGAAAGCTTCAACCTGTTAGCTGGACAGAAGCTTTTACAAAAATTAAAATGGTGATCTCTCAATTTTCGCCAGAAAAAATTGGAGCAATTGCTGGGGATCTTGCTTCTGTTGAAGAAATGTATGCCCTTAAAACATTACTGATTTCATTGGGTTCAACGCTCTTTGATTGTCGTCAAAGAGGGGTTGCTTTATCGCCTGAATTTGGACGTTCAAGTTATATTTTTAATCCTACAATTGCGGGTATTGAACAGGCTGATGCACTACTTATCGTGGGGTCTAATCCACGTTATGAAGCTGCTGTTTTAAATGCCCGTATTTTAAAGCGTCAACGGATGGGAAATTTTCCTATTGCATTAATCGGAGAGGAAGCCGATTTACGTTATCCTTATTCTTATCTTGGATCTGGTAGTGATGCATTAACTGCGCTTATTCGTGGAGAGAATGCTTTCTTAAATGTCTTAAAAGACGCAAGGAGGCCTCTTATTCTTATTGGAGAAGGGGCTATTTCAGGAAATGAAGGTTTATCTGTTTTACAAAGCCTCGCTAAATTAGCTGATAATATTGGTGCTCTTAGTGAGAATTGGAATGGATTTGGGGTTCTTCATAATGCAGCATCGGTTGTTGGAGGATTAGACATAGGCTTTATTTCTAAGTTTGGGGTTGCAAATATCATTAAAACCTGTGAAATTTTATTTTTGCTTGGTGCTGATGAAATAGAATTAGCCAATACGAAAACTTTTATAGTTTATATTGGTAGTCATGGTGATAATGGTGCACATGCTGCCGATGTTATTTTACCTGCATCTGCTTACACTGAAAAGTCAGGGCTTTATGTGAATACAGAAGGGCGTGTTCAAATGACAAATCGAGCTGGTTTTGCGCCAGGTGAAGCGAAAGAAGATTGGGCTATTTTGCGTGCTTTATCAGATATTTTAGGAAAAAGACTACCTTTTGATTCTCTTTCTCAATTAAGACAATGCTTGTTTAATGATTATCCACATCTTTGTGCTGTTGATGATATAGCGCCTTCTAATATAAATGATCTTAAGGCACTTGGTTCAAAGACAGCCTCTCTCGAGAGTCAAACATTTACGTCTATGATTAAAGACTTTTATTTGACAAATCCGATAGCACGTGCTTCTGCCGTTATGGCTGAATGTTCATCTCTTGCAAAAAACCGTGCTACACAAACTGTAAAGTAAGGGCAAAGGGAAAGGAATAATGATGGATGATTTCTTTATGACTTGGCTGTTACCATTACTTGTTATTGTCGGAAAAACACTTCTTCTTTTGGTTGGTCTTTTGATCTTGGTTGCTTATCTTCTTTACGCAGATAGGAAGATTTGGGCAGCGGTACAATTGCGGCGTGGTCCGAATGTTGTTGGTCCGTGGGGATTGTTACAGTCTTTCGCAGATTTAATTAAGTTTGTTGTTAAGGAGCCTATTATCCCTGCAGGCGCCAATAAGGGGGTTTTTCTTTTGGCTCCTTTTGTTTCTGCAACACTTGCACTATCAACTTGGGCTGTTATTCCCGTCAATGAAGGCTGGGAGATTGCGAAGATTAATGTTGGCTTGCTTTACATCTTAGCTGTTTCATCTCTTGAAGTTTATGGTGTTATTATGGGAGGATGGGCATCAAATTCAAAATATCCTTTCTTAGGAGCTTTGCGTTCAGCGGCACAGATGGTTTCTTATGAAGTTTCTATTGGTTTTGTACTTGTGACCGTCATTTTAGTAAGTGGTTCGTTAGATCTCACAACAATTGTTCTTAAACAAAGTCATGGTTTTGGTACAACCATTGGTCTTCCTTTTAACAGTTTTCTCGATTGGAATTGGCTCGTTCTTTTTCCAATGTTTATTATATTTTTTATTTCCGCTCTCGCAGAAACAAATCGTCCTCCATTTGATTTGGTGGAAGCGGAGTCTGAGCTTGTAGCTGGCCATATGGTAGAATATTCTTCAACGCCTTACATGCTTTTCTTTCTTGGTGAGTATGTTGCTATTGTTTTAATGTGTGCATTAACAACCATTCTATTTTTAGGTGGTTGGCTTCCTCCCTTGGATGTTTGGTGGCTTAATTGGATTCCTGGTATCATTTGGTTTGTTTTAAAAGTCTGCTTTGTGTTTTTTTGGTTTGCTATAGTTAAAGCATTTGTGCCACGTTATCGCTATGATCAGCTCATGCGGCTTGGTTGGAAAGTTTTTCTTCCTCTTTCATTAGCAATGGTTGTGATAACTGCGATTTTTTTAAAGTTTACGAATTTCGTTTAAGAGGAGATTTTACGATGTCAGGTTTTATGCAAGCGGCAAAATCACTCCTTCTATTGGAATTTTTGAGTGCTTTTTTCTTAGCTATGCGTCAATTTTTTTCACCAAAGCCTACAATTAATTATCCTTATGAAAAAGGAGTTGTTTCGGAGCGTTTTCGTGGTGAACATGCACTACGTCGCTATCCAAATGGTGAGGAGCGGTGTATTGCTTGTAAATTATGTGAAGCAATTTGCCCTGCGCAAGCAATTACAATTGAGGCAGGTCCGCGACGTAATGATGGTACCCGTAGAACAGTGCGGTATGATATCGATATGGTTAAGTGTATTTACTGCGGTTTTTGTCAAGAAGCTTGTCCAGTAGAAGCTATTGTTGAGGGGCCAAATTTTGAATTTGCAACAGAAACGCGTGAGGAACTCTATTATGATAAAGAAAAGCTTTTAATGAATGGAGATCGTTGGGAGCGAGAAATTGCTCGAAATATATTGATGGATGCACCTTATCGTTAAGTGTATCGTTAAATGAGGTGTCGGATAGTTTTCCGATAAATTGTAATCTGGTATTAAAGTTATACCAATTGTTCGGATGATTAAGGAGAAGCCTATGCTAACAGATCTAGCGGCGGCGTTTTTCTATTTGTTTGCTTTTATTATGCTAGCAAGCGCAGTTATTGTTATTACAGTACGCAATCCTGTGCATTCTGTCTTGTTTTTAATCCTCGCATTTTTTAACGCTGCAGCTTTATTTTTACTTGCAGGAGCAGAGTTTTTAGGTCTTATTTTGCTTGTTGTTTATGTTGGAGCTGTGGCTGTTTTATTTTTATTTGTCGTTATGATGCTTGATGTTGATTTTGCTGAATTGAAGAGTGGAACCCTTCGGTATGCTCCTATTGGAGCTCTTATTGGCGTTATTATCGCTGTAGAATTGATTGTTGTTTTTGTAGGTAGTTATTTTTCTCCAGTCTTGAGAATACATGTTACGCAACCAATGCCAGATTTAGCGCAGCGAACAAATACACAGGCGTTAGGTGATATTCTCTATACGGATTACGTTTTTTATTTTCAAATTGCTGGAATAATTTTATTAGTTGCAATGATTGGTGCTATTGTTTTAACACTTCGTCATAAATTGGGAGTAAAGCGACAATCTATTGCGGAGCAAGTTTCTAGAACAGTAGAAAGTGCCATTGAAATCAAGCAAGTTGAATCAGGTAAAGGTATTTAAGGGGGGCTATGAATATGTATATTGGTATTACGCATTATCTCACTGTTTCTGCTTTGATGTTTACAATTGGTATTGCTGGAATTTTTCTCAACAGAAAAAATGTGATTATTATCTTGATGTCCATTGAGCTTATATTACTCTCAGTTAATATTAATTTTATTGCATTTTCAGCATTTCTTCATGATCTCGTTGGTCAGATATTCGCTTTATTTATTTTAACTGTAGCAGCTGCTGAAGCTGCAATTGGTTTAGCAATTCTTGTCGTCTTTTTCCGTAATCGTGGTTCCATTGCAGTTGAAGATGTTAACGTGATGAAAGGCTAACCAGTGATGTATTATACGATTGTCTTTCTTCCGCTTTTGGGTTTTCTTATTGCTGCGCTAGGTGGAAAAACAATAGGAGATCGTGCAAGTGAATTGATAACATGTAGCTTTATGGTGATTGTTGCCATATTGTCGTGGGTAGCATTTTTCAATCTTGCACTTGGTCATACTTCAGCGATTGATATATTAATATTACATTGGCTCAATGTTGGTGATTTAAGTTTTAATTGGGCTTTACATGTTGATACATTAACAACTGTCATGCTTATTGTTGTAAATAGTGTTTCGGCATTGGTACATATTTATTCAATTGGTTATATGCACCATGACCCTTCAAGATCCCGTTTTTTTTCTTATCTCTCTTTGTTTACATTTATGATGCTTATGTTGGTGACTTCCGATAATTTAATCCAGATGTTTTTTGGATGGGAAGGTGTTGGACTTGCTTCTTATCTTTTAATTGGTTTTTGGTTTCAGCGCGATTCTGCTAATAGAGCTGCAATGAAAGCTTTTGTCGTTAATCGTGTTGGAGACTTTGGTTTTCTCCTAGGAATATTTAGTATTTTTGTTTTATTCCAATCAGTTGATTTTGCCTCTATTTTTGCAAAAGCTGCAGACAATAGCTTTATACAAAATATGACATTTTTAGGTGGGCAGTTTGATGGTCAGACGGCAATTACTGTTACATGTCTTTTGTTATTTATTGGCGCGATGGGAAAATCAGCACAGTTTCTTTTACATACTTGGCTCCCTGATGCAATGGAAGGACCTACGCCTGTATCAGCACTTATTCATGCTGCAACAATGGTAACGGCTGGTGTTTTTATGGTTGCCCGTATGTCGCCAATTTTTGAACTTTCTTCGACTGCGCTGACCGTGATTATTGTTGTTGGAGCAACAACAGCATTTTTTGCAGCAACTGTGGGATTGGTACAGAATGATATTAAACGTGTTATTGCTTATTCTACCTGTTCTCAACTTGGTTATATGTTTGTGGCATTAGGTGTTGGAGCATATGGAGCTGCTGTTTTCCATCTTTTTACGCATGCTTTTTTTAAAGCCTTATTGTTTCTTGGTGCGGGCTCTGTCATTCATGCTGTATCTGATGAACAAGATATGCGAAAAATGGGCGGATTACGCAAACATATAAAGCTCACCTATTGGATGATGATGATAGGAACTATCGCTTTGACCGGTGTTGGAATTCCAGGAACATTTTTCGGGACTGCGGGTTTTTTCTCAAAAGATGCAATTATAGAGTCTGCTTTTGCATCCCATAATATTGCTTCAGGATATGCATTTTATCTTCTTGTTTTTGCAGCTTTATTAACAAGCTTTTATTCATGGCGGCTTATCTTTATGACATTTCATGGGAAACCACGGGCAACCGTTGATGTTATGCATCATGTTCATGAATCGCCTCCAGTGATGTTGATCCCACTCTTTATTTTATCTATCGGAGCAATATTTTCTGGTGTTATTTTTCAACCTTACTTTTTTGGTGATTTATACGATACTTTTTGGAAGGGAGCATTGTTTACAAGCAGCCACAATCACATTCTGCATGATGCCCACCATGTCTTTAATTGGGTAAAATGGTCTCCCTTTATAGCAATGATTCTTGGATTTATGTTGGCCTATTTATTTTATATTTCTTTTCCATCTCTTCCCAAGAGAATGGCTCGTATTATGCCGAGAGTATATCACTTTTTTTACCAAAAATGGTATTTCGATCAACTATATAACTTTCTATTTGTTCGTCCTACCTTTAGAATTGGTTATTTTCTTTGGAAAATAGGAGACGGTAAAATTATTGATGGTCTAGGTCCGAATGGTATTGCAGCACGTGTTGTTGATATTACAAATAGAGTTGTTCGAATACAGACAGGCTATCTTTATCATTATGCATTTGCGATGCTTATAGGCGTTGCATTGCTCATCACATGGATGATGATCGGGGGCGTAAACCAATGATCGATTGGCCTATTCTTTCTACGGTTACATTTTTGCCGCTTGTTGGTGTGCTTCTAATTTTATTTATCAAAGATGATAGTGAAGTTGCGCGTCATAATATACGTAATGTCGCATTTTTTACAACGATATTTGTTTTTATTATTTCTTTAATTATTTGGATAGGATTTGATTCTACTAATCCCAATTTTCAAATGGTTGAAAAATTCAGTTGGTTAGGAAATGGTATTAGCTATCATATGGGGGTTGATGGTATTTCTATTCTTTTTGTTGTTCTCTCAGCGTTTCTTTTGCCTTTCTGTATTTTAGCAAGTTGGGAGAATGTTAAAGAAAAATTAAAAGCTTATATGATTGCTTTTCTTCTTCTTGAAGTTGCGATTATTGGTGTTTTTTGTGCTCTTGACGCAATATTATTCTATGTCTTTTTTGAAGGCAGCCTTATTCCAATGTTTATCATTATAGGAGTGTGGGGTGGAGCACGTCGTGTTTACGCAAGCATCAAGTTTTTCTTATATACTTTACTTGGTTCAGTGCTTATGTTGGTTGCTCTTATGGCTATGTATTGGGATGCAGGAACACTTGATCTACCTACTTTACTCAATCATCCGTTTCCTGTACATATGCAAATATGGTTGTGGCTTGCATTTTTTGCTTCTTTTGCTGTTAAAATGCCGATGTGGCCAGTTCATACATGGCTTCCTGATGCTCATGTAGAAGCACCGACAGCCGGCTCAGTTATTTTAGCTGGTGTCTTACTTAAATTAGGTGGGTATGGTTTTCTTCGTTTTTCTTTACCCATGTTTCCTATCGCTTCAGCAGATTTTGCCCCTTTAGTTTTTATATTATCGCTTATCGCTATTATTTATACGTCGTTGGTTGCACTTGTTCAAAATGATATAAAAAAGCTTATTGCTTATTCCTCGATAGCACATATGGGGTATGTGACAATGGGAATTTTTGCTGCGAATGAACAAGGTATTCAAGGAGCTATTTATCAGATGCTATCCCATGGAATTGTTTCAGCAGCTTTGTTTCTTTGTGTTGGAGTTATCTATGATCGTTTGCATACACGTGAAATTGCAGCATTTGGTGGTTTAGTGAATAATATGCCCAAATATGCTGTTGTTTTCTTGATCTTCACCATGGCGAATGTTGGTTTACCTGGAAGTTCAGGTTTTTTAGGTGAATTTTTAACTTTAATAGGTGTTTTTCAAGTAAATAAATTGGTTGTTATTTTGGCTACAACTGGTGTTATTTTATCAGCTGCTTATGCACTTTATCTTTATCGACGTGTGGTTTTTGGTTCTTTGGATAAAGAGAATTTAAAAGTCCTTATAGATCTCTCTTCAAGAGAAAAATTCATTCTTTATCCAATGGTTGTTCTGACAATATTTTTTGGTATCTATCCAACGCCTATTCTTAAAGTAATGGCGTTTTCTGTAGAAGCCCTCATCAATAAACTGCACTAGATAAGGGAAGAATGCACATGCAAAATGAAATAATAACGCAATTAGTCTTAATTCTTCCAGAGATTTTAATAGCATTAGGGGGAATAGTATTGCTTTTGGTTGGTGTTTATTCCAATGTATGTTCCTCTTTATCTGTAACGGGGCTAGCCATTGCTCTTTTTGTGGCAACCATTGTTATGATTATTATTTTTCCAAAGACTGGCTTATTTCAAACCAATGCACTCATTATTGATTCTTTTGGTCGTTATATGAAAATCTTAACGCTTATTGGTGCACTTTTTGCTCTTATTATGTCTGTTGGTTTTAATAGTTCTCAAAAGTCTGATATATTTGAATTTCCTGTGCTTGTTCTTTTAGCAACTCTTGGCATGATGCTGATGATTTCAGCGGGTAATATGCTGTCACTTTATATGGGGTTGGAATTACAATCTTTAGCTTTATATGTCCTTGCTGCAATTAATCGTGATAATGTAAAATCTTCTGAGGCTGGTATAAAATATTTTGTTTTAGGGGCGTTGTCTTCAGGATTATTGCTTTATGGTATTTCCTTGCTTTATGGCTTTACTGGTCAAATTGGTTTTCACGAAATTGCCATTGCTTTGAAAGGTGAAAATTTACAATTGGGGGTTATTTTTTCAATTGTTTTTATTTTAGCTGGTTTGGCTTTCAAAATTTCTGCAGTTCCATTTCATATGTGGACTCCTGATGTTTATGAAGGAGCCCCAACACCTATTACAGCATTTTTTGCTGGTGCTCCTAAAATTGCTGCGATGGCACTCATTATTCGTCTTATGGTTATGACCTTTATTCCACTCAGTAGTTTTGATGGTTCTATGCCTGCATGGCAGCAAATTTTGGTGTTTATGGCGTTGACATCAATGATACTTGGTGCATTTGCTGCAATTGGTCAGAGCAATATTAAGCGTTTGATGGCTTATTCATCAATTGGTCACATGGGATATGCGCTTGTTGGTTTAGCTGCTGGAGATATGCTTGGAATAAAAAGTGTTATTCTTTATATGACTATTTATCTTGGCATGACAATCGGTTCATTTGCTTTTATTCTTGGAATGCGGTCTAGGAGTGGTAATGTTGAAAATATTTATGACCTTTCAGGGTTAGCAAAGACAAATCCGTTTATGGCCGTTGTGATGACAATACAATTTTTCTCGCTAGCAAGCATACCACCTATGGCCGGTTTTTTTGGGAAATGGTATACATTTTCTGCTGCTGTCCATGCTGGTCTTACTCCGCTCGCTGTCATTGGGATGATAGCATCTGTTATTGGAGCTTTTTACTATTTGCGAGTCATTAAAATTATGTGGTTTGATGATGCAAAAGCGCATTTTGTCGCTTTATCAAATGAACTTCGAGTTTGTCTTGGTCTTTCTGCGTTATTTATTTTATTTTATATACTTTTGGGAGTTTGGTTCGCTGAGTTAGCAGAAAAAGCAGCAGCAGCACTGTTTTAATGATATGGTTTATATTTTATCAGATTTTGCACAAAAACAAGGATACACTGTTGAATCGCATAGAATTGTTGATTCAACCAATCTTATTGCACAACGAAAAGCACAAACTGGACATCAAGGTTACCTTTGGATTGTTGCACAAGAACAATTACAGGGAAGAGCGAGAAGAGGGAGGACTTGGTCTAGTCCAAAAGGGAATCTTTATTCTAGTCTTTTGTTAATTGATGATATTGTCCATCAAACTGCTGCCCAACTTGGTTTTGTTGCTGGCGTAAGTGTGGCAGAGGCAATAAAACAATTTATAAAAGATGAAAAGCAAGCAAATGATATTGTGAGTTTAAAATGGCCAAATGATATTTTGCTCAAAGGAATGAAAAGCTCTGGAGTTTTGCTCGAAATTTTTAAATTGTCATCACAACAATATGCGTTGGTTATTGGTATTGGAATAAATGTGAAATATAATTATGAAGAAGCACCCTATCCCACTTCAAGCTTAAAGAATATTGGTTTGCATATTGAAGCAGAACAGTTATTTACGGTTTTGACAGAGTGTTTTTCTAAAAATTACCTTCTTTGGAAACAAACAGGAGGAAGCGATGTAATTCGCGAAAAATGGCTTTTATACTCTGCTCATCTTGGGCAGAATGTCAAAATAATCAATGATGAGAAAGTTATCGAGGGTATTTTTGATGGTCTTGATAGTAATTTTAACTGCATCATAAAACAAAGAAATGGTCAGATAGCCATTATAACAGCTGGAGATGTTCATTTTGGTTCGGCTGCTTCTATTAATGCAGGCCGTTATTAAAAAATTATTTCACCATCAGATTATCTTAATGATTTGGGAGATGTTTATGGCCGTAGCCAATGAGAATGAATTTGTTTTTTTACCTCTGGGAGGCGTAGGTGAAATAGGGATGAATCTAGCTGCTTACGGATTTGGGCCACAAAATCTTCGTGAATGGCTGCTTGTTGATATGGGGGTGAGTTTTGCTGGTCCTGAATTACCAGGAGCAGATCTTGTGTTACCTGATATCCGTTTTCTGGAAGATGAAAAACATAATGTGCGCGGTCTTATTTTGACTCATGCTCATGAAGATCATTATGGGGCGGTTCTTGATTTATGGCCAAAATTACAAGTTCCAATTTACTGTACACCTTTTACGGCAGGATTATTGGAAATTAAAAAACAAGCAGATTTTGAATCTCACAAAATATCACTTACTATTTTTCAAGCTGGTGATTGTTTTCAGGTAGGTTCCTTTTCTGTAGAGGCGATAGCTGTTAACCATTCAATACCAGAATCTGTCTCTTTGGCAATTACAACGTCTTTAGGGACAGTGGTTCATACTGGCGATTGGAAAATTGATCATACCCCTTCATTCGGGGATTTAACGAATGAAAAAAGATTTCGTGCTTTAGGCAATAAGGGTGTTTTAGCCTTGCTTTGTGATTCTACAAATGCGTGTCGGGATGGTATCTCTCCATCAGAGCAGCAGGTTCAAACCAGTCTTTCAGAGATTATTTCGAAAGCTGAAGGGCGCGTTGCGGTAGCAACTTTTGCTTCTAATATTGGTCGGATACGTTCTATTGCACTTGCATCTGAAGCTTCTGGGCGTAAAGTGCTTGTCATTGGACGTTCCCTTAAGCGAAGTATTATGGTTGCACAAGAGCTTGGTTATATGCATGGTTTAGCGCCATTTGTAACGGAAGATGATTATGGTTACATCCCACGTAGAGAACTTGTTTTAATTGTCACAGGAAGCCAAGGTGAACCATGTGCTGCTTTGGCTAAACTGTCACGTGATGGAATGAAGAATATTGCACTTTCCGCTGGTGATATAGTTATTTATTCATCACGAAGTATTCCAGGAAACGAAAAGGCGATTATTGAGGTACAAAATCGTTTTATTAGTTTGGGTATTGGAATTATTACGAATGAAGATGCACTGGTTCATGTTTCAGGTCATCCCCGTCGTTCGGAACTTTTACAAATGTATGATTGGGTAAAACCACAGATCCTTGTTCCTGTTCATGGAGAAGCAATGCATCTTAAAGCTCAGGCAACTTTAGCACGTCAAGCAGGTATTAAAACTGTTATGGATATCAGAAATGGCCATATGTTACGTCTTGCACCAGAGCCTATAAAAGTTGTTGATCAAGTTCCTGTTGGGCGCATTTATAAGGATGGCTGCTTAATTGGGGATGAAGATGAATTAGGGATTCGTGAACGACGAAAACTAAGTTACGCTGGTCATGTTACTATTTCTCTTCTTATAAATAATAAGTATGAATTATTAGGGGATATAGGTCTAACAACATTTGGGTTACCTCAAAGTAATGAAGAGGGGGAAAGTTTGAAAGACATTCTTTTAGATATTGTTGAAAATACAATTTATAGTATTCCACGTATGAAACGGAAAAATAATGAACTTGTGCGGGAAGCAATACGACGTGCAGTGAGAGCAGCTATTTATGAAATTTGGCAAAAAAAACCCATCTGTACAGTTTTTTTACATCAGTCAAAATAAAAAGTTTTCATATTATGTTGTTTTAAAAGAGAAAAGAAGGTTTTTATTTTACTGCTCAATTAAGAAAATAGAGAATAGAGCACATAAATTTTTAAACAATAAGATCGTAATATTTGCAAGTATTCAGAATGCAGCTATAGATGAATAGAGGGTGTGTTAAATTGTTCCAATATGATAGATCTAATTAGGAGTTAATTATTTCAATGCGTCTTTCTCAATATTTCCTTCCACTTTTAAAAGAGAATCCTAAAGAAGCAGAAATTGTTTCTCATCGCTTTATGTTGCGTGCTGGGATGATTAAACAACAAACATCAGGGATTTATTCTTGGCTTCCTTTAGGAAAAAAAGTACTTGATAAAGTGTGTAGAATTATTCGTGAAGAGCAAGAACGTGCTGGTGCAATAGAAATATTGATGCCTATAATTCAATCCGCTGATCTTTGGCGTGAAAGTGGTCGTTATGATGATTATGGCTTGGAAATGCTTCGCATTAAAGATCGCCAAAAGCGTGATTTACTTTATGGTCCCACCAATGAAGAGATGGTAACAGATATTTTTCGCTCATATATTCGTTCTTATAAAGATCTTCCACTTAATTTGTATCATATTCAATGGAAGTTTCGTGATGAGATTCGCCCACGTTTTGGTGTGATGCGGGCAAGAGAATTTTTAATGAAAGATGCCTATTCTTTTGATCTTGATTATGAAGGCTCTAAAACATCATATAATCGTATGTTTGTTGCTTATTTACGTACTTTTTCTCGCCTTGGTTTAAAAGCAATTCCCATGCGTGCTGATACAGGTCCAATTGGGGGGGAACTTAGTCATGAGTTTATCATTTTGGCTGAAACAGGAGAGAGCACTATTTTCTGTGATAGACAATTTCTTGAACTCACCGTTCCTCATCATTCAATCGATTTTAGTGATAAAGCTATTTTAGATGATACTGTCAAACAGTGGACATCTTTTTATGCAGCGACAGAAGAAATGCATAATGAAAAAGAATGGGTTAAAATTTCTGAGAAAAATCGTCTTTCAGCGCGTGGTATTGAAGTTGGACATATTTTCCACTTTGGCACTAAATATTCTGCTCCCATGGGAGCAAAAGTTATGGGGCAAGATGGAAAAGAACATGTGGTTTCTATGGGATCTTATGGTATTGGACCTTCACGTCTTGTTGCAGCAGCTATTGAGGCTTCTCATGATGAAAATGGTATTATTTGGCCAAAATCGATGGCACCGTTCGATTTCGGGATTATCAATATGAAACCCAATGATGAAAAATGTACACATACATGTGAATTTCTTTATCAGGGATTAAAGGATGCAGGTTTTGATCCATTATTAGATGATAGAAATGAACGTCCTGGAGCAAAATTTGCAACAATGGATTTGATTGGCTTACCAACGCAAATCATTGTTGGTCCTCACAGTATTGCACAAAATGAAGTTGAAATTAAAGATCGAAAAACAGGTGTAAAAAAAATTTTAAAGGTTGAAGATATCCCCAGCCAGCTTTCTATAATTTAATAGGAAATATTATGAAAAGGCTGAAAAATAAAAGTTTTTCATCTTATGAGTGGATGGTTGCTTTTCGTTATATGATTCCCAATAAGAAACATGTCGTTGCATCTGTAATTTCAATTATTTCTCTTATTGGGATTATGTTAGGCGTATTTGCTTTGGTTGTTGTTATGGCAGTGATGAATGGCTTTCGTACAGAACTTCTCAATCGTATTCTTGGTATGAATGGACATCTTATTGTTCAAACAATTGATTCTGGTTTTTCTGATTATAAAACTCTTATTTCTTCTTTAGAATCTACAAAGGGTGTGAAATTTGCTTTGCCTGTTATTGAAGCTCAAGCGCTTGTTCAAGGTGAGATTCAAGGAGGTTCTGGCGCTTTAGTTCGCGGTATGCGCAAGCAAGATCTAGAAAAGCTCAAAATAGTCTCTCAAAATATTAAATTAGGATCGATTACTCAATTTGATAAGGAAGAAGGTGTTGCAATTGGAAGTGGTTTAGCAGAAAAATTGGGACTTACAATTGGAAGAGATATTCGTATTATCACTCCAGATGGTGATGAGACTCCTTTTGGCGTTACCCCGCGTGTGAAAGCTTATAAAGTCGTTGCTATTTTTGAAGTTGGTATGTCTGAATATGATTCAATATTCATCTTTATGCCCCTTCATGAAGCACAAATGTTTTTTAATTTAGGAGATAAGGTTCAGTCTTTAGAGCTATTTCTAAATGATCCTGATACCGTTGATCAAATAAAACCTGTTGTAGAAAAAACGATTGATGAGCAGGTCTACTTAATTGATTGGCGTACACGCAATCAGGCTTTTTTTTCAGCCTTACAGATTGAACGAAATGTTATGTTTTTCATTCTTTCCTTGATCATTCTTGTTGCTGCTTTAAATATTATTTCAGGCCTGATTATGCTTGTAAAAGATAAAAGTCATGATATTGCCATTTTACGCACGATGGGTGCCCAACAGAGCGCAATTTTGCGTATATTTATCATCACAGGAATGATGATTGGTTTTATTGGAACGATATTAGGCTTAATTTTAGGTGTTATCGCGACTGCAAATATTAATCGTATTCAAGAGTTTATATCTTGGTTATTTAATGTCGATGTTTTTAATCCTCAACTTTATTTTTTAACAAAATTGCCTGCACAAATTGATTGGAAACAGACTGTTTTGGTTGCTATAATGGCTTTATTCTTATCATTTCTTGCTGCTCTCATTCCGGCATGGCGTGCCGCTAAGCTAGATCCTGTCCAAGCTTTGAGGTATGAATAATGACAGCTATTTTAGAGCTTGTAGAGATTGAAAGACACTTTTTCGAAAATCATAAGCCGCTCATTGTTTTAAATAAAGCAAATTTTATTCTTAATCGTGGTGAACTTGTCGCACTTGTTGCACCATCTGGAGCTGGAAAATCAACACTTCTTCATATTGCTGGGTTATTAGAAAAACCAACGGCTGGTGATGTGAAGTTACGGGGCGTTTCTTGTGCAAAACGCTCTGATAGCGAGCGAACAGCTATAAGGCGAAATGATATTGGTTTTGTCTATCAATTTCATCATTTACTTCCAGAGTTTACAGCTTTAGAAAACGTCATGATACCACAAATGATAGCAGGCTTAAAAAAATCCATAGCAGAGGATCGTGCACGTAAATTATTAACGTATCTACGTGTTTCTCATCGTACGAACCATCGCCCCTCAGAGTTATCAGGAGGAGAACAGCAACGTGTTGCTATTGCACGTGCAGTTGCAAATGCTCCTTCAGTTCTCTTGGCTGATGAACCTACAGGAAATCTTGATCCTGTAACATCAGCTTATGTCTTTCAAGCTTTATCTATCCTGGTTCGTCAGTCTGGTCTTGCTGCTCTTATTGCAACACATAATTACGCTTTGGCTAAGCAAATGCACCGTAGAATTACACTTAAAGAACAAAAGATTATAGAACTTCCTTAAAGGAAAGGTACAGATTTTATATTACAAATTGAATAATTTATATTACTTTAATTCAAGGAGATTTTTTTATGACAGTTTTTGTCGACGACAAAAATCAATTGAATGTGCGTCGTCGCCGATTGATTTTTCGTGCATGGCATCGCGGTATTCGTGAAATGGATCTCATTTTTGGCCATTATGTAGAAGCTCATATTACTGAGATGAATGATAAAATGCTCTCTGAACTTGAATATATTATGTCTTTTGATGATCGTGATTTACTCACATGGATTACCGGAGAAATTTCACCACCCTCTAAAATTGATAGTCCACTTTTTCGTGATATTGTCAATTATCGTAATTGCTTAAGTTATTGATTCTGATGCCTATATTTAAAAAAAATGTTATTCCCCAAAACAGTTCTGTTCATATGATATTTGATGGAGTTACTGATGGATTTGAGGCTTTTGCGCTTGCTAAATTAAGTTCAGAAATTGCACAAGGTAGAGCGCTCATTTATGTTGTTCGCGACGGAACAAAAATTGCGCATTTACAACAAGTTTTAAATTTTATTGAGCCCAATTTGCCCGTACTTCAATTTCCTGCATGGGATTGTTTGCCTTATGATCGCGTATCGCCAGGAATTGCTGTTATGGCCCGTCGCCTCTCTGCATTGGCTCGCATAGCAAATTTACGTCAAAATCCACATCCTGCAATTATATTAACAACAGCAAATGCAATTATGCAAAAGCTGCCTCCTCGTGAAATGATAGAAGCTCAACTTATTCATTTACATGTTGGCCAATGCAATAATATGGAGAACTTAATTCAATTCCTAGGAATCAATGGTTTTGAGCGCGTTGCGGTTGTCCGTGATGTCGGTGAATTTGCTGTAAGAGGAGGAATACTTGATATCTTTTCTCCTATGGATGTTGAGCCTTTACGTCTTGATTTTTTTGGAGATATCCTAGAAAGCATCCGCGTATTTGATCCAGAAAGTCAAAGGACAACAAGGCAAAAAACTGAACTTTTATTACATGCAATGAATGAGATTGTTTTGACACCAGAATGCATCAGCCGTTTTAAAAGCAATTATACTCGTACATTTGGTATATCACAAAAAAATAACATGCTTTATGAAGCAATTGCTCAAGGTCGGCGTTTTGCTGGTATGGAACATTGGCTTCCATTTTTTTATGAAAACCTTGATACTTTTTTTGATCATTGTGGTAAGTTACCACTTGTTTTTGAGCATCTCATAGAAGAAGTTTTCATTGAGCGCTATCGCCTTATTGAAGACTATTATAATGCGCGCAAAGAACGTGAAAATGATAAAGAAAATTCTACTTCTTATCATCCAATAGACCCTAGTCTTCTCTACTTAACGTCAGAGCGTGTTTTAGAATGTGTGCAACAATCTTCACAACGTATTGATTTCTCGCCTTTTAATATTCCACAAAGTTTGGATCAAACAGTTATTCATACCAATGTTAAAAAAGGACATGATTTTGTAAAAGAGCGTCATGCGCAGGAAAAAAATGTTTTTTTAAGTGTTATTGATCATATCTCATCTTTACGTGCTGCTGGCAAAAAAGTGCTTTTAGCATGTTGGAGTGAAGGTTCTCTTAATCGTTTGATCCAAGTTCTCGATGAGTATGGATTAAAAAAAATAGATATTGCAAAATCTTTGCAGACTGTCAAAGCAACACCACGAGATCGCATATTGGCAGCTGTTATTATGATAGAACATGGTTTTGAGATTGAAGACTTGGCAATTATAGCAGAACAAGATATCCTTGGTGATCGCTTTATAAGATCGCCAAAACGGCATAAGAATAATACAAATTTTATTTCTGAAGTTTCTGCTCTGAATTCTGGCGATATTGTTGTGCATATCGACCACGGTATTGGCCAATTTGTTGGTCTAAAAACTATCACAACCACTGGAATTTTACGAGATTGCCTTGAAATTAAATATGCTGGAGGTGATCGACTTTTTTTACCTGTCGAAAATATTGAACTTCTCTCACGTTATGGCTCAGAAGGAACAGAGGTAACTTTAGATAAATTAGGAAGTGTTGCTTGGCAAGTACGTAAAGCGCGACTTAAAAAACATTTATTAGAAATGGCAGGACAATTAATCCGTATAGCTGCAGAGCGCGTGACACGTGCCGCACCTGCTTTATTTCCACCAGTTGGACTGTTTGATGAGTTTGTTGCTTGCTTTCCCTATGAAGAAACGGAAGATCAAATAAATGCAATTGATGCTGTTTTAGACGATTTAGCTTCAGGCAAGCCGATGGATCGTTTGATATGCGGTGATGTTGGTTTTGGAAAAACCGAAGTAGCCATTCGAAGTGCTTTTGTTGCAGCATTAAATGGATATCAAGTTGCTGTTGTTGTGCCGACAACTTTGCTTTCACGTCAACATTACAAGACTTTTATTTCGCGTTTTCAAGGATTACCGGTTAAAATTGGTCATGCTTCAAGGCTTGTAAAAACAAAAGAACTTGCACAAGTTAAAAAAAGTATTTCAGATGGTACAATTGATATTGTTATTGGAACTCATGCATTATTAAGTGATGCAGTTAATTTTTTACGATTAGGCCTTCTTATCATTGATGAGGAGCAACATTTTGGGGTAAAACATAAAGAGCGTTTAAAAGAGCTTAAAAGCGATATTCATGTTCTCACACTTTCAGCAACCCCTATACCACGAACTTTAGGGTTGGCATTATCGGGGGTCCGTGAACTTTCATTAATAACAACTCCACCTATTGATAGAATGGCGGTTCGTACTTTTATCTCACCATTTGATGCACTTGTTGTGCGCGAAACATTGCTTCGAGAATATTATCGTGGTGGGCAAAGCTTCTATGTTTGTCCCCGTATTTCTGATCTGGCTTTTGTAGAAGAATATCTCAAAACACATGTACCAGAACTCAAATTTGTTGTTGCTCATGGACAAATGCCAGCTGGACAACTTGATGATATTATGAATGCATTTTACGATGGGCAATATGATGTTTTGCTATCGACAACCATTATTGAATCGGGCATTGATATTCCAACAGCCAATACATTAATTGTGCATCGTGCTGAGATGTTTGGTCTTTCTGCTCTCTATCAGTTACGAGGAAGGGTAGGGCGTTCAAAACAGCGTGCTTATGCGCTCTTTACATTTCCAGCGAGTAAAGTTTTAACGGCTGCAGCTGATCGTCGTCTTAAAGTCTTACAATCTCTTGATACATTAGGGGCAGGCTTTCAATTAGCAAGCCATGATATGGATATTCGTGGTTCAGGTAATTTTTTAGGTGAGGAACAATCAGGACATATCAAAGAAGTTGGATTTGAACTCTATCAAAAAATGCTTGAAGAAGCTGTTGCTGAATTAAAAGATGGAGAGCTAAGTGAGCATAAGCAATGGTCACCTCAAATTTCACTTGGTACAACCGTGATGATCCCAGAAAGTTTTGTACCTGATTTATCATTACGGATGGGGCTTTACCGACGCTTGACAGAACTTGAAAATTTAGACCAGATTAATGAATTCGCGGCAGAGTTAATTGATCGCTTTGGTCCTTTACCCCTTGAAGTTCAACATATCCTTAAAGTTTTTCATATCAAAATATTGTGTCGAAAAGCACATGTAGAAAAATTAGATGCTGGCCCCAGAGGCATTGTTATACAGTTTCGCAATAACTATTTTGCCAATAGTATTGCTCTTGTTCAGTGGGTGGGAAAACAAGGTTCAATGGCAAAAATTCGTCCAGATCAAAGTATCGCTCTTATTCGAGATTGGGCTACCGTTGATGACAGACTTATTGATGCAACAATGATTATGACACAAATTGTAGAAATGATATAACAACATTTTGTTTTAAAGCAGTTTTTCTACTTTTCAGAACTATTTTTTATTTTTATAAAATTATTCTGTTAAAATAATCTATTATTGATTTTTTATAAGAATAAAATTTAAGTTTATAATGAAATAATACCTTACATAATATTTGTTGATAGGTCTTTATTATATACGTATTGATATAATGAAGAGAATAATTTAAATGACATAAGCGCGATAAATAGAATTTGTATATAAGAATTTTCTAAAAAATTTAGGTTAAAGTAACACATGCTTTCTTCATTACAAAAGTTACTAACGATAATTTTGTTATTACTCCCTTTAATATATGGCGTAAAAAACGTTCATGCTGAGTTTAACTTAACCGAGTTATCGCTTTCTGGTTTAACGCTTGATGAGCAATATAAGCGTATTAAAGAAAGACTACAAGTTATTGAAAAAAGGATAAAATTTCTTGAAAAGACACTCGCTGATTTAACGCTTTCGCAAATACGCGCTCATAATATAGAGCATGATAGGCTTCTACAAGAACAAGGAGATCTTAATGATGAGCGTTATAAGCTTAGTTTAAAATTAGGTGATTTAGCGAACAAAAAAACGGAATTAGCATATAGAGCGCATAAAGCAAGAGAGTATAGAGTAGGAGAGTATGAAAAAAAATTAAGTAAAACAAAAGAATATCTAAAATCTCGAAGCGCTTTTGAATTAGGATATAGTGATACAGCAAATGGAGAGATTCCTACAGATCATGATATTGATGAAATGGTGCAATTGTATCCCGTTTTTGTTCTTGGTTGTAAAATTGAAGAGAATCTATTAGACAGTGATATAGGGGATTTATTACGGAAAGATTTTGGTTGGAAGCGAGAAGATTTTAGTTGGGCGAAAAATGCAATCAATTCAATAGATCCTAAATTAATCGGGCACTTTGAAGAAATAATGGTGTTTAGTGTTTCAGATTTTGAAGAACATATAATTAGTGGTATAAAGGATATGGTGATGCGCAATTCTTCAAATGTAAAAGTTGCACCTTTATTATGTAAAAGTACGAGACAAATATATAATATAATGCTGCCAGAAAAGAGAAAGAATATTATGGATCGTTTGCGTTTTTATGTTACAGAATGGTTCAAGTGAAATAATGACAAATTTTGAATTCTAGAAAAATTTTTGATTGATATATTCTATAAAAATTTTAAAGGTCTTATAATAAACGGTCAGCAATCTTTTTTGTATCTAAAAAAATAATTGACTTTTTCTTGTATAATACTTGTATGACGACAATGTACTTATTTATATTTTAAAGTTCAGGAAAATATAAGATAGAGTGTTGACTTAAGGTATTATAAAATAAGTATATTTCTTATAATAATGTAGTCTATAAAGATAGAATGTATAAATGTTATTCAATTGAAAAATTGATACGTGAGTTTTTATAACAGTTTGGATTTTTCGTTATTATGAATAAGAGGAGATTTTTTATCTCTTTCCAGCATAGGAAGTGCGCGGCTTTATACACAAATGGATTATCATCAGTTAAAACAAATATTAGATGCTAAAAGAGTTAAATTTTTATTGTTTAAAATATAGGACATGTTGGCTTATGGCTGAATCACCTGAAAATGAGAAAAAGCTTAAGGAATGAATAAGAAACAATTTGATTTAAAGAAGATGTAGCGTGATATTGATGATCTTCTATAGGATTTAGAGCGAATTGAAGGAGACTTTTTTTATGAGCTTAGCGGAGTTGAGGCATAATCGTTAATTATGAAATTTATTTCATCTTCTTTTAGACAATTTTCTTTCTATTAAAAGAGATAGGTATTAGTATTTCTACTTGAGGGGTTTTAACACTGCGTGAAATATGTAAGTCATGTGGAGCAGTAGTGTGTATAAAAAAAGTAGCAAAGATATTTTCACAATGTATTGCCTTGATAAGTAAAAAATATTTTTCATAAAGAAAGAAAAAAGAATGGCAGTTTCTCCTATGAGTATTTTTCAATCTATTTTATCACGAAAATCAATTCGCGCTTTTACCAGCCAGCCAGTTAGTCTGGAAACAATCAAAGAGATCTTAAAACTTGCGGCACGTGCACCATCTGGAACAAATATTCAGCCATGGCAAGTGATCGTGCTTACAGGAAATGTATTACAGAAAGTAGGGCAAGAGCTTTCACAACTTGTGCTTTCAGGTGTAAAAGGAGAGCGTGAATATAATTATTATCCACGTCAGTGGCGTGAGCCTTATATTTCAAGGCGCCGAAAAGTTGGTTTAGAACTTTATCAGAGTCTTGGAATTCAAAAAGGAGATGAAGAAAAAGTACTTTATCAAAGGGCGCGAAATTTTTTATTTTTCGATGCACCCGTAGGACTCTTATTTACAATGGATCACGACATGGAAATGGGGAGTTGGCTTGATTTGGGTATGTTTATGCAGACCATTATGTTAGCAGCACGTGGATTTGGGTTAGATACCTGTCCCCAAGCAGCTTTTGCTGATTATCATAAACAGATTCGTACACTTTTATCTGTCCCTTTGGATCGCCACATTATCTGCGGTATGGCGCTTGGTTACCGTGATATAAGTGCTCCAGAAAACAATTTTGAGACAGAACGAGAACCGTTAGAAAACTTTGTCCGCTTTATTGAAGCATATCCATAAAATATTTTATATAATTAAGCATATGCTTTGAAGAGCTTAGTGCATTATAAAGGAATATTTTCGGTAAGAATCTTTTATTTTTATTGAATTCTGATACTGTTATGTTAACATTCATTTTATTACGTTTAAAATATTAAGAAAGTAATGGCTCTAGGGGCATTGTCCATTTTGAAGGTTGGTAATGGAAAGCGCTATAGAAAGAAAGTGTTGGATGGTGGCGAGACGAGCAACATTCTTGTTTATTGCTGTCATTTTTTTAGTTTATCTCGTAATTTGATTTTAGACGAGGCAACTATTATAGAAAAGCGTGTGCTCAAACTATGCTAGAGTTTTGAGGTGGTGCGTGTTTTTATCTGTTTTTGAACTTTTTAAAATTGGTATTGGTCCTTCTAGCTCGCATACGATGGGGCCGATGACAGCTGCTAATATGTTTTTGCAAAAGATACGAGATTTTTCTCAGACGTCTGATATTCAAGTTTCTCGTATACGTGTTTATCTTTATGGTTCTTTGGCTTTCACGGGTATTGGTCATGCGACAGATAGGGCCATCATATTAGGACTTTTAGGAGAAAAAGCTTCTACTGTTGATCCTGATAACGTGGGATTCCTGTTAAAAAAAGTTATACATGAAAAAAAAGTACAACCAGAAGGGCATCTCGCTTATCTGTTTGATTTGCAACGTGATCTTATTTTTGAACGAAAGGAAACTCTACCTGGACATACGAATGGACTAGCATTTGAAGGACTTGATACTGATGGGGGTGTTGTTTTGCGGCAGATTTATTATTCTATCGGTGGTGGTTTTGTTGTGACTGAGGATGAATTAAGCCAGGTGAATGGTAATATAGAACCAGAAGCTTTTGAGGTGCCATATCCTTTTGATTCTGCTCGTACAATGTTATCAATGGCAGAAAAGTCAGGTCTTTCAATTGCTGAAATGAAGCGCTTAAATGAGGAAATAAAGATAGAGCGTTCTTCTCTTGATGCAGGACTCGATGAGATTTTTTCAGCTATGACGAATTGTATTGATAGAGGTCTTTCACAAGAAGGTGAGTTGCCTGGTGGCTTGCGTGTTCCAAGACGTGCTAAAAAATTGCATGAAACGCTTTTGGAAAATCAAAAGAAAAATTGTAATTATCCACTTTGGGCAAATGATTGGCTTTCGGTATATGCTATAGCAGTCAATGAAGAAAATGCAGCAGGTGGTCGTGTTGTTACAGCACCAACAAATGGGGCTGCTGGTGTTATTCCAGCCGTTTTGCGTTACTATATTCAATTTAATGATGATCCAAATCGAAAGGGAATACATGATTTTCTATTAACAGCAGCAGCTATTGGTGGTGTTATCAAACATAATGCCTCTATTTCTGGTGCAGAAGTTGGGTGTCAAGGTGAAGTTGGAACGGCATCTTCAATGGCTGCAGCAGGATTGACTGCAGCGTTAGGTGGGACACCAGCTCAAATTGAAAATGCAGCAGAGATTGCCCTTGAGCATCATTTGGGAATGACGTGTGATCCTGTTGCAGGTCTTGTCCAAGTTCCTTGTATTGAGCGTAATGCAATGGGAGCTGTTAAGGCGGTAACGGCTTCTTCTCTTGCATTATATGGTAATGGAGATCATTTTGTTTCTCTTGATGCTTGTATAGAAACAATGCGCCAAACTGGTCATGATATGAGTGAACGCTATAAAGAAACAAGTAAAGGTGGCCTTGCAGTCAATACAATATCTTGTTAAGAGCTAGAACGTTTGTCAATCCATAACAAGATTGTTTGGACTAAATTATTTGGAGAGGGATTATTTTGTCTTCCTGCTAGAGCTTATATTTTTTGTTACATATAAATCGGAATTCAAATTTAATTTAGCAACATGCATGAAATAAGTTTGAGGGGGGAGTGTCTCCTTAACGAGTAACTTTTGTGTGGGAAATTGAAGAAAGAGTCTTGCCTATATCTGTTTGAATTTGACTCTCAAATGCCAAAACAATTTAATTTGGAAAAAATAAAAAAGTACAAAGTAAAATTAGTGATCAATCTGCTATTACTTTTTCTAGGTTTTATTGCGTTTAAAAGCTTGCCATAACAATATCCTTAAGTAAAAGAAGATATGAATCAGTATCTAAGAAAAATTTTTTTTAATTTGAATGATTATGACGAGGTGAGAGAAGATATTAAAGATTTTAAGTTTTTAGACGAGAAAATCTTTTGAGCATTTGGTATGATGAAAAAAATACCTTAAAAAGAAAACTTTAAAGAGAAATATCTCTCAATCTTAAATTTATTTCACAATAACGCGCGCGAATAGTGCAAAATTTATTGAATAGTGACATTTTTATTGATGAAGATAGTAAATCAACACCAATTCTTCGTTTATCAGCTTTCAATTTATAATAAAAATTCTTGGCATTTAATATTTTTTATAAAACGAAGTTGCAAGGTAAATTTATGCGTTCTTAAGGCGAATTTTCTTTATTGAATTTTTATGATACTCTCTAACGTGATAGGTTTTCATCTAATTAAATCATTTATTTTGTATAGAGAAGTATCAAGGATAATTTTTGATCTTAAATCAAAAAGTAGAAAAATATGTGGTATTTTTTATATTCTAAAAAAATGATTTGATTGGAATCTTAAAGGTATTTACTGGGATAACTGGAAAAATCATTAAAGCAATTTCTACAATTTAAGAAAAAAAGTATGTCTATCAAAGTCTTGAACTTTAGATAATGGTGTTAATAGTGAAATAATTCTAGATAGTTTGTAGAATTTAAATATTTGTTGCTCCTAGACGGATTTTAATAGGCACATTACCGGTTTGACTCGCAACGCGTAAATGTATGCGTACAGGAGGCATTATGAGGCGATGATTGCGCATTGTCTGGCAAATGAGAAAATTAATGAGAGATTGTGTATCTAATGCAGTTGAATTATATTTCAAACCAGTAAGTTTTACAGCAGCATCGTGAAGAGAACGCAATGAAAGGAGATATGATTGCTTCAATAAAATTTCTTTTTCATAGAATGAAGCAAAAGCATTATCTATCATAGTACTATCCTAACGCAGAATTCAAGAACTTTTAATAAGCTACAGTATAGCAGTTAAAATTTGCTTTCTTCAATGTAGAACAAGCATCGAATGCAGCTTTTTTTGTTTGAAATCCTGTAAATCGCGCTCGATAATAATGCTGCCCATTTTTTTCAAATAGTTGCATCTGTGAAGATGCGTACTTTAAAGTGGGAAATGCTGTATTTTTTGCTTTTAAGAGCAGAGCTCTTGCTTGTTCTTTACTAGGAAGAGAACCAATTTGAACAGCCCATCCAGCATTTGTGGAAAAAGAGACAGTTACCATTTTATCATTTTTAACTAGTATAGCTTTTTGAGGATTAGGTATTGGTATAATTATTTTATTAACAGCAGTTATTGCGATATTAGAATTTTTAGGTTGTTCTGCAAATGCTGTCAACATAGTCGAAATTTCATCATCAAAATTGCTTGAATCAGCTTTAATAGTTGGTATAGGAGTGTTTGCACCAGTGGGTAAGTGATAATGTACAGAGGCCATTAAATGTCCATCATTTTTCATTTGACTTGCTTTTGGTAAATATTGATTTAATAAGCTAGCCATATGCTTGTCACGTGCGGTAGATGATTTACCTCCCATAACAACAGCGACAACAGAGCGTCCCTCAAGACGTATCGAAGTTGCTAAATTAGAACCTGACATTTGTGTGTATCCCGTTTTAATTCCATCAACACCTTTCATCATTTTTACGAGTTTGTTGTGGTTATTAATCGTATGTCCACGGAAATTAAAACTTTTTATTTTGAATAACTTATATTGTTTTGGAAAATGTTTACGCAAAGCTAATGACAAAGTAGCTATATCTCGCGCCGTAGAATAATTGCGCACATCCGGAAGTCCTGAAGCGTTTGCAAAATGTGTATGCTTCATACCAAGTTTATGAGCCTTTGCTGTCATCATTTGAGCAAATTTTTTCTCATTACCTCCAAGATATTCTGCAATGGCAGCAGCAACATCATTTGCGGATCTTGTAATGAGTGCTTTAGCAGCTGCTTCTGCAGAGATCGTTTGGCCTGCTTTAAATCCAATTTTGGTTGGTGGACGCATTGCAGCATCATGTGAAACAGGAATTGGTGTATTTGGTGTCACACGACGCATCTGTATAGCTTCAAAGAGTAGATACAGTGTCATCATTTTTGTTAAAGAAGCAGGATAACGTTTCAGTGTCGCATTAGCTTGAAATAGAGTTTTTCCTGTAATAGCATCTATGACAATAGCAGCATACTTATCAGGATATGCTTCTTGAGGTGTAGCTAATGCCCAACAACAAGAAAAAACTAACATAACAAAAGAAATTGCTATTTTTTTATAGCAGCGCATAATTTTTTTACAGTTAATATACACTTGCAGTATCCTATTTCTCCATTTATTTTAAGGACCTATAAAGTTTCCTTTTTTGTAACTTGTTGATGCAGTTTAGACGAACGGTATTACTAATTTATTTACAGAAGTTATTTTATGAGCGACTTGAAGCCAATCATTAGGGGGAAAGCTTTTTTCTTATACTAACAGGTATTGCAATAGTTAAGAAAGAACTTAAAATTAATAAAATATGTGCTGCATGGAACACTATAATGGAACAAACGCTCATAATAAGCTCTAGACTTCATGTTATGCATAATGAAGTATTATGCATAATGAAAAGGGCAAGAATTAGAACGAAGGGAGGCATGGTGCGGTTAGAATGTCTAAGGCTAGAGCAAAACTCAAAAAAACTAGATTATATCAAGTTCTTTTACTCAATGATAATTATGCATCTATGGATTTTTTTGTTTTCATTTTGAAAAACTTTTTTAAAAAAGTTTCGAAGAAGAAACACGGATTATGTTAAATGCTTATCACAAGGGGATAGGTGAATGTGGAGCTTATACTTAGTGAAGTTGCTGAAATGAAAATAGTACAAGTGAGGGAGTGTGCGCGTCAAAATAAACAACCGTTACAATGTGTAATGGAATGGAAGTGAGGAATTATGCCATCTTTTACACCTAGTCTTGAAGAGGTTTTGCATCGTGCATTAACAATTGCCACTCAAGCGCGGCATGAATATGCAACATTAGAGCATCTTCTCCTTGCACTATTAGATGATGCCGATGCAAATTCCGTTATTCAGGCATGCCAAGTAGATGTGGAAGAATTGCGAGAGCGCTTAACCAATTATCTTCGCTCAGAGTTAGATGAGCAGATTAAAGCTGATGAGGATACAAAACCTACAGCTTTTTTCCAACGTGTTATTCAACGTGCGATGATTCATGCACAATCTGTTGGAAAAGATGAAGTATCAGGGGCAAATGTTCTTGTTGCGATTTTTTCTGAACATGAAAGCCATGCAGCATATTTTCTTCAAGAAATGGGAATGACGCGTTATGATGCTGTACGTTTTATTTCACATGGTATCACGCATGAGGATGGATTATCCATGTTGCTTGAAGGACTTGAAGAGCAATTAGATCAGCAGATTTTGGACAATGGCGAAAGGGTAACAAGTGTTCTAACGAGCTATTGTGTTAATCTCAATTGTAAAGCACGTAATGGAAAAATTGATTTATTAATCGGCCGTGAAATCGAAATTTCACGCATAGTTCAGATTTTATGTCGGAGGTCAAAGAACAATCCGCTTTTGGTTGGTGATCCTGGCGTAGGAAAAACCGCTATAATTGAGGGATTGGCAAAGCGCATTGTTGATGGACAGGTGCCTGAAGCTTTATCAAATGCAACGATATTTTCTCTTGATATGGGGGGGCTTGTTGCTGGTACACGTTATCGCGGTGATTTTGAAGAACGATTAAAGCAAGTTATTAAAGAGTTTGAGCTGTATCCAGATGCTATTTTATTTATTGATGAAATTCATACCTTAATTGGAGCAGGGGCGACATTAGGAGGAAATATGGATGCAGCAAATCTTTTAAAACCAGCATTATCTTCTGGAACTGTGCGGTGTATTGGTTCAACAACTTACAGAGAATATCGCAAATTCTTTGAACAAGATCGTGCTTTAGAGCGCCGTTTTCAAAAGATTGATATTAATGAACCTTCTGTTACCGATACCATTAAAATTTTACAGGGGATGAAGCCTTACTTTGAAGATTTTCATCAGATTAAATATACAAATCAAGCGATGAAGGCATCTGTAGAACTATCTTCACGTTATATGATTGATCGTAGATTACCTGACAAAGCAATTGATATTATTGATGAAAGTGGCGCAGCACAAAAGCTTTTACCACAAAAACAGCGCAAAAAGAGTATAGGGATTAAAGAAATTGAAGCTACTGTTGCTACAATTGCAAGGATTCCACCAAAAACAGTTTCGCGGAATGATCAGAAGATACTGAGTAAGCTTGAAAGAGAGCTCAAGCATGTTATTTATGGGCAAGATCAGGCAATTTCCGTATTAGTGTCATCAATTAAGTTGTCGCGAGCAGGTTTACGTGAACCAGATAAACCAATAGGAAGTTATTTATTTTCAGGGCCAACAGGTGTAGGAAAAACTGAAGTTGCAAAACAGCTTGCATCGTCTTTAGGCATTAAGCTATTGCGTTTTGATATGTCAGAATATATGGAGCGGCATACGGTAGCACGCTTAATCGGAGCACCTCCAGGTTATATAGGGTTTGACCAAGGAGGTCTCCTTACAGATGCAGTTGATCAAAAACCTCACGCAGTCCTATTGCTCGATGAGATTGAGAAAGCGCATCCAGAGTTACTTAATATTTTATTGCAGATCATGGATTATGGTAGATTAACAGACAATAATGGTAAGAAAATTGATTTTCGCAATATTATTTTGATTATGACAACCAATGCTGGTGCTTCAGATATGGCAAAATCAGCTATTGGATTTGGAAAAATACAGCGTGATAGTGAGGATGTCGAAGCAATCAATCGACTATTTACACCAGAATTTCGTAATCGATTAGATGCAATTATTCCGTTTGCACCTTTATCTCCATTAATCATTAATCAGATAGTGCAAAAATTTATTTTTCAACTTGAAGCACAATTAGCTGATCGGGGGATTTCGTTTGAATTAAGCCCTTCTGCAACTTTATGGCTTTCTAATAAGGGATATGATTTCCATATGGGAGCACGCACATTAGGACGTGTTATACAAGAATACATTAAAAAGCCATTAGCTGATGAAATTTTATTTGGAAAATTACGCAATGGTGGCATTGTTCACGTATTGACGCAAAAGTCAGATGGCGAAAAAGAAAAATTACAGTTAAAAATTTCCTCTCCCGATATAGCTGTTAGCGCAAAGAAAAATAAAATGAAAAATTTTACAAAAAAACGTGTAGGAAAGAAAAGCACAACATCTTAAAAGCATGTTACAAAGCAGCGCGGATTCTTTTTGCATTTTCTTCAAGTATTTCTGTAGGTGTTACCATCTCATTGTGAGGAGTAAGTTCTATTCCTTCCGTACGTGGTATAATATGGAAATGGAGATGATAAACGGTTTGTTGACTAGCTGCTTCATTAAATTGCATGATGGTTATGCCATCTGCGTGAAAGGCTTTTTTGACAGCAATTGCAATTTTTTGAACAGCTGTAATAACAGGAAATAATGTTTCAGTATCTGCATCAAGTAAGTTTCTAGAGCCTTTTTTAGGAATGACCAACGTATGACCTGGTGCTTGTGGCATGATATCCATGAAACCGATAACATCATTATCTTCGTAGACACGAATAGAAGGAATTTCATTGCGAATCAATTTAGCAAAAATATTATTATTGTCATAGGTTTGTTTCATATAAATATTTCCTTATTATTAGGTTTAGAATTTTAATTTCAAAACGGAAAAATACAAAGTTTATTAGAGTTTAAGATAAAGAGGTATTTTGATCTAAATTATATTTAGGGCGATGCATTGCCTTTAATATAAAGATCTAGATTTCTACGATGGCTTCAACTTCTACAGGAACATCCATAGGAAGAGAGGCAACACCAACAGCAGAACGGGCGTGTTTCCCAATTTCCCCAAGAATATTGACAAATAAATCGGAAGCTCCATCGGCAACAAAAGGGATATCGGTAAAATCAGAATTTACAGCTACAAAAACAGTAATTTTTACTACGCGTTTTATTTTATTTAAGTCTCCCAAAATTGCTTTAAGTTGAGCGAGAATACTGATAGCACAAGTTTCGGATGCTTTTTTGGCTTGTTCAGTATTTACGATTGCGCCAACTTTACCGATAGCTACTGGTTTTCCATCAATAAGAGGGAGCTGTCCAGAAATAAAAAGTTGATTGCCACTTTGTGAAGTGGTGATGTAATTGGCAAGTGGGGTTGTTGCTTCAGGAAGAATGATACCGAACTTTTCTAAGTTTTTTTCAATCACATTGGTCATAATTTAAACTCCATAGCTGTTCTATAATATATTTATTGCATAACCTATTTTTTGATTTAAGGAAATGTGTGGTTAATTGAGCAATTAGCCTTTTTTGCTTTATTTTATGATGTTATGCAACAGGGTAAAATTTGGAAGTTGGGCATGATTAGATCATTATTTATAGTAATTTTATATAGTGTTTTTTTATGTACTGTGAAAGCTGAAGAGCCTATTTTTATTGTACCTCATCGAGCAATTTATGATTTTCATCTGGATAGTGTTTCTCATGAAATGACAATTTCTGGGATGTCAGGGCGAATGGTTTATGAACTTACTGGTTCAGCATGCCAAGGATATAGCACACGTTTTCGTTTTATTAGCCGTATTCACATTGAAGATATGCCAGTACGTTTAACGGATCAACAAACGACAAGTTATGAAACGGGGGATGGGCGGACATTTCATTTTAATATTACAGATCAAGAGGGAGAAGAGATTGCGCATCGTGCCGAAGGTATCGCTGAGCGTACTCAAGATGGCCTTACAGTTATATTGAAAAAGCCAAAGGAAAAAACGTATAAGCTTGCAATGGCTGAGTTTCCAATGATGCAACTAAAAAATATTATTCGTAATGCAAAAGCAGGGCATCACTTCTATAATGTTACCGTATTTGATGGGACAAATAAAGCGGATAAAGTTATAAAAGAAAGTATCGTCATAGGAGAAAAGAAAACACTTTTATCCGATAGCGAAACAGAAGAAATGAGAAAGTTGGATGAAGAAGAATATTGGCCTGTTATAATCTCTTATTTTGATGATGGAGAAAATAAAGATGGTTTGCCGATTTATCGCAGCAGTTTTCTCTTACATGAGAATGGTGTTATGCGTGATCTTCATATAGATTATGGAACTTTTTCAGTGCGTGCAAAATTGAGCAGTCTCGAATTCCTTGAACTTGGAAAGGATCTTGGTCGATGTGAAAATACAAAATATTAAATGATTGAAGAAAATGACTTGAAAAAGAATCAAATATTAGTATGTTTGCGCTATTCCACACGCGGAGTTTGGGTGTTTGCGAATAATTTGTGAGGTGAAACTAGCAAACATCCGCCGGTAGTAGGTTTTCCTGCTTTTTCCGCGGAGGTTGAACCGGAAAGGATAAGATTATGGCACTACCCGATTTTACTATGCACCAACTTTTAGAAGCAGGTGTGCATTTTGGTCATCAGACGCATCGCTGGAATCCAAAAATGACTCCCTATATTTATGGTCAGCGTAATAATATTCATATTATTGACCTTTCTCAGACCGTTCCGCTTTTACACCAAGCACTTAAGCTTGTTTCAGATACTGTTGCACGTGGGGGACGTATTCTCTTTGTTGGTACGAAACGGCAAGCATCTGATATTATTGCTGATGCAGCGAATCGTTCGGCTCAATATTATGTGAATGCGCGTTGGCTTGGCGGCATGCTTACGAACTGGAAGACGATTTCTAATTCAATACATCGTTTGCGTAAGCTTGACAAAATTCTTGCTGCTGAAGCGCAAGGCTTTACCAAAAAAGAACGTTTAAATCTTGAACGTGATCGTGAAAAGCTTAATCGTGCGCTTGGTGGTATTAAAGATATGGGATCTATTCCAGATCTTATATTTGTGATCGATACAAATAAAGAAAAGATTGCACTCCAAGAAGCAAAGCGTTTAGGTATTCCTGTAATTGCTATTATTGATACCAATTGTGATCCTGATGATGTCACCCATCCGATACCAGGTAATGATGATGCTTCACGTGCAATTTCTCTTTATTGCGATCTTTTTGCTCGTGCTGCTCTTGATGGTATCGCACGCCAGCAAGGTGCGATGGATATCGATTTGGGGGCTCAAGTCGATGCGCCTGTGGAGCCTATTTTGGAAAATACGGTTCCACCAGTTTCTGAGTAATATAAAATGCCTAATTAAGGTACTTTATATTTTCTAAAGAAGAGATTATGGGCGTGCAGAGAAAATTTGCGCGTTTTCACAGTTATCGAATAAAGAGGCAAATATGAGCATTACTGCTGCACAAGTAAAAAAACTTAGAGAACTATCTGGCGCTGGTATGATGGACTGTAAAGTCGCTTTAGCAGAAACTAATGGTGATATGAAAGCTGCTGTTGATTGGCTTCGTAAAAAAGGGATAGCTAAAGCAGATAAAAAGGCTGGTCGTACGGCAGCTGAAGGATTAATCGGAGTCGTATCAAAAGATTTAAATGCAGTTTTGGTTGAGATTAATTCTGAAACAGATTTTGTTGCACGCAATGATGGATTTCAAGATATTGTGCGCAATGTAGCAACTGCTGCCTTGGATACGCCAGGTGATGTTGAATCTGTCTCTATTTCTCTTTATCCTGGTTCTGAGAAGACTGTAGAGCTTACAATTAAAGATGCAATTGGTACAATTGGTGAAAATATGACGCTTCGTCGTTCTGCTAAATTGTCGGTTGAGAATGGTGTTATTGCAACTTATATACATAATAGTGTGGCTGATGGTCTTGGTAAGCTTGGTGTCTTAGTTGCAATTAAAACGACAGGAAATAAAGAAGCTGCTCTTGCTTTTGGTCGGCAGGTTGCAATGCATATTGCGGCAACCAATCCGTTAGCACTTACAGCACAAGATGTGGATGTTGGTGCTGTTGAACGAGAAAAGGCAATTTTTTCAGATCAGGCACGTCAGTCTGGAAAGCCTGAAAATATCATTGAAAAAATGGTAGAAGGGCGTATGCGTAAATTTTTTGAAGAGGTTGTTTTGCTTTCTCAGGCTTTTGTTATGAATCCGGATATAACTGTTGAGGCAGCTTTAAAGGATGCTGAGAAATCAATAGGTGCTCCAGCAAAAATTACGGGTTTTATTCGTTTCGCCCTAGGTGAAGGTGTAGAAAAAGAGGAATCTGATTTTGCTTCAGAGGTTGCTGCTGCTAGAGGCTAGTTATTAAGAACTCTTGATCAGAGATTTAAAATCATATTGTTGGTTGTAGAATCTCAGAGAAAAATAATATAACTGTTGAGAGGGCGTCACGTAAAAAAGTGGTGCCCTTCGTGGTGTCAAAAGCAAAAAATAAAGATCCTTTTTGGGGAGATTATTAATGGCATTATCACTTCCGTATAAACGTATTCTGTTAAAGGCTTCTGGTGAATCTCTTATGGGGGGGCAGAATTTTGGCATTGATGTTTCTGTTGTAGACCGCATTGCCGCTGATATTGCGGAAGTTCGCGCAATGGGAATAGAAGTTGCGATTGTTATCGGTGGGGGAAATATTTTTCGTGGTGTTGCTGTTGCTTCGCATGGTGGGGATCGAGTGACAGGCGATCATATGGGAATGCTTGCAACCGCTATTAACTCTTTAGCACTACGAACATCGTTGACAAAATTAGGGGTTGAAACTGTTGTACTTTCTGCGATCACTATGCCACAAATTTGTGAAAGTTTTTCGCAGCGTAAAGCAATAGCTTATATGAATCAAGGAAAAGTTGTTATTTTTGCGGGCGGTACAGGAAATCCATTTTTTACTACTGATTCTGCGGCTACTTTACGTGCAGCAGAAATTGGTGCGGACGTCCTTCTTAAAGGAACACAAGTCGATGGTATTTATTCGGCTGATCCAAAGATTGATCCCACTGCTAAGCGTTTTGATCAATTAACACATGTTGAAATTTTGCAATGGGGATTATCTGTTATGGATTCAACAGCGGTTACTTTAGCCCGTGAGAACAATGTGCCGATTATTGTGTATTCCATTCATGAAAAAGGCGGCTTAGCTAAGGTATTGAATGGAACAGGACGCTTTACAATAGTATCGGAATAAGGATAAGCTTTAAAGGACAATTGAAGGAGACAAGAAATATGAATGTTACATCAATTATGGATGATCTTAAACGTCGCATGGATGGTGCTATTACGGCTTTTAAACATGAATTAGGTGGTTTGCGGACTGGACGAGCATCAGCCAGTTTATTAGAATCGTTGACCGTTGAATCTTATGGTTCTATCGTGCACATCAATCAGGTTGCGAATATTTCTGTTCCAGAACCTCGGATGCTTTTTGTTTCTGTATGGGATAAAACGATGGTAGGAGCCGTAGAGCGTGCTATTCGTGATTCTGGTCTTGGTTTAAATCCCATAACTGATGGTACAAATTTACGTATTCCTTTGCCTGAGTTGAATGAAGAGCGCCGTAAAGAGCTTGTAAAAATTGCGCATCAATATGCAGAGCAAGCGCGCGTTGCTACACGTCATGTTCGTCGAGATGGCATGGATAATTTAAAAAAGTTAGAAAAAGATGGTGAATTTGGACAAGATGAAGCCCATAGTTTATCTGAGAAAATTCAAAAACTCACGGATGAAACGATTGCTAATATCGATAAGATTTTAGCCATAAAAGAATCTGAAATTATGCACGTTTAAGAAGATTTTGTTGCTAAAAAAGATGTTATATTCGCAGCATATTCATTGTCTCTGTAGATGAATAATAGGAAGTGATGTGCGCTGTAATAGGATTACATTCTTCACGTAAAACAAAATACCGCCGTATTGCACATTTGCGTACTTTTTAACACATGTCTTAAAGTGATTCACAATTATTTAGTGATATCATCTGTAAAGAGTGTAACGATAAAGCTTTCATGAATAATATAAAATTTATAAAATACTCCCATTTTTATACATAATACACGAAATTAAGTAGGTGCCATTAGACGATTTGCCAGCTTTTGGGAGAGCCTATAGTTTTTAATGCTTGAGAGCTTTCATAAAAGGCGTTTTTGTATAGTTTTATCCACACGTCTGCTCCGCGTGTTGATGTCTAAGCAAGTAATTTTAACTGATTCAATCTAAAATAGGTTTAAAATGAGAGAGTTTTAGGATATTTAGAAATCTAATTTATCTTGATAAAAACGCTTAATTATCGCTATGAATCAATATCTTCTCTATACTGGCAAAGTGTGAGACAAGAAGATATTTCATCGTTTTATTATCTTAATATGGGAGAGATTAATTGGAAAGGCCTAATATTCTTTAAATTTGTGTGGTGCGTCGTGTTTTTTGCTGTAAAATATTCTTTAATAGCCATGATAAAGGTTTGTGTTCAGCGTGTCTTGGTTAAATTGCATAATAAAAAAGCATTATTAGAGGTTATCCAAATATTCTAAGATAGGCATTGGAGAAAGAGTATAACGCAAAATATAAGCTTTAATCTTTCTCTCACTTTCCACTATAAAATATTTTAGTGGAATCAATCAAGTAGACGTTATGTAGTATAATTCGTTTTTAAATGATAGATAGTTGATAGATAAAGTATTTTTATACAAAATCTAGATTAGTTAATTTATTTTATAGGACAGAGATGATCTCTTTTTCATTATAGGGGAGATTTTTGAAGCTGTTTTCATTGATTATTCGTCTTATAAGCGTTATTTTGGTGGACTATTTTATTTATAAAAAATATAAGAGGAATTTGTATCAGTGTGAAATAAGAATACTGCGTAGAGAAGTTTTTTGCATCAATTTTGATGCTTGTATTTTCTATTTTTATTGTTTGGATGTTGTTTTGTCTAATTTGGCTTATCGTGTTCTGACTGCTTTTGTTTTTGGTATTATTGCATTGTATTTAACGTGGTTGGGAGGAACCTTATTTTTTTTGTTTGTATGGTGTATTGGTGGTTTTATTCTTTATGAGTGGATGAATATTACTAAAGAGAAATGGTGTGTTCTACAAAAAATATTAGCAAGTGTTTTTTATTTACTTTTTGGTTTGTTTTTAGTGTTGAGAGTATCTGCTTCATCGAATTTTTGTGTTTTAATGGTTTGGGCTGCAGTGTTGGCTATCATAGCCATAAAAAAGAGTGGTTGGGTTTTTTGTGGTTTTTTATATGCCTCTTTCCCTGTTGTTGCTTTATGCTTTTTACGGGGGCATGAGATATTGGGATTCCAAGTTATTATTTTCTTATTTGCGATAGTATGGGGAACAGATATTGGTGGATACTTTATCGGACGTGCATTGGGGGGAGCTAAATTAGCACCACAGCTTTCTCCTAATAAAACGTGGTCAGGAGCGTTAGGGGGGACATTTATTGGAGTTTTCAGTGGTATATGGGTTGCTTTTGGATTTTTTGATATAAATTTAGCAAATTTTTTTGTGCTACTCCTTACACTTGTTTTATCAATTGTTTCACAATTGAGTGATTTAGGACAATCATGGCTAAAAAGGTGTTTTTCCGTTAAAGATTCTAGTTCTTTATTGCCTGGACATGGAGGCTTTATGGATCGTATGGACGGATTGGTAGGGGCAGCTTTCTTCCTTTATTTAATTGGTGCAATTATATCTGATATGGATGCACCTTTTAATCTTTTTAGTATGATTTAATTTGGAGAAGATAGTTTGGGACTTTTAAATCATATTGTCACTATGGGTGATTTTCTTTTAAGAAGTTTGAGTATTCTTTTTATCATTATAATTATTATTTTTGTACACGAACTTGGGCATTATCTCATTGGTCGGTGGTGTGGTATTAAGGCGTTAGTTTTTTCACTTGGATTTGGACCACAGATCGCCAGTTATACAGATAAGCATGGCACAAAGTGGCGTTTAGCACTTATCCCTTTAGGGGGTTACGTGAAATTTTTTGGGGATGAGGAAAAAAACGATACGCTATCATCCCCATCATCTCCGATTGTTGATGGTTCGTTTGCCAGTGCTCATGCTTGGAAAAAAGCAGCAACTGTTTTTGCTGGTCCCTTTTTCAATGCTCTTTTTACTGTTGTTATTCTAACATTTTTTTTCTTTATTTATGGTCGTGTTGCCATTGAACCCGTTATTGGATCTTTGGTAAAAGACAGTCCTGCTGTTCAGTCCGGTTTGGAATTAGGGGACCGTTTTATTGAAATGGACGGTCGTCGGGTTGAAAGTTTTGAAGATTTAATGAATTACGTAGCTTTTCATGGAAGAGAACCGATAGAGTTTAAAATAGAACGCATGGGGCGAGTATTTACAACAGTTATTATCCCGAAAGTCATTGAGCGAGATGATGGATTTGGTAATCGAACACAAAGTACTATAATCGGTGTAGGTGTTCCTGTTGATTTAAATCATCCTGCACGTTTAGATCCAACTTATATAAAACATATTCGCTATGGTTTTGTAACAGCTATAAGAGAAGCGTTAAACCGTACTATGTTTATTACCACTCAAACTGTTCTTTTTATGAGTCGTTTAATTGGAGGCAAAGAAGATCGCTGTCGGCTTAGTGGACCTTCTAAAACCGTTAAAATTGCTTGGAAAGTGAGTGAGACAGGCTTTATCTCTTTGTTAAATTTGGCTGCTTTTCTCTCAATAAGTGTTGGGCTTGTTAATCTTTTTCCGATTCTACCACTTGATGGTGGGCATCTTTTATTTCATGTCATTGAGGTCATTACTGGCAGAAGAATACCCGCTAAAATTCAGGGAGTTTTTTTTCGGTTAGGTTTTTCTCTTCTTCTCCTTTTTATGTTTTTTGTCTTTTTTAATGATTATTTTTGTTGGTTTAGCTAATTAAATTATGGAAAACGCTTTGTAAATTGGGTAATAATAGCGAGAATAAATTGAAGGTTGTTTACCATGTCTGCAAAATATTGTGGCGTCGTACATTATAATGAGTAATTAAGAGATGAAAAGTCTCGCTGTAAAAGGGTTGTTATGGCAGTTAGCTTTTTAAGTCATCGTGTCCAAAGAACAAGAGTAAGGTAAAAAAAGCCAATGACTATGAATTCAAAGTTTTTAAATGCAGCATCTGTGTTGGTGTTAAAGATGGGAATGATTGCCCCAGCAACGGTTTTTATGTCAATTGCTGCGGTTGGAGAAATACAAGCATCTGTAGTCCATTCTATAGAGGTTCGTGGAAATAAGTTTGTAAGTTCTCAGGCGATCCGAGATAACATGGGTATTAGAGCTGGACAAGGAATCTCCAGTGGTGATGTTGATAATGCTGTGAAGAACCTTTTTGAATTAGGTTTATTTTATGATGTTAAAATAAATCAGGTAGGTGGTAAATTGATTGTATTCGTAAAAGAATATGAGGTTGTCAATCAAATATTGTTTCAGGGAAATAAATCTTTTAAGGATCCAGATCTTAAACGGTTTATTTCTTTAAAACCAAATGAGCCTTTTAACACTGCTAAGCTTTCTAATGATATAAATACAATTCGTGAAGCCTATAAAACTCTTGGTCGTAATAATATCACTGTGAACGTTCAAACAATTAATCTTGGAAAAGGGCGTGTAAATGTGGTATTTAATGTTGTTGAAGGGCAAAAGACAAAGATTAGTGATATCACTTTTAGAGGAAATAATGTCTTTGGAAGTCGTCGTTTGCGTGATGTGATTTCAACAAAGTCTTCAGGATTCTTTTCGAAATTGTTAGGGGGGGATGTTTACAGTGAAGAACGTCTCGCTGCTGATGAAGAAGCTTTGCGTCGCTTTTATTATAATCATGGTTATGCAGATTTTCGTGTAGTTTCTTCTAAAGCGACTTTTGATGCGGCAAGCAATACATATAAGATTTCTTTCGTTCTTGATGAAGGTGCGCGCTATAAAATTAGTGATATTCAGGTTGAAAGTGATGTTACTGGAATTGACGTTCAATCTGTAAAAAGAATGCTTAAAACCCAGCCAGGTGATATTTATAGTGCGGAAGATATTGAACAATCTATTGCAATTATTAATAATAAGGTTGCTGATTCAGGATATGCTTTTGCTAAAGTTGAACCACGCGGAAACCGTGATTTAGCAAATCATACAATTTCAATTTTATATAATATTGAGCAAGGTACACGTGCTTATATTCAGCGTATTGATATACGTGGAAATGAGAAGACGCGTGATTACGTTATACGCCGTGAAATTGATTTGAACGAAGGAGATGCTTACAATCAAACTTTATTGCAACGAGCAAAACGTCGTTTAGAAAGTTTAGGTTTTTTCAAGGCCGTTAATATTTCAATGGTTCCCACTGATCAGTCTGATCAGGTTGTTTTGGTGATAGATGTCGTTGAATCATCAACAGGGGATCTTTCTCTTTCTGGAGGATATACAACAGGTGGAACAAGTCCTGGTATGTCACTTGAAGTCTCTGTTACTGAGCGTAATCTTGGAGGACGTGGTCAGTATGTTCGTTTAGGATTAGGAGCGGGGCAAGAAAAATCCCGTAATTATAACTTGTCATTTGTTGAACCTTATTTCTTGGGATATCGTTTATCTGCTGGCATTGATGTTTTTCGCAGTACTTACCGTGCTGATAAAGCTTATGATGTACGACAGACAGGGGGATCATTACGGTTTTCGCTACCTATTAATAATAAATTATCTGCAAATGTCGCTTATTCTTATGTACAGGAAGAATATGATTTTGGTGGAGAGTATGATTTCAACAAAGAGAGTGATATAATAGAATTATATGGGAAATATTCTGGTGCGATTGTTCAAGCAGCAAAGCAAAGCCCTTGGAAACGTTCATCAATTAGTTACGGTTTAACCTATAATACGATTGACGATATGAGAAATCCTCATGATGGATGGTACATGCATCTTCTTCAGGAATATGCAGGACTTGGTGGGAGTGCAAAATTCTTGAAGACCACAGGTAAGGCGATGATGTACAAAACACTTTCAGAGCAGAAAGATATTGTTGGTTTGCTTTCCTTGGGGAGTGGTTATATCCACGAAATAGGCAAAGAGGGTGTTCGTATTTTCGATATGTTTAAAGGAAATACTGATATGATCCGAGGATTTAAATACAATGGGATAGGTCCACGTCAGGTTTCCAATAAGGGTGAAGTTTATTTCTTAGGGGGAACGACATATATGAATGCGACTGCTGAAGTACAGTTTCCTATACCTGTTGTTCCTGAAGGGTTTGGATTGCGCGGTGCTTTATTTGCGGATATTGCTACACTCTATGGCAATAATTATAAAGCAGTTTTTCAGGGTGAGCCGCCTGTTACCAATACCAAAATTGCTTGGCGCTCATCTGCAGGTGTAAGTTTGATGTGGGATTCTCCATTTGGTCCTTTGCGTTTTGACTATGCTTGGCCAATAACGAAGCAGGAGGGTGATCGTTTGCAGCAATTGAATTTTGGTATTTCGACGAAGTTCTGATTTGAGTGGTTTTAGGAAGGAAAAATTTGCAGAGAATAGCTTAAGCTGGGAGAGAAAGTGTTTTGATGGCGCATACATTTTTTTTTACGCCGTCCCGGCAATTGACAGTTGCAAATGTTGCTGAGTTGACGGGTGCAAAGCTTCTTAACCCGGAGTTTTCTCATAAAGTTATCAATACTCTTTCTTCACTTGAGAGCGGTGTGGAAGGTTCTCTTGTTTTTGTGGAGCATCGGAAGTTTTCTGATGCTTTACGAGATAGTTCTGCTTCTGCTGTTTTTTGCACGAATGAGATTATTTTTAAAGTTCCTGAAACTATGGCAATTTTGGTGACGTCCACACCGCAACGTGCCTTTGCTCATATTGGTCGTATTTTATTTCCTAATTCTGTCAAGCCAGTACCTTGGTTGGGGCAGAAGGGTATTTCATCACATGCGCATATTCATCCAACGGCTAAATTTGCACATGATGTGTGTATTGAAGCAGGAGCTGTTATTGGTAAAAATGTTGAAATTGGTGCAGGAACTCTTGTTTCATCTACGGCTATCATCGGTGAAAATTGCCGTATTGGATGTGACTGCTATATTGCTCCTAAGGTAACAGTTCAGTATTCTATCATAGGTGATAAGGTCCAGCTTTATCCAGGCGTTTGCATTGGGCAAGATGGTTTTGGTTATGTTGGGGGAGGGGATGGAATTGAGAAAATTCCACAACTTGGACGTGTTATTATTGAGGATGACGTAGAAATTGGTGCAAATACTACAATTGATCGTGGAACATTTCGAGATACTGTTATTGGTAAAGGAAGCAAGATTGATAATCTTGTACAAATTGCCCACAATGTAAAAATTGGCCGTTATTGCCTTATTGCTGCTCAATGTGGAATTGCCGGAAGTACATCTATAGGTGATATGTCTCAGCTTGGCGGGAGTGTTGGAGTTGCGGATCATATTGTAATAGGTAAATGTGTTCAAATTGCTGCTCGTAGTGGTGTTATGAATGATATTCCTGATGGCGAAAAATGGGGAGGGAGTCCAGCGCGACCGTTTAAACAGTGGTTCCGTGAAGTAGCGACGTTGCGTAGTATGGGGAAAGCTAAAAAGGAGAAACGCTGATATGATCAGCTCTGAAGAGACTAAAAACTTAGAGGCTGTTGATATTGAAAAATTATTATCAATATTACCGCATCGTTATCCGTTTCTATTAATCGATCGTATCGTTGGTATTGATGGTGAACAAGAAGCTATTGGTATTAAAAATATAACGATTAATGAGCCGCATTTTACGGGACATTTTCCGGTAAAACCAGTTATGCCTGGAGTTTTGATTTTAGAAGCTATGGCACAAACGGCAGGAGCAATAGCACTTTTAAATTTAGGTAATAAGCAGGCAAATTTAGTCTACCTTATGACGGTTGATAATGCGAAATTTCGTAAGCCGGTTGTGCCTGGTGATCAGCTAAAAATTCATGTTCAGCTTTTGAAAAAAAGGGCTAGTATGAGGCGTTTTTTATGTCTTGCAAAAGTGGAAGATGTTCGCGTCGCTGAAGCGGAAATTGCTGCAATGATTGTTGAAGAAAAATAAATGATATTTGATGGGAATTTGAAAATGTCCGGTACGAAAATCCATCCAACTGCTCTTGTGGAAAAGGGAGCACAGCTTGGTGAGAATGTACACGTTGGACCATTTTGCCATATTAGTTCAGAGGCTGTTATTGGCGATGAATGTAATTTGACAAGTCATGTTGTGATCATGGGAAAGACAACATTAGGAGCCAAGAGTAAAGTGTTTTCTCATGCAGTTTTGGGAGCAGAGCCGCAAAATAATAAACATAAAGGAGGGGCTACGACTCTTTCTATTGGTAAGAATTGTACGATTCGTGAAGGCGTAACAATGCATAGAGGTTCCGATTCGAGTGTGGGGATGACGATTGTTGGTGATAATTGCCAATTTTTTTGTTATGCGCATATTGCTCATGATTGTCAGGTCGGTAATCATGTAACATTTGCCAATAACGCGATGATTGCTGGTCATGTTACTATTGGCGATTATGTGATTATTGGTGGTGGTGCTGCTGTTCATCAATTTGTTCGTGTTGGACATCATGCATTTATCGGCGGGGTATCTGCACTGGTTGGAGATCTGATTCCTTATGGAACAGCTGTTGGTGTGCAAGCAAAACTTGCCGGTCTCAATATTATTGGTATGAAGCGTGCAGGTCTTGAGCGTCAAGATATTCATGCACTCCGTCATGCGGTTACGATGCTTTTTGATCATAGCAAACCATTTAAAGAGCGTGCGAGTGATATTGCTTCTTTTTATTCTTCTTTTCAGTCTGTTACTGACGTTATTAATTTTATCAAAGAGGAAGGAAAGCGTTTTTATTGTACACCAAAATTTGAAGGTGATAGAATAAAAGAACATAAGGATTAACAGTGCCAATTTGGGGTGCCAGAAATTTTCTTTCCGGTCGTACTGCTATTATAGCAGGAAATGGTGTTCTACCCATTGCTGTTGCACAGGCTCTTGAGAAAAATGGGGAGAATCCTTTTCTTGTGCTTTTGCATGGTGAAGCAGATTCTGTTCTTTATCGCTATGAGCATTGCGAGCTGTCAATTGTGGAGTTAGCGCGACTCGTTAAAATCTTAAAAGAGGCTGGAGTTTATAATATCGTTTTAGCAGGTGGTGTGAAAAAACGACCACTTCTTAAACAATTACGATTGGACTGGACGACATTTTTAGCTCTTCCTAAGTTAATCGGAGCTTTAAGAAGAGGAGATGATGCGTTATTAAAAGCTTTTATACGGGTTATTGAATCGCACGGTTTTTGTGTTATTGGTGCCCACGAAATAGTACCAGATCTTTTAGCTCCCATAGAATTTAATTTAACTGTACGGCGTGCTACACCAAAAGAGAAAAAGGATATTTTTTTAGCAGCAGAAGCAGCAAAACTTTTAGGTCAATTGGATATTGGGCAAGCCGTTGTCGTTGTCCAGGGAAGGGTGGTTGCTTTGGAGGGTGCTGAAGGAACTGATAATATGTTATGGCGTGTTTGTGAAATGCGAGAAAGAGGGCAAATTCCCCCTAAGGGTGGTATTCTTGTAAAGTGTGCAAAACCACAACAGGATAATCGCGTTGATTTACCTTCAATTGGGCCCATGACCATAAAGAATATTGCAAAGAGTGGTTTATCTGGTATTGCCGTGGAGGCAAATAGAAGTCTAATATTATCGGTGAAAACAACAATAGAAAAAGCAAACAAATATTCTCTATTTATAGAAACATTTGAAAGATTTGGACATGAATAATTGTTTCTTAAAGATTGCTATCGTTTCAGGTGAAGAATCTGGTGATTTGCTTGGAGCGGATTTAATTTCTTGTTTATCACAACAAATAGGATGCAACATTCATTTGATTGGTGTTGGGGGACGGCATTTAAAGGCATTAGGTTTAAAAAGCTTTTTTGATTCCCAGGATATTGCTTTAATAGGTTTAAAGGAGGTGTTGAAAAAATTACCATTGTTGTTGCTGCATATTCGCAATTTATCCCAGTTTATTGCACAAGAACAACCCGATTGTTTAATTATTATTGATAGTCCTGATTTCACGCATCGTGTTGCAAAAAAAGTACGTGCTTTAGAGCCTTCTATCCCTATCATTAAATATGTCGCACCAACCGTTTGGGCATGGAGACCAGAGCGTGCAAAAGCTATGTGCGGATTTATTGATCATGTTTTAGCAGTTTTTCCTTTTGAAAAAAAGGTTATGCAGGATTTGGAAGGTCCTACTACGACTTATGTTGGACATCATCTTTTGACATATCCTCCCCTTTTGAACGTTCAGTCAGAAAAAAAGCGCCAAGTAGAACAAAAAAATTTGTGGGGTCAACAAACATCATCGCCTACATTAGTTCTTTTGCCAGGATCACGCAATTTAGAGATTCATTCTTTAATGCCTATTTTTCAAGAGACAGTAGAGATTCTTGTACAACGTATTCCACATTTACATATTATTTTGCCAACCTTATCCCATTTAGTGAATAGAATCCGTGATTTTGTACAGAACTGGAAAAGCAAAGTAGAAATTGTTGTTGGTGAAGATGAAAAATGGCATGCCTTTGCACAAGCAGATGTTGCTCTGGCTGCCCATGGAACGGTTTCACTTGAATTATCTTTAGCAAAAATTCCTATGGTACTTTGCTATAAACTTGATTGTTTTGCTAAATTATTCATTTTTCCTAAAATAACGTTATGGAGCGCAGCTCTTCCAAATATTATTGCTGATAAGCCTATTGTTCCAGAATATTTGGATGAATTTTTGCGTCCTGGCCTGTTAGCAAGACAGCTAGAACAACTTTTGTATAACCCTTTATTGCGACAAGCACAGCTTGATGCTTTTGAGGAGATGGAACAGAAAATGAAAACTGAAATACCATCGGAAATTATTAGCGCCCAAAAAATTATTACTCTTTTAAAAGACAGAAATAAAATTGTATAAATAAAACAAAATTTTAATGATTAATGTTTAATTTTAGCAAGAAAATCACAAACGCGTTGGCTTTTAGGATTGGTAAAAAAATTTTCAGAGGATGTATCTTCAATAATTTTTCCATTTTCTAGAAAAACTATTCTTTCTGAGACTTTACGTGCAAAACCCATTTCATGGGTAACACAGAGCATCGTGATCCCTGTATTCGCTAATTGAGCCATTACTTGCAAAACTTCTCCCACACTTTCTGGATCAAGAGCAGAAGTTGGTTCATCAAAAAGCATTACTTCAGGCTCCATACAAAGTGCACGGGCAATTGCAACACGCTGTTGTTGACCACCAGAGAGTTGTAAAGGATATTTTTCACAATGTTTTTCAATACCAACATGCGTTAAGTAACGAATTGCCCGTTCTTTTGCTTGTTGTTTGGAAAGTCCTTGAACTGTCATCGGTGCTAAAATGCAATTTTGTATGACAGTCATGTGAGGAAATAAATTAAAGTTTTGAAAGACCATTCCTATCTTACGGAGAACATTTTTTTGCTGTTGTACAGGCGCAGTATAGATATCAACGTTATGGATACAGATTGAACCTTTTTGTGCTCGTTCTAATTGATTAATACAACGAATTAATGTTGATTTTCCTGACCCGGATGGACCACAAATAACGATATGTTCACCAGTTTTAACATCAAAGCTGATATCATGTAGGACCTGAAAGTTTCCATACCACTTATTGAGGTTTTGAATGGAGATTACAGGGGGGGCACTGGTAGAGATCGATTGATTATTTTTTAAATTCATCTTGTTTTATTCTTTCATTGATGAATAAATTGATTAATTCAACATTTTGGTTTGGTAAAGTTTTTTTTATGACCCTTTATATTTACCGTAAATATCGAGTGAGATGATGTTCGATAAAAACAATAAAACGATGAATGATTTCAACAATAAAAAGATAGATAAGAGCGGCCCAAACGTAAACTTGAAAATCAAATGTACGTGAATAAGTGAGTTTGGCAATTCCCATTAAATCATAAACAGTAATAAGTGAGGCAATGGCACTGGATTTAATCATTAAAATCAACTCATTTCCTAGGGGACGTAATGCTATAATCATTGCTTGTGGAAGAATAACTTTAAAAAAAGCGACAGAGTTACTTAGACCTAAAGTTTTTGATGCTTCATGTTGTCCAGTTGTTATGGATAAAAAACTTCCTTTAAAGATCTCAGATTGATAAGCAGCAGAATTGAGTGTGAAAATAAAAAGACAACAATACCATGCGTTTTGAAAAAACCACCATAGACCAATCTGTTGCCAAAAATTATTCATTGAACCAAGCCCATAATAAAAAAGAAAAAGTTGGGCTAATAAAGGAGAGCCGCGGAAAAAATAGACATAAGCATTTGCAAAGTATTGTAAAAACGTATTTCTGGATAAACGTGCAAAAGCGATAAGTATACCAAGGCAAAAACCAAGAGAACAAGAAATAGAAACAAGCTTAATAGTAACGATAAAGCCACTAATAAATTTTGGTCCATAACGGCTTAAAATATCTGGATTAAAAAGGAAATAAAGCCATTCAGGAATCATTGACCGATCACCTTTTTATAGCCTATTTGAGTGCATGTTTCCAAATAGCGTAAGATTGCAGAAAAAAAAGCTGAAAATAATAAATAGAGTAAGCATGCGACAAGGTAAAACAGCATGGGTTTATTGGTAGCAGCGACAGCTAAATTTGTTTGTCGCATGAGGTCAACAAGCGCGATGGTTGAAACGAGGGATGTATCTTTCAGTAAAGTGAGCCAATTATTAGAAAGTCCTGGCAAAGCATTTCGAATTAGCTGAGGAAAAACAATACGAAAAAATGTGGTTGATTGTGAAAGATCTAAAGCTTTAGCGGCTTCATATTGACCTTTATCAAAAACATTAAATGCTCCAAGCCAAACTTCACAAGAGAAAGCGGCAAGAATCAAACTGAGTGCAAAAACACCAGCAACAAAAGCATTGATACTGAATATGACTTCAAGATTAAAATAGTCAAAGGTATTTTGAATAAGGCTTTGTAACCCATAATAAACTAAAAACAAGGTTAAAAGCTCTGGTAGCCCACGAAACACCGTTGAAAAAAGACGTGCTATAGCTTTAGCTATCTTAATATCGGATCGAATCATTACTGCATTTAGAAGACCTAAGGGAAACCCTAAAAGGCCACAACATAACGCTAATGACAATGTTATTCCTGCACTAGAAAGTATAACCGCTCCCCATCCACCATTGCTAAATGATAGCAATGCTAAATTTTCAATCATTCTTGTGTTCCTCATGAAGAGTTAGATAATATTTTTTAGAAGTAAATAGTGGATCTCATTTAAATATCATATTGATATTTAATCAACAGCACCTGTAAAATATTTTCTCATAATTTTCTCATAAGTTCCATCTAAACGGATTTCTTTTATTGCTTCATTGAACTTATTTTTAAGATCATTATTATTTTGACGCAAAGCAATTGCAACAGGAAATTTTGTTTCTTCCAGAGTTCCTAGGAAGAGACAGCAATCTCTTCCTTCATTCTTAAGCCAATTTAATGCTTGTAATTTATCAACAATAATCACATCAAGTCGATGGTTTAAAAGATCACGATTCACTTCTATTGTGGAAGGATAGAGTTTGATTCTTACCTCTTCTAAGGCATAATGATCTTCTGCATATGCAGCTTGTGTTGTATTTGATTGCACACCCAGATTTTTACCTTTAAAACTTTGTGTAGAAATTTCCTTAATTCCCGAAGCTTTGTTCACAATAACAGCGAGTGCTGTGTCATAGTAAGGATCTGTGAAATCAATTTTTTGTGAACGCTCTTGTGTATAAGAGAGGGAAGCAACGATCGCATCATATTTTTTGGCAATAAGTCCAGGGATCATTCCCTCGAAGTCTTGCGTGACAATCGTACATTCAACATTCATTTTTTTACAAAGTGCGTAAGATATATCAACATCAAATCCCTGCAGTTTGTTATTTGAATCAATATAACTAAAGGGAGGGTAAGTGCCTTCACTTGCAATTCTTAATGTTTTCGCATCAGCCAATTGGATGCATAGCGCAGCGCTTATTATAAGAGCTCTAGCTAATAGTTTCATGATGTTCTCCTATTGGATAAGCGGGCAAATATGAAATTGTCACATTTTTATAATCTGTAAGCTTTTCTGGAGCAATGCAAAAAATTTATCGATGTTTATTTTAGATCATTATGTTGGAAATTATTATCAAAAATTATCTTTTTTATTGATTTAAAGAAGAATGAACATCTTAATTATATAATAGCTATGACAGCTTAATTTTCCTGAAATGATTAATTCACATCATTTCAGGAGTAAAAATCGAGAATTTTTCTTTAAAAACAATGTTATTCAATTTAAACATAGAAAAAAGTTATATTTTGAAGAAATAAAACGACATCCTCATTCTTGTCATTAGATTCTATAAACTTTAAATCTCAAGGAGTAATTAAAAGTTAACTTTTAAATAAGTACGCATTTTTCTTATAAAAATGCTGAATGTGCAATTACACTTACATGTTTAACAAAGAGTTTAAAAATATTTCTTAAATGTAAAAATCCAACTATAATTCACACTGATATTTAATCAATATCGAATGCAAAATATTTTCTCATAATTCTATCATAGGTTCCATCTGCACGGATTTCTTTTATTGCTTCATTGAACTTATTTTTAAGATCATTATTATTTTGACGCAGAGCAATTGCAATAGGAAATTTTGTTTCTGCTAAAGTTCCTAGCAGCTTACAGCACTCTTTTCCTTCATTTTCAAGCCAATTTAATGCTTTTAATTTATCAAGAATGATTATATCAAGCCGATGACTTAAAAGATCACGATTAACTTCTATTGCTGTAGGATAAAGTTTGATATTCACCCCTTCAGAGGTATAATGATCTTCTGCATATGCAGCTTGTGTTGTATTCGATTGTACACCAAGATTTTTATCTTTAAAAGCCTGTGTAGAAATTTCCTTAATTCCTGAAGTTTTGCTAACAATGACAGCAAGTACTGTATTGTAGTAAGGATCCGTAAAATCAATTTTTTGTAAGCGCTCTTTTGTAGGAGAAAGAGAAGAAACAATAGCATCGTATTTTTTTGCAAGAAGGCCAGGAATCATTCCCTCGAAATCTTGCGTGACAATTGTACACTCAACATTCATTTTTTTACAAAGTGCGTAAGATATATCAATATCAAACCCTTGAAGTTCGTTATTTGAGTCAATATAACTAAATGGAGGATAAGAAGCATCACTGGCAATTTTCAGCGTTTGAGAATTGGCAGATAGAGTAAACAGTGTTGCACTTATTATAAGAGCTCCTGCTAATAATTTCATTATGTTCTCCTATGAGATAAGCTGGCAAATATGAAACCATTATGCATTTTATAATATGCAAGCTTTTCTGGAGCAATGTAAAAAATTTATGTGTGTTCGTTTTCTATCATTATGCTGGATATTGTTATCAAAAAAATGGTTTATTTTTCAAGTATGGGAACATAAAAATACAGAAAAGAAGTAAAGTTTTTATTGATTCTATACATAATTTTATTTTAAAAAAAAACAAGTTATCTTTAAAAGGAAAACTGTTAATTTAAAAAAGAGAGTTTCAGCTTTTGGCAGGATAAAATGTTATTATTTTCACCTGTTATATAAAATGCCTAGATATCAAAAAATATCAGAATGAATTTGTTTTCCGAAAATTGTGGAGATTTTTCTTATAAAAAGAAGCATGATTAACCGATGATGCTAAGATAAATGCTCTCGATAATCATTATAATTAAAGTAATTTCTATAACTATTCCTAATACCAAGTATTGTTTTGCGTAGCAAGTTTTAAGAAAAAATTTCATTTTCATCTTTGTTTGGAGAAGATAGCGAGTGAAATTCTAACATTATTCAGTTTTAATATGTAATAAGCCTTTTAAACATGAGGGAATTGATAGGGAATACGCTTTCATTGAAAATAATGAGAATTAAAGGTAAAAATTTTTAATTTTTGTTTGCTAAATATTTTGGCAATTTCCCCCAAAATATTCCTAATTTATTTACAAAGCCAAAACTTAGAATGTTTTCATAAATCTTTATGATGGTGTTACCTCTGTAGAAGGAGTTTAAAAGTCAGGCTTTATAAAAACCCTGAAAGTATAGCCTTTTGATTACTCTCAATAAAGCTTCAGGAAGTTGAAGCTTTATTGATTAATTTATTGCTTTAATTTACACGCTTATCAATAGGAACATAGTTACGCATAGTATAACCTGTGTAGAGTTGTCGAGGGCGACCAATTTTTTGTGCAGGATCTTCAATCATTTCTTTCCACTGTGCCACCCATCCGACACTGCGTGCTAATGCAAACAGAACAGTAAACATTTCAGTTGGAAAACCTAGAGCTTTTAATATAATGCCGGAATAAAAATCAACATTGGGATAAAGCTTTTTTTCAATAAAATATTCATCACTTAAGGCAATTTTTTCAAGTTCTATTGCAATATCAAGCAGCGGGTCATCTTGAATATTGAGCTCTTTTAAAACCTTGTGACAGGTTTTTTGCATGATTTTTGCACGTGGGTCATAATTTTTATAGACACGATGGCCAAAGCCTATAAGGCGGAAAGGATCATTTTTATCTTTTGCGCGTGCAATAAATTCAGGAATTCTTTTAATAGAACCTATTTCTTGTAGCATCTTTAGACATGCTTCATTGGCACCACCATGTGCTGGCCCCCAAAGGCATGCAACACCTGCTGCGATACATGCAAACGGATTAGCACCCGAAGATCCAGCAAGACGTACCGTAGATGTAGAAGCATTTTGCTCATGATCAGCATGAAGGATAAAGATTTGATCCATCGCTCGAGCAAGTACAGGGTTTGTTTTATATTCTTCACAAGGAACAGCAAAGCACATACGGAGGAAATTTGCAGCATAACTAAGATCATTGCGTGGATAAACAAATGGTTGTCCGATACTGTATTTATAGGCCATAGCAGCAAGCGTTGGAACTTTTGAGATAAGACGAATAGAAGCAATCATTCTTTGTTGAGGATCTGTAATATCAATAGAGTCGTGATAGAATGCAGACATAGCGCCAAGGCAAGAAACCATGACGGCCATCGGATGAGAGTCACGGCGAAAACCATGAAAAAAACGTGCGAACTGTTCGTGGACCATGGTATGTTGCATAATACATTGATCAAAGTCGCTTTTTTCTTGCTGTGTTGGGAGTTCTCCATAAAGTAGAAGATAACAACTTTCGAGAAAATCTCCCTTTTCAGCTAATTGGTCGATAGGATAACCACGATAAAGCAATATACCTTTATCGCCATCAATATAAGTAATTTTTGATTCACAAGAAGCTGTTGAAATAAAACCAGGATCGTAAGTAAAAATATTTGTTTTTTTATAGAGTGAAGCAATTTCAATGACTTCAGGTCCACTGGTGCCTTTACGCAAGGGAAGTTCTATTTTTTTATTATTCACAATAATATGTGCGCTATTCTCAGACATTCGGTCTTCCTTTCAGATCCTTCGTTTCTAAAAATTAAGATTCTATTTCATTTTTATTCAGAATGGGAAATGTATAACTGAAGCTCTTCTTGCTTATTTTAAGGGTAGATTGCACTTTAAAAGGTGAGTACATGCAATCCAAAAATACGTCCTCATTAACCATTATTACTCAATAAAAACTGTATTTCAATGATATAACATAAAAAAACTTTTCTAGATCGCATTAAGCTATCTGTATAGATACCCATTTGAGAAGATATACTCATGAGTGTATTGTTGTGATAAGCTGGTCATTAATGCGATGAAGGGATTCATCACGTCCTAATAAAATAAGAATATCCAAGATACCTGGCGATGTTGCACGACCTGTAAGAGCTGCTCGCAGAGGTTGGGCAATAGATCCGAATTTAAGATCCTGTGTTTGGATATAAGAGCGAAGAGCTTCATCGAGGACTTTTGTATCCCAAATGGGGCAGGCTTTTAGGGCAAGATAAAGATCGTTTAAAATGGTTCGTCCATTTTTATCTAAGAGAGTTTGTACTTTTTCATCAAGCTGTAATGGTCGTTGCGTAAAAATGAAGGAGGCATTGTCAATCAGTTCGCATAGCGTTTTTGACCGTTCTTTCAAATGTGGGATTGCTTTTAAAAATTGGCTACGACGCTTTTTATCAAGTATTTCAATAATTTGCGCTCCCCCATCGATTTCTGGTAAAATATCAAGAACGGCATTAAAGAGTTCTTGATCATTGCTCATGCGCATATAGTGTCCGTTGATGGAATCGAGTTTTTTAAGATCAAAACGCGCAGCTCCTTTGTTAATATCTTCAATATCAAACCAAGAAATCATATCTTTAAGTGACATGAGTTCATCATCACCATGACTCCATCCTAAACGCACAAGATAATTGCGCAAAGCAGCAGGAAGATATCCCATCGTTCGATAGGCATCAACACCGAGTGCACCATGCCGCTTTGATAATTTTGCACCATTTTCACCATGGATAAGAGGAATATGGGCCATAACAGGAATATCCCATCCCATAGCTTTAAAGATGATCGTTTGTCGAGCTGCATTGGTTAGATGATCATCACCACGTATGATATGTGTGACTCCCATATCATGATCATCAACGACAACAGCATGCATATAGGTAGGCGAGCCATCAGAACGCAAAATAATAAAGTCATCTAAATCTTTATTCGGAAAACGAACATCACCTTGAACACGATCATGTACAATCGTTTCTCCATCTTCAGGAGCTTTTATGCGAATAACAGGTTTGATATCTGGCGGAGCTTCAGAACGATCACGGTTACGCCAACGTCCATCATAACGTGGTGGGCGCCCTTCTACACGGGCTTTTTCACGCATTTCAGCTAACTCTTCAGGTGAGGCATAACAATAATATGCTTTACCATTCTCGACCAATTGTTCGGCGATTTGACGGTGACGTTCTGCACGTTCGAATTGCGAAATAGGGGGGCCATCATAACTAAGCCCCATCCAGTGTAAGCCATCTATAATGGCTTTTACAGCTGATTCTGTTGAACGTTCTCGGTCTGTATCTTCAATGCGTAGAAGCATTTTCCCACCGGTATGTTTTGCATAAAGCCAATTAAAAAGAGCAGTACGGGCACCACCAATATGAAGGAAGCCTGTAGGTGATGGGGCAAAACGAGTAATAACAGACACGAATATTTTCCTTTAAATTGAGATATTACTTATGGAAATTTATTATAGAAAGGTTATGTTAGCATAGACGGTAGGGGGTGCAATAGCTGCATTGCAAAGTTTAAGTGGGGATTTGCAGATGTTTAATCACAGTAAAGTTAAAGAGGATTTACTCATAAGATCTATTACAAAAAGAAAAAACGCATGTCAAATAGAGCTGAATGTTTTTTCTAGGTGTGATAAAATAAAAAATGGCGGTTATAACCAACAAAGACTTTTTTTATTGATGCTTTTAAAAGAAGCAATCATTTTTGTTAGAAAATGGTTAGCAGATTGTATCAATAAAGAAGTTTCTTTTGGGATCCTTTTTTCATTGATTTTAGTCTTTTTTTCCCTAGGAATCATTTTTTATTTTTATTTAGAACATGAGCCAAGTTGGGGACAATTGGGGGCATTGGTCAGTGTCTTTCTGGGAATATTCTATATTGCATATTTTTATCGAAAAATATGGATTCCGACGGGATTTTTGCTTTGTATCGTATTGGGGGCTTTGGCGGCAAAAATAGAAACGTGGCGCATTGCAGCACCCATGTTAAGCAGTAACGTTGTGACCATATTGAGGGGAAGAATTATTTCGATTGAATCAGGTCCCAAAGGGGGATTTCGTTTAGTCTTGGATGTTTTGAGTACAGAAAATCCCAGATTACACCACAGTCTTCATCGTGTTCGTTTATCGGCAAAATATTTACCACTTGGATTAGCAATTGGTGATGGCCTATATGGGAAAGTTAAGATTCGTGCATTCTCTGGGCCGGTGCGTCCAGGAGGCTACGATTTTAGTTTTCATAATTATTTTAAAGGAATTGGGGCTCAAGGTGTTTTTTTAGGAAAGCCAAGAAAAATATTAGTTCCGCAGCCTAATGGAATATTAGCTATAGTTCTACAGAAAATTGAAAAATTACGCACGAAGATGACACAAAAAATCCGGATAGCACTTGAAGGAGAAAAAGGAGGTGTTGCGGCAGCTCTCATAACAGGGCAACGTGCAGGTATTTCAAATGAAACAAATGAAGCATTACGGATAGCTGGATTAGCACATATTTTGTCAATATCAGGTTTACATATGGCTTTGTTGAGCGGCATCGTTCTTTTAAGCATCCGTAGTTTTTTAGCATTTTTTCCTATTTTTTCTTCCTATTATTCCAGTAAAAAATTTGCTGCTATCGTTGCATTTATGATAACAGCTTTTTATTTGTTATTGTCGGGCTTAGCAATATCAGCGCAAAGAAGTTTTGTGATGATTGCAGTTATGTTAGTTGCTATATTGTGTAATCGTTCCGCTATAACAATGCGTAATTTTTCTATTTCGGGGTTGATAACTTTGGCGATAACTCCTCATGAAATATTAGGCCCTAGCTTTCAAATGTCCTTTTCTGCGACAGCTGCATTAATTGCTTTTTTTGATTGGTGGAGCGAAAAATCATTTTTTCGTAAAAGAAAAACAACACCCTCTTATGTTGGAGGAGGAGTGATAAATTTTATTTTCTTATCAATACTTTCAACATGTGCATCTTCTCTTGTAGCAGGGAGTGCAAGTGGAATTTATGCTGCTTATCATTTTTCTAATACCGCATCTTTGAGCATTATCAGTAATGCTTTTGTTTTGCCTGTTATCTCCATCTTCATTATTCCTTTTGGATTAATTGCAGTTCTTGCAATGTTAGGAGGATTTGAATGGCTTCCACTTCAAATTATGGGATTTGGTATTGGCCTTGTGATAAAAGTTGCACACGCTATCAAGGCTATTTCTCCTGATTTGAGCCCTGGTTTTATGCCGTTATCTGCGTTGGTTTTATTGAGTATAGGCTTGGTTGGGCTGACTTTTTGCAAAACATCCATCAGGCTCTTTTTTAGTTTTTTTATTTTGGCTGGTATTTTTATTTGTGTAATGCACTCGCCTGTGCAATTGATAATAGCAGATAATATGCGTCTCGTGGGTGTTGTCCATGATAAAAAATTATATATTGATCGTTATCATATTTCTAAGTTCACGACATCCATATGGAAAAAGTCATTTCGTGTGAATGAAACGATTAAACCAACAAAATATGGTCCTTCGTTTCATGAGCAATTTATTTGTGATCATCATGTATGTGCATCTTTATTGGATAATGGATTAAAAGTTATTGTTTTACATAAAGAAACAGATCAATGTGTAGAGGCAGATATTCTCATTCAGATATTTGCAATTCCAATGTATAAACCAACATGTCACAAGAAGGCAAAAATAATATTTACTCCCCAACAATTATTATCACGAGGAAGCGTTATGATGACTAAAAGTGGAGATATTATTTGGTCTTCACTAGGGTTTTATAGACCATGGAATATACACAGACAAGTTTCATAAAAAACATATATTTAATTGTATTTTTCTTCACATCTGGACAATGATAGAGCAAAAATAATAGAGATTATTCTGATCAAGTATTGCATTTTTTCAATCGGTAAATTTATCAATTTTATGTTAGAGAAAAATACGAATAAATTTTTTTAAATAAATAAAAAGATAATTGTTGATTATTTTATTTTATTCTTATCATACGTTTCTATAATGAGTAACATTTTTTCAAATAAAAGATAATGGTAAGTTTAGATAGCTTGAGTCAAGCGGTTGCCTTTTGTTATCATTGTTTATAACAATGGTGATAAATGTTGTTTACGGATAAAAGGTAAAGTCATTCATGGATATCCAGCAGTTAAAAAAAATGGCAGCTGTTAGAGCGCTTGATTTTATTGAAGATGGTATGCAACTTGGTATTGGGTCTGGTTCGACAGTTAATGAATTTATTCGTCTTCTTGGGGAGAAAGTTGCGGATGGTTTACGTGTGACTGGTGTTGCTACCTCACAGTACTCTGCACAGCTTTGTTGTAAGTTTGGAGTACCTGTTAGCACTTTAGAACAAATGCCTGAATTGGATCTTGCTATTGATGGGGCGGATGAAATTGGTCCTCAGATGATGCTCATTAAAGGGGGAGGTGGGGCATTATTATATGAAAAAATTGTGGCATCAGCATCTCGTAGAATGCTTGTCATTGCGGATGAAACGAAGATGGTGAAAAGACTTGGTGCTTTTGCACTACCGATTGAAGTTAATCCATTTGGTGTGCATGCAACGCGTAAAGCCATTGAAGAAGTTGCTGATAATTTAGGGCTTTCTGGAGAAATTGCATTGCGAATGAGTGGAGAGAAACCTTTTGAAACAGATGGTGGTCATTTTATTTTTGATGCGTTTTGGGGATGCATTTTACAGCCTAAATTATTATCGGATGCGCTTCTTGCCATTCCTGGCGTTGTTGAGCATGGCCTTTTTTTGGGGTTGGCTTCACGTGCAATTGTTGCTATGGCTAATGGTCAAATAAAAGTTTTAGAACCATTTGATTTTTAGAAAAAACATTTACATGGTGATATGTTAGCACAAAATAAAGTGTATTAAAGATAAAGATTTTGGGTAGAGTTATAATTAGTTATCGGGGTAATCATTAAATGAGAATAATATTTTTTTTTCAATGTTTTGTCATATATTTTTGTGCAATTACTGTTTTTTTTATGAATATTGAAATGGTTTCTGCACAAGGGGTGAGTGATCAGCATTTAGATTCAGCGCGCAAGGCGATCAGAGCTATTCGCGCAACGGATCAATTTGATAGTTTTTTACCAAGTGCATCTCATGATTTCAAAAATGAACTGATCAGTGACGATCCAAATTTGGCAACAGCTATTTCTGATATTGTTGATAAGCAGGCACTTTCTTTAGTTAAAAGGCGCTCTGATTTGGAAAGAGAGATTGCTCATGTTTATGCAAAATATTTTACTCAAAAAGAGCTTGATGCAATCACAGCATTTTATAATTCTGACACCGGTAAAAAATTTTTGACAGAAGTACCCAATATTGCACGTGATTCCTATTCTGTATTTGATGTGTGGCGTTCTGCTCTTATGCAGGATCTTGTAGAAAATGTGAAAAAAGAGATGTCTGAAACGCTTAATTTGAATAATTCTACTGTAGCTACAAAATCAGGATCTTCAGAAAATAAAAAATAACTTGCTTGATATCATGGCAACAATAGGCAATTTCTGATTTTTTAGAGCGGTGGTTTTCCGCCGTTTTTAATATTTTAATGAGAGTAAGTTCTTTGAGAATATTTTCTTTATAAAAAATACTCCTTCCAAAGAAAAAAAGACTTTCATTTGACGGTAAATGATCTTAGCCTATTGTTTCAGATATATGAGAAGGAATAGTTCGTGGGCTCTTTTGATTTTGATTTATTTGTTATTGGAGGCGGTTCTGGTGGAGTGCGTGCAGCACGTCTTGCCGGAGGGCTTGGTAAACATGTTGCTATAGCTGAGGAATATCGTATCGGGGGAACTTGTGTTATTCGTGGGTGCATTCCCAAAAAACTTTATGTTTATGCATCACAATATGCAAAAGAATTTAAAAAAAGCGTTGGTTTTGGATGGAAATATACGGATCCGATTTTTAGCTGGGAAAAGTTAGTTACTGCTAAAAATAAAGAAATATCAAGATTAGAAGGGCTGTATCGTAGGGGACTAGAAAATAACAATGTGCATATTTATGAAAGTCGTGCTACTTTTATAGATGACCACACATTAGAACTTTCTTCTACGGGTGAACGAATAAGTGCAGAAAAAATTTTGATTGCAACGGGCGCGAAAATTGCACCAAATACAGCCATAGAAGGTAGTGATTATTGCCTTGTTTCTGATGAGATTTTTGACCTTGATGAACTCCCGAAATCAATAGTCATTGTCGGTGGAGGATATATTGGTGTTGAATTCGCTAATATTTTTCATGAGTTAGGTGTAAAAACGACACTTCTTCATCGTGGTGATTTAATTCTTCGTGATTTTGATCATGATTTGCGGCAATTGCTCAGCAATGCAATGATTGAAAAAGGAGTTTCTATTCTCTATGGCGTAACAATTTCTAAAGTGCAGGCTGCCGAAAACTGTTATGATGTTGTTTTATCAAATGGGCAAATGATTAGCACTGATAAAGTGATGTTAGCTACAGGGCGTATACCCAATACTGTTGGTTTAGGACTTGAGAGAGCAGGTGTTAAAGTTAATGAGTTTGGTGCTATTATTGTTGATGAGAAAATGACAACAAATATCCCCCACATTTGGGCTGTAGGTGATGTAACGGGCCATATTCAATTAACACCTGTTGCGATACATGATGCAATGTGTTTCATTAGGACAGCATTTGAGAATATTCCCACAAAACCTGATTATGATTTAATTACAACAGCAGTTTTTTCACAACCTGAAATTGGAACGGTAGGTCTTTCAGAAAAAGAAGCAGTACAACGTTATAACCGCCTTGAAATTTATCGTACAGTCTTTCGTCCTATGCGCAATGTTTTTTCCGATAATTCAGAAAAAATATTTATGAAGCTCATTGTTGATGGTGAAAGCCGTATTGTTGTAGGTGCTCATATTTTAGGAGAAAACGCTGGGGAGATGGCACAACTTATTGGAATATCTCTCAAGGGCAAGTTGACGAAGGATATCTTTGATGAAACGATGGCGGTGCATCCAACGATGGCAGAAGAATTGGTAACCATGTATAAACCAAGTTATATATATGAAAACGGGAAAAAAATAGAAGGTTAAGCAGCGTATAATTATGGTAAAAAGTTTTTGATGTGCCAAGCTATAATTTAATCTTTAGAGAGAGTGTAATGACAAAAGAATGGGCGCCTGGCTCTTGGAGAGAAAAGCCAATTAAACAAGTTCCGATTTATCCGAATAAGTCTATGTTAGAAGATGTTGAACGAAAACTGAGAAGCTATCCTCCTTTGGTTTTTGCCGGTGAAGCACGTGATTTAAAAAATGAATTAGCAGCAGTTGCAAAAGGACAAGCTTTTTTATTACAAGGTGGGGATTGTGCCGAAAGCTTTGCAGAACATGAAGCTGATAATATACGTGATTTTTTTCGTGTGTTTTTGCAAATGGCGATTGTTTTGACTTTTGGTAGCTCGAAACCAGTTGTTAAAGTTGGTCGTATTGCTGGTCAATTTGCAAAGCCGCGTTCTTCTGCTATCGAAAGCAAAGAAGGAGTTGAACTCCCTGTTTATCGGGGAGATATTATTAATGGCATTGAATTTGAATCTGATTCTCGTGTTCCAAATCCGCAACGGATGTCTATGGCTTATCGCCAATCGGCAGCAACACTTAATTTATTGCGTGCTTTTTCACAAGGTGGCTATGCTAATTTAGAAAATGTTCATACATGGATGTTGAGTTTTGTTTCTAACAGTCCGCAGGGAGAACGTTATGAATTATTGGCAGAGCGTATTTCTGAAGCAATTAATTTCATGCGTTCTATCGGGATTACATCTAAAACGCATTCTTCATTGCGTGAAACATCTTTTTATACCAGTCATGAGGCGCTTTTACTCTGTTATGAAGAGGCATTAACTCGAATTGATTCAACTTCAGGAAACTGGTATGCAACATCTGGCCATATGTTATGGATTGGTGACCGTACACGTCAGATTGATCATGCTCATGTTGAATATTGTCGCGGCATTAAAAATCCTATAGGATTAAAGTGTGGCCCTTCCATTAAGTCTGATGAGCTTTTAAGATTAATTGATCTTCTAAATCCTGAAAACGAACTTGGGCGGCTTACGCTTATTACGCGTTTTGGTTATGATAAGGTTGAAAGTTATTTGCCTAAACTCATCCGTGCAGTTGAACGCGAGAAGCGTGCGGTTATATGGTCGTGTGATCCAATGCATGGCAATACAATTACTGCCAATGGTTATAAGACGCGTCCCTTTGATTATGTTTTAAAGGAGGTCGACAATTTTTTTGCTGTGCATCGTGGAGAAGGAACTTATCCAGGAGGCATTCATATTGAGATGACAGGTCGTGATGTAACTGAATGTACGGGGGGAGCGCATGCTATTTCTATAGATGATTTGTCTGATCGTTATCACACACAATGTGATCCCCGGTTAAATGCAGATCAAGCGTTAGAATTGGCTTTTCTTGTTGCTGAACTCCTTAAAAAAAACCGTGTAACTGATTCGTTCGCAATCGCTACTAGTGGGTAAACAAAAATTTTCTGAGTATTTTTTTATTTTAGGTCATTATGGCAGAAGAGAATGTTTACAAAAGCGATATTTTTGATGATGAAAAATAAAGTTGTGGTTGCCAAACTGATGAAGTGATACAAAGGCTTATGAAAGATAATTTTCGGGTAGTAATTGCTCAATTAAATCCTATTGTCGGTAATATTGAAAGGAATTTTTCTCTAGCCATCATGGCACATCAAAAGGCCAAAAAAGAGGGAGCTGACCTTGTTTTATTCACGGAGCTTTTTATAAGTGCTTATCCGCCAGAAGATCTTGTTTTAAAACCTGCTTTTACAAAAAAATGTGAAGAGGCTGTTGACAAATTAGCAAAAATAACTGTAGGCGGACCAGGCATTGTCATTGGACTTCCCTTAAGACGTAATGGCAATATTTACAACGGTGCCATGCTTCTTGATGAAGGGCGAGCCATTGCTGAAAGCTTGAAGTTTGATTTACCTAATTATGCTGAGTTTGATGAAAAGCGTCTATTTTCTTCCGGTCCACGTCCTAAGCCTATTATTTATCGTGGTATCAATTTAGGAATCGTTATTTGTGAGGATATTTGGAATGATCTCTCTCTTAGTACCGAACTTAAAAATAACGGGGTTGAGATTATTCTTGTTCTTAATGGATCTCCCTACTATCGCAATAAAACATTACAGCGTATAGATGTTGTTCATAAGCAAGCTCTACGATCTGGGGTGCCAATTATCTATGCTAATCAAGTTGGTGGTCAAGATGAGCTTGTTTTTGACGGTGGCTCTTTTGCATTAAATGGGCAAGGAAAGAAGGTGTTTCAAATGAAACACTTTGAAAAACATATTTCTTTGAGCCATTGGCAGCGGACAACGATAGGATGGAACTGCCTTTCAGGTCCTAATGAAAGTGTTCTCAATGGATTAGCTGCCGATTACCAAGCTTGTGTTTTGGGTTTGAAGGATTACGTTAATAAAAACGGCTTTAAGGATGTTATTCTTGGTCTTTCAGGAGGAATTGATTCAGCACTTTGCGCAGCAATGGCGGTGGATGCTCTTGGTGCTGAGAGGGTCCGCACGATTATGATGCCCTATCATTATACTTCGCAAGAATCATTAAAGGATTCTAAAGAATGTGCTGATCTTTTGGGATGTCGCTATGAAATCATTCCGATTGCAAAACTTGTTGAAGCTTTTTTGAATACAATGGCATCTATTTTTTTAGGGTTATCTCCTGATATAACGGAAGAAAACCTTCAAAGTCGTATACGCGGTACACTTTTAATGGCTCTTTCGAATAAATTCGGTTCAATGGTAATAACAACAGGTAACAAGTCAGAAATGGCTGTGGGATATGCAACACTGTATGGTGATATGAATGGCGGATTTAATCCTCTTAAAGATATTTATAAAATGCAGGTTTATGCATTAGCTGAGTGGCGCAATAAAAATCATTTGTACTCTTTGAGAGGACCTGAAGGTATTGTCATTCCATCCAATATTATAGAAAAAGCACCTTCTGCAGAATTGCGCGAAAACCAAAAAGATGAAGATTCTCTTCCTCCTTACCCGATTCTAGATGATATTTTGCAATATCTTGTAGAAAATGATATGAGTGTTTGTGATATTGTTCAACGTGGGTATTCGCGGGAAACTGTTGAGAAAATTGAACAGCTTCTTTATGCTGCTGAATATAAAAGGCGACAATCAGCACCCGGTGTAAAAATCAGTTACAAGAATTTCGGACGCGATCGTCGCTATCCTATAGTCAATCATTTTCGCGATAAAAATTGAGTATTATTTTATGGTTAAAGTTCGTTTTGCTCCCTCTCCAACAGGTTATATTCATATTGGCAATATTCGTAGTGCTCTTTTCAACTGGCTTTATGCGCAAGCGCATAAAGGAGAATTTATTTTGCGCTATGATGATACAGACGTTGAGCGTTCTAAACAAGAATATATCGATGCTATTACTGTTGACCTTGAATGGCTTGGTATTCAACCAGATGCAATTTATTACCAATCTAAGCGATTTAATCGATATGATGCAGTGGCAGAAATTCTCAAACAACGTGGTCTTCTTTATCCTTGTTATGAGACAACGGAAGAATTAGAGCGGCGTCGTAAAATCCAGCTTTCACGCAAATTGCCTCCCATTTATGACCGTGCAGCATTGAAGTTGACAGCAGAAGAGAAAAAAAAATTTGAATCACAAGGTCGTAAACCCCATTGGCGTTTCCTTCTTCCTAATTTTGAAAATGATCCTCTACAAACAAAAAGGACAGAAATTTGCTGGAATGATGCCGTAAAAGGAAAGCAGACGATTGATTTGGCTTCTCTTTCAGATCCTGTTCTTATTCGTAAAGATGGAACCTATCTTTATACATTACCGTCTGTTATAGATGATGTAGATATGGCCATTACACATATTATTCGTGGTGATGATCATATTACAAATACAGGTGTTCAGATTGCTCTTTTTAAAGCTCTCGATGCAGAATTACCTGTTTTTGCCCATATCAATTTATTGGCAACAGTTTTAGGAAAAGGATTTTCAAAACGTAACAATGACCTTTCTATTCGTTCTCTACGGGAAGAAGGATTTGAATCTATAGCTATCCAATGTCTTGCTGTTTTGATTGGGACATCACAAAATGTGCATCCCTATCCCCATCAAGCAGCGCTTTTAGAGCATTTTAATTTACAAGATACATCAAAATCTGTTGCAAAATTTGATATTGCAGATCTTTGTACTTTGAATAGTCATCTTGTTCATGAGTTAAATTATGAAGACGTTAAAACGCGTCTTAAAAATCTTTCTATTGAAGGAGAAAAGGTAGAGTATTTCTGGAATACGATAAGAGGCAATATTGATAAAGTCAATGAAGCTGTTTTTTGGTGGAAAATCATTCATGATGAACAGAATTTTGATACAGTGGCATTAGAAGATCGTACATTCGTGCAACAGTCACTCGACTTTTTACCTGAAGGTATCTTGAAGGATGAAAGTTGGAAAGTTTGGACGACAGCATTAAAAGAAAAAACAGGTCGAAAAGGAAAAGCTCTATTTAGACCATTACGTCAAGCGCTTACGGGGCTAGATCATGGACCTGAAATGGGAAAGATTTTACAGCTTTTAGGGCGTGAGAAGGTAATAGAAAGATTATCTGAGAAATAAGAGAAATTTTTTTAAAGCATTTTTATTTATTTTGCTCTTAAAGAGAGTAGGGTACGGGTTTATTTGCGCACTTTTATAAGCATGAATGCAGGAATCTCATCGCCAAATCCAAGCGGCGTGCAATTTTTATTTCTCCGTGGACGTTCTTGTTCAGATGGATATTCTTTATGATTCACGTTTTTAATATAATTTTTTTTATTTTCTTTTACAGATTTTTTAGTTTGAGCTCCAAACTCTTTGGGAGCAGTTTTCTTTGATGATTTTGCAGTTTTTTTCTTTAAAATAATATCTTTTGTTTGATCGTCGGTTATTAAAGTCGAGAGATCTCCATTGAGCCATTCAAGTTTTTCATTGCTTATTTCTTCAATGGCATTAATATATTTCTTATCAGCCTTTGTGACGATTGTAAAAGCTTTTCCGCTACGATTAGCTCGCCCTGTACGACCAATTCGATGGATATAGTCTTCAGCATGTGTAGGAACATCATAGTTAAATACATGGCTTACAGCTGGAATATCGAGTCCACGAGCTGCAACATCAGAAGCAACCAAAAGTGTAAGTTTATTATTTTTAAAATCGGCTAGGGTGCTCATGCGTGAATATTGGTCCATATCTCCATGAAGAGCCGCTACATTAAAGTTATATTTGATGAGCGATTTTAAAAGTTCAGAGATATCTTTCTTTCGATTACAGAAAATAATCGCATTTTGAAGTTCATCACCTTCATTTTGGATAAGTTCTCGTAAAACCGCTCTTTTATCCCATGCCTTATGTCCAGATTTAACAAGCCATTGTGTAATTGTAGCAGCTGTGGAGGAAGCTTTTGTAACTTCAACAGATACAGGAGAATGTAAAAATTGTTTCGTTAGTTTTGTAATTTCTGGCGCCATTGTTGCAGAAAAGAATAAAGTTTGACGCGTAAAAGGGGTTAGTTTACAGATTTGCTCAATATCAGGAATAAAGCCCATATCCAACATGCGATCAGCTTCATCAATCACAAGGATTTCAACACCCATCAGGAGCAGTTTACCGCGCTCGAAATGATCAAGAAGGCGTCCTGGTGTTGCTATAAGAACATCAGCTCCCCGTTCAAGTTTGCGATCTTGGAGTTCAAAAGAAACACCCCCAATCAAAAGAGCAACATTTAAACGATGGTTTATTCCGTATTTATCAAAATTTTCTTCAACTTGAGCTGCAATTTCTCGTGTTGGTTCTAAGATAAGGGTACGAGGCATGCGTGCTCTTGCACGACCTTTTTCAAGGAGAGTGAGCATAGGCAATACGAAAGAGGCGGTTTTACCTGTTCCCGTTTGAGCAATTCCCAGAACGTCTTTTCTTTGAAGGACATGAGGTATTGTTTCACTTTGAATAGGTGTTGGAGTTGTATATCCCGCTGATTTTACTGCATTAATAACCTTTTCGGAAAGACCTAAATCATCAAAATTTTTTAAAGATGGTATCATTTTTTATCAATTGCTCTATGATTTTAACTTCGCTATCTCAATAATGATTTTCATTAATATTCTATATTTTTAAAGAGTATTAAGATGCTGCAAAAAAAGCTAACTATAACAATCATATACATATAAAACACATAATACAATCATTAATAGCGAAATTGTTCTGATAAAATACGCTCATCCCATGAATGATTTGAGTCAAAAAGGATTGAAGCTGTTACTTCTGTTGCCATTGAAATAGTCACTGAATGAACAGATTTAACTTCAACATTATCAGCAGCAGCGTTAACAGGGCGTTTGTCAGGTTCAAGCATATCAAAATGCACCGTTACTGTATTGGGAAGTAATGCTCCATGCCAACGTCGGGGGCGGAAAGGGCTAACGGGAGTGAGAGCCATAAGAGGGGCCATAAGGGGTAAAATAGGTCCTTGTGCTGATAAATTATAGGCAGTTGATCCTGCTGGGGTAGCAACAAGGACACCATCACAACTTAATTGTTCCATGCGCACGTCATTATCAATGGTGATACGAACTTTTGCTGCTTGATAAGATTGTCGAAAGAGGGATACTTCATTAATTGCAAGGGCCTCAATAGATTCTTGGCATTCGGCTTTTGCAATCATGCGTAAAGGATGGATTTCTTTTTTATGGGCGACAGCAATACGATTGGGCAACTTTTTTTCATGAAATTCATTCATAAGAAATCCTACAGAACCTTGATTCATACCATAAATAGGTTTACCTGTATTCATAACATCTCGTACGGTTTGTAACATTGTCCCATCACCACCGATTGCAACAACAATATCAGTTTCTTCCAAAGAAGAATGACCATAAATGGAAATTAATTTATGGGTAGCTCTGATAGCTTCCTCAGTTTCTGCGGAAATAAAATGAAAGCGACTTGGTAATGTAGTCATTTAAAAACTGTCCTGATACTTAATAATTTATGTTGTAACTTATTTTTTAAGAATTTTGAAGTTGTAATAAAAGCTCTTTTTATAATAAAAAGGATATTGAATACAAAAAGGAAAGCTATTTCAAAATAAAGTATCATTGTAGAAAAGTAAGAGAGGTGTGTTGTTAGATAATTTACAAACAAGTAATTTTTTTATTAGAATGATAATTTATCATTGAAGCTAAGAGTATGATTAGTTAAAAAAACATAACTAATTTTAATAATCATTTTAAAGCACCCGTAGCTCAGCTGGATAGAGCGCTGCCCTCCGAAGGCAGAGGTCACAGATTCGAATTCTGTCGGGTGCACCAGTTTTTTAAACTTCATATCAGTCTAAATAACAACATTCCCTAAAAAGAAGTGGATTTCTTCTTTATAAAAATGATAATTTGAGTTGTTTATTTAAGTTGTGTAGCGAATAAGCAATTATTTTAAGAGAAGTAAAATTTACGGCTGTATCTATATTTTTCTGGTCAATTTATTTTTTAATATTGGGACAAAAAAGCAAGCTTATTTAAATAGGTTCTCAGCTTGAGCATAAACATTAACATAAAAATATATTTAATTAAATATGTTAATGCGATATTGATTAAGTGATATTGAGAGTAGATCGCTAAATATATTGTCCTGAATATTAAAATAGATGGCTAAATCTGCTTTTATTCTTGGAGATAAAGGCTGTGATGAGGAGATGGAATCCAGATGAGCAATGTTAAAAGAATAATAATGGGGGAAAAAATAATCATCAGGATTTGAATTATTTCAAAATCGCTGTCTTCAGATTGCCAGTTATGTTGGATGAGGGATTGTTTACCTTTATCAACTTTCTTATATAATGAGTGCTAATTATGGTGATTATTTAGTTGGGAGTATGTTCTTTACGTTTGGCAAAATGGGGGAATATACTTTTGCTTCTAGCATACTGTTTGGTGCAACTATAGTAACCAGTGCACTTATGATTTCCATGGCATTAACGACAAGTTTTTATTTAGTCGTTTTAATTTATTTTGCTGCTGGTATTATGAATGCCTTAATGATGGTTTTGATTCTATTATGGTCATGCAGCATAATAATCATAACGGGTGGGTTATTACTTCGCTTTATGCAGGTGGAGAAGATGCTATTCTTTTGGGTAATGAATATGTATTATAACGCTCTTCAGTCAATTTCCTGTTTTGGTGGTCCTCGGTTGTCTAGGGTTTGGGGATTTACTTTTATGGGGACGATCCTCTTTTGTTATGCCGTTAGTCAAGCGTTTGCGTAAGTCGAATGGCATAAATCTATTTGGGGTTATGACTTTAATTTATGACTTTGACCAAATACTGGGATCTTTATTAACGAGTCTTATGCAATTTGGTTCATATATTGTCATATTTTCAGTTATTTGTGGTGCCGTAGCACTCTTTATCGCTGCTGGAATTGGTTATCATTGTCTTTGTAAGAAGATGGTTGACATTTAATAAATTACAGATTCTACTAAAAGCCGAGAAAATTTATCAAACCATTTTTGAAATATTGTATGAAGTTTGAGTTCTTCTAATAGGGTGGTGACAATATGCCTTATGCTACAGGAGCTATTTTGGACATTGGCCCTCTAAGGATCAGTATTTTCGGATGTTTTCTCATGCTTTATTGTTCTTATCAACCTTCTAGAAACATTGATATTTTATTGATTGATTCCAACGAGATTCGAACCAGCTTGCATAGGGTGCACCAGCCATATCGTTTGTTGGTTAATACAGGAGTTTGCCAAATTACTTTGTTTAGTGATGATACAATTAAAAATATGGAGACTAATCATAAAAGACATAATTTTTATAATGATATCATTATATTAGATGTATTTTTTTACAGAACTTAATAGAAGAAAGAAAATCGAAAATGATTATTTATCATGTTAAAGAACATCAGAAACAAAAGCGTGAAACAATGAGCAATTTTCATTATTAAAAGATATTGCTTAAAAAGCTTTTGAAAGTTGTAAAACCGAATTAAAAGAAGGATAAAAATGGAAGCTATTTTTTATTTTGCGTCTTTAAATTCTCCTTAAATTAGGGTGCATTCCTGTTTCAGAAATTACGCAAACAGAAGATAATATAGCCCGTAAAGCACTAAACTGTCTCAATCTTTGTCTCAAACATGCAGCTGTCTTGGGATTGGATGTTGACTTAATAAGCAGCAACAAAAGCACGAGCCCTCTTAGGAAAATAACGCTATAAAGTTAAAAACATACCTGTGATGGATTGGAGAGATATTTTGGCTTTTTATAAAACACTTTGCCAAACAACAACCATAACACAATTGGCTTTGTGCTTGCTTATCTTGATCTGCGTTCGTCCCATACCCTTTGCGTTATATTCATAAAGATCAGATTGGGGAATGCATCTTTGATGCGTAAGGGGAAAGTTGATTGTATGAGACACAACATCAAAAAATATTTAGCTTACCGCATTTTATTACCCTATGTATAGTGTGTTATAAAATAATTTTTTTAATATTTACGAATAAGTCCAGTAAGCTTTCCTTGTATTTCTACACGCTCGGATTTATATGTACGTACTTCATAATGAGGATTTGCGGCTTCTAAAGCAATAGAGGATCCTTTGCGTCGATAACGTTTCAATGTTGCCTCTTTTTTATCAATAAATGCGACAATAATTTCACCTGATATCGCTGTATTTTGACGTTTCACAATGATTGTATCTTTATCAAGGATACCAGCTTCCACCATAGAATCATCTTTAACTTCTAATGCATAATACTCACCTGTATTAATCATGTCGTGTGGAAGAGAAAGTGTGCTTGTTTGTTGTAGTATAGCAGAAACAGGCACACTCGCAGAAATACGCCCCATAATGGGAATAGCGACATTTTTTTTTTCTTCTGCCTCAACGTTACCAAGATCACTCAAGTTTTTTGATATTTCTCTTTTATTTTTTTCTATCATACTGGGAGAAATTTTACGTGCTAAAGAAAGGTTAAATGTGATTTTTTCAGGAAGTCGAATCACCTCCATTGCACGTGCACGATTGGGCAGACGACGTATAAAACCTCGTTGTTCTAGAGCTATAATGAGCTTATGGATACCAGATTTGGAAGAAAGTTCTAATGCATTTTTCATTTCTTCAAAAGAAGGAGTAACACCAATTTCTTTTATATGATTGTGAATAAACAAGAGTAACTCATATTGTTTACATGTCAGCATTCAATGTTCCAATCAAAATAATAAAAAAGGAGTACAGTAAAAAACACGTGTATGCATAATAATTTAAAATTTTTCTATAAATAAAAATTATTTTCTTTACTTTTTCGTTTATAAATAAATTTAATAATGTAATATATTTATCTATATTCATATTAATATATTATAAATATAAAATCTTACTTTAATAACGTCATTAAAACATTCTTTATATACTGTATAAATATATTAATATTAAATCATAGATAAAAATATTTTATAGATCTGAAATAATCTGAATTATCCGACGCTTAAATTTTCTGATCAATGTTATCTTTCTTTTTTAAAAATATATCTATGTATCTTATAATTTCTGCTACAGAAAAGTTAATTACGATAATGAGATTGGTCACTTAACGTGTCTTTAGAATTACTTTGCATATTATTTTTACTTTTTTACTCTTAATAAAATTACTTACAGCTACAGCAGTGAGCATAATTTATAGTTATTCGAGATATTTTCAATGCGACTAAAGTTTTGCTTCATATCTGCTTTATTTTATTAAAAAATTGACTTTTATTATAGAGTTATTGTGCATGAATAAAAGTACATCGCCAGAATGCAAGTATCGATCATTGATACAATAAAGATTATCTTTCAATGTGTTTTCTTCCATCAAGATGCTTGCATGAATCGCATAAAATCTTATAGAGCTCCTCCATTTTCATATCTAATGTGTTGACCTATCATACTCTTTTACTGAACTCTAATGTTGCTATAATTAGGGGTTATTGAAAAGATATAAGAGGCGTTTTTACTTCTTTCATCTACAGTTTTTTTTCCACACACCAACCCCACTTGTGATGTATCAGGGTATAACTTTAATCAATTCAATATGAGGGAGATAAGATAAACTTACGATATTCAAATATCTCATTCGAGAGATAAAACTATAAATTATTATAAATCAATATCTTATTTTAAATAACTTTATTCATAATTTGAAAATTAAAAACTAAAATATAATAAAGTATAAAAATGATATGCTATCTATAACGATAGATATGTTTTTCGTTCTATTCATTACGATCAACAACCCATATTGTATTGTGTAAGGTAGGAGGTTGCTGATTTCTCATAGTTTTAGTGCTTCAAATCTGTAAAATATTTTTATAATCAAATTATCCCTTTATTGAGGATTCAAAAAGAAGATGAAAGAGTACTTATACAACGATGGGAAAAGAGGAAAAGAAAAAATTATTGATAACTGGAAAAAATAATAATATTTGTTTCAAAAGGTGTTGACCAAATGAAAAGTCAACCTTATGTTCCTCTCACTTTCTGCAAACTAATATAGTTTCTGAAAACTAATATAGATTGTATGGGAGCGCGTAGCTCAGTTGGTAGAGCAACTGACTTTTAATCAGTAGGTCCAGGGTTCGAATCCCTGCGCGCTCACCAACTTTAAATAATCAATAAAAAAGAGTTTGGTAATTTCTATTTCTTCTTTGACGAACATAGTTCTTTAGAGGGGGAGGGGACTATCGTTTTTTACTGGCTGTTTTAATGTTAGAATGATACCATGCTATCTCCTATCCACCCCAAAAGTGCTTTAAGTTTATGATACGATTGCACTTGTGTTTGTAGCACGTGTAGCCACTAATCTTCATAATATCATGAGCTGATATTTTAATTCTGTCACATTACATGACATGATTCACAAAACAAACTACTAAAATATCATACTTATTCACAATATATATTATGGGATTATTTTTAAATAATGTATTGATTTAGTTATATTTATTATTTTTAACATCGACTATAAAACATTTATTTTTCATAAAAATCATAAAAAGGTTAACAATGTGTTAATTCTTTGATAAAAGGCCCGAGTTCAGGGTTGGTATATCCGCGAGGGATCATTTAAAAACGTGAATTCTCCTATCGCGTACGGAAAAGCGTGATGTGGTTTTTACAGTAATACTTAACAGAATAAGTGGACTGAATAGATGCCTTTAAATAGCCAAAAGAAATTTAATTCTATTATTAAATCAATACTTCAATTATTTTCTATGATAGTTATTTCCCAGTTATTAGTGTCTTGTTGCGCAAGCCAAACTACACCTCTCTCAATAAAAGATTCCTATCATAATAAACCGGTCGACGTAAATGCTTCTGTTCTACCTAAACAAGTATCCAATAAGAAAAATCAATTGGAAGGAAAAAAGCGTGGACGAGCGGTTGTTGGTAAACCTTATCAAATAAAAGGCAAGTGGTATTATCCTCAAAATGATCCAACTTATAAACGGATTGGCGAAGCGTCATGGTATGGTTCAGACTTTCATGGACGTTTAACGGCCAATGGTGAGATTTATGACATGAATCTTTTGACTGCTGCTCATCCTACAATGCCTTTACCTAGCTATGCTCGTGTTACTAATTTGAAAAATGGGTCTTCAATCATTGTTAGAGTAAATGACCGCGGACCTTTTATGAAAGACAGAATCATTGATTTATCAAAGCAAGCTGCTGCAATCCTTGGTTATGTAGCTATGGGGGTAACTAATGTTAAAGTGGAATATATTGCTGAAGCGCCCGTTGGCTATTATGATAGTACATATTTAATGGCTTCGTATACTCCTGGAAACGCTGCATCATATTCATTAGAGTCAGAAAGCGTTTCGAAAGAAAGAAAAACTGTTTTGTTAAAGGAGCAGCGCAATACAGGAAACAAAGAAGCATTAGCTAAAACAGCTGCTGTTGAGCCGAGACAACGTAGTAAAACTATCACAGTAAAATTGCCAGAAGTTGGTCCTATCATGATTGATAAACCGGTGCCATTCCAGCAAGTTGCTTCTATAAATAAGGAGAATAAAAAAACAAAAATAAATTTACTACAACTGTTTTAAGAGAAAATACGTTGATTTTTAATCATGTAGTTTTAAATAAAAATGACAAAAAGTTGCAAATTTGTTATAGAGCTTTCATCTTTTAAAGCAGATTATTTTAAAAAGGAAAGAGTGTTCTTATAAAAATCGGTGCATTTCTTTAATCCGGTATCGTATATGAAAGAGGAGCACGACCGGATAAGTGAAAAGATGAAATCACTTTTAGAGATGCAGGGGGGGTATTTAAATACTTTTATTGCCTCTGATGATAAGGATATGTGAGATTCTGTTGTGGCATCACGTTTTTCTTTCGTATTTTCAGTAGGGATTGTTCAGATATATCATTTTCAATCTGTCATTTACAATTTTTGATAAAAATATAATCCTACTTTCTTTATATGAAAAACTTGAGTTTATAATCGCAAATTCAGAAAAAATGTTTTAAATTCTATAGACGGCTTTTTTCAAAAAAATAAACAGTTTATTGTTTCTTCTTTTGAAACATCTGAATATAATGAAAGATCCAGAAGATAAAAGTAAATTATGTTACATATGACTTTGAATTTAATAAACACTGTTTTTAATTTTTTAAAGAAAAACCCGACAAAAAAATTTACAGCTCGAGAAATTGCGCAATGGATATTTGAAAATTATCCAGAAAAATGTCGTTAAAAACAAAAGCATTCAACGGCAACAATCTCTCCCCTTAATAGTGATGCAGCTCTTATTCAGCAAATTGTCGCTGAAATAGGGGCTAAGCGCCCTCAATTACAAAAGCGTCATCCAGAAATTAAAACCACTGAAGGACGACCACGGCAATATTATTTTACTCAACAAACAGATAGTGCTGAAATTGATGCAGTAGAGGATAATGAAGAAAGTAGAACAGGAGATGGCTTTGTTAAAGAATATGAACTTTATCCATTATTATCTAAGTTTTTATGGTCAGAGCTTGCAGTTTACAGCAAACACATTAATGAGAAATGTTCTCGTAATAAACATGGTGCAGGCAGGAATAAATGGCTTTATTCAGATCTCGTAGGGATACAAGATTTGAGCAGGGAATGGAATCGTGAAATCAAAGACTGTGTTTTACAATATTTTGATAAAAAGACGCATCTTTGGTTTTTTGAAGTCAAAATTCTCATCAATCGTTCAAATTTAAGAAAAGCATTTTTTCAAACAGTTAGCAATTCTTCATGGGCTAATTTTAGTTATTTAGTTGCTAGTGAAATTGAAGGTGTTGATTACATTAAAAGAGCTTCGGATACTTTCAAGTTTGCATGGAATTGGATTTATAAGACTCACCAAGGAAAACGCTTCTGAGAGTGAGATCATAATTCCAGCTAAAAAACGTAGTGATATTGATTGGAATACTGCTAATAGATTAGTGGAGGAAAATAAAGACTTTCTTTATTATATCAAGCTCATTCGTCAATTTTATCAAACCGGTGAGATGCGTCCATCAGATTGGAATCATATGTGTCCATGAAAAGTATTAAAAAACTCTCTATTATTCAGAATAATAAAAAATTACTCTAACTATGATTATATTGATTTATAATAATACTTAGTCTTTTTTAATTTAAATTAGAGATTAAGATATTGTAGTCTTCAATCGTTTCAAGCCATTTTATATTATATTGAATCAATAAAAATTTCGTATACGCATCAAGCAGTGATGAGTAAAAGTTCTGTTTTGATGCATTTTACTTTGTGCGCGAGGTGTGATTTCATTAGATCCTAGATTTAATGATTATAACTCATTACACATTTGTTGTTGTAGAGAACGAAATTAAATTTTATTTGCTTCTATTTGAAGAAAAAATTGAAAATATTATTTTATCATTTTCATGGAGAATTTATCTTGCTACTTCCTTAATTCCACTTGCTGTTCATTCTGATATCATTACGTTCTTTGTTATCTGCATTAAATATTCAAAAAATATCAATTTTATCGAATATTCACCTAGTTTACTTAACTTATTAAAATAGATAAAAAAGAGTGTGCACTATCGCAGTTTACCATAATACTCCATTTATTTTTCAATAATACCGCATGCCAAACGTGCACCACCTCCGCCAAGCGGTAATGGTTTATCTGATTGATTATCAGCACCTAAATGAATTATTAATGAGCGCCCTGTAATTTCAGAGATTTTTTTTAATCGTGGAGCAAGAACTCCCATCACAGCATCTCCTTGCTTATCAACATAAAGTGCTGGTAAATCACCAAAATGACCATTGATATTATAAGGTCCTAAGTGTTTCTTAGTATGCTCCGGATCATAATGGCCACCTGCGCTTCCACCAATCACACCATCTTTTGTATCACATGAAGGATTTACATGTACATGAAAACCATGCATCCCTTCTGGTAACGTAGATAAATTAGGGATGAAAACTAAACCATATGTATTTTCCTCGATTTTAATGCTACCAATAGCCTTTTTGGAATTATTATCTTCTAGTTTATAAATATTTACTTTTGTTGATAGTGCTAATGCACAGCTTTTATGCATTAAAAATGTCATAAAAACTAATAATAATAATATTTGTTTCATAAATACTTTTATACTTAATTTTAAATAAAGTTATCCAAAAAAATAATCATTATTAAATATTTTATAATAATATATTTATTAAATATATAAAATTATATTAAATTAAAATTTAAGAAAATAATTTATATATAAATATTAATGCTTATATTATTATTTCTGGACATAACTTTCGTTTTTCTATCTATAAAAAATGTAGTTTTTATAGAAGGGTAATTATATCTCACTTACATTTCTTCAAGAGATATTTTTAAAAAAATCTACTTTTTAGGTATAATAGAAATTAAGTATGAAATTTTAATAAGTTAGCTATTATTATCGTTTATAATATGATGATCATTTCATAAAGAAACTAAAACATATAATTCGTTAATGATTTTAATTTTTTGTACATAAAAAATGATGAAGAATTTCTATTCATTATGAAGTTTATAGGAGAGAAAACTGTTATGATTCATATAAACTTCCCATAAAGCACAGCATATACCGACACTTCCCCCCATTCCTGATCCTAGCAGAGCTCCTATTATCATTCCGACAGAAAGTGCTACTCCTGTTCCCATTGCAATAAATGGACCAAACCCTGGAAGAGAAATATAACCATAAGTCGCAAGAGTTGCTGCGATTGTTCCTGATATGCTACCATTTAAACCTCCAATGAAAGAAAATTCTTTAATGGAATGATAGCACTTTTTGAAAAAACTTTTCCCATAACTATGAACAGAAACCTTGTTGTAAGTTCTTAAATCAATCATATCTTTTTCTTTTATTTTGAATGCTAACTGTTCCTGAATAGTCAACCGATACGAGAAAATGAGATCTTTTAAATTTTACTAAAGCACGCCAAATGCCTTTGTCATCTAAACGCAATCGTTTAATATTCTCGAAACCATTTTGCATAAGACAATTTTTAACTTGTGAAGCAGTAAATGAATTTTGACCTATTTTAGTGATATCTTTAGTAGAGGTATAGTTAAGGCCTTGACAATAAGGAAAATTTAAAACTCCACTGATTGAAGTAGTAACGATTAACGAGACGCATACAATCACCATCAAAAAAATAGTTAAATTCAAAATTTTATTTAGTTTCATCTTGTCACCATCTGTTGAAACAACACTCCATTAACTTTTGTATTGCTAACAGGTTCCAAAGATGATTTTATTTTTAATATTATACTTAACAATAAAAAACGAGAATTTATTGATTAAATAAAACTTTTCGTATTATTTATTTTATAGAGAATACTATAGAATATATAATTTAAAAAATATTTTACCATTTAAGTCGAATTTTAGATTTAATTTATTGTTATATTTATTGTTTTTATATATAATAAATATTATTTATAATACTTAAGATTATTTATTATTATAAATAATAAAAAATCACTTCAATTTAAGTATTTTAAATAAAATAAAAAATATCTTTTACATCATTAATGTATATTATTAAAAATACAATACTAAATAATAGAGTGATTATATCACTTATTATTGTTCATTAATAACAGATAAATTTATAATGATAATGCATTGTTTTGTATCTTAAATAAGTTGCTAGAAATATCATATGAATCTTCTCATTTCAAAATAGAAGTTTGGCATATGAGTAAAAAAGCTATAAAGGAAAAATAATATCTCTTAGGAAGCCTCTCAAATATAAATGGGGAAGAAATATTAGAGGATAGTAAGTCATAATAATGGTATCGGCTTGTTTCTGCAATAAGTGTAAAAGTGGTAGTGTTCAATAATTTCCCATTTTGTACCATTAACGGGGAATATCATTATAAATGGGATTAGGTATTAGATGTTTTCTTTAAAACAAACGCGTGAATTAATAGAATGAGCATTCTACTATGAGCTTTTTACAAAAACTATTGGAGATATTCAAAATTATATTAACTTTTAAAGAACTAAACAATTTTTTGATTATGCATAAGCTAAAATTCTAAAACACTTTTAAATATTTACACCAGAAACCTTGTGGTAGAATAGAATATAGTATTTTTAATGAATAAATTTACCTTCAAAATGCAGTATTAGAAATAATTATTTCTTTGGTTTTTTATATCTTATGCATTTATTACTATTTTTTAACTTTCATTAACAAGCTAGATACAAAGTTAGTATTTATTTTACGTTATTATCTATTATTTATCCATAGCTCTGTTTAAACGATTTTGTTGGAAATATATGCATAATTTCCTTAAATCCGTAACCGGGATACATTCCTTCACGCATAAATAAATTACGTAATGGTAAGCAATTATGTAATAGACCAAATCCAACACTTCTCATGATATGAACAGGCAACATGTGGGAAAGTAAAGTAGAGTTAAGTATATGAACAGCTCCACTTCGGATTAAGATATCTGGTTTGCGGCATTTATTATAGCGTGAAACAATCATTTCAGAATTAGAATCGGATATTTCATTGGGTAAAATATCAATTAAAGTTTGAACATCACGGAATCCTAAATTTAATCCCTGTGCCCCAATAGGGGGAAAAACATGAGCAGATTCACCCACTAAAATCGTTCGATTAGCAGCAAAATGATGAGAGAGAAGTCCTGAAAGCGGCCATGCTTGAATTGATGTTTCTAAAGTTAGTATTCCAAGCATCGATTGCATTTGGTTTTGGATTATTTTTGCAATTGTTTTTGGTTCCGTATTCAATAGTTCTTCAGCACGAGAAGGATGAACGACCCATACAAGACTGGATCTTCGTCCTGGTAATGGAACCTGTGTAAATGGACCATGTTCTGTATGAAACTCAGTGGATGTATTTTGATGAGAAAATTCATGAGAAAAGTTGAAAACAAGCGCTTTTTGTGGGTAATTCCACTCTTTGACAGTTATTCCTGCTGCAGTACGTGTAAGAGAATGACGCCCATCAGCTGCAATAACAAGTGGTGCTTGGATGACTTTATCGTTAGAAAGAGTGATATATACATGGCTTTTTGTATGATGAAAAGATTTAGTTGTAGAAACGAATCTTGTAATATTGGTCGTACGTGTAACAGCATCAGCTAAAGCACTGTTCAATTTTACATTAGGTATGTTATAGCCAAAGGCTTTTTCATCAATTTCAGCAGAAGAGAAATGCAGTGTAGGAGCACGCACAATTCTGGAGGTTATATCTATAATTCTCATGCACGTTAAAGCTGCAGCATGTTTTTGGAGACTATTCCAAATATTGAGTTTTTGAAGCGCGCGTATTGCAGGCATCATAAGAGTAGTTGTCCGCAACTCATCTGTATGAGCAGGGGGACCAACAAGCGAAACAGAAAAACCCTTATGCGCAAGCCTCAGTGCGGCTAACATCCCAACAGGACCTGCACCAATAACAGTAATATCTTTATGCTCTTTCTTTTCAAAGGTCACAATAATTTGATCCTTTCCCCATTGAATAAATATTTTAACATTTCTAAATAAACACTCTCTTTTTATTGTACGAAGTTTTTCTATTATATTATGTAATAGATAATGCGATATAAAAAAGTAATCTTTTTGTGATTTTTTTAGGTAGAATCATATCATGGATAAAATAATGTATTGATAGATGGATGAAGACTTTAAAAACGAGGATAAAAAAACCTTGAAACGTAAATTAACAAAAAAAATCAAAACAAATGCTAAATTATTACACCATAAAAAAGTAACAATGCCACAGGCAAAGGCTTTTTCTGTTCATTTACTAACAGCTTCAGGATCGTTTTTAGCGTTTCTTTCTCTTATATCGGCTTCTCAAAAAGAATGGACAGCTATGTTTTGTTGGCTTGGGCTTGCACTTCTCGTTGATGGTATCGATGGACCAATTGCACGCAAACTGGATGTAAAATACGTCCTTCCAACATGGTCTGGCGAACTCTTAGATAATATCATTGATTACGTGACTTATGTCTTAATTCCTGCTTTTGCACTCTATCAAAGTGGTTTTATGGGGGTAGGATTATCATTTTCATTGAGTGCAATCATTGTTATTTCATCCGCTATTTATTATGCAGATACTGGTATGAAAACCAAAGAAAATTTTTTTAAAGGCTTTCCCGTTGTTTGGAATATGATGGTTTTTACGCTTTTTGTTGTAAGACCAGGAGAGTGGATTACTTTTATCATTATTGTTTTATCGGCAATTATATCTTTTTTACCAATTTATTTTATACATCCCATAAGAGTCCTTCGTTTACGCAGAATTAATTTTCCAATTTTTCTCTTATGGTGTATTTTTGGTATTTTTGCATTCTTTTATCAACTAGAAGCTCCATATTGGGTTAAAATAGGAATTTCGATAACAGGAATTTATATATATTGTATTGGTGCAATCATGCAAATATTTCCTCAACTTGGTAAAAGAATATAAAAAACAATGCAAATTGATTTTGGAGCAGGTGATGATATTTTTTTTACTAAAGAAGGGTGTGCTGGTATTATAAAGCTCACGCGTCCTTCAACATTAAATGCTCTTAATCAACGCATGGTTTTTGCTTTAAAAAAAGCGCTCAAGATATGGGAAAAAGATAATGATATTTCTTGTGTTTTAATTGAAGGGAAGGGACGTGTTTTTTGTGCTGGTGGAGATGTACTAGAAATCTATCATATGGGAAAAAGTGTTTCTGCTGATTAATATTTTAGTGATGAATATAGTTTAAATGCTTATATATAAAACGTTTTTCAAAACCCTATATTTCTTTCTTAAACAGTATTTGGATGGGAGGAGGGGTTGGTATTTCCCTCTATGGTTCACATCGAATTGTTACAGAAAATACGGTTTTTGCTATGCCAGAAGGTGCGATTGGATTTTCTCCAGATGTGGGTGCCAGTTTTTTCTTACCCTCTCTTCCTAATCATTTTGGCATCTATCTTGCATTAACTGGGACACGCATAAAGTGGGGAGATTGCTTAAATTTTAGGGTTAGCAACACATGCCATTCCTGAAATTGACCTCGATCTGATTAGAAAAGCTATTATTGATCAAGGATATCCTATTTTAGCTTTAAACGAGCGAGCAATTCCAAAGAATTGGTTAATTCACATGATTTTCGTGAAGGTATACTATTGTGAAAAATAATTCTTACAAACGGATTTCAAAAATTAATTTAATTTATAACTGTTATTTACGGTTTTTAGCACTTATTTGCTTAATCTTAGGTATTTTTTACTGGATACGCCTTGTCGGTGTCTTTCCAGGTATTCTATGGCGTTTTGATCTTATGCCTTGGCAGTGGCAATTTGCATCAGCTATATTAGCTATTCTCTATCCTATTGCTTTAATTGGACTTTGGATGTACTCATTATGGGGTATTGTTTTATGGGGCATTGCAGCATTAATTGAAACAATAACGATATATTATTCTGATTTTATTTATCAGCCATTTATACCATTATTTCATGGGATGTTATTTTTGGCTTTTATGATACTACAAATTATGGTGATTTTTTTAAGAGTAAAAAAATAAAAAAGTAAAAAGTAATCAGTTCATTAAAAGTTCCATAATATATATTATGCGATAATTTGATGCAAAAAATAAAACCTCTAATATGCTACAAAGTACATTCCTTAAAGACCAAAATATTTATCATGGAATGATGTAGTATAAATAAGAAAAATTATTGTGCTATTTTACAACGTTTCATACGCGCAAGATCACTCAAAACAGCATTACGATTATTTAAAGCTGAAATTTCATTAATTTCATTACTTTAGCTTGATTTTACATCTATAAAAAACAAAGCAGGTACAAATACAAGACTTGCCGCTGCTAAAGCTACATTTTTGTTTCTTGCTTTAGAACGTTCTGCTATGGTAGCATCAAACGGCAATATATACAACTCCGCTTAAAATTTTCTTTATACATAAAAACCTCACTTTTAACACAAAATGTCTCTAATGAGATTTAAAGAGCAAAATTAAGATTAAAATCTTAACAAATACCCTATCAACAATATATAATAAGTTCACGCATCTGTTTTAAAAGTAAGACCTTGATATGCAGGTTTTACATAAGATGGGACGTAATTTACAACCACATTGTAATCCAGGGATCTATCCATATGTGTGAGTATTGCCTGTTTGGGTTTTAAATATTCTATCCATTGTAATGCTTGATCAACAGAAAAATGACTTGGATGAGATTTAAATTGAAGAGCTTCAATTATGAGAACATCCAAATCCATTAATTTGGATAATGTTTGTTCAGGAAATTCACTAACATCTGTGCAATAGGCAACATTTCCAATACGAAAACCTAAAGAATGAATATTTCCATGATATTGTAAATGCGTATTGACGCTTATTGCACCACCCTGCCCCTGAATAATAAATTGACTATCTTCGTTAATGAGTTGTGCTTTTAGAATGGGTGAGTAAGAAGAACCTTTTAGTGTTTGAAAACAATATCCAAAAGCATTATTTAAATGATTTAGCGTGAATATATCTGCATAGATATCGATTAAACATTGTTGTGCAAGTGCATAACTGCGTAAATCATCAATACCGTGGATATGATCTGCATGAGCATGCGTGTAAAGAGCAGCATCAAGATGGTCCACGCCTGCATCAATCATTTGTGAGCGAAAATCTGGACCTGTATCAATAATAATAGTTGTTTTTTTTCCTGATGGTTTAATGCGTTCGACTAATAAAGAACTTCTATAGCGTTTATTTTTAGGATTATTAGGATCGCATGTTCCCCAGTCGCCATTGGGGCGTGGCACTCCTGGAGAGGAACCACAGCCTAATATTGTAAATCGGTACTGATCACACATAGCTTTTGCCTTATTTCATTTTGCTAAATAAACGAAAAGCATTACGGGTTGTTATTTGAGCTATTTCTTCAATATTTAAGCCAATTGTTTCAGCTAACACAGCTGCTATATAGCATACAAAGGATGGTTCATTTATTTTTCCTCGATGAGGACTAGGCGCTAAAAATGGTGCATCTGTTTCCACTAACAAACGCTCATATGGTACAATTTTTGCTATTTCACGGATTTCAAGTGCGTTTTTAAAAGTAAGAATACCTGAAAAAGAAATATAACCGCCAAGTTCAATACTTGCACGAGCAAGTTGTATTCCAGAAGAATAACAATGAAGAATAAAGGGAAAAGCCCCTTCTTTTATCTGTTCGCATAGTATTTTCTCCATGTCACTATCGGCATTGCGTGAATGTATAACAAGAGGAATCTGTGTTTCTCGAGAAGCAATGATATGTTCTTGAAAAACTTTCTTTTGCTCTTCTGGTGTAGAATAATCATAATAATAATCAAGCCCCCCTTCCCCAAACGCAACAATTTTAGGGTGATTTGAGAGCTGTATAAGCTCTTCAGCTGTAATATCTTGTTCTTCATGGGCATAATTGGGGTGGGTACCAACAGAACAGAAAACTTGATCATAGTTTTGTGCAATGGCTAATAGATTATCTAACTTACGAACATGAGTTGAAATTGTTATCATACGTTTAACGTCAGCATCTAAAGCTCGTTGGATAACATCATCCAAATTTTGTGAAAAATCTTCAAAATCAAGATGACAATGTGTATCAATCAACATGATCAGGATCTTCTTTCTTTGAAATATAACGAGGGAAAATCGGTTTTGGCGATGGAAGATCAAGTCCTTCTTGAATTTTTGAATGGCTTATATGATACAATGACCGATCATCTTCAGCAATCGCAAGGCTATCAAGAAGTTTCGCTGCTGATTGGGGTATAAAAGGCAAAAGCATTATTCCTATTCGCCGTAAGATTTCTACAGTTATATAAAGAACTGTAGAAAATCTTTCTGGATTATTTTTACGTAAACTCCAAGGTTGTTCATTTGCAAAATAGCGATTAGCATCTGCTACAATTGAAAAAATAGCTGAAAGCGCTAAATGCATACTATAAGAAGACATCGCTTTGTTTACAGTTTCAAGCACGTGAAGAGATTGTTCTAAAAGCTGTTTATCTTGAATTGAAAATGAAGCAGGAAATGGAACTTTTGCATCACAATTCTTGGCAATCATAGACAAGGATCGCTGTGCTAAATTACCAAGATCATTTGCAAGATCAGCATTAATACGGTTCACAAGATTTTCATGATTATAACTGCCATCTTGTCCAAACGGCACTTCACGGAGAAGAAAATAACGAACCTGATCCAGGCCATAATGCTCAATCATTTCAAAAGGATCAACAACATTTCCAATAGATTTTGACATTTTTGCACCACGATTAAGTAAAAAACCATGTGCAAAAATATTCTTAGGCAATTCAATTCCAGCAGACATTAAAAATGCCGGCCAGTAGATTGCATGAAAACGGATAATATCCTTACCAATAATATGTGTATTTGCAGGCCAAAAATCACGTTTTTTTGAATTTTTATTGAAAAAACCAATGGCTGATAGATAATTCGTAAGCGCATCAATCCAGACATACATTACATGCTTTGGGTTTTCAGGAACAGCAATGCCCCAATTAAAACTTGCACGTGAAATAGAGATATCTTTTAAACCAGATTTGATAAAACTGATAATTTCATTACGTCGTTCAAGTGGAGCAATAAAATCAGGGTGTTTTTCATAATATTCAAGAAGAGCTTTTTCATAACGAGAAAGTTTAAAAAAATAACTTTCTTCTTCATTCCATTCAACTGGAGACCCTAATTCCTTTTCGCGACGGATGTTATCTGGTCCAACTTCCGTGTCTTTCTCTTCATAATACGCTTCTTGACGAACCGAATACCAACCTGTATAATGGCCAAGATAAATATCGCCATTAGCTTCTATCTTTTTCCAAATTTCTTGACAAGCTTGAGAATGGCGCTCTTCTGTTGTACGAATGAAATCATCGTTAGAACAATTTAATGCCGCAAGCATTTTCTGAAACACAGCACTATTACGATCTGCAAGTTGCTGAGGTGTTATCCCTAATGCTGCTGCGGTTTGTTGCATCTTTAGACCATGCTCATCTGTACCAGAAAGAAAAAATACATTTTTTCCGTTTAATCGTTGATAGCGGGCTAAAACATCGCTAGCAATAGCACTATAGGCATGCCCAATATGTGGAGTACCATTAGGATAAAAAATGGGAGTTGTTATGTAATATGTGTCACGCATGTCATACTCGTTGTAAAACGCCATAAATATAAAGATACAATGACATAACGCCTGTTAATCATATTGTCACGGAAAAACTAATCTTCATGGATAATCTTATGAATTCTAAAAAGCAAGTTAATAACAAACTGCTTCTTATCAAGATTAAAAACTTGTATTTCCTCTATTTCTTGATGAATCTCTTGCCACTTTTGCGCATATTTTTTTGAGACAAATAAATTTCCCTTTTCAGCGAATATAATAGCTTTTTGTTGAAATTTTTCAAGAATTTCATCACAAAACTGTTGAAATTGGAATACAGAAGAAGCAGATGAAACTGTTTGAGCAAGAGTGTGTACAGTAGTTGTATTGCAAATAGGCTGTTCTAAGAGAGCATCGATCGTTTTAATAATTTCAAGACCACCATGGCAAATAAGCAAAGCTGCTTTTCGAGGACTTCCTTTGGATTTTTTTATAATCATTTCAATTATCTTCTTATCAGATAAGTCCTGATTGGAGAAAATATGTGTAATGACTTTTTTCATCTCATCATTATTCAATGGACGAAAAGAAATTTTTTGACACCGTGAATGAATTGTTGGAAGTAATTTTCCAGAAGAATGTGCGATAATAATAAACAACGTCTTTGCAGGTGGCTCTTCAAGTAGTTTAAGAATTGCATTTGCTGCATTTCTATTCATATCATCTGCAGAATCAATGATGATAACACGCCATCCATTATCTTGCGATGTTTTGCTTAAAAAATGCATAATATCGCGAATATCATCAATAAGTATTCCTGTTTTAAATTTTTGCGTTTTTACATCAAGTCGACGTGAAATATACAAAAGACCAGGGTGACTGCCTTGTGTAATTTGAGACCATAGAATAGAATGAGGGTCAGGATTTAGGAAATTGCCCTTTTGAGAACTTAAAATATTCCAAGCAAGATGAAACGCTAATGTAGCCTTCCCAATTCCATGTTCGCCTTTAAATAATAATGCGTGATGCAAACGCTTCTCTTTAAGCATTTGTGTCAAAAAAGAACAAACATCTTCATGACCAAAGATAACGGTATTCTGAGATGGAGATAAAATTGTATCAATATCATCATATTGGCGTAAGGTATTTATATTACTCATGGAAGCTAATCCCACAATACCTGGTGACAAATATTCTTTATTTTATGAGCAATGGCTTCTACTGAGCCAGTGGCATCAATGACTCGAAACCTCTGTGGCTCTTGTTTAGCTAATTGAAGAAAAGCTTGACGCCTTTGTTCTTGAATTTCCAACTGATCTTTTTCAAAATAATCAATTGCTTCTGTTTTTTTTCTTCGCAAATTCGCACGCTTCATAGCATATATTGCTGGCATGTCTAACAAAAATGTCAAATGTGGCATGATACCATTAAGCGCAACACACTCTAAAACAGAAAGAAGAGAGAAATTGACTCTATCACTGTGTCCTTGATAAACACGTGTAGAATCAATAAAGCGATCGCATAAAACGATTTTACCTTTTTGTAAAGAAGGTGCGATAATTTCATGAACATGGTCGGCACGTGCAGCTGTAAACAAAACAGCTTCAATCAATGGTCCATATTGTTGTGTTTGCCCCGACAGTAAAATATGTCGGATTGCTTCTGCTCCTGCTGTTCCTCCTGGTTCTCGTGTCGTCACAACATCATAACCTTTGAGAGTGAGATATTCAGCAAGTAAAGAAATCTGCACTGTTTTTCCTACTCCGTCCCCTCCTTCAAATGTAATAAAATAACCTGACACGTACGAACCCTAACCTTATTTAGCGCGTATTTACAAATATTTCCGTAACCATCCAATTGTTACCTCATAGAAGGCATCTTTTACTTTTGTAAAGAAACTTCCTTCTTGAACATCCATCCCAGCAAAAATTGGTTTTTCCAGAAGAACCTTTTTATCTTCTAAAATTTGAATAACCCCAACTGATTGTCCTGAAACGATAGGAGCTTTCAACGGACCATGATATTTAATTTTGGCTTTAACATTGACTTCTTTTTCATTTGAAAGCATAAAATTTATCGGATTTTTAACAATAAGTGGAACAAATTTTTTTCTTCCACCATAAATAGAAGCACAACCAACCGTTTCCCCTTTTGTGAAAATCTTTTTGAGATCAAAAGCTGTTATTCCCCATTGAAGAATGCGTTCTACTTCTTGTGTATGTTTTTTTTTACCATCTTGTAAACCATTGATTGCTAAAAAAAGACGCCGATGATTTTTATAAATGGTAGCAACCATTGCCCACCCTTCTTTCTCACTGTAGCCCAAACCAAATCCTTCTACACCAATTTCCTTTAAAATAAGAGGATTCTTATTCCGTTGAAAAATATTATTCCACATAAAATGAGGCTCATGATAAAGCGTATAATAATCCGGATATTCCTGGGTAATATGACGGGCTAATATAATCATATCACGCACTGTTACAAATTGTCCCTCTTCGGGAAGTCCTGTTGCATTAACAAAATGGCTTTGAGATAATCCAATTATTTTAGCACGCTGATTCATCAGGTGTGCAAAATCGGCTTCATTTCCTGAGATTCCTTCAGCAAGAATAATAGCAGCATCATTTCCATTGACAATAATTAAACCACGTAAAAGATCAGAAACGCTGATTTCTGTCTTTATCTTTGCAAACATAGTAGTTGTACCGGAAGGTGCTCCACCCTTTCGCCAAGCATTTTCACTAACTTTGAATTTTTGCGTACTTCTTAACAATCCTTCTTTTAATTGGTGAAATACGACTTCTGCCGTCATTAATTTTGCTAATGATGCAGGAAAAAAAGGAATAGTACTTTGTTTTTCATAGAGTATTGTCTCTGTATCATCATCGAGTAACAATAATTGTGATGCAGAAGTTTGAAATTCTTGCGCCCTCCCCCACGTATCAAATGCCGATACCCCCCATAAGATTAGTAAGATCCTTAAAGCTGTATACATAGCCGCTCCTCCCATCCAAAGATCAACATAAAGAATCAACTATATAGGAAAAAACTTTTTTATTTCTGCAAATTGAAAAATTATTTATAATTCAAGAAAAGATTTTATCTTCCTCATAGATCAAGTTTTACATTTTAAAGTATGAAAAGCAAAAAAACTTTTTTCGTTTTTTATTGATCATACATTGATTTATCATGATCAATTGTCATTTCTAGCTTGAACCTAACTTAAAATCCTGTAAGCTTTTCTTTTTCCCCTCTCATATTGAATTCATTACAATTACTTGCTTATGTGTTGCTCTCTTAATTGCGCAACAATAAAAGTATTAAGCTTATGCTAATCGTGAATTAATATATTCTCAACAGCTATATATCATTGGGTAAATAAAATTGGAAATGCTTTACCATTTGATCAGCTAATTTTCGTAATAAAAGTATATGCCTATCATTAATAGATAAAGTCATTATCAATTAAATCACGAATGATATAATTTTCAAGATGAAGCTCTTTGATACCTTCATTCTTAGAAGTGAGAAAAATGCTTTTGTGGATAAGCAATTCTCAAATTAAAAGTTTTTTTTACTAATAGGTTGCGAATTTAAGCTTTCTAAATTTTTAAAATCAAAATTAGAAAAAACATAAGTAATCTCAAGCGAAGGTATGAGTACAATATTGGGAATATCTATCATCAATTCTGCTAATTGTTTTGTCAAAATTGTAACAACTTTTTGATACAAGAAACTTTTGTGCTAACGGCATAGCGCTCATAATTTTATTGCTAATTCTTTCCTGTATGGGTGCAAAACAAAGCATTTGAGAACTTGGTAAATATCATTCTCTTTAATCATATCCCAAGCGATAGCAGAAATTTTTTACTTTTCAGATGTTAATATAGATAAATCTGTATTACATAATATGATATCTTGTAAATTCGATGTTTCATTTATATCAGAATTAAAAGCGTCTGCTTGACTTGAATATACTCTCTTACCCGTCGAGTCTTTTCATGCTGCGCAAATGCCTTTAACTTTAAGTCACTATGTTTATGATATTGCTGATTGTCAACAATCGCCTCTCGATTTTGTGGTTGTCGCTGCTTTATATGTCTTGGTTACCGTCATTGGCAATGGCGTGCATATTGCTCCAAAACAACATGATGATTGGATTGTGGTCCCTAATCTCTGGGGCGCTCTGATTGGGCAATCGTCAACTTTCAAAACACCAGCCATGAAAGCCGCTTTAGCTCCTATCTCTTGCCTTCAAAAGGAATGGTATAAAGACTGGTTAAAGCAAAAAGAAAAACAAGAAATTGAAGAGAAACTTGAAACTTTAGACAAACGAGAAAAGGAAAGACAAGCCAATAAAGCGATAAGAAAAGGAGAATGTGAAATAGCTCGTGCTCTGTTGTATGAAACCCTCTCTAAAGACAAGGCGCATGATGATGATGTCTCTCGGTTTATTGTCAATGATGTGACCGTGGAAAAGTTTGGAGAACTCTTAAAAGAAAATCCCCGTGGTCTCTTGATGGTGCGTGATGAACTGGCTGGCTTTTTAGCCAATCTAGAAAGAAAGGAATATCAAACAGATCGTTCCTTTTATCTCACAGCTTTTAATGGAGATGATCAATTTACCTATGACCGTATAGAGCGTGGAACCATTTTTATCCCTCATGTTACTTTATCCATGATTGGAGGCATTCAACCTTCACGCATTATTCCCCTCATTCAAGCCATACAGCGTGGAATAAACGATGATGGTTTATTGCAACGCTTTCAAATGATTATCTGGCCCGATGACAATAAAGAGTGGCAAGTGATTGATAGACCGCCCAATCAAGAGGCATGGCAAAAGTATGAAGGGGTGTTTCGCTCTTTTCGTGATAAACGCTTAGGATCTCCTGAACACCCCATGATCATGCGTTTTTCTCCTAAAGCACAAGTGAAGTTTTATGAATGGTTAGAGCATCTTCATAGAGAAGCAAAAGGAGGTACGCACTCAGAAAGCTTACAATCACATTTTTTAAACCTGTTCAACTTCTTTGATGAATATCAGTGGAAAATAACTCTCAAGGCGACTGACCTACGATAACGTTATGAATGGCATTCTTTCATAAAAAACAACAGCATAAAACATATACCGCAGAGCTTAATAAAAATAGCACTCAATCATTGCATTATTTTTTCATTTCCCTCTCCTTTAATATTTACAGTAATAATATTTACAGTAAAAAAAACTTATAAACCTGCTAATATTTTGTATTTTTTGCATCTAAGATGCTTAATATATTAAAAAGCAATCTCCCCCCGCTGCAAAAATAAGAGGATGACTGATTATACCATCATTAATACTTAATCTTAATATCTAAGGTTGACATTCAGGCTGTTTTTTGTGCTCCTCACAATGAAGACTATTCAAGCGTCTCTCTACACTTCGCTGAGGAATAACAGCATCAGGCTGACAAATTGGAAGATTTTCATATTTCTCACACCACTTCACTCTTCCCAATTTATCTTGAAAGCCCGCTTGTATCATGCATGCATTCACAGACTCCTCTGCATTAAATCTCTCATCAGCACTTTTTTCTGGATCAAAGCGACCATCAAGATGCTGTATTCCGCATTCCAACAGAGCTTTTTTTATCTCAATTTGATCTGCACCAAACTTTTCCCATGCATCTACTGCCGTTTGAGAAGGTTGTTCTAAGGCACATCCAGCCATAACAAACAAAGCTATCCCGCTTAATAATTTTAAAATCTGCTTCATTTTCCTATCCTCAAATAATTTCGATATTATGAAACAACCATAAATTATTTTACATGCTATTTTTTCATTTTCACAACAATGATAAACACTTAACCTTTATTTTATCTCTTTTCGATGACTATACCATCAGTATCATAATACAGTAAAATTACTACTAAAATCATATTTCTATCAACGTTATGCGTATCAATGAATTTCAATAGTTTGCTTCCAGCTGAAATAGATATTTTTATAAATTGTTACACCCACATTTTAAAATCCCACAGGTCAATAGCATTAAAAAGATTGGTTGAGAAAACAATCCAACCATTTTAAACAAGCGTAAAGAAAAACGATTGTGCACTCCATCAACAAAAGAGGCACACATTCAGGCGCAGTCTTATATTTTTTACAAAACAGGTTTTTCAAGCGTTTCTTAACATTTTTCTCCATAAATCACAGCATATTTTTACTAATAATGAGTGTTTCTACTGATCAATATTTCTCTATTACAGCCAATGGAATTGGGATTACATTAATAGAAGCATAAGGGATATTTTCTTTAGGGAGCTCTTTTCTCAGCTATATCTGTAAAATCATCTTGCATTTACAATATATGATGCAATTAAAAAGGATGATTATTAAAGCTTAGAGAACGCCTTTTAGTGGCATCACTCCAATATTTGCAATAATTATTTTTTCTTTTTTCCTACTTAGAAATTTGTTTTGAAATCCAACAAATAGCTTTTCTGATAAAATTTATCTTTGGCTTCATATGAGCAACAAAACCTTTATTTGATAAAATGAGTAGAGAACCTCAGCGAGAGGACTATCTTGTTCTTGTGTCATAGGATATAATATAATAGGTCTACAATCGACTCCAATAGGAGCTCTTCCTGACACCATTCTTTCCACATTTACACCTGTTACTATCTGTCCCTTTTCTTTCCAAGAAGAAACTGTTTTAGGCTCAATTGCCTCCATAATATTTTTCTTGATCTATTTCATGATTCATAAGCTCCTTGGATTTTTTCAAAATAATCAATGTATTCTTTGTTCTAAATAAGCTTAACAAACTCTCCTGCCAAGAGAGCGAAGTTATTCCTCTCTAGAAAGCTCTGAGTGATTGTCAAAATCCTTTGCTACCCCTTCAATCAAAGCGTAGCTAACTTGCTTCACCTTTGCTACTTTTTGCGCTAAAGCTATTGCCCGCTCAAGGTGAGTTTTGTTGATGCTGTCGTCAAAGCCTAGATGATCTCCTACTGCAAAACTTTGCTGATAAAAATGCAAGTCTCAACATCACCTAATAAATAATTATCATCCAAGCTCTGATAAAATGCTGGAACTTCTTTCCATGGCATTGCTGGAATATTTTGAATAAATTTTCCCAATAAAGCTTTTGCTTTTGGTACCAATTGCATGTCCACATCTATACCACGCGCTGCGGCATGTTTTATAGCAATATTCAAACGCGATAAAGCCTTGCTTGTTGTTTCGTTTTTGGTTTTCCAAATAGGGGATAAGCATTCTTTTATATCAATCTGCGTCAATTCAGTAATTGCTATATCTCCAAGTTTAGGAAAAACATGCAATGTGAGAGGTGTTAACCACCTTGCTGCGGTTCCTTCATTTTTCAATTCGCTTTTTTTAGCTTCAAAAGCATTTAAAACTATTTCTCTTAAAGAAATACTATCAACCGCCTGTCATAATTTTTCATTTTTCCTTTTACGAATCTGGTCAATACCTTGTTGCAAAAAATTACGGCAAGCTGTAGCCTTAAGCCTTGCTTCTTTCAAAGATACAACGCTACAAGAGCCTAACCCTATTTCAGGACGTTTTTTATTGAAATCGAATCGAAAAACCCAACGCCCTTGATTCTGTGCTGTTTTGATAAGCCATAATCCAGCCCCATCCGCATATTTACCTTTAGGCAAATTTTTTATAGATAAGGTGGATAATCTATCACGCGTTCTTGTTTTCCTAATCACTTTTTAAACCACCTTTTGAATTGCACTTTTGACGGATTCACCAGATATCAAGATCGTATAAAAAATACAATTTTAGAAATAAAAACAATGAGTTATAAAGGAAATAAGATAAACGACAATACCTAGTGATATTGTAGAAAATCTATAAGTGGTGCGGTCGAGAAGACTCGAACTTCCACAGGTCACCCCACAGCGACCTCAACGCTGCGCGTCTACCAATTCCGCCACGACCGCACGTGGTTAAGCAAAACATTCTGATTCCTAGCCTTTAACAAATCATAAAGAAAGGTACAAGCCAATTTTCTCTTTCTCATAATTTATTTTATTCGGATGATATATAACTTAATAGAAAATACTAAAAAATATGGGTTTTACTATGATCTTTGAACCGTCATCATAAAATGCGTTTGTGCAGCCTGATCTTTTTCATAATAACCATGAAAATTTTTTGTAATTGTTGTAACGCCCTGTTTTTGGATTCCTCTCATAGCCATACACATGTGCTCAGCCTCAATTAATACTGCTACCCCACGAGGTTTCAGATACATTTTTAAAGCATTAGCCACTTGCGCTGTCATAGATTCTTGCGTTTGTAAACGACGAGAAAAGATATCAACAACACGTGCAATTTTTGAAAGGCCAACAATTTTTGCTTTAGGAAGATATGCTATATGCGCTTTTCCAATAATTGGAATCATATGATGCTCACAATGTGAATAAAAAGGTATATTTTTTACGATTACCGATTCATTGTACCCTGAAACTTCTTCAAAAACTGTGCCTAAGGTTTCTTCAACCGATTGAGTATAACCATTAAAAAGCTCGCGATATGCCTTAGCTATACGTCTTGGAGTATCTAAAAGCCCTTCTCTATTTGGATTTTCCCCTACCCATAAAAGTAATGTACGAATCGCATCTTCCACCTCTTCAATACTTGGCCGCTTCTCTTCGAACAACAAAGAATCCTTTGCGCCTTCTTTAACAACATTACGCATTCAAAAACTCCAAACTTTCTCTACACAAAACATTTGCTAAACACCTATTTCATTTTGTATAATCCTTAATATAAGCAAATTAAAAGCTTAAACAATCACGACTCTCAAAATTTCAGGCAGTAGCGCATGATTGATAATATCTATAATGATAAAATACTTGAATATGCAGCACATATAAGCAAAATTGGGCGTCTTAATAATCCTGATGCCAGATCAAGCAAACATTCACATCTTTGTGGTTCAACAATTACTGTAGATTTAAAAGTAAAAAATAATATCATTACAGATTTTGCTCATGAAATATATGCATGTGTGCTAGGACAAGCTTCGGCTTCACTTTTAGCATCTCATATCATCGGGCAAACAACGCAAGATTTTAAAATGTTGCGTGACGTTATCTATCAAATGCTAACACAGGATGGTCCTTCTCCTCAAGCTCCATTTGAGGATTTTTCTTGCTTACAGCCCATTAAAGACTATAAAGTGCGCCACGCGGCAACACTATTGCCTTTTGATGCAACGATAGACTGCATTCAAAAAATTGAAGAGAAATAAATGTTCAAATTACAGTTTCAACAAAAAAAAATAACTCGGAATTATACAGGTGCTTGGCAAAAAACACCCGGACGATTATTGGGCACTTTTTTAATACGTTTTTATCAAATAACATTTTCAAGTCTTATAGGCAATCAATGTCGCCATGCCCCAACTTGTTCAGAATATACGTATGAAGCAATTGCACGCCATGGACTTTGGGCTGGTGCATGGATGGGACTCTTTCGTATCATACGTTGTGGCCCCTTTGGAACAGATGGCTTTGATCCAGTGCCTACATCGCTTGGAAACTCTTGCTGTTTTTATAAACCTTGGCGTTACTGGAAAGTTTCTAACAAGCACAACAAATAATCCTTTCCTTTTTTTATATATATTGATAAAAAAACAGCCTATAAGCTTTTTACTCAGTTTTCACGAAACCATCCGCAATCGTTGGCGGAATTGGATTAAAAGGGTGTTTTTATGTCTTGCTCTGTTTCTCTTTCTTTTCCCGATGGCTCAGAACGTAATTACTCGGCTGAAATGACAGGCTTAGAATTAGCAGAATTGATTTCTAAATCACTAGCAAAAAAAGCTGTTGCCTATAGTCTTGATGGCATCATACGAGATCTCTCGGATCCATTAGGACAATCTGGTCAAGTGGAGATTATTACCCGTGATGATTCACGTGCTCTTGAGCTCATAAGACATGATTGTGCGCATGTCCTTGCTGAAGCTGTGCAAGAACTTTTTCCTGAAACGCAAGTGACAATAGGCCCTGTCATTGAAAATGGGTTCTATTATGATTTTGCACGCCAACAACCTTTTACATTAGATGATCTCGCCATCATCGAAAAGAAAATGCGTGAAATTATCCAACGCAATAAACCTTTTAGAAAAGAAATTTGGTCTCGTGAAAGAGCAAGAAAAGTTTTTTATGAAAAAAAGGAATTTTATAAAGTTGAACTTATCGATAGCATTCCTGAAAACCAAGATTTAAAAATCTATTATCAAGGCGAGTGGTTCGACCTGTGCCGCGGCCCGCACATGCAATCTACAGGACAAATTGGAAATGCTTTCAAATTAATGAAAGTCGCAGGAGCTTATTGGCGTGGTGATGTTAATAATCCAATGCTTACGAGAATTTATGGAACAGCATTTGCTAATGAAAATGACTTAAAAGCCTATCTACATATGCTAGAGGAAGCTGAAAAACGTGATCATCGCCGCTTAGGACGTGAAATGGATTTATTTCATTTTCAAGAAGAAGGACCAGGAATGATTTTTTGGCACAAAAAAGGCTGGAAAATGTTCCAAAATTTAATCAACTATATGCGTAGACGCCTTGATGATCATCAATATGCTGAAGTTAATGCACCACAAGTTCTCGATAAGTCGCTTTGGGAAATATCTGGCCATTGGAGCTGGTATAAAGAGAACATGTTCAAAACAATTCCAGCAGAAGAAGATTCAGATCATAGAAATATGTATGCTCTTAAACCAATGAATTGCCCTGGTCATGTACAAATTTTTAAACATGGTTTAAAATCTTATCGTGATTTGCCCATTAGACTTGCTGAATTTGGTCTTGTTCATCGTTATGAACCTTCAGGCTCTTTACATGGTCTTATGCGTGCGCGTGGTTTTACACAAGATGATGCGCATATTTTTTGTACTGATGAACAATTAGCTGATGAATGTCTCAGTATTAATGATCTTATTTTATCAACTTATGCTGATTTTGGTTTTAAAGAAATCAGTCTTAAGCTTTCAACACGTCCGGAAAAACGAGTTGGATCTGACGTGTTATGGGATCATGCGGAAAATATCATGGAATCTATTCTTAAAACGATTGAAATAAAATTTTCAGGACGGATCAAAACAAGCATCCTTCCAGGTGAGGGAGCGTTTTATGGTCCAAAATTTGAATATACATTAAAGGATGCTATTGGTCGTGAATGGCAATGTGGAACAACACAAGTAGATTTTAATCTCCCTGAACGTTTTGGTGCATTCTATATCGATAAAGATTCAGAAAAACGCCAACCTGTTATGATTCATCGCGCCATTTTTGGATCAATGGAGCGTTTTCTTGGTATATTAATCGAAAATTTTGCTGGGCATATACCACTTTGGCTTGCTCCTGAACAAGTTGTTGTTGCAACAATTACATCTGAAGCGAATGAATATGCCCAAAAAATAACAGCAAAACTTAGAGCTATTGGGCTTTCTGTAACAACAGATCTCCGTAATGAAAAAATTAACTATAAAATACGAGAACATTCTTTACAAAAAGTCCCTGTAATTTTGGTATGTGGCAAACGTGAAGCTCAAACAAACAGCGTAAATATGCGCCGCTTAGGAAGTACGAATCAGACTTTTTTACCTGTAGAAGACGTGATTAAACAGCTGTCAAATGAGGCAACACCTCCAGATTTACAGCGTGTAATAAATGCATAACATCACAAAAGATGATAAGATCTTAATTTTTTTTACTATAAATTCTCAATTTTACAAAATTAAATAGTTTAATATTGGAGTATTTGAGGAGTTATACATCTAATAAATACCAATTAATAGCTCTCTTAACCTTTATAACAAGAAGATTGTGCTATTCTATCATAGGTGAATCATTACGATAATTATAAAAACATCCAAAAGAAAAACTGAAAACAAGATTATATTTATGAATAAATATGTAAATTAGCTGAACAATCATATATCTTATTTGTAAGATAAGTTTTTATCAAAACAATGATAATATATTGATTTATAATAAATAATCCACCGTTATTCATCTAAAATGGGCGTCTCGAATATAATAGGATTCTATCATTTTATATTGAATCAATCAGTATCATTCTCTTGCACGCGACAAGCGAGATGAATGTACTATCTAGAAAGAACTAACAATGCCTATAATAAAATCACCTCAAGAACCAAAGATTGCCGAAAACATTATGAGTGGGCTAAAATTATGATAGTAACACTCAACTAGCCTCTTCACACAAACATAAAAATGGTAGCCTTAATGAATTTACTACTATACCATTTACGATTCCCAACGCAAAATGGGGTTAGGTGTTTTATTTCTTTAAAATAAGCGCAGCCAATTAGCAACCCACGAGCATTCTACCTCCCTTACGGAATTTCGACTCGCTAGATATCGTTTTAACTTTTCTGAGAATTATAAAACTAAATCAAAGGAAAATAGCAAAATTCAACGTTAATTTTTTCCCCTCTTCTTAAAAACTCTTATTAAAAAACGAGTCAAATATAATATATACATATGATACGTTAGCAGCTAATTTAATATAAAAGTTCGAAGTACACTTATAAAGTATCTAAATATCTACAAAACATAATTACCATGCTAGATACTATGTTCATTTACGAAAAAATTTCAAAACACATTTTTTGCTAAAAAATAAGCACAATATAAAATAAAAAACATAATTGTTACCGTGCTCTATCAAGAACACGCTTACATTCAATGAGTTCAAACAATATTTCTTGCAACAATACTTTATCAGTTTTCTCCTTATAGAGATTCACAGAACCAATAGATGCCTCTCCCTCACTCCTCATGAAACTCAAAAGTCCAAAAGAAGATTTTTTAGGCTTATTGCTAACATTTTCAGAAGTTTGTCCTGCATGTTTTTTCTCTATGACAACATTCATAGCATCAAGATTACCGCTACCAAATGCAGTCACAAAAGCAACACCATTTTCTTTCAAAAGACGCTGCACACCTTTTATTGTATATCCCTGATCATACAATAACTGCTTAATACCATTAAGTAAATCAATATCAATCGGACGATAATAGCGCCTTCCTCCTCCACGTTTCATTGGCTTAATCTGCCTAAAACGTGTTTCCCAGAATCTCAAGACATGCTGCGGCAGCTCCAACAACTCGGCTACTTCGCTAATTGTGCGAAAAGCATCAGAGCTTTTATCCATTTTTCAACACCTTATCTAAGATACGATAAATGATTTGATAATGATTCATTACATCTCAATCTCGCAACAAGATTAGTCAAAAATAGGACTATAATTGACTACTTATTAAACAGTTAAAAAAAAACACAGAACTTTATTTTAGATACTTTTTAATAAATACTAAACATTATCATGCGTTTATTTATGAGACATCATTTTTCTGTCTTGCACGATGCGAATCTAGAATTCTTTGTTTAAGTACATTTGCAGCCTTAAATGTTACAACACGTCGCGGAGAAATAGGTGCTTCCACACCTGTTTTTGGATTGCGCCCAATACGTTCATTTTTACTGCGGACTTGAAAAGTTGCAAAAGAAGATAATTTAACAGCTTCACCTTTTACAAGTGAGCTGCAAATCTCATCCAAAATCAACTCGACCAAAGCTGCTGATTCAGTATGTGACAAGCCCACTCTTTTACAAACTACGCTCGCTAAATCTGCACGCGTTACTGTCTTACTTGCCATTATAACCACCTATTAAAATATTAAAAATTACAAAATGACTTATACATCTATTCAAATATGGTCAAGTCACCATAATTTACCAACGAATAAGAATTGCTCCCCATGTAAATCCACCTCCCATAGCTTCTAACATAATAAGATCTCCTTTTTTTATTCTTCCATCGCTAATAGCTGCTGTTAATGCCAAAGGAACTGATGCTGCTGACGTATTACCATGTTGATCAACAGTAATCACAACTTTCTCTGGTGAAATTCCCAATTTTTTAGCAGATGCTTCAATAATGCGCCTATTAGCCTGATGAGGTATAAACCAATCTAGTTGTGAAGAATCCATACCCACAGCTGCAAAACAATCATCAACTACATCGGTTATCATACCAACAGCATACTTAAAAACCTCTCGTCCTTCCATACGCAAATAGCCTGTCGTTTGGGTTGTTGAAGGTCCACCATCAACATATAGTTTATCTATATAAGCACCATCAGAACGCAGTTTTGCAGACAATATACCACGCTTAAAAACAACATTCTTTTCAATTTCTTGTGCTTCCAAAATAGCAGCCCCCGCACCATCACCAAACAAAACACATGTTGTACGATCTTCCCAATCTAAAATTCGAGAAAATGTATCAGATCCAATAACTAAAATTCTTTTAATTGCTCCACAGCGTAAATAAGAATCTCCTGTTACTAAAGCAAAAATAAAACCAGAGCAAACGGCTTGAATATCAAAAGCAAATCCATGGCTCATTCCCAAAGCATACTGAATTTCAACAGCAGAAGCAGGAAAAGTACGATTTGGTGTTGAGGTTGCTAAAATAATACAATCAATATCCTTTATTGTAAGACCAGCATTTATAAGGGCTGCTTGCGCAGCTTCCACACCTAAAGAAACCGTTGTTTCATTTTCATTGGCAATATAACGTTGATGTATTCCTGTACGTTGAACAATCCATGAATCTGACGTTTCAACAAACTTTGCAATCTCATCATTTGATAAACTTTTTTTCGGCAAAGCACTTCCTACACCACGTATAATTGATCGAATCATTCAGCTCTCACCTTTTCTTCAAACTTCTCATTTCTATTGTAAGAGCTTATCATAAGGCCTCCCCATTCATCACCGATTCATCTTCCTGATCAAAAAGCGCTTCTTTATTCTCATGAAACCGCCGCAAATCTGCAGTTATTTTTTGTAAAAGACCATTATTAACCACTTCATAACCAACACGGATAGCAGAAGCAAAACCATTAGCATTAGCACCACCATGACTTTTTATGACAACACCATTCAAACCTAAAAGCACTCCTCCATTCACCCTATCGGGATCCATTTTATGTTTCAGTGTACGAAAAGCTCCCCGTGATAAAAAATAACCAAGAGATGTTAAAAAAGAACTGCGCAGTGCAGAGTTTAAAATCTCTCCTATCTGTCGCGCTGTCCCTTCTGCGGTTTTTAAAGCAATATTACCAGAAAATCCTTCTGTTACAACAACATCAACAGTTCCTTTTCCAATATCATTGCCCTCAACGAATCCTTTATATTCTAATCCTTCTAATTGCACTTTACGTAATATCATTCCTGCTTTTTTTATTTCATAAAGCCCTTTAACCTCTTCTACTCCCACATTCAAAAGCCCCACGCTTGGTTTTTCAGTATGATATAAAGCGCGAAACATCCCCGCTCCCATAACCGCCAAATCAACCAATTGACTAGCAGATGCACCAATTGTTGCTCCAATATCTAAAACGATACTTTCACTGCGAAGTGTTGGCCAGATACCTGCAATACCAGGACGTTCAGCCTCTGCTAGCATTTTTAAACAAAAATAAGACATGGTCATGAGTGCCCCTGTATTACCAGCAGAAACACAAGCATCAGCTTCACCATTTTTTACCGCTTCAATAGCACACCACATTGATGATTTACCACGTCCATTGCGAAGTGCTTGGCTTGGCTTTTCATCCATGCGTGTATAAGTTTCTGTAGAACAAAAGCACGATACAGAATCCAAACAGGGATACTTTTTTAGAACTGGCTTGACAACCTCCTCCATCCCATAAAACAGAAAATAAATATTTGACAAATATTTTTGTACAATTGCTGCTCCTGCAATAGCTGCTTCTGGACCATAATCACCACCCATGACATCTATGGAAACTCTAATCACGCTTGCATATCCCACATCTTCTTATTTACATCCTTAAACGCATATTATGATTTTCGGCTTCTGAACACTCACAAAACACATCTTGCGAAAATAGCTCCGCAGAAAAAACCGTTTTTATCATAGTATACAATAGATAATTTTTTTACGTTTTTACAATAACTTCCAATTTTTCAAAACAGAAAATGGCGAAAGTTTTTGCTCTTCTTCTTCTAAATTTTCAACTGCATGCATCTTTACCTCCTCCTTACGTGGATAGTGATTAATAGACAACTCAAAAAACTCTTCCATGATTGCACCAATATCAATTTTATCATCATAAAACACTTCTGGAGTATCAAGTCCCTCCACATCTAAAAATAATTCTCTCGTATCCTCTGATCTTTGAGGCTTTATCAAATTTGAATCTTCAGGAACAAAAACAGTATCAATATTTTCACAGAGAATATTTTCTAATGGTTCTAATGTGATAACACATAACTGTAATATACGCGCTTGCAACAGTCCTTTTATCCGTACTCCTCGTTTTTTCCACGGAAAAATATGGAATTTTCCCTCACAAGATTTTACTTCAATTAAATCATGGTTCTGAGCTAAACATGCACATTCTTTTTTATTTGCATAAAGATGAGCTTTGATACCTTTCGCAGGTAAAGAACGTACGGATATTGGATAAGTCAAAGCAAATATCATTTGAGAAAAATTCTGAACATTCATTGAAAACTCCCAACCACAAAAACATATAAAGCACAGTACTTTTATTTACCTCAAGTACATTTGATACATTTTTTACTTTTCTAAAGAAATTCTATATGGCATAATTTTCTTTATAATAGGGAAACTCAGTGTAAGCTACAGTAGATTAAGCTAAAATTAGAAAAAACTTGAGGTTGCCTTCTTGTCGTACATCTAAGTATAAAAAGGAGTTATCATTGTTTTATATGTCTCACATAATAGTCTTAATCAAACGTAAATTATTGGTTTGTCTAGCAATAGCAAACATCATAGTACTTGCGGGTTGTAGTCTTCTTGATTCTTCAGGTTCAAGCCAAATTTATAGAGAGGGCTATATTCTTGATAAAAATGCTCTGAGTTCTATCTCTATTGGATCCAGTCAAGAGCAGGTTCTTTTAACTTTAGGGACCCCTTCATTAAAAACAAAATATGATAATGAAGTTTTTTATTACATCTCGCAAACACGTTACCGTGGGATGCAGTTTATGAAAACAAAGATTATTGACCGCAAAGTTTTAGCCATTTACTTCAATGAAAATAATCAAGTTACAAAAGTTGCTAACTACGGCTTACAAGACGGTCAAGTGTTTGATTTTATTTCTAGAACAACACCAACTGCAACAAAAGAACACCCTTTCTTAATGCAAATTATAAAAGGTCCTGCAAATCCACCACCCCATAACTGAATTATATAGTCTGCATATCGTTCCAATACTGTTAGACTTGATCTTATCAAGTCTAACAGTATAAGAAATTATGATTCTTAGAGGCGGACTTTTTTTGCCATATTGTCAAGAATCGCATTAACAAGTTTTGGCTCATCACCTTCAAAAAATGCCTTTGCTATATCAACATATTCACTCATAACAACCGCAATAGGAACATCTTTACGGTTGATTAACTCCCATAAACCTGCTCGTAAAATTGCTCGTAATATAGAATCAAGACGTGAAAGAGACCACTCTGCAGAAAGCTGTTTATGAAGCAAAGGATCAAGCCTCTTTTGATCTTTTACAACACCTGTTATAATAGCCAAGAACCATTGAAAATCAGCTTCAAGATACTGATCCCCATCAATATCTTTTCCTAGACGATAAGCCTCATATTCAGCTGCCGTTTCCATCACCCCTGAACCCACAATATCCATTTGATAGAGTGCTTGAACTGCAGCAAGTCTTGCTGCTCCACGTTTATTGGCTGAACGCGGAAAATGTCTGTTTTTTATATCAGGCATAGTTAACGATTATCTCCAAATCTCTTTTTTAGAGCGATCATACATAAAGCCGCTTCAGCTGCAAAACCACCTTTATTTTTGTCCTCTTGTTTTGCACGTATCCAAGCTTGTTTTTCATTTTCAACAGTCAAAATGCCATTTCCAATAGCCAAATGCTTATGAACAGTTAAATCCATCAATGCACGACAAGAATCATTAGCAACAATTTCAAAGTGATATGTTTCACCCCGAATAACACAACCAAGTGCAACATAACCGTCATAAGATATCTTATTTAGTTCAGCAAAAGCGATAGCGCTTGGAATTTCTAATGCTCCAGGAACCGTTACAATGTCATAACTCGCTTCAGCTTTTTGCAAAGCAGTCACAGCACCTTTTAAAAGTGAATCAGAAATTTCCTCATAAAAACGTGCTTCAACAATCAATACATGAGGCTTTTTATGTATCTCTTTCATCATAATGGAATTCCACAAAAACGAATCAAAAAAAATCAAGGTTATAAAGTGTAAAATTCTAAAAGCGATCAATAGATTTTTGATTTATTCATCTTTCATTTTTAAAGTAAGAAGCTTAGCAGAATAACGAGCAAATTGATCAATTTCCAAATTAACCAAATCTCCAATTTTAGCTTGTCTCCAAGTTGTCATTTCAAGTGTATGGCGAATAATAAGAACATCAAAAATACAATCCTCAACAACATTAACAGTCAAAGATGTCCCATTAAGTGCAAGAGATCCTTTATTAACAATGAAAGGTATAAATTGTCTTGAAACTTTTAGATAAAAACGAATCGCATCTCCTTCATTTTTTTGATCAATGATTTCAGCCAGACCATCAATATGACCAGAGACCAAATGTCCTCCCATTTCATCACCCAATCGAAGCGAACGCTCTAAATTAACAAAAGTTCCTTTTGTCCATTGTACAAGATTCGTCAAACGCAATGTTTCTTCCCACGCTTCGACGATAAACCAATTGGAGTTTTTTTGTTTTAATCCTCGCTCTACAATTGTCAGACAAATTCCTGAACACGCAATTGATGCGCCAATTGCTAAGCTTTCTATAGCATAGCGTGTAGAAATCTTTAAACGGACACCCTGCTTTAAAGATTGAATATCTTCAACACAACCGATGTCTGTTATAATTCCTGTAAACATAATGCCTTATGCCTCCATTTATAAAAACGGTCATTTCCAAACATTCTTGCCTCAACTTCATGAAATTGCGAAAGATAATTTCCAAAATGAGGAGCTTCAACACGACCTTTTCCTAAAACAACGGGTGCATAAAAACATATCAGACGATCCACACAACCAGCATTTAAAAACGTTTCCCCTGTTTTTGCACCTCCCTCAAGTAAAACGCTATTGATTCCATGTTTATAAAGCAGCTGCAAAATAGCAAGTGGCTGCAAGTGACCATTGCTCATTTTTATCGAATACACAGATACACCATACTGTTTCAGCGCATTTTTTTTGTCTTTATTTAAACGATTTGCATCACAAATAACCCAAGTAGGAACTGTTGTTGCCGTTTGAACAACTTTTGCCTCAAGTGGGATAGATAAATCTGCATCCAAAATAATACGTGTAGGTGAACGCATCTCCAATCCTGGTAAGCGGCAATTTAATTGCGGATCATCTGTTAATATAGTGCCAATACCAACCATGATAGCATTATTTTGGGCACGTAAAATATGGGTATGGGTATGAGAAATAATTCCACTAATTTTCATTCCCCGCTTTTCTCTTTTTCCCACACCATTATCGGCAGAAATTGCCATTTTAAAAGTAACAGCACAGCGTTGCATCTTCCTGATACACCAGTGCGTATATAAAGATTCAAAAGCTTCTTCAGCTAAAATGCCCTCAATTACTTCAATACCGGCCGCACGTAAAAGAGCAATACCACGACCATCAACGCGTTCGTCACAATCATTAAGAGCAACAACAACGCGAGAAATACCCGAATCAATAAGTGCATTCACACATGGAGAAGTTTTTCCATAATGTGCACAGGGTTCTAAAGTCACATAGGCAGTGGCTCCTTGAGCTAAAGAACCAGCCATGCGTAAAGCTTGCACTTCTGCATGAGGCCTGCCATGAATAGCTGTTACGCCATAACCAACAATAAACGTGCCCACACCGTCATCGTTTCGCACAATCAACGTACCAACCGAAGGATTCCCACCTGTAAGACCGACATGACGCTCTGCTAAACGGATAGCTGCAGCCATAAACCGTTCATCTTGCACTTTTTTATTCATCAAAACGAGATTCTGTATCCGCTATATCCTTTGACAACTCATCTATAACATCGTGAAAATCGCTTGCATTACGAAAATCGCGATACACAGAAGCAAAACGGATATAAGCAATGTCATCAATTCTTTTCAATGCTTCCATCACAAGATGTCCAATTTTTTCTGAAGCAATCTCTGGTTCCCCCAAACTTTCAAGTTGTCGCACAATGCCAGAAACTGCTCGTTCGATATGATCAGGATCAATATTGCGCTTACGTATAGCCAAATCAACCGATCGCATTAACTTATCACGATCGAATGGCTCACATCGTCCACTTTTTTTAGCAACCAAAAGCTCGCGTAACTGAACACGTTCAAAAGTTGTAAAACGACCTGCACAAACGGAACATACACGACGACGACGAATCACCGCTCCCTCTTCTGCAGGACGCGAATCTTTAACCTGTGTATCCTCATATTGACAATAAGGACAGCGCATTTCTTTCGTACCCTTAACGCGTATTAAAAGAAGAGTAAAGAGGGAATTGATTCGTTATATCTTCCACCTTTTTCTTCACAGCTATTTCAACAGTATGATTGTCTTCATCACTTTTTGCATCCCGAAGACCATCAAGAACTTCTGAAATCAAATGACCAACTTGAATAAATTCTTTCTCTGAAAAACCACGCGTTGTGGTAGCAGGTGATCCCAAACGAATTCCCGATGTTATAGATGGCGTTTCAGGATCAAAAGGAATAGCATTTTTATTGCAGGTAATATGAGCGCGTCCCAAAGCCAATTCAGCACGTTTTCCTGTTAGATTTTTGGAACGTAAATCAACTAACAATAAATGATTGTCTGTACCGCCAGAAACAATATTAAAACCATTACTTTGTAATGTTTTTGCTAAAGTTTTTGCATTTTCAACCACATTGGCACTATAACTCTTGAAAGATGGACGCAGAGCCTCTTCAAACGCAACGGCCTTTGCCGCAATCACATGCATTAAAGCTCCTCCTTGAAGACCAGGGAAAATTGCAGAATTAATTTTTCTGGATAAAGCCTCATCGTTTGTCAATATCAAACCACCACGAGGACCTCGAAGCGATTTATGTGTTGTTGTCGTTACAATATGCGCATGTGGCACAGGTGAAGGATGTACGCCACCAGCAACAAGACCGGCAATATGAGACATATCAACAAGTAGATAAGCACCAATCTCATCGGCTATTTCACGAAAACGCTTCCAATCCCAGAAGCGAGGATAAGACGATCCCCCTGCGATAATAAGTTTTGGTTTACGCTCTTCTGCAAGCCGCTCAACCTCTTTCATATCGATAATCTGATCTTCTTGACGCACCCCATAAGAAACAACATCAAACCATTTCCCAGACATATTGACAGATGAACCATGCGTAAGGTGACCACCAGCATTTAAATCCAATCCCATAAATGGATCACCAGGCTGAAGTAAAGCTAAAAAGACAGCTTGATTCATTTGGCTACCAGAATTAGGCTGCACATTTGCAAAAGCTGCACCAAAAAGCTGTTTTGCTCTTTCAATGGCTAAATCTTCAACGACATCAACAAATTGACACCCACCATAATAGCGTTTTCCTGGATAACCTTCTGCATATTTATTGGTTAAAACAGAACCCTGTGCTTCAAGAACCGCTCTTGAAACAATATTCTCTGAAGCAATCAGCTCAATTTCATGTTGTTGCCGATCAAATTCGCCCTTAATTGCTTCAAAGATTGCACTATCGACAGTTTGCAAATTATCATTAAAAAAGCGCTTTTGTACGTCAATTTCTTGCTGTGTCATAAAATACGTTCCTAACATAATAAAGTAAAGTTACTAAACGATAACACAGCAAACAATGCAAACCAAACATTTTAAACCACTTACATTCAAAAATAATGACACAAATATTTATCTTATTCCTTGTCATAGAAACAGCACAAAACTTCTCTCACAAGAATGGCAAAAACTGAGGTTAAGTTTTTTCTTTTACGTTCTTATTTGTTTATAACTTTTACAAAAATATTTATTATTTAAATAAATTCAATAACTTAACGATTACTATTTAAGTTGGTAATGATTTAAAATAATTTATAATATGAAAAATTGAATGTAGCAGGGAAAGGTAAGGTAAATAAGAATGGCAACAAAAGTCTTTATTGATGGTGAACATGGAACAACCGGACTGCAAATACAAAAACGCTTAAAGAAGCGTACAGATTTTAAACTACTCTCTCTTACTCATAAAGATCGCCATGATGTTCATCTGCGACAAGACTATCTTAATCAAACCGATATTGTTATTTTATGTCTTCCAGATGATGCTGCACGCGAAACAGTTCATTGGCTTAAAAAGAATAAAAATATTAGGATTATTGATAGCTCAACAGCACACCGCGTAACATCAAACTGGGTCTACGGTTTTCCTGAAATGACAGCAGGACAAAAAAAGCGCATTCAAGCAGCACATTATGTAACCAATCCCGGATGTTACCCTACCGGCGCCATTAGCTTGATTCGCCCACTTCGCGAAGTAGGACTACTAGACGCTTATTACCCTATCTCGATTAATGCAATCTCCGGTTATACCGGAGGTGGAAAAAAATTGATTGCTCACATGGAAAATCAATCTCAACAACATATTCGGGAAAATTACTTTATCTATGGTCTTAATCTTGAACACAAACATGTTCCAGAAATTAAAATCCATGGACAAATCAATCAAACTCCTATTTTTGTACCGAGTGTTGGTCGTTTTCCTCAAGGGATGATTGTCAATCTTCCACTGCATCGCCATTTATTTACAAAATCAGCGAACTGTTCTGATCTGCGCGAAATTCTTGCAAACCATTACGATGGACAAAGTATCATTTCAGTTGCATCACAAGAAGAAACCGCTTCACTTCAAAGTCTTAATCCAGAATATTTAGCCAATAAAGATGGTATGAAACTGTTCGTATTTGGAAATGATCGCGAAGGCATTTTTAATCTCTGCGCCATATTCGATAATTTAGGAAAAGGCGCATCAGCCGCTGTTGTCCAAAATCTCGATTTAATGCTTTCAGGCAACTAAACTTCATCTGGATACAAGCTTTTATTCAACAACACGATAAGCTCCTTTTGTTGCTCGCCAGTGCGTAACCGCAAACCACAACACAACTAATGCCATACTTTGATGAATGAGCCCCAAACTTATCGGAACCTCATATAACAGTGTCAAGATACCCAAAAGTGCTTGAATAATAATCATAACACAAATCAAAAATGCACGACGAGAATGGGTTGAATGTGGAGCATTTTTTTGTACGTAGAAAGCATGAATAGCCGAAACAATAAATAAAAAATAAGCAAAAAAACGATGTGTAAATTGAACCGTTAAAGGATTTTCGAATAAATTGCGCCAAATAGGACTATGCTGCAATAAACCATCAGGAATAATCTGACCATCCATAAGGGGCCATGTATTATAGACTTTTCCAGCATGAAGCCCTGCAACCAAAGCACCCAAATAAATCTCTATCAAAACGAGAATAACAAACCAAGCTGCAAAATATTGCACTTTTTTATTTGCTGGTTTTTCCGAATATTCTGTAAGTCCTTGAGATAAATAAGTAACAAAAATAATAACGAAACATGCCGTTATAAGATGAAATGCCAAACGATATTGGCTCACACTTGTTAGATTACTTTGCCCAATCCCCGAAGCTACCATCCACCAACCAATAAAACCTTGAAATGCGATGAGGATCGGCACAATGATCAGCTGGAGTAAAATATTTTTTTCAATCCGTTTAGTTGCCCAAAACCAAATTAACCCGAATAAAGCGACAAGACCAACAAGACGGCCAAGAACACGATGCGCCCATTCCCACCAAAAAATGATCTTAAAAGCACTTAAGGTCATATCACGATTAAGCAATTTATATTGTGCGATCTGTTGATATTTTAAAAATTCCTCTTGCCATTGATTAATACTTATCGGTGGAATAATACCGTGTATTGGCTTCCATTCCGTTATCGATAATCCTGATCCTGTCAAACGAGTGGCTCCCCCTACTAAGACAATTGCCAAGCAAAGCAATAAAATAAAATAAAGCCATATCTGTATTTGTTTTCTATTTTTCTTTTGAACGGGCGTTAAAATATTATTATTTAATCTCTTTACTGCCATCTTTGATTGCCCCACGCTTTTCTCCAACTACAATGCATTTAAAAATTTAAACATTAAATCTTCATATTTTAGTATGTACTACAACTTTAACAAAAAACAAGCGTACTACTATAACATGCGATACATATTTCTCTTTTATGAAATTTATGATGCAACAATGCGATAAACAGTTTTTGGAAAGTAACTAACCATCTGCATTATCCAACCCTGTTCATTAAGAACAGTATTACAAATATAATAATCTGTTAGTTCTGCAAATTGCTCGAATCCATATTTTGGTTCGCTTGTCATCTCTAAAATGATAAAATCATACTCTTTTTTAAATTCTTGTAATATATGAATAATATCATTTGAAAAATCTTGTGCACAAACAGCACTTGTTAACCCCTGAGGAAGAATATCAACCCCCGTATCATAATCACGGTAAATAACATCATGCAACTGAGCATTGCCCGTTAAAATATCACTCAGCCCCCGATGTGGCCCAATGACTTTCTCTATTTGTTGCCCAGAGATATCAACTAACAGAATTGTTTTGTTCTCTTTTGTAAGATGAAGTGAAAGTTTTGCCGCTGTCCGTGCTGCTTCTGGTCCAATAATTGAAATAATTGTTGAAGCACGCCATTTCAAAACATCAGATAATCCTTCTATCGTAATAAAAGCTTCAAGATTTTTCATTTCTTGAGAGACTAAAGTACTCTTATTTTTCTTAAGAACATTTTCTTTTAATCTCAAATTCTCTTCTGAGAGTTGCTTTTTTTTACTTCTAAAACACAAATAAAATAACACTATTCCAAACAAAAGAGTAAGGAAGCTAGCCAATGCACTCACAAGAATATTTCTTCCATAAAGAGCCATAAAAGAAATTGGCGCTAACGTTGTTGGCATAACCACGTGAATCTTTACATTTTGCAAGAGAAGAGAATTATCATTCAATCCCTGATATGAACCAATAACTTTTTCTCTCCCTTGAGCAGACTTACTCATCATTTTATTTTGTGCATCGATTTCTATTTTTATTTTATTTTCAAACTCGTTAAATAATTGATTCAAAGACTGGGATTGATCTTTTACAAAAAAGCTCACCCTTTTTTTGAGCTGTTTTTCCAATTCCGTTGCAATAATCTCATCTGAATGAACTTGATCAATGATTTGTAAAATTTTATTCTTTAATTGATCAGAAACTGCCTCTAATTCCGCAGTCATTGCCTTAATTTGAGGATGTGTCCACCCCAATTGTGCAACCATATGTGCTCTTTGTGTTTCCAAAATGTCACGTTTAGATTCCAGAGCGACAATTGCTGAATTGCCTGCGATAAACGATAAAGATAGTAAAGACTGCCCCTTTTCACGCATCACATTAATCGTTGAATTCAAACTTGTTAAATGAAGACGCTTTAAAGTTGCTTCCGTTAATTGCATAGAAAGCTCATGAAGCTCTGTTTGTTTTACACCATGCTGAATAAAAGAATCAACGGATGCACGAAACTCCTGGACGATATTAATGATCGCAGTATTATCATGTTGTTTATCTCCTGATTTATCATTTAGCAAAAATGGCTTCTGTTTTATGATTACTTGTGAAAATGCGGAAAACCAAGTTTCCAAACCCTGTTGGGCTGCTTCAGGTGTCTCAGCTTCAAAAGTAAGATTGATGAGATCACCATGACGCGATAAACGGATATTTTCGTGTTTTTTTTTCTTATAAGAAGTCCTTAAAGAAAAATGCGAATCATCTGAAAATATAGGTTGTGAAAATAAAAAAGCGATAAGATTGTCTTGTTTTTTAATCGGTAATGTCTTTTCTACAGAATCAGATAATGAAAATACTAAAGTTGCTTGATAACCACGAGGCTGAATAAAATAATACAACCAAATAAAAGATACGCACAACATTTGTAGCAGCAAAACAATCGAAATGTTTTGCCATACTGTACATACGAACAGCCTTTTATTACATTTAATACTCATTTTTATTTTAACCAGCAAAATACTTCTTTATATTGTTGTATTAAGAGAAAGTAGTAACTATCATCTTAACTTGCTGCTATACTATTTTACGATAAGAAAAACATAAAATTTAAGCATAAATGTTCAACAATAGCTTTAAAGAGCTTAATTCAAGTTTTTTTGATGTTCTCTAGTTGTTGTTTTGCTTCAGAAGTAACAATCGCTTTAATGGTAACAGACCCATCATCATGTCCTTCTTGCATTATTTCAGCAGAGTTTTCATAAAACCAATCAATAAGTGACATTTCATGAGGTTTTAAAAGATATTCAATATTTTGCACCTCTCCAAAAATTTTTTCTTCAATGACTTTTAATAATTTATCTAGTCCATCCCCCTTAAGTGCAGATACCATGAAAGCAGGATTCAACCGTGTCTTCGCGCTCGTTTGTAAAACATTTAATGCCTGCTCATCCACCGTATCAATCTTATTCCAAACTTCTATGATATGCTCCGTATCATCAACATCGATATCAAGACTTGAAAGTACTTCTAAGACATCTTGGGCATGTGCACGATGATCAAGATCCGACATATCTCTTACATGAAGAATGAGATCTGCTTCAACCACTTCTTCAAGAGTTGCTCTAAAAGCTGCAATCAAATTGGTTGGCAAATTAGAGATAAAACCTACAGTATCAGACAAAAGAACAGTTTTTCCATGCGGAAGAACAACTTTGCGCAAAATCGGATCCAGTGTTGCAAACAACATATTCTTTGCTAAAATATCTGCTCCGCTTAAACGATTAAAGAGAGTTGATTTTCCTGTATTCGTATATCCTACCAAAGCAACAACAGGATAAGATGTTTTTTTTCTTTTGGCTCTATGAAGTGCACGTGTTTTAATAACCGTTTCCAATTCGCGGCGGATACGAACAATTTTTTCTTGTAAAAGGCGTCTGTCTGCTTCAATTTGGGTTTCACCAGGTCCACCTAAGAAGCCACGTCCTCCTCGTTGTCTTTCCAAGTGCGTCCAACTACGCACAAGCCGCCCTTTTTGATAGGATAAGTGTGCCAACTGTACTTGCAAAACTCCTTCTTTTGTTCGTGCACGATCACCAAAAATTTCAAGAATCAAGGCTGTTCTATCAATAACTTTGCAATTCCATAATTTTTCTAAATTACGCTGTTGTATTGGTGTTAAAAGGTGATCTACAATCACAAGCTCAATAGAATATTCATCTATATAATGGGCTAGTGCATCCACTCTACCTTTTCCAAAGAGAGTTGCAGAACGAAGCTTTACAATATTAATTGTTTCATAACTAACAACTTCTAACCTTATAGCGCGCGCTAATCCCAAAGATTCTTTAACACGAGAAGATATCGAATATTCTCTTAAAGAGCTTTCATTTCTATTCTCTTGAAAAATCGGTATTAAAACAAGTGCACGTACCTGCTTTGTAATCTGCGAAAATACACCTCCTAATCTCTCATTTTCATTTGCCATAGCAATTTAAACACTTTTAAAATGGGATAAGAGGACTATCTTTGACGCATTTACTCAGAATTTTCATCTTCAAACATCTGTACAGGTTGTCCAGGCATAATCGTAGAAATAGCATGCTTATAAACCAATTGTACATGTCCATCACGGCGCAAAAGGACACAAAAATTATCAAATGAAGTTACAATACCTGTGAGTTTAACGCCGTTAACAAGAAAAATTGTAAGGGAAATCTTTTGTTTACGTACCGTATTTAAAAAAACATCTTGTAGGTGTTGTGATCGCTCTGCCATTATTCTTACACCTTCATATCGATTGCATAAAATATTCTTGCATGCATATCGACTGAAAAACATCCAATTGTCAACGTAGAAGCTTCAAAATTTAGCAACAAACAACTGAAATTAGAGAAAAAACGGTTCAATTTAAAGTACGATTTACTAAAATCTATCATTAAATTCAAAATTTTCCACGTTTATTTTGTTCACGAACTTACAATTCAAGGACAACTCCATTATATATAATATAAGCTATTACAGACTATATGTATGATATATGAATTCTCCTTCGTTGAGAATCAATAAAAATTAAGTGGACCACAACATTTATTAACAATTATCGATATTTTTACAACCATTAGTATTAACAGAAAGGCATTTGCACCTCACTGAATATATAACCGCCATTGAATTATCCTTATCTCACAGACGATAGGTTTATAGAGCTTTTTATGAGCACAAGTTGTAAACAATATTTTTATTTTTATTATACTCAATTAATAAATTGTTTTTGTTATATTTTATAGCCTTTTTAAACAAGGCATAAGAAACCACGTTAACTTTATCTTGATAAGTTTTTAAAATTTTTTCCTAAGCATATTCCTTTCTAAATAATTAACAGCTAGTATGCGGAAGTTATGTGGAAGAGAACGTATTCCTTTTCCGTCTGTAAGAGTACGAGGCGAGTATGGCACGCAGGACCAAATTGCAAACATTTGAAGTTGAAGTTGAGGAAGCACTCACAAAAGCTATGAACTTTGATTTTGATGACACGGGATTTGAAAAGATATCATCTAATAATTCTGAAAATGTTGTTAATGTTGATGATTTGATTCAAAAAATCGCAAAAGCAGAAGAAGAGTTTTTTGCTGAAAACGATCCTTCAGCTTTTGTCTCTAATATTCATGATGACGCTGTTATTGATAAATCTGTTGTTGAACAGCTTTTTGCTCAAAAACCTTCGCCTGATATTTCAGGCGGAACTGTTCATAATACCTTGTTGTCTACAAAACCTCTTCCTGCAAATGATGATATAACACCCTCTGTAAATTTTGGACCCTTAAAGCAGTATTCCTCCTTTCGAGTCTACTGGTACACAACAGCGCTTAGTGCTTTATGGGCAACAGGAGGAGCTTTCATTGCGCATAAGCTCGCCCCCACCGGACTCAGCTCCTTATCCAACATTAGCAATTTTGTTACATCCCCAACAGGGATTGCAGTAGCAGCAGGAACGGCTATTCCTATTCTTATATCGTGGGGTGTTGCTCAACTAACCAAACGTTCAAACGAATTGCACAATATTGCTCTTCTTATGACAAATGCTGCACAGCGCCTTAGTGAACCACAACACCTATCTGAAAAACAAGCTATTGCTATCGGGCAAACTATTCGTGAAGAAGTAGCGGCAATGAACGAAGGTATTGAACGTACTCTCGGGCGTGCTATCGAACTTGAAGCAATCATACAAGGTGAAGTTCACAATCTAGAACAAGCTTATGCTGAGAATGAATCACGCATTCATACATTAATCAAAGAATTGAGCAATGAACGCATAGCTATTTTAAATCACGCAGAACGTGTACAATCAACAATTAAAGGAACCCAAGAACAGCTGAGCGATGAATTTGGCTTAGTTACTTCTAAAATTGTCACCAATGTTGAAAAGCTTGCCCAAACCCTTTCTCAAACTTTACAAAAACAAGGCGAAGACCTAGTTGAAAAACTTTCCTATGCCGGTAATGGCGTAACAAATCAACTTGTTGAAAAAATCCATGAAACAGCAACACAAATTCAGCAGAAAAACACAGATTTTTTCCATGAATTAGGAAAAAACTTTGATGGTTTTGCAGAACGATTTGATTATAATGAGAAACAAATAGAAAAAACCTTTAATGAAACAGCTGCCAAAGCGAAAGCGCATGTTAGTAAAATTGCAACACATATACAAGCAGTAACGGATCAAACTTTACACGCAGTCGATGAGAAGTTTAAAACAATCGATAAGGCTCTTATTGATCGTAATAATCAATCTTTACAGAATTTTGATGCTAAGATCTTAAAACTCGACGAACAAGCTTATAAACTCTCTTCTAAATTTGATAACGTAACTTCGCAAGCAATTGGAGCCTTTGAACAACGTCTAGCAACTATTGATCTTTCTCTTAAAAAACACAGTAACTCCATTATTGAGTCCTTCATAGAACGCAGTAAAGTTTTAGAGGATAATGCTGAAAAACTTGGTAACTTCTTGGAAGGTCATGTTTTGAAAATAAATGAAAATCTCCAAGAAAGAACAGCAGACATTACTCACGCATTTACAAATGGACATGAAGTTATTCTTTCTGCAATTGATGAAAGTAAAGAAAATTTGAGAAAAGAAATTCAAGATATCGACAACACCATTGTTGATATCATACAAGAACGTTCACAAGATTTTAAATTACAGCTTTCTGATCAACGAGCTCTCATGGCAGACATGCTCGATAACGAGAAAAGTAAAATTGCTGATACATTAAAAAATCAGATTGATCTCTTAGCTCAAAATACCTCTCATATTGAAAAAGTTTTGACTGATAATATTCAAGCCTCTGATAAAAAAGCTGAAGATCATATTGCAAATATCCTTCAATGCACTGAAAAACTACAGGAAGTCATTGTACAAAGCTGCAATACAACACAAGATGCCTTAGAAGCACAAGCGAGAAATATTGATATCCGTGCCGATGCTCTCCGTGATTCTTTGGCAATTAATAGTTTTTCTCTCAATGAAGTTCTTGCCGATCAAGCACGTACACTTGAGCAACGCATGGAAACAATCCATAATCTCATCGCAAAAAGTGATATACGTGTCGATGTTGCATTGAAACAACAGATAGATTTAGTTGAAAGTGCAATTGCTGCTAATAACAAAAATATTACTGCAACGGTTCAAGATCATATCAAAAATCTTGAAAGCCATGCTGAAGTTTTAAAGAATACTCTCTCTCAATCGAGTGGTATTTTCTTTGAAACCCTTGAAACGCGTATGGAATCATTCGATACAAATCTAGAGGTTCGCGCACACAAAATTTTTGAACGCACAATAACACTAGAAGAAACATTATCTGAAAAGTTTAACCAAGTATGTGAAGCTATTGATGTGCAAACATCTGTTATTGAAGAGCGTTCTGACACATTAAAAACATCGCTCATGCTTAATAATGAGCAAAATCAGATAATTCAACAAGCGCTGGAAAGCAGTGTTGACAATATGCGTATTACCTTAGAAGATTCTATTAATACCGTTGTAGATAACCTGCATAATCAGATTATAAAAGCTTCTGATATTCTTTCTTCTACAAGTGAACAAATTCTTTCATCTGTTACAAATGTTACTGCACAAGCAGAAAATATTCTCTCAGAGTCAGGCAATCGCATTGTATCAAACGTTAAACAAACAGTTTATGATACCAGTGAAACGGTTCTATCGATTCTTTCTGAACAAACAGTGCATACTATTGAAGCTTTCACAACAGCGAGCCATAATGCACAAGCATTATTGAATGAAACTATCCACACATCAACAACAGCAATAGAGCAAGTCCTTAACGAACGCTGTGATACTCTTCATCACTCTATGCAAAATCTTAAAAATAATTTAGGCTATCAACTCTCTGATGTAACAAGCCGTCTGGAAGATGCAAGAAATCAAACAGAAACACAAATTTCAGAACATGTTGGAAAAATAACAGAGCTGACAAATCACTTAAATCAAGCAGCGAAAAATACAACAGAATCAATTGATTCTTTAACGCAGCATATCGGCGAACAGCTCTCTCTCTCCACACAAGATGCTGAACAAAAAATTTATGCTCATAATGAATCTTTAGTGAATAGCTTGACCAAAGCTAACTCTGAAACTCTCCAAACAGTAACGGCTATGAAAGAAGAGCTTGTTAACGATGTCTCCTCCATTTTAAAACAGCTGAACCAATCAATTTACAACTTCCACCAAAATAATAATGTTTTATTATCAGCCGTTCAAAATATTGATAGTCAGTTTAATGATACTACGAATGATTTTTTCCGCAAGACTAATCAAGTAGCAGAGCGTTTATCGTCCTCAAATCAAGCACTCAATAATAATGTTGAAATTCTGCAAGGGCTATCAAAGAACACCTTTGAACAAATTAATCATATAATGAGCAGTTTTGGTGAACATACAAAAACACTTTCCCAAACTATTCACGTTCTTGAACAGTCCGAAAATTCATTGAGCACAACCCTTGAAGAAAAACATAATACGCTTTCTCTATTAAGTGATGCTCTTATTTCAAAATCTCATGAAATAAATCAAATGATTGAGCATTATGAAAAAATCTTCAACTTAGCACTTGAGCGCTCTGATAAGAATGCGCGTAACTCTACAAATTCATTTCAACAATCACTTAATAGGCTTATTAGTGAAGCATCGACGCGCTTTTCAGGAGCAGCAGAAGAAATACGTCGCTCTGCTGATGAAGTTCGTTTCGAGCTTTCAAAGATTAATAATGATATTAATGAAAGCGTTAAAAAACTTCCAGAAAAGACAAAGGAAACAACGCAAACAATTCGCACAGCTTTGAATGAACAAATTGCAGCATTAAAAGATCTCATCAGTGTTCTACAAAATGATCAAAAGAGCGCGAAAGAACAGTTAGTATCTGCATTTCCTACATCATCAATGCTTAATAAAAAAGGTGATAATTCTTCTGAGACAATTAAAAAGATCATACCACCTAAACCTATTTTGCAACAAGATCAAAGCAAAAAAAGACCCAATAAATGGGTGTCAAATCTTTTAGAAAGAGCATCACGTGAAGAAACGTTTTACGATGAAATCCCTAATGATGATGCTGTTTTAACGTCAGTGCAAACAAAGCCACGTCCTACAAATAGCTCCCTTAACTCATTAGCATCAGGTATAGTACAAGCTATTAATCATAATGCCATTGTTGAGTTATGGGATCATTATCAACGTGGAAAAAAGAATATTATAACAGAACGTCTTTATACCTTAAATGGAAAAACAATATTTGAAATGATTAAAAGAAAATATATGAGCGATTTTGAGTTTAAACATTCAGTAAATCAATATGTTGCAGATTTCGAAAAGCTCTTACGGGATGTATCACGCAGTTCTAGTTCATCCAACTCAGTTCGCAAATATCTGATATCAGATACCGGAAAAGTTTATACCATGCTTGCTCATGCAAGTGACCGCATCCAATAAATAAACAAGAAAAGTGGAAAAAGATATTTTCCACTTTTTCTTTCTCCAGTTGTCGTAGAGTGCTTTACGATCAACTAGAGCTTTATACTTCAAAGATTGATATTAGCATGCGTTTTTCTTCGATATAGCCTAAACGATAACCCTAAAGAAAGCATAGTAACTCACCAAACAGCCTATCATTCTAAAAATGATAAAGCTATTTCTTACTTCTTTATTTTTCCCTTAATCCTTTTATTTTTTATGGTTTCATAAAGGCACAAAATCGATAATATTATTTTAGTTGCTAAATCTCAAAATTTTTCGTGCCTTTTATTAAAACAATCTATAAGAAATATCTCTATTTCTTTTATATTACTCTTTCTTGACATATGTCCGTAAATATTTTTTATATTCTATAAGCGAATTTGAAATAAATGAATTCTTATTGTATTTAAATTTCCCATTCAACATACGAGAGGTTTTATTACAAATTATAAGTCACGCATTATCCAGAATATATGGATTTCATGTCTAAAATGCGCAATGATAAATTCTCCAGTGACATCCGTTTATTGAAAATACATATTGTCAGTGTATAAAAAATACAGCTCTAAATAATTAATAATTCAATTAAAAAATACATAACACAATTTTCATTTTCAACGTTCAAATATCTAAACAAACTATTTATAATATTCAAATTGTTATTTTAAAGTTTCTTTTACCTACGTATAGAACTTTAATAAAATATTATATTCTATAAAAAACGAATGAAATAAACAATAAATACTCTTCAGTTGTTTCTTTATTCTGTAAGCATTGCAAAAAAAATAATGGCTTGGTAATGTAATCATTAGTCAATATTTTATTTGTTTGTAGACTAATCAATTTTTACGCATTTTACTAAAGAAAGAAAAACAACCCTGCTGCTATTCAATGAAATTATTATGCGCACACACGAAAAGAAACATCAACTGGTTTGTATGATCCAGAAGGATATTCTCACGCTCATGCATTTTGATATTCAGAGAAATGAAGCTCTATTAGTGGATAAAATTCGTAGATGGAACACTTATATAAATATACACTAACTTGGATATCATAAAAATGTCTAGAGAACGAAATAATGATTTCAGTTCACTAATAGCTGAACTTGACAGTGCGTCACTTTTTTATCACCAACACCCCAAACCTGGAAAATTGGAAATACAAGCAACAAAACCTCTTGATAATCAACGTGATTTAGCTCTTGCTTATTCCCCAGGCGTTGCAGCACCATGTCTTGCAATTCATGAAGATCCTAATCTTGCTGCTCAGTATACGTCTCGTTCTAATTTAGTTGCTGTTATATCAAATGGAACAGCTGTCCTTGGTTTAGGCAACATTGGCCCACTCGCTTCAAAGCCAGTTATGGAAGGCAAAGCTGTTTTATTCAAAAAATTTGCGAATATTAATGTTTTTGATATTGAAATTGATGCATCCGATATAGAACAAATGGTACAAACGGTAGCGACCTTAGAGCCGACATTTGGTGGTATTAATCTTGAAGATATTAAGGCTCCTGAATGTTTTGAAATCGAAGAAAAACTGCGCGCTAAGATGAATATTCCAGTTTTTCATGATGACCAACATGGAACGGCCATTATTGTTTCTGCAGCAGTATTAAACGCCTTAAATCTTTCAGGAAAAAAAATTGAAAATGCCAAAATAGTTACCTCAGGTGCAGGTGCGGCTGCCCTAGCTTGTCTTAATCTTCTGGTCCGTCTTGGAGCAAAAGTTGAAAATATTTGGCTTAGTGACTTAGAGGGCGTTGTTTATGAAGGTCGCAAGACTCTTATGGATCGTTGGAAAGTCAATTATGCACAAAAAACTGACGCACGAACTTTATCCGATATTATTGATGATGCAGATATTTTTCTAGGCCTATCAGCAGGTGGTGTTTTAAAGCCTGAATATCTTAAAAGAATGGCCCACAATCCATTAATTTTAGCGCTGGCTAATCCAATACCAGAGATTATGCCTGAAGAAGCACACTCTATACGGCCCGATGCAATGATCTGCACAGGTCGATCTGATTATCCTAATCAAGTTAACAATGTCCTCTGTTTTCCTTATATCTTCCGTGGTGCATTAGACGTAGGCGCTACTGCAATTAATGAAGAGATGAAAATGGCCGCTGTTCATGCGATTGCTGCCCTTGCACGTGAAGAAACTTCAGATGTTGTAGCACGTGCATACTCAAAAGAACCGCCTAGTTTTGGACCAGATTATCTAATCCCCTCTCCTTTTGATCCGCGTCTAATACTGCGTATTGCTCCCGCTGTTGCTAAAGCAGCAATGGCAACGGATGTCGCCATTCGTCCCATTGAAGACATGGAAGCCTACTATGATATCCTCAATCGATTTGTCTTTCTTTCTGGTTTAACAATGAAACCTGTTTTTGCTGCAGCAAAAACAGCAAAACGTAAACGTGTCATCTATGCCAATGGTGAAGATGAACGCGTCCTTCGTGCAGCACAAGTTGTCATTGAAGAACAAACAGCAATACCTCTTCTTATCGGCCGTCCACATGTCGTAGAAGCAAGATTAAAACGCTTTGGTTTAAGAATTCGTCCTGGTATAGATTTTGAATTAACAAATCCTGAAGATGATCCCCGTTTCCGTGATTATGTTAATTTATTTTTTCATTATACAGGAAGACGTGGCGTTACGCCTGAAATGGCAAAAACAATAGTGAGAACATCCACAACAGCTATTGCTGCCCTCGCTGTCATGCGTGAAGAAGCAGATGCAATGATTTGCGGCTTAGAAGGGCATTTTGAACGTCAACTCGAATTAATTGAACAAATTATCGGACTTGATCCTCATGTTCACCGTTTTTCTGCTATGAGTTTACTTATCTCTCAACAGCGTACTCTTTTTCTTACGGATACTTATGTTAATGAAAATCCTTCTGCAGAAGAAATCGCTGAAATGACTATTTTAGCAGCTCATGAAGTTGAAGCATTTGGAATAATCCCTAAAGCAGCTTTATTATCACACTCAAATTTTGGTTCTAAAAACACAGAAAGTGCACGTAAAATGCGACGTGCAACAGAAATTCTTGCTAAATTACACCCTCATTTAGAAGCAGATGGTGAAATGCACGGTGATGTTGCCCTTTCCAAAGTTTTTCGTGATCGTATTTTTCCCAATTCTCGTCTTAAAAGTGAAGCTAATTTGCTTGTCTTTCCAACACTTGATTCAGCCAATATCACACTCAACACTGTTAAAAGCCTCACAAACGCACTCCATGTTGGTCCTATCTTGATCGGTGCTGCACGTCCCGCTCATATCTTAACACCTTCAGTAACTTCACGGGGAATTGTTAATATAACAGCCCTTGCCGTTCTTGCTGCAAATAGAAAAAATAGACTCATAAAATAAATGTACAGTACAATTTCAAAGTTTTTTTAATATTGAGATATAGTATTTCATGTACTGTAAACTTCTTTTCTCTATAGAAAAGACAGTTATATTTTGGATTAAGTCTTTTTTTTAAAGAGAAAAAAGGCTAAAAGGATAGTATTAAATGTATTTTGAACTGACTAACTCTATAATAAGGAATCTGTACATTGCCTTCTACATTTGATAAAGTTGCTGATATTATTGCAGAAATTAGTGAAATTGATCGCAATATAATTACACCTGAAAGTCATACAATTGATGATTTGGGAATCGACAGTCTTGATTTTCTTGATATTGTTTTCGCTATTGATAAAGCTTTCCGAGTAAAAATTCCACTAGAACAATGGACTCAAGAAGTCAATGAAGGTTCCGTTACAACGGAAGAATACTTTGTTCTTAAAAACCTTTGTGCAAAAATTGATGATCTTGTTGCCTTAAAACAGGCGGAGTGATTTTTTTCACCATGCATGATCAATCTGTATTCATCACTGGTATAGGCCTTATAAGTTCCCTGGGGGAAGGAGTTCAACAGCATTGGAATCTCTTAAATGCTCCAATTCGTACAGCAAACCTAGATTGTACAACTTTTTTCCCCTACACGGTTCATCAATTGCCTGAAGTTGATTGGAGCTTACAAATTCCTAAAAAAAGTGATCAACGACAAATGGGAACATGGCAACGTCTTGGTACCTATGCAGCTGGTCTTGCTCTTGATGATGCCGGCATGAAAAATAATGAAAAATTCACTTCAACAATGGATATGATCGTAGCAGCAAGTGGAGGAGAACGTGATATCGCTGTTGATACACAGATTCTTTCTAAAGCGCGCGCAATCACCGATTATGCTTCTATGTTAAATATTGCTCTTTCAACCGAACTTCGCCCAACATTATTTTTGTCGCAACTTTCAAACCTTCTAGCAGGAAACATTTCAATTGTTCATAAAGTCACTGGATCATCTCGCACATTTATGGGAGAAGAAGGCAGTGGGCTTTCTGCGCTTCAAGTTGCTGTAGCTCGTATTAAGTCTGGACAAAGTACCCATGCTCTCGTAGGAAGTTCCTATAATGCACAAAGTTATGATATGTTGTTGGCGCATGAGCTTGGCGGTCTTTTAACTCATAATGGATGGAGTTCGGTATGGGAGCGTGAAATTTATCCTGGCGGTGGTATTATACCCGGTTCTGGTGGTATCTTCTTGGTTCTTGAAAGTGAAAAACATGCAAAAAAGCGTAACGCACGTGTTTATGCTAAAATTAATCAAATTGTTACAGACCAAATAGATAGAACAAAAACTCCACTTAGAGAATCAATTACAACAATGCTAAAAGTTGTAGGCGCTAAATCTTCTTTAGCCATTTCAGCAGCCTCAGGTGCTCACGGAGCAACAAAAGCAGAACAAAATGCTCTTGTTGATGCTGGTCTATCTTACCGCGGTATTACAACATTATTTGGTTATATGCGGGAAGCACAATTTCCTCTAGCACTTGCTATTGCGGCACTTTCAATTAAAAAAAAGCACTGTTTTCCAGCATTAAGCCATCATGAAAAACCTTTTTCTAAAAAAGTACATGAAATATTTGTTACAACTATTGGCATAAAAAGAGCTGAAGGTATTGTACATCTTACAGCTGTTTGAAGGGGAATTTCTATAGTGAAATATCATGATCATTTTGGACGTCCACTTGTAGCAATAACTGGAGCAGGCGTTGTCACATCACTAGGACAAGGCAAACATGAAAATTGGCAAAAATTAACAAGAGGTATAAGCGGCATCCATAAAATAACACGTTTTCCCGTTGAGGGATTAAATACATATATTGCTGGAACAATTGATTTCCTCAAAGAAAGTAATCTTGGTACTTCAGCTCTCTCTGAAAAACTTGCACATCTTTCTGCTGAAGAAGCTTTAGAACAAGCTGCTATTGATAAAACAAATTTTAATGGACCACTCTTTCTAGCAGCTCCTCCTGTTGAACTAGAATGGAAAGCACGTTTTAGTCTTGATCAAGAAGAAGAATTCAATAATGAGCCTTCTTATGCCCATCTTCTTAAAGTCTGCAAGCATAAACTCCATGAAGCACTTTTTGAAACCACACAATTTGGTGCAATCGCAGAAAAACTGCAAAAAGCATTTGGCACAAAAGGACTTCCTGTGACACTTTCCACTGCTTGTGCATCTGGTGCAACAGCCATTCAATTAGGTGTTGAGTCTATTCGACGAGGAGAGACAGATCGTGCTCTCACAGTTGCGACAGATGGTTCAGTTTCAGCAGAATCTCTCATCCGTTTTTCTTTACTATCGGCTCTTTCCACTCAGAATGATCCTGCAGAAAAAGCAGCGAAACCTTTTAGCCGTGATCGAGATGGATTTGTTATGGCAGAAGGTTCAGGTGCTCTTGTTCTTGAATCGCTTCAAAGCGCCTTAAACCGTAATGCTCCAGTTTTAGGAATTTTAGCTGGTTGTGGAGAAACAGCCGATGATTTTCACCGTACACGTTCAAAACCCGATGCATCACCCGCAATTGAATCCGTTCGCAAAGCCTTAAATGATGCAAAAATAACCATCAATGAAATTGATTATATTAATGCCCATGGAACCTCAACACCTGAAAATGAGAAAATGGAATATCTTGCCTTATCAACAGTTTTCGGTGATCTTTTAGAACATATTCCAGTCTCTTCTAATAAATCAATGGTTGGGCATACCTTAACTGCTGCTGGTGCCATAGAAACTGTTTTTTCGCTTTTAACTATTCAATCAGGGATACTTCCACCTACAATAAATTACGATAATCCTGACCCTGCTATCCCCTTAGACGTTGTTCCTCATCATAGCCGTAAAGCCTGTGTCAATGCAGTTTTATCAAACTCATTTGGATTTGGTGGTCAAAATACGAGTCTTGTTATCACAGCATATAAAGGATAATTCTTTAAAATATAAGAAAATTTTATAAGATTAACCTAACACATATTTTAAGGGGAATAATAATGCGCGCACTGCAACTCTTCAATGATCGTTGGCTTGAAATCACCAATATTCCTCCGCCCTCTTCACCTTCTCCTGATGAAGTAACTGTACGAATAAAAACTGTTGCACTTAATCATATTGATGTATGGGGATGGCGTGGCATGGCCTTTGCGAAAAGAAAAATACCACTCATCATTGGTGCAGAAGCCTCAGGTGAGATTATACAGGTAGGGGATAGCGTTAAACATCTCCAACTCGGACAGATTGTCTCAATTTATGGTGCACAAACCTGCGGAGTATGCCAAGCTTGTCATGAGGGACAGGATAATATGTGCAGTCATGTAAAGGGTGTCTATGGTTTTCATCTTGATGGATTCGCTTGTGAGCTTGTTAATTTGCCAGCACGTTTATTAGTTCCAGCACCTGCCCAATGTGATGAATTGCAAGCAGCTGTTGCTCCAATTACTTTTGGTACTGTAGAACATATGCTTTTCGATAACGCAAAACTTCAAGCAGGAGAAACAATTCTGATACAAGCCGGTGGTTCAGGTATTGGCTCTGCAGCTATTCAACTTGCAAAACACATGGGATGTACAGTTATCACAACTGTAGGCTCAGATGAAAAAATGGCAAAAGCATACTCTCTTGGAGCAGATCATGTGATTAATTATCGTCAAGATCGTTTTGAAGGTGTCGTGCGTAAATTAACCCAAAAAAAAGGTGTTGACGTTGTTTTTGAGCATGTTGGTGTCGATACATGGAATGGTTCTCTATTGTGCATGAAAAAAGGAGCACGTTTAGTTACTTGCGGTTCTACTTCAGGTGTTTCAGCACCATTAAATCTCATGCAATTATTCCAGCAACAACTTAAAATATTCGGTTCATTTGGCTGCCGTATGGAAAATATGAAAAATGCCATGCAAAAAATGGCACAAAAAGTTGTCCATCCTGTCATTGATACAATTGTTGGGCTTGATGAAATTGATACGGCCTTAAAACGAATGGAAAGCCGTGATATTTTTGGTAAAATTATTATTAAAATCGATTAAATTCTAATGAAATATTCTCTTAAAAACTTTGTATATCATATTAAAATTACAGCAAAAAAAGTATCTTATTGGTTATGGGCATATCTGCTCTTTGGTTTTTTATTTATTTTAAAATGTTTTCCAGCCAACACAGGAATTTCTTTTTTTTCTTGGTTAATGAAAAAAATCGGTCCCCTTTTACATCGTCATCAAATTACACTTTCAAACCTTAGAAAGGCATATCCAGAAAAAACAGAGAAAGAACTCCATGCGATTGCAATAGAAATGTGGGAAAACATAGGGCGCTTCCTAGCCGAATATATTTTTCTTGATAAAATTTTTGACTTTGATTCTCATTCAGACAAACCAGGTTTCATTGAAGTTAAAGGAGCTGAAATTTTTGAACGATTAAAAAATGAAAAAAAACCACATATTTTTTTCACGGCACATACTGGAAATTTTGAACTTCTCCCCATTTGTGCACAAAGTTTTGATTTAAATATTACGGTATTATTTAGACCACCCAACAATCCTTATATTGCCAAACGCGTTCTTAAAGCACGACAAACTTATATGGGACATCTTGTTCCCTCCAAAGCCGGTGCAGCATGGGCATTAGCAGGAAAATTAGCGGAAGGTGAAAATGTTGGTATGCTTGTCGATCAAAAATTTCGCCGCGGTATCATGGGAATATTTTTTAACAGACCCCTTAAAACAAATCCCTTAATTATAAAGCTTGCGCGACAATATAACTGTGATATTTATCCAGCGCGTTGTATTCGTCTGCCTGAAGGACGACATCGTTTAGAATTATATGAACATGTAGAACTCCCACGTGATGAAAAAAATGATATTGATATAGCTGCTTCTACGCAAAAATTAAATGATATTGTTGAAAATTGGGTTCGTGAATATCCCGGACAATGGATGTGGTTACATAGACGTTGGGATATCTAACATAAGCTCTATTTCTTACAGAGGAAGGACAAATGTTAGCTTCAAAAGATATCAAAGATCTCACCGCAATTATTACTGCATTACGAAATCCTGATAATGGTTATCCCTGGCATAAGGAACAAACTGCTGAATCCCTCATACCCTATATACTCGAAGAAACTTATGAAGTCATCGATGCCATTGAACGAAAAAATCGAAAAGATCTCTGTGAAGAACTTGGTGATCTTCTTTTACAGATTGTCTATCATGCTACCATTGCACAAGAAGAAGGCAGCTTTACTTTTGAAGATGTTGTTTATGCAATCACAGCAAAAATGCTCAGACGCCATCCCCACATTTTTGGAAATTCTAAGCAAAAAGAACGAGAATTTATAAAAGAAGAGTGGGAATATATAAAAAAAAGAGAACAAACTGATCAAAAGGAATTATGCAAAGAAAAAAATAACAATTCAAGCATTCTTGCAACAGTAAAACCAATTCAGCCAGCCCACCAAGAGGCCCTTGCTTTACAAGAAGCTGCAGCTAAAGTGGGTTTTGATTGGCAAGAAAGTGATAAAGTTTTTGAAAAAATAGAAGAAGAACTCGAAGAGCTCAAAGAAGCCATCAAAAATAAAAAGAACCCAGAGATAGAAGCAGAATTTGGAGATCTCTACTTTGTTTTCCTCGATTTGGCACGCCACTTAACAATTGATTCACAAAAAGCACTAAAAAAGACAAATACAAAATTCCGAAATCGTTTTACTTATATTGAAGAAAAGCTATCCACTCAATCTAAAACACTCATGGATGCATCCTTAAATGAAATGGAAGAACTTTGGCAGCAAGCTAAAAATAAATGATATTAGGTTTCTTATATCAAGAAAACAAGCCGCCTAGAATCACTCAATTACAATTTCACTAAGCTCAGTTTGTATTGTATTGATTCTGTGTAGCAGGACGTAGCTCTACCGATTCACCACACCCACATGCTGAAACTTGATTAGGATTTTTAAAGACAAAACCAGAACGAAGGGTTGTCACTTCATAATCCATCTGTGTCCCTAATAAAAACAAGACCGCATCATGTGCTATAAAAACACGAGCACCATTCACTTCAACAACATCCGCATCTATCCTCTCTTTTTTAACAAGAGTAATTGTATATTCCATCCCTGCACACCCCCCTTTTTTGATACCAACAAGAATACCTCGTGCATCTTTTGTATCCATAATCTCTTTAACACGATTCACTGCTGCTTGTGTTAAATTTATTACCGAAAAACGGCTCATCATTTACTCTTTTCTTGGCTCAATAAACACTTTAAAAATTTTTATCCTACAATATTCTATTTGATCTTTTAGAAGAAAAACAACAAGATATAAATCAAAATATCCTGATCTTTTTCTTAAGATAAAAATTTCTTGGGATAAAAGCGTATACTCATAAAATGAAATTTATGATTGTACAATTTAGAATATAAAATTTTTAGAATACACAATTTTTGTCCACATAAAATGTAAAATATCTCTTTTATAAAAACTCTACAAAAAAACATTTCAATACTATAGACTAACAACTAAGATTTTGAAAATTAATATTTTTATCAAACTATCGATTAGATAAAGAAAATATATTTCCGGCACTTATTCGCGTTCACCATTTTTCAATCTATAATCCGAAAATCATAAATCTTACCCTTTCATAATCTATAAAAGTAGTTAAATATCTACATCGATGAACTATAGAGCTAAAATTTAACAATAACAAAGAACTTTCCAGATTTCTCACTTATCTTAAATTAACCACAAAATATTGATGTGCAAAATTTTTTATTTTCAAAATTTCTAAATGTAAGAGACTTTTAGATTTTATTCGGTTTATTTTTTCTCTTGCCTTTAAAGGAACAGTCATTTAATCGTTTTACGCAGATCGGAGCGTAGCGCAGCTTGGTAGCGCACTTGACTGGGGGTCAAGGGGTCGTGGGTTCAAATCCCGCCGCTCCGACCATCCTTAAAGTGCTATAAATAAAAAAATAGGATTATTTAAAAGTTGAATTATTATGAATTTTAATTGCACATACATGGTTCATGATTTTTTTCTCAATGCAGTCTAATATAGTGATTTTTTTATTGTAAGTTTGAGGTAAGTTATTTTTATTAAAATAATCTTCTTTCTTACAAAAACACTTACAAAACGCGAGACTTTCGCCTCGCGTTTTTTGTCTTAAAAAAAATTTATAATTATTCGGTTCTCATATTTTCTAAACTTTCTTTACGCGATAATATCGCTGTTATCATTTTTTGTAATGGATGATGACATTTGCACAGTTATCTTTTTTGGTTTTAATTCAGCTGGCATTTCCCTTTTAAGCTGAATATGAAGAAGTCCATCTCCAAGTTCTGCTCCAATAACCTTAACATGATCAGCCAAATGAAAACGCCGTTCAAAAGCACGCGAAGCAATACCTCGATAAAGAAACTCTCGTTCTTCGTCATCCTTTTCATGCTTCCTGTCTCCCTTAACAATCAGCTGATTACAATGCGTTTCAATATCAATTTCATCTTGAGAAAAACCAGCAACAGCCATAGAAATTCTATAAGAATCCTCAGTTAAACGCTCAATATTATAAGGGGGATAAGAAGAAACTTCATCTAGTTGTGTTCTAGAATCAAACCAGTTAAAAAGGTGATCAAAACCTACTGTGGAACGATAAAATGGTGAAAAATCTACTTGACGCATAATATTGCCCTCCTCTAGAGCGACTGTAATTTATAATTAATTCACAAAGTTCCCAAATGGCAAACTTACTTGTGAAACCATGGTCCCATAATGGCAACCATATATACTATTTGGTAATCGTTTTTTCTCATTTCAACTTTTTTGTATTTGAATTGATAAAAACTATTTGAAGCATCCCTCTTTCTTAATCCTTTTTCCCCATTACATAAATATCAAAGCCCTTTCATAATCTCACATCGCCCTAAGTTGCAAAATACACTGTAAAGGATATCACTTGGAAACGCCTCTTCATCAAGTAAACTGGGAATCTACACCTTCTAATATTCATTATAGCAGCTTTAAAACAACAATGGATCGCAAAATTTGTTTTGCGATCACATATCCTGAAACGGAAAAATCTAATGGAACAATTATTATTCTTGAAAACTGCGCAAATACTTTAGAAAAATATTTTTTACCAATCAATGAAATTTCTAAACGCGGCTTTTATACGGCAATATTTAATTGGTTTGATAAAGAAAAAACATCTTTCAAGACAAGAAAACAAAACCGATATTATTATTTTGATATAAATAATGATATTAATGACTTATATGAATTTTTTAAAAATATAGTTTATCCTCATTGTCCGCCACCTTACTCTATATTAGCCTATGGCATAGGTGGATTGATAGCACTTAGCGGATTAGATTTCATTAACCGTCATTTTAATAGATTGCTCTGTGTTTCTCCTCTTTTTGCTCCATTCGGCAATAAAACGAATAGTTTTCAACATAAATTAACACAATTTTTTTCTGATATAGGTCTTGGCTTCATACCAGTGAAAGATGGAAAAAAAATAAAACAATTGAGACACACTCATAAAGTGCCCACCCCTTCTATTTCATCTGCAACATCCAGATGGATGGCATCAGCATTTAATGCGATTGATTCTGTAAAGAAAAATCTACTTCACGGACATTTACAAATCCCAACACTATTTATTCTTGCCAATCAAAATAATATTGCGAACAATATTGAAGTGCGGCAATTATGCCAAAATATACGTCTGACAGAAAATATTACTATTAGAGGTGCTGAACTTGATACAATTATGTATAAAGAAGATCATAAAAAACAGTTTTGGGCCGCATTTGATGCATTTATTCCTAACGATATATCTGTAAAATAACACTAAACTTCACCTTCCGCTTCATCTCATCTAAAATGAAGATTTCTACGAGCAACGTTAATCTATAAATACTTCTTATATAATGGATTATCTCTTTTAACCTCTCAAATAATTTGTTTTATAGACTCTGCTATGAAAGCCATTACCTAAATATTCGTCACATATTCTAACAAAAATATATCATACTAAAATTATATTAAATAATATAATTTTAGTATGATATAACTTTAGTAAAATAATAATTATATATTTTATTAATAATAAGCTTTAAATTTAATTAAAACGTTTATATAAATACTATTTTATCTTTTTTATAATTAACATAAATATAAAAAATTACATTAATATAATACTATAAATTCATAAAAATATAAAATAATATTTTTTATTGTTTATTAAGCAGTAGTTTTATATGATATGAAGGAAATAATATCCCTTATATATTCAGGTAAAACACTATAAAAATAAATATATTTATAATATTTATTTAAAATATCTAATAACTATAAAAAATACAGTTTGTCATATATTTTTTAAAAACAACAAATTAACATAATACTCTTCTAAATTTTTAATATAGGTAATCTCTACAATCATGATTCTCATAAATTTTTTAATGGAGTTCTGAGAAGAAAAAAAATAGCAAAGAATCATCTTAAAATATTAGATAATCCATCCTTTTTCAAAACCATATCATTTTGAATTTAACCAACTCACAACGAATATGGTGTATTCTGAATAAGAATGTAAGAATTAACCATTTTACCATTCATTTCAATTATGAGCATTTTACTATCTTTTTTACAAATACTCTATATTGTATAATTGATGCGGCAGAAACTTTGACAAATGGAGCCATTGGAATATAATCATGAAACGAATCCTTCTCGCAGAAGATGATAACGATATGCGTCGCTTTCTCGTAAAAGCTTTAGAGCGTGCAGGCTACGAAGTTGCCGATTTTGATAATGGTATTAGCGCATATGAACGTTTACAAGAAGAACCATTTTCTCTTCTACTTACTGACATTGTAATGCCAGAGATGGACGGAATCGAACTCGCACGACGCGCTACTGAAATTGATCCTGATTTACGCGTAATGTTCATTACAGGTTTTGCAGCGGTTGCACTCAATTCAAATAATGATGCTCCTCCTGATGCAAAAGTACTCTCTAAACCATTTCACTTACGTGAGCTTGTAAATGAGGTTGAAAAGATCCTTATAGCTGCTTAAAAGAACGCTTTTTTAAATTATTTGCATCTGATATAAGGATAAAATGAAATTAGGTATTGACGTTTGTTGTTCTATATGGTGTATGCAACATCAATGAATGGGCGTGTAGCTCAGTGGGAGAGCACTACGTTGACATCGTAGGGGTCACAGGTTCAATCCCTGTCACGCCCACCATTGGATTTTATATGAAGGACATAAAAATAAAAGCGAAGAAATAGAGTTTTCCAACATGCACTCTAAAAAATGTATGTTTTGTTAGTTTTTTTTATCTTAATATCTCATTTATTTAGTTCTTATATAATAAATGATTCACATTTTTAACAAACAAACAATGAATCTAAAAAATTTTATTATAAAAAGTCTTACGACAAACATCTCTTGCTTTTTAAAAAATATCGTTTATTTCCGACTACAGTAGCTTCGATATCTAAAATACTTAGTTTTTCAAATTCAGTATTTTAAGTTTACCAATTGCAGCTCGTAATAAAATCTGCCAAAAGGTGGAAAATACAAACGATTTTTTCCACTCATACTGCATTCCTACTGAAATAAAAAACAGCAATGACTACCCTAAGTCGTACGAATTTAAAAGAAGCAAATCTTATCGCATAACATTTTAGTGTGGCGCTAAAAGTCGTTGTTCAATACCACAATACCTCTAGTATAACGTACAAACTATAAGGAATAAGATAAATAAACTATTCGAAAATGTAAATCGGGATTTAAAAACTTAACTCTCCAAAAAACAATCCATCTTCACTCACAATTCAAACAGAATTATGTGCAAATAACCTATGAGCACCCAGCATAATAAATTCTCAAACCCATAAAGGTCTCTAGACTCAGCGTTGCTGAGATTTATAACCCTACCTGAGAAAAATTCATAGTGATAACTATATTAAATTAGCTGAAAATATATCTCATTGAAAAAAATAATTTTATCTATACCGCGCTTTTTTATACAAAAAATTCTGCATTCATAGCCCATTATAAAACACAGATTTCAATACGAGAAAATATCCTTCATGCCTTTATGGGGACCATCTGTAAACAACTCCCATCTATGATATATAGTATCACGTTCCATACAACAGTTATAAATGAACCTCATCATGCCTTGAAAACCCATCTTACCAAGAATCCTACAGAAAAACGTAATAATATTATCCATCTAAAAACGAAAAAGAATCAATTTAGAAGAAATGTTGTTTTTGCAATTTTATTGGAATTAGCCGCAATGCTTAAATTTCATCTAAGAGATAAAACATTCATTTTCAGAAAAATAAAAAACTCGTAAAAGAGAGTTTTGGTAATCTGTTTTATAAAGCATATTATGGAGGAAACACTAAAATCAGCAATAGGTGAGGAAAGTTAGCTGCGACACATGCTAAACTGCAAGAACTACCGTATATCGCACTTTAAAGCATTTTGTTGACTATACAAAAGGAATCATACATGATTTTATACTAAAGCAACTAATATACAACACTTAGCAATAGAATTAAAACAAAAAAAAACCGTATTTTTTTATAGCCTAATTATATATTATTTAAACATGGTGATCCCGACAGCTCTGCCATCCAAATTTTACTAGTGTGTAACTTATTGATTCTACATATCTTTTTTCAAGGTTCGGGATAATTAAATAAAGGTTCGGGAATAGGATTTTCAAACTTGCCTTTGCAAAGAGCGTTTTTTTTTGCCAACTTTCTCTAAAAATTGTTTGAGTAATTCTAAGTCTGCTTGTGAAACAGTGTTGATTATTCTAGAAAACATACCAACAGCTTCACGCTCAAATGAATCAGAAGGCTTTATTGTAAAACTCGTACGACAAGCATCCGATTCTCTTCTCAAACGTTCTGCTGCTTCTTGATCTAACGCATAGAGTTCAATGATCTTTTCCTCCATTCCTACAGGAACAGATTTTTTGCCAATTTCAACAGCAGACAAAAACGCTAAAGATATATCTAATTTTTTAGCCATATCTAAAAGGCGTTCTGAATGATCAATACGAAGTTTGCGTAAGGTTTTGCCAAAAGGTGTGATCATCTAAAAAATCCTATTAGAAGAATGACTGTGCATTGCAATTCTAGCAGAATCTAAAAACTATTTCTTTAAATAATTACGAATCAAGATTGCTTTTCGCAGTCACACAAGAAGCCAAAAATGTTTTCATTTTCTAGAAAATCAAAATCTTTGAATAAATTTCTTGACACCATTCAATGTGTAGTACATTGTAGTACAATAAAAGGAGATTTTAGAAATGGGAAAAATTCAAGCACGCATACCTGATGAAATTCAGGAAATTGCAAGTACAGTTATTAACTCAACGGGTTTGACTGTATCAGATGCGGTACGCATGTTTATGACCCGCATTGCTAGAGATAGAGCACTACCACTTGATCTATTTCAACCTAACCCAGAAACATTACAAGCTATTGAGGACGCTGATATGGGACGTGTTAAGCATACATCATTAGATGGCTTACGAACTATGATCCGCAATGACAAAGCTAGGGTATGTAAATCTGAAAAACGAACCTGAGCTTGCTATGCGTGAAATCGTCTATACTCGATCATTTAGACGTGATCTCAAACGTGAAAGTAAAGGCAGATACGCTAATTCACTAGAAGAGGATTTGCTGCTTGTGATTCAAGCATTAGCAGAGAATGCTCCACTAAAGGTGCATTGGCGAGATCATGCGCTAACAGGTCAATGGCGCAATTGCCGCGATTGTCATATCAAACCAGATTTGGTTTTGATCTATCGAAAACCAGATACCAAAACGTTAGAGCTTTTACGACTTGGTTCACACTCTGAACTACGTTTATGATTGAACCTATAATTTTTTGAGGTGGAGTCTTTGCAAAACCTTTCTCTCCACCATAAAAATTCTTCAATTTTTTGAAAACCACTGCTTTAAGTGTGCAATGACATTATCTATCGCATCTATGAAGCGGGCAAAATCGAGGATAAGCAAAAAAAGAAAAAAGGCTATCCACTTCATGAAACGAGACATCACTTTCACACTTTGATAGGTAATGATGATTTCTTGAAGCATTTCTTTTTCCGCTTCTGTAAGCTCTGTGTGTTTTTCAGCTTTTTTTCTTACCATGTTTCCACCCACATAAGCGTGCTCCCTGTTGATTATGTTTCAATATATCTCTTGCTAGGTTGGAACTGATAACCTTCACATCTCTCTTGTCTAAATAAATGGGCAACCAACCAACACAAGAAGAAGCATATTTATGGGTCACGCAACCAGTCAGAGAGAGCAGCACGCACATCAGCATCACTTTTTTTGTTAACTTCATTTTCCACCTCAAGTCGTGCTGTTGCTGTCTGTAAAATATTTTCTGTTTGCTTTTGCTGTTCCGCCTTTTTTCCAAGAGTGAAAGCTTTGGCTAAAACTATAAAAAAAGCGGCTAAAGCCGCACCTGTTAGCATCAGATTTTTTTTCATCCATAAGATCATAAACAGTGTTCCTTAAAGCGCTTAGCAACAAAGAAAATACCAGCGCCTGCTGCTAAAACCATAATAACAGCGAAAGCCCATTGAATGGGACCATTGCCAGCTAAAAAACCACCAAGACCTGAGAAAGAACCAATAATGGGTGCTAATGCTTCTGCTTTAAAAAAAACTGTTGAATCCTTTGTTTCTACCGTTTGATAGTTCGAGGAAACAAAAGCACCTTTTGCCCATAATCCTGCTTCTGCTGCACGCCGATGTACGAGACCTTGTAAACGCTTCCCACCCGCTTTGGTCCATTTTTGTAATTCGGCAGGTATTGCTTCATAATCGCCTTTGTTGAGTCTTTTAAGTAATGTAGAATTTTGAAAAGCTGAAATGCCTACATTATAACAAAAGGAAACAAGCGCACCAAACTGCTCGTCACTTAAAATCACATCAACTGCTTTTTCTACAGCTTGTTCATATTGCCGCAAATCTGCCAAAAGCATGTTTTCAGCTTTTTTTTCTGTAATCACCATCCCTTCAATAACTATTGGTTTGCCAGCCTTTCCTGTATGTCCATAACCAATCGTCCAAACACCAGAGACATCTTGATAAGCCTGCAAGCGCAAACCTTCCCACTTTTTCAAACAGTCTAAACAATCTTCACTTATTCTCCGTGCCATTGCTTTGTTCCATCCTATAAATATACCTTTATGAGTACTGCTCCGTCACCGCCATCACCACTTGATGAGTCTGTTGCATTTTTTCCGGGAAAATAACCACCACCACCACCGCCATAAAGGACCTTACTCTCTTTAGGACTTAAAGCGCCTTTACCTCCATGACCGCCCCACATGCTATGGCCACCATGACCGACTTGACCATTAGAATAACTACCGCCACCACCGCCACCACCGCCATAAACACTACTTCCACCATCACCACCTTTACCGCTCATGCCGACAGGTTTGTCAATGTCACCTCTACCGCCTTTACCGCCAGTGCCACCACCGCCTCCGCCGCCATAAACACTACTTCCACCATCGCCACCATCGCCACCTTTACCGCCTTTACCGCCAGTGCCACCATCGCCACCTTTACCGCCTCTACCACCTAAACCATAAACACTACTTCCACCATTACCACCTTTACCGCCTCTACCGCCTTTAAAATCAACACCATCGCCACCATAACCGCCCCAACCACCATCGGATAAAAAATTATCACCACCACGACCGCCAATGCCACCATTGCCAAGACCGTTGTCATAACCACCATAACCACCCCGGCCACCATGACCACCAAGAAAGCCATCTTTACCATTATAATCGCCATCTTTGCCTGTAGCGTCCTCACCTTTAAACACGCCTTTTTGATAAGGTTTAATTGAATTCTGTCCACCAAAAGCTATAATAAATTGACCAACTACTGTGCGGCCGCCTCCAGGATTATTAGGATTTTTTCCGCCTTTTCCAATACTGACCGAATTCTTTCCAAGAAATTTTTTCCTTGTTCTTACGTACGTACAACAACCACCAAAACCACCTTCGCCACCAGTGCCACCATAAACACTATCACTCCCAGCATCGCCGCCACCCCAAGCCCATATTTCAAGTTCTGTCTCATCAGTAACACCCTCTGGCCAAGGAATGTCTCCACTTTCTGTCATGAGAATTTCAACAGGTTTGCTAACCCCACCACCATTGTTGCCACCGCCATTGCTATTGCTACTATTGGCTTTGATTGAAGCCATCAGATTAGCTGGTGAAATAAGCGCATTTATTGTTTTTGTGCCATCAATCCAGTCTTGTTCTGCAAGAGGTTGAATGAGATCAACTTTTTTCTGTACACTGCGCGCTATATCTTGCGCTTTATCGGCTTCTGTTTGTGCAATATTTGCCTCAGCTTTTGCACTGTCTCCCGTTTTTTGTGCTGTCTCAGCCGTTGTTTTCGCATCTACAGCATAAGCTTTTGTATCATTTGCTGTCCTTAATGCACTATCTGCAACGTTCTTTGCCTCACTTGCAACATGAATCCCTTGTTGTGCAATATCTTCAACTTGATCAATTTTTGCAATCTGTGCACGTTCTGGAGGGGTTAAGATAAGATGCTTTTGCCCCTCCTTCATATTCTCCATATCAAATACATCTTTTTCTATTTTATCTGGATCATAGACTGATTTTGACATACCAAAAGACTTTGAGCCTACAAAATAATTAATGGTATTTTTTAGTTCTACGGGAGAGATAGGATAATGAACACCTTCATCTCCAAGACGCCACTTTTCCATTGTTGGCTGAGTAGGACTCAACCATTGCAACTTCAATCTTTCCTCTGGAGTTAAGATCTTTTTGGTAGGACCTTCATGCATATTTTCCATGGAAAACACATTTGACCTCACATTATCGGGGTCATATGTAGCAGCCTTCATATCGCCAATTCCTAAAGGTGATATTTTTATCCAACCATCCCCTGATAAAATCGTATTTTCATGGGCTTTCCCACTTGCTTCAATATCATGAACAGTTACCTTATCTTTGTAAGCAAGGGCTCCAATATCTCTCTTTGCAACCGCATCATCAGCCTTTTTTCCCTGAGCAGCACTCGCAAAGTATTCTACCTCATAAGCCGCTGCACTCCCCACTGAAACCGGTGCAAGAACCTTACTATCTAAAACACCTTCTTTGACTTCTTCTTTTGTTGCTGGTTCAAGCTTAAATATATGCGTGTGATAGGGTAATGGCATCGCGTTTCATTCCTTAATCAGTTCGTTGTCTTGTTGTGTGTGAGATAGGATTGCAATTCATCAATAAGTTTTTGCATAGTCTCTATGCGTTTATCTGTCGCTTCTTTATATTCTGCCAAAGCGCTTAAAAGATCATGCTGTATGTCGCTTTTGACAAGATCAAGCACCTTATTTAAGGGTGCATGAACCATTCTATTGCTTGCATAAAAAAGGACGCGAATTTGCTCCGCGTCCGCAATATCATCAATAGCAGACGGATTATTGATCATTGGAAAACTTCATGATTTTATGGCATAGACAACCGGTACATTAACAGGGCGTGTTTCTGCCTCGCCTGTTGAAGAAATCGTTATCTTATGCGTGTGCACTCCAGCAGGTTGTGTTGTTCCTCCAAGAACGGCATAGTGATAAGAGGGATTTCTTCTACCAATATCATTGGCACTCCATCCCACTCCATTATACTGAAACCCGTGTGTATGCTGCCCTGCTTCTTCAATGGTGGCAACATGCGTATGCGATTTAAGGCAATCTTGCTGTATATCGGCAAATTGTCTATTCCTATCTAAACCGCGTCCATCATCAAAGCCCCGTAAAAACATTCCTCTAAAGTCTGGAACTTTAAATGTTGTATCGCTATCTTTTCCCCATTTATCCCCTATTGTCTTGAATAATTGCGGATAATCTTTTCGTTTATAGCTTGCACCATCACACAAGAGCCAACCATTTGGTACTTCTTGCATAGCAAAAGTTGCAATAAACCCGCAAGGAAAGGTTTCGACCTTTGGTGGTGGAATGGGGGTAGGATTTAAAAGATACCAACCATCAAGATCTTTTGTTGATACACCATCATTATAGACTATTTCATAAATACCCCCCGTTTGTAACTCACCGCCTATCAATGGCACTATCCCCGTATTGGTTGCTTTATAGAGTGACTTTGCTCCTATATTATTCACATTGATTGTCGCAGGTCCCACATTTGTACCACGCGCTTTAAAGCGTAGAATGATATCATTTTTATATTTTTCTAGAGGTGAAACCGTTGTTAACGTTATGAATGTTGTTTTATCTTCCCCATTCACCATAAATTTTGTATCAAGAGAACCACCATTATCGGCAAGATATTCACGTATACGCTGCATCATGACCCGCGCACTATCATTGACAGAACTAGGTGGTTGTCCCTCTGCCCAATTAATCATGCTATCTGAATGCGCATTTTTATCAGCTGTTAACGACCAATCATAAATATCAGACATGATAAGCCCCCGTTCTTCTTAATAATTCTTCCCGTAATTGTTGCTCTTTTTGCTGCCCATATGAGCGAACAGAATTTCTCCTTGAAGGATCAATAAGAGGCGTTAAATCTATCGGGTGTGCACTTGATTGTGAAAACCCCGCCATCATTGGTTGTTGCATCATTTGTTGATGTGCCATCTCTATTTGTTGATCTTGCGTATCTTTATTCCGTCTCATCAAATCAACCAGATTCATCACACCCTTTTTAAGCGCACCAGCATCAATCCCTTGCGCTTGCAATGATGTATTTTTCTGCAATGGCATATTTCCCATAGACCGTCCTATGAGAGTATCTCCACTTTCAGAGGCATGCATTCTGTTTGGTAATGTCGTGTCATATGCTATCAATGGCTCTCTTGCTTGATCACTTTGAATCGCCTTTTGAAATCTCTCAACGCCGCGCAATGGAACCACTTCATTTTGTGCATTTAGCCAATTGCCTTGGGGGGATTGTGTCATACCCTTCGAAGCATCTCCCGTTTTATTGTAAAGCCCATAAATATGATTCATAAAATCCCCTGCGGTTGCCTCCGCATTTCCTCCGTTAAGGACAACTGCTTGACGCCCCAAAAGCTGGCTTGCTGGCACATTGGGATTTTTGATAAGTTTTACAGCCCCTGCTGGTCCTTGTTGGTGTGCCAAATAAAGTTCTGCTTGGGATGGCTCTCGACCTAATGCTGTGGTTAAATAACGCGTATTGTCCTTCGTTAATCGCGCCATAGCATCGGTTGCTTGAAAGGGATCAAACTTATTATTCAGTTGATACTGCTTTGCTGTTGAATCGATAAATTGATACAGTCCCCCTGCACTACTGTTTTTATTTTTTGCATTTGGGTTACCCTTACTTTCTATCATAGCCACGCGTTCAAGAAAGCTTTCTGGCAAACCATATTTTTGTGCTGCCTGTGAAATAGCACGCTTCACATTGGGATGAAAATTGATCATTAGTTTATAACCGTTCTATCAATACTGCTATTCAAAAGAATGCCAACAAAATTGATGAATTTTGTGTGATCTTCTTTGGTTATTAAGCGTTTCTTTTCTGCTTCGTGAAACTTCTTAATTAATTCAACGGCTTTTTCTCTTGCTAACCCAAAATCTCCTTTTTCCCGCGCTGTTATGAGAGCCGCAATATCTCTTTCAGTCTCTTTATGAACGCCTAAGAGTTTGCGTCCAAATTTCCCTAAGAAATTTTTTACAACTGCCTTGATGAAAGCAATCTTTCCTATCCCCATAGTCTGTTGTGCCCCCCTCTCTTCCACTTCACCCATATGTTTTGGCAGTTGTGCAAAAAGCTTTGATCGCTCCACCTCTGGTCTCAACATTTTCATCAGCTGATCCGCTTGATCCTTACTATAAATATGCTGTAGTTTCTCTTGAGCATTTTGCGCATTAAATAAACTTAACAAACTATGCTCTGGATTATTGGCATTTTTTGATGCATATTCTATCTGTTCACGAACACCTTTTCTAAAGGCATCTCGTTCCAATGAACCCATTCCTGCAAGCTGACTTTTAATCATATCTAAATCAACTGTCTTCTCCAGTGCTTTTTTCCCAAGATCAAATGCATCACCAATTTCGAGTTCGCTTCGATAAAGGTTCCGCGCTTTAGCATACTCTGGAGAAGAGGTTTCCAAAACATCAAGAAGTTCTTGCTTAACATTCATCAACTCTCTAGAATATCCTCGTTCTCCTTTTATAGCAGCAGAATTAATCTTATCATCCAGCACTTCTTTCGCCTTGTGTAAAAGCCGCATATCCAACTGTGGACTGCTCTTGCTTGCTAAGATCTTTGGATCTACATCATTAAGCACTCTTTCCATTGCTTTGCCGGAGGATTTTTGAAATGCAGGTCTTTTTTGTAAAAGCGATAATTTCTCTTGAGCAGTCTTAGCAATTGGCATTGCCTTTGCTCTCTCATACAGAGGACCAGCCTTTTCTTGTGCTTTGTTAATAATCTCTTGCTTTAAATCATTTGTATTAACTTTCGGACCAAGCACTTTTGTTATTCCGTCGTTAACCCGTCGAGCAATTTCATCTTGCCGAGCTCCTAAACGGTTTTTTACGATTGAATAGGTATCATAATCTTTTTTGGCTGCATCAAAAGCTCGCGCAGAAAGCCCCTCATGAAGATCAATAATCATTGAATCAGGACCACGCTGTTTTAATGCCCTCTCAAGCTTATCAACGCCTTCATCCCCTAAAGTCCGGCTTACATACTTAAACGCTCTATCGCTTATTTGAAATGCTTCTTTTTCTGCCATTTGCGCGGCTTTTGCCGCCATTTCAGCTGAACTTATCGGTCCTCTCAATGCTGCTTTGAGTGATTTTGTCACAAAAGGTGTCACTTTTGACACACCACTGGCAACAAATGGCGTTGCACCACCTAGCCCTGCACCAAACCCAGCAGACATGAGAGTATCTTCAAACCCTTCTCCCTCACCACTGCCGGCTATTCCACCATAAATAGCTCCAGTTTTTGCTGCACGCCCCAAACTAAACTTTGCCGCCTCTTTACTTGCTGCGGCTTTTATTGCTGCTTCACCTGCCGCTTTTGCTGCTGTGCGTTCTGCACCTTCTGCCAAAGCAGATTGCACCGCCCTTTCTCCTGCTGCTAAAGCTTTACTGGTTATTTGTGCTCCTGCAACACCTGCTCTACCTCCCAACACAACATCAGCCCCCATTGCCGCACGAGCAGCAGCAGTAGCCCCTGCCGCGGGTGGAAAGAGGGCAGAAGCAATTATGGGGGCCGCAGCACCCGCTAAATTCCCCGCAAAAGACGCATAAAACTGATCTCTGTTCGCCGCCCTTTGATAGTCACGCCATCGCTTTGTCACTTCATTATATTTTTTAACCGCCTTTTCATCTCCCTTCCAATAATCCCAAAACCCTGCTTCTAATATTCCAGCTAGTTCATCATCATAGCCCATAGTTAACCCATGAAGAGCTCCCCATCCAAAAGCACCCGCAGCACTTGGATGTGGACCATCTTCTTCTGTTTCTTTTGTGGTACCTTTATTTTCTGTAAAAGAACCACTCAACTTTTCCTTATTTTTTGAAAAAAGCTCTTGAAGCTGTTCTGGTGTATAGTCACTTACATACCCAATGACTCTCGTATTTTTTCTATGAATGAGAGGAGGAATTAATTCAGCCATTGGTTTGTTTCTCCTTAATGCGTCCATCACTATCAATAAACAATACACCTTCCGGCAATGCTTCTATCTGTTTTTCTAGTGAAACATCTGACTGCGTATTATTTTTCTTATAAGCATCTTCCCCATAGGCTGCTCGGACGAGTTCGCTTGTTGCTTCTGCACCACCAAAAAGAATTGCGCGCGTTGCCGCATTCGATTTATTGAAAGTATCGATAACGGTTTTTAAAGATTTCTTCATTTGCTCTGCGGAAAGATTTTGATACAATGCCGCTACAGAGTTTTGCAAGGTTTGCAACTCCATATTAGACAAGTTCCCAAAGCCAGATGCGCCATTTGGTGAAAATGCTTTCGCTTTTCTCAAGGCATCAATCCCAATATTCGCCTTTAATGAATCAAGCATATGCCCAAAATCTTTTGCCTTAAAACCAGGTATTAACGACCCCCAATAACCAAGGAAACCAGTAACATGCGGGTGTTCCTCAACAGTTTTTAGCAATTCTTTAGATGCCGAGAGTATACGATTGAATCTCTCCTCTGAATCCAAAATTTGCATTTGTAATTGCTGTTCTTTACGCTTCTCCTCCTTCTGCTCTTGGATTAATTTATGTTCTGCAGCACTTCCTGCAATTGGCAACGCACGTATGCCATGAGGTGCATTTTCATCCTTAACAAACATATAACCCACTTCAGGCTTTGACAGCATGCTATCAGTATTTCCTCCTAATCCAGAAGCAGTAGAACGTTGTCCCCCTTGGACAGGTATAATTTTCCCTGTGCTTGTTGAAACTTGGAAAACCATATCCTCAGGCAATCCCTGCTCTGCTTTTTCTTCTACTGTGAGTGTTCTATAGCCTTCTTGAGGGCTTAATATGCTGCCTATGACTTTCTGAGCAAGATTTGGATATTGCGCAACTGCTTTTGCATCTTCATCACTGTATCCTTTTGAACGCAAGAAGTCTAAAGTTTGTTGACTAGAGCCAGCTTGAGAGTTTAACGTGCTACCAATCACTTTCATGGCAAGATCTGGATATTGCATGATTGCTTGTGCATCTTTATCATCGTATCCTTTAGAGCGTAAAAACTCAAAAATTGGTCTATTTTGAGCACGTACATTATTGCCCTGCCGCATAACAAGCGCCGCATTTGAAAAGCTTTCTTGCGGTGTTTTTCCTGATGCTAACCCCGCAAAAAAATCCATGAGATGCTCGGAAAATTCTGATTTTCTAAAACGCTCCCATAAGCTGCTTGGATTTGCGTCTTTATGAATAAAGTTCCCAACGGCGTTTACATAATTTGTTGCCTGTTCTGGCATATCATTTGATTTTAAATGTTCCTCTTCTGGTAAGTGTGCATTCAAATGTTTTTCTTCTCCTATAGGTGCATCAAAAAGCTTTTCCTCATCATTTCCAGAATCGTTTTTCAAAGAGTTTTCCGCGATAGATTTCTCATTAAGTTGAGCAATATAATCCATCACATTTTTTTGCTGTCGCCCAGCTTCATCCCCACTAGACTGATCAATGTTCCCAACAAGTGGAGGTTGAGGAATCATTGATGCAATACCTCCCTGCTCTGAGAAGTCATGCTTTTGTTGCTCTGGCGCCTCTTGTATCTTAACAGTATCCTTTGAAGCATCCGGCAAAGGGGGCATTTGGCGCTTTAAATCATCCGTAGACATAATCAATTCTGCTGGCGTTTTTTTCCCAACTTCTCCTCCTCCCCCATAAGAGCCGCGAATAAGCTCTGTAGGACTTAATTTTTGTGGCGTATCAGCCCCATTGCTCGCATCAAAAGGGTTTGTGCTAAAAGCAGCCCGTTCTATAAAACTAGGCTTGTATCGTCCTTCAAACGGTGTGTTTGAAGGCGTGGAATGTTTTTGAAAAAAATATTTAGGTAACTGAAAAAGACCCTGATGTATTAAAGGACGCAAAACTTTTGGATTCATAAATAGTGATAAAGTATTAAAGCTGTTTTGTTCCATCACTGCACCCTTTCCATTTCAAAGCCAAGCTTGCTATAATCCACATGCAAAAAGCCTGTCGTCTTATGCAAGAAAACAGCTTTAGGATTTGTCTTCAAAACATCCTGCGCCATCACCCCGCGATAGCGCTCTGGATAACCTTTGTAGTTGTATTCATAGAGTGTATAGCCATTTCTCTGCCCAACTTCTCTGATGTTTTCTTTTGCTCTGATGTCACTAAGTCCAGCAAACGTACCAAGTATGGTTCCAACATTTCCAACAATTTCCCATGGATTTGGTTTTGCCCGCGGTGTAAACTGTGTCCCTTGTCCCGTTTGCATCCCGTAATTTCCAGCAGAAGCCGTACCAGCTGCAAGCAACTTACTTAACTGCTCCCAATCAAGATTATTCTGCTGTTCCCATTTCTGTCGTTCTGCATCTAATTGCTGTTGATGATTGGCATCAAGCAAACCGCCTCCCGCCAATGCATTGATATTCGCCTGACTTTGACCTTGAAAAAAGTTATTAGCGCCCGCCAACTGATTTTGATTAGCTTGATCAATCATTCCATTGGCTTGCATCATATTGTTGACGTCTTGGTTATATTGCTGTGAGAGAGCTTGGGTTGCTATGCCGCCCAATTCATCTGCTAAAACACCCGTATGTGCACCAGAACCATAACGCCCCGCCCCTGCCAATGAACTGTTAATCGTGTCTGAAGCTTTATTTAAGGTGTTTTGAAGTGCTTCATTAAAATAAGGATTATTGCCTATTTGCTTCCCTGAAGCCATATTCTTTAAATTCTGGCTGGTTGAATTTTGCCCTGTGGCTAATCCATTTAAAGTGTTGTTATCATAGTTATGCGTATTATTGGCAAGTCCATTAATTGCATTCTTTGTTTGATCACTTAAACCCGCAACACGCTGCCCATCATAGACAGCTTTTCCGCTGCCTTGATTATAAAAATTCATGGCATCTTTAGCAGCACGTTCAAAGATGCCTTTTGCCCATTCAGGTGGTGCATTTGTTTGCGTGGTATTTTGCGTCGTCTGAATTGGTTTTGAACTTTTTCCCATGTTAAAGCTGCTTTCTATATTCTAAAAGATTAACGAAATAGCCATGCGATTTAAGGGATTTTTCCCACCCACGCCGACCGATAATGATAAGTTCTTTCGCCCCTTTTTCTTTGTAATAGGCTTCAATTTGGGGAATAAGCTTCGTTAAGGGCGCTCCTCCTTTTCCCCCAAGCGTAATAATAACCGCTCGCAACACTCCAGTGACAAGTTTTTGTAACTCTGTTGTGACATGTGCCATAAAATTTTCCTGCTCATCCACAATAATCCAGAGAAGTTTTTCCCCTTTTAAAATATCCTTTAAAATAATCTCTGGAGTATAATCATCAGGGAATTTTTTATGAAAATAAGATATTGATTTTATAACCTTATCCAAATAGGGCGCCATTTGTTCAACACTCCATTTTTCGGTGTTATAAATTTTAAAACTCATCTTATGCCTGCGGGTTTTAGCGTCACATCAAAGCCTGTTATATGAGTCCATGGTGTGCCTTCTGGTATCCTAAGTCGCAAAGCGTGATAACGTGCCCTAGAGCGAATATTGTACATCCCGCTGCTATAGCCCGCATAACGTTCTTTCGCCCAATTTAATTGACTTCTATTATCAATGATAAAAGCAGCTCCAACGCTTAAAAGACCATTGGTCGTATCTGCTTGAACAAAAGCCTCACTCATCAGATTAATCTGTCTGCCTGTATCCCCTACAGTTTGTGAAGCAATGACAGCTTCCATAGGAGAACCAGCAAAAAAACCAAATCTATTGTCTTCTGTAAACGCTCCCAACATTGGCGCGCCATTTTGCCACATTTTACTATCAAGAGAAGCACGTAAATCTCTCAAGCATTCTTGTACTTCGTCTAAACCTTCTAATGTATAACCTGCCGCAAAGAGAGGAAATAAGAGAAGTCTCTGACCTTTGATGACGCTCCATATTTGCAAAAGCCAATCATAAACATAGATATTCATTCCCATCATATCGTCATTTATAGAAAAATAAACGCGTGAATAGACCGGATCAATCCAGGCTCTCATCTCATCAATGGCAAAGTTATTGTAAAGCGTAAAGATTGTTTTATCGACTTTGCCAAAACCAATAGGCAACATCTCGCCGGTATTGTTGATTTGATAAAAACCATCATCAGAAACAAAGAAAGTATAGTCTCCACGACTTGTAATCGCCGTACTACTTTTTGCCCCTATTTTGTCTTTTATTTTGACAAAACTAAATATTATTTTAGATCCTGGAACGAAGGTTGCATGATAAATAGCAGAACGCATAAAAATAAGCGGATTGGTTGCTTGCGTTGCTCCTTGTATATATTCTCCATCTGGAAAATCCTGATAATCACAACTTTTCTCACCAACCTTCCAGTGTGTTGCATCATTGAGACCTGACCAATGAACACGATTTGGCTTATCTGTTAATTTCATTAAACAGACAAAATCTCCCCAAATACGAACAAGTCCAGCACGCGGGGGATTCCCCCCCAAATCTTCAAATCTCTCTGCTGTCTTTAAGGCAAATATTTGCGGTGTATCATTGTTATTAACGGCAATGATATAATCACCAAAGACCGCAAAAGACCAAGGTGCCGTTTCATTGGCGTGATATTGTTCCCCAAGCTTGCTAATATCTTTCCAACCGCGTGTGCTGTTATCATATTCATAAAGCTTTGTTGATGTCCCTACAATAATCCGCACACCACTCAATGACCTTACTGCATAGACCCCCAAAATAACATCCGGAAAAGGTTCTGAAACCGGTGCAACTTTGGGAACTGGAATATAGGAATTGGGTGCTGGTAAAACGTTCACAATCTCGCAAGAATAACCACTATTAATAAATGCAACATCTGGTCTAAACTCAGCAATAGGAATAAAGGTCATCAGAAATCCGTATGTTGAACTCTCAACAAATTCTTGCGCCGTGAAGTCTCAATTTGTAGCGCATCAAGTTGCTCTTGAAACATAGCAAAGGCTGCCGCAGCCATCTGTGGTTCTTTAATAATATTGGTATAAATTTCATATTTAGCGCGGGTTTTAATCAGTTCATAGGCTTCCAAAAACCATATTGAAGCTTCTTGCGCACTCTCAATGTCTTTTATTCTTATAGGATCAAGAATAAGCCTGATAGAATAAATTCGGTCTGGGATTGGATACAAAATAAGCTTTTGTTCAAAATAACTGTATCGCGTAGGCATGCTATGGTTACAATCATTCACAAGACTCTCAATAACAAGCGGATCTGTATGCAAAAGCTTTGATTTGCTGTGATTATCTTCATAAATGTAAGCATCAACAATGCGAACAGCAGCTGGAATAACTGGATTTTCCTCAGCTCCATAACGGCTTTTCCCCTTTAAAGTGGTCAAAACAACTTCGCGACTTTCATTAAAATAAAAGGGCAATCGTTCACAAAACCGAAGTGCCGAAAATATCGCCTTTTGAACTTGATCAACATATTCATCTGTTTGATCATCAATTTCATCCTGAATATCATTCACCATCTGAATGAAATTTTTATCATGAGGAACAATGGTCTGTTTGTCTCCAATCGGACCACTTGTCTGTACTATTATTGTCATATGACTCTCTTCCAAATGTCTTAGAATATCTTGAGAGAAGAGGGGACGCAAAAAAACAAACGCCCCCTTATGCCTTTAACGATTTGTGTAAAACTCAACAATCACCTCAACATCACCTTTGCTGCTTTTCTTGTTTCGTGTCACATAAATCGCATTTTCTGCTTCTAACGGAACATCTCGTTCCTCCATAGGAATGTCCACATTGCTATTGTAAGGTTGCGAAAAACTTAACTGTCCATAATCATTACCATGAGGCTCTTTTCCAAATGTAGCTGTTACATCTTCAAAAAACTCCACGGCGTAAATTTTAATGCTTTTGATAAAAGCCCCTCGGGGTAGAACACCAATTTTCGTTATCAACCCTTGATCTGTACACTTAATACGCGCCCGCAAAAAACTAACCTGCTGTGTACAATTGTTGCGTCCTTGCAAAGGAGGTGGCAATCCCTCATCTATCATGCCAACAGTTTCAATAGGTTCAATAGTTTCAACAGGTTTCTGTGTAATTGGCGGTTTTTCTGCCATAATTATCATCCTTTAATGAAGTTAAAATTATTAGCCTGCTTCAGCAAAAGAAGGGATAACAATCGTGCCAAAGTCTTGTCCCCCTTGATCAGAATGCGGCAAGGTATAGCGTGACTTTTTCATGCCGATAATGGTTTTTGCGGCAACCCCAAATTCACGTTGATAATCAAACAGTTCTTCAACAAGTTTATAGCGTGTTCCCCCTTTCCCATCGCCTCCTGTAGCTCCATTACCAACGCGCCCATAAGCCATGATAACGCTTTGCGCACCAAGCAACACAGCACGGCGAACAGATGTTATAGGCTCTTGTGTCTTTGAATTGATACCATTGGGAACATGTTCAGCTTCACGTAAGATGACACCGTTATACATCCCCAAAGAGCCATCAAAAATTGGGTTCTGAGACCGTGAACCATCATAAGCTGCTTTGGTAATGTCTAACCACTGCCCGCTCTTGGTATTGGTCCGTAATTGGGTCACTTGTGTTGGGTGGAGATACATCACATAAGCAGATTTTCCATCAACACGAACAGGGCGCAAACGTGGATTAGCAAGTTTAGCACGTTCAACAGCTTGATCTATAAGATCTAATGTAAAAACATCCTCTTTTGTAAGTTCTTCATCTGTCTTTTTCTTAGCTGGGCGAATAATGCGCAATTTGCTTGGCTCTAATGGAGCATTAAAACCATAATGTACGGGTTTAAGGGTTATGGTGCGTCCTTCAAAGTGAATCCATGGTGCTGTATAACCTGCTGCCTGAATGAAGAACATCAAACTTAAGCGATCTGCATACCAATCAACAAGTCCATCCTTTGCTTCTGTTCGTAAATTAAATAAGACACGTTGTTGATCAATGGTGCCTTCATATTTTACGCGTACAGCATGAGAAAGCTCGTTAATACGCACCGTTTCATTCATAAATTGGAGTGCTTCTTCATTCCCCTCCAGTGTTTGTCCCTCGCTAACGCCATCCCCCATAAGTTGGACTCTTAATCCGCTCGTCACAGAGTCACCAGCGGATTTTCCTAGCATATCCAATACTTGAATAATGCTGTTTTTGCCTTTTCCCATCAGCGGTGCAATGGGCAACGCTTTTGAAGTTTCTGTGTTTAGCATCTTAGCCCAAACGCCAACGGCTAATGGGTCATTGAGCTTTACTTCTGTTACTGCCATTTTAATTAATGCCTTTCTTGGTTTTTAAAACTCGCCTTGCGGCATAACCAAACGATAACAATCACTTGGTTATCTCTGTTGCGCCACCACGCACATCTCACGCTCTGCTCATAATTTGTTCAAATTTTTCGGGATTTTTCTCCACCCATACAGCAAATTCAGCTTCTGGCATGGAAAAGAGTGTTCTCACATCCATACCACCTGTTGGAACTTGTCCACTGCGCGCTGTAAGTGTCCGCGCTGCTTGAGAGCGCTCTTGAAGGGGTTCCACTTCATCCTTTATTGGTGCTCCACTATAGCCAAAAGCCTTTGCTTTTTGCACCAGCACCTCTATTGGGTTTATACCGGCTTTCTGACACTGCTGACATATTTGACGCAATTCAGCACCAATTTGCTGTTGCCGTGCTGCGGGATCTTTCCATTGTGGATAAAGATCTGCCTGCGCTTGTAAGACACTATCTGCCCTTTCATAGAGATAATCGGTGATACTGTCTAAATCGGGATATTTATCTTGTACCTGCGCTTTGGCTTCCTCAAAATAATCCCCTAATTTCTGCCGTTCATATTCCTCTTGGATCAAACGTTCTTGGCTTTCTCTTATGCGAGAAAACTCATCAAGCAATTTCTGTTGTTCCTGTACTTTATGACTAAGCCATGCAACATGTGCTTTTGGATCATCTTCTAGGGTAGGGATATTTTCATCGCGGCGTCTTACCGCTTCTTCTTGCATTTGTGCATATTTTTGCGCAAACTCAATGGCAAGTTCACGCGCTTCCATAGCCTTTTGCTCTGCCTTTTGGCGTGCTTGTCGTTCTTGCTCTATCACACCAGAATGGGGCTCTTCGCCAACCGGTTCGACAGGGGGCTGTTCAGAACTTTCTTCTGCTTCAAACACCTCTTCAACTTGCTCAGGCTCGACTAACTCAACAGCATGATCACTGGCAAAATGTTCGTCATAAATTGCTTGTTCTTCAGGTGTAAACTCTTCTTCCATATTCTCTTTTGCTCCTTTAATAGATTTGCGCTCTTGCTGTTGTTGCTCGATACTGTTCCAACTGCGCTCGATACGCCTTTCGCTCTAGGTCGCGCTGCGCTATCTCATTTTTTGCCTGTTGAAGTTCTAGCTGCATGCGGGCTTGTTCTTGTTTCAAGAAAAGTTCAATATTTTTCTGCTGCAACGCTACCTGCTTTTGTTGTGCATCAAGTTGATAAAGTGTGCCCTTTGCTTGTGCTTCTTGCTGGAGAGCAGCAATCTTTGCTTGTTGCTCTGGAGTTAATTGTGCTCCTTGGTTTTGTTGCATCATTTGCTGCTGCTGTTGTTCTTGTTGTGCCTGCTGTGCTTTTGCCGTTAAATTTGCCACCAATGTTGCCGGTAGTGGAGAAAGCTTTAAAAGATCTGGAATCATCTCCGGTGTTAAGAAACCACCAAGCAACGGCAACATTTGCGTAATTGCCGCAAAAGTTCTCTCTTTTTCATTGGGGCTTGTTGGTGAATCATCAACAATAATGTCGTATTCAAGCGTTGTGACAGCTTCACGTGTTAAGGGAACATACTGTGCATTTTCTGGTCCAGAAATCCGAACCAAACGCCCATCGGAAAGATAGTTTTGAATCAGATAAAGGATAATCTTTCCCTGTCGACATCGATAGAGCTTAAGATTATCAAATAAACCTGCAAGCAAATTAAGCGTTGATTGCCGGCGTGTATTTTCCAATACATTCGCTTGATTAACCTCTCTTGTGCCTATAAACTCTGCCGACAGTCCTGTGACATGTGTTATCGCTTCACGCGATTCATTAAACAACTGAAAGAAGCCATTAGGGAACTGTGCACTTGGCTTTGGTTGGATTTTTCCTCCTGTAAGCGCCCCATTTTTAACCCACGTAATCGTATCGGTTCGTGTCCAATTTTCTAATGCTTGGCGCTCATCATCAAAAGCGTCACGCTCTGCCATCAAACCACCTTTGGCTTGGCTGTTTAAAATATACATGACTTGGCTAAAATATTTATTCGACCATTTTTGCGGATCTTTTGCGGGGCGAACAATCCCGTAAAACTGGTTTTTAAGCTTATCCAGTGTGCCTGTGATACATTCCCAGCCAAGCTGTCCATCTGGTGCTAAGGGTTTATCGGGCTTTGCTAAAAGACGCCGTCCCAGAAAAGCGCGCTTGACCACCTTTTTATTAAAACGCACCCCTTGTAGTTGTGGTGAAACCCTTTGAAGCTGTTCAAACTCTTGTTTACTATAACTGCGCATCTGTCCAGTTTGAAGATCAGGTGCCTTGTAATAAGCTTCATATTCAAACCAACGGCATTCAACCAGCGTAACATAGCGTTTTTCAGAAGCCGACTGTGAGAAAGAATCTGCATTGGCATGATCATTATAAGCATCGAGTGAGACATGATATTCCTCACAAGCGGTTGTATTATCTGTTGCCCAATCAGCATGGAGATCTTCAACTGCTACATCAGGAAAAAGACTTTTAGCATCCTCAATGGGTTTACGATCAACATACCACATACGCTGCGCATCAATGAGATTGGGTCTTACAGCATTGGCATCCCAAACCATTTTCAGTGGATCTAAGCGTTGAATAGCAGGAATTCCTTCAGGATCTATTTCATAATCAAGCCGTGTATCTGTCCAGCCCATGCCGCAAATGACCATATCTTGAAAAGCATCGGAATCGGCATATTCCGCCTCTGCCTCATCACGAAACCATTCTGCTGCTCCAGTGAGCAATTCATTAGATATTGCGGCTCCTGCTTGCCTTGGTTGAAACTGCACTTCACGCTTGTTATTACGCTCTGCCCCAACAATTGCGTTGACAAGGGGTGCAATACGATTAAAGGTCATAACAGGGCGGCGTTGTGCCTTCAAAACCGCAAGATCTTCCTCAGCCCATTGACGACCATTATAAAAATCAAAATCTTCACGCGCTTGTTCACGCCATTCATTGACGTGTTCAACATCTTCCTTATACCAAGATTTTAAGCGCCTATAGAGTTCATCTTCATCAAAATCTGCCGTTTTTTTAGAATTATAACTTAGAATGCCATCCATGATGCCGCTTCTCTTTCTATAGCGCGATAACGTTCTTGTTGCGGTTTAATGCGTGGTGCTTCATAAACAATGCACATCAATCCAAAGGCATCCGCACCATGACTGGACCAATCATGTTCTGCTCCCAAACCAATACCCCGCTTCTCATCCCATTTCTCATGGTACCAATTCAGTGCCTTACGACCCGCTACGGTCGTCTCTTCATTAAACCATACTGAAGGCAAAATCCGTCGCACTGCCTCGATACGCATTTTGACAGCACCAGCCCCTTGATTAGGAATGACTTGCGTTTCAAAACCCGCATCATTTAAAGCGCTCTCAAAACTCACATTGTGCACACGGTCTCTGGTCGCACCATCATGAGGGAGAACCATTAGTGCCTTCTCATAGCCATTTTGACGCAACCAACCGATATGTTCGGATAACGGCTGCCCTTGCGCTTCGTAATAATCAAGCACTCTGATCTCTCTACCTACAAATTGCGCTATCCATATCGCTGTCGCATCTGCCTTAGCACCCGTACCCCCAATATCCCAAAAGGCGCGTATCTGCATTAAAGGATCACGCGCAACACGCCCTATCCGACCCTCTTGCTCCGCTGCCAACATTTCCCTCTGATAGTAAGCACCTTGAACCGCGGTAAGATAAGCCCCTTCCCATATATGCTTATAAGTCTCTGGACGGTTTCTCAAATCATCAAGCCGCGCTTCATTCAAGATCTTGGGAAACTTCGGATTGTCTAACCAATTGATCTCTACACGCTTAATGGCTTCATTGTCTGAAAAACGAAACCGCCTTTCAACCGGTGCATTCTCTCGTAACGGGTTCCATGTCACCCATAACTCTGCACGCCACCCCTCTCCCTCTTCTCGTAACGTTGGAATAAGCGTCTGCCAAGCGGTCTCTGTAACGGGCTCTGCCTCATCAACCCAACAAAGCAAAATGCGCCCCATGGATTTGATACTAGCAATATTACGGTCCAGACCAGAAAACTGAAAAGCTATACGACCATCATTTGATTTAATCGAAGCCTCTCCAACTTTGTAATAGTCCCTTAAAAAATCATGGGCTTCAATGACGCGCTTAATCTCTTCTAATGAACTTTCTGCAAGCGAATTTTGAAATTGCCGTGCACAAAGGATAGTCCCTGATATCCCCTGCAGACCAAATTGATAGCCTTTTAAAGCAGCCATCAAGGCAAAGGATCTTGTCTTCCCAGACCCTCGTCCACCCCAAGCCGCCCGTACCAAAGCATCCCCTGCAAAAAGAGGGATAAGTTTTGGTACAATCTTAATCTGTCTCGTTGTCATGAACCAAAGGCGCTATTTCTACACGCCCTATCATCTTAATGGCGCCCCCATCCTCGCCTGTCACTTGCAAAGGCAACACCTTACCAAGCAAACCTAAATAAGCAGCAGGACATTTAAGTGCTTGCTTTTCAAGATAAGAGATCAAACCCTCTTTACCATATTTACTGCCTGCTCGTTCAGCCGCTTCAATGACTGACTCTTTTAAGAGGCTCGTTGTTTTATTTGGCACGCCTTTTATTCGCCCTTTTCCAGCATTGGGTGGCGTTTTTTTGGATTGTGACGCCTGCTTTGTATTTTCTGCTGTCATCCAATACTTTCTCCAAATAACAAAAAACCCCACAAAACGCAGGGCTCTAAATCATCATGTCAATTTAATAAAAGGAGTTAATGAAAAATTCTCTGCTGTAATTTTAGACGCAATTCGACCAGTACAGCAGCGTCATAAAACACTATTATTCACATCATGTCAACAAAAAAATCACGATATTGTATATTTTTTTATTTTATTACCTAAATATAGTGTCTTTAACAACCAACCACTCACAATTGTATCCTCTAAACGAATCAATTATATGGAAGCACTAAATTATTGATTAGCAAAAGTGGGGGGAATAATGTTATTTTTCAGAAAAGAAGTTTCATATAGAATTAAAAAGACATTTACACTAATTCTATTTTTACCGTTCTTTGCTATAATTAGTCTTATGATACTTGCTTTTAATCCCTTCGGATTAGATGACCAACAAGTAGAAAAATTAGCCGTACCAATATTTGTAGCATTTGTATCGTATTTTTTGATACTAAGTGCATGTGCAAGAGAAAAAAAGCTAAGTTTAAAAGATGAAAATATTGACAGCGCATTTTATGAGCTCTTGTCCCTCCAATTCCAAACAGGATGCTATACAGCTATGGCAGCAGCCTTTGTATTTTATCCTGTATTAGGAATAGCATTTTTAGGAGTGTTAATTTTTATTGCTATAATACAAAATTTAGATGAAATTATAGGGATCGTAGCGATTATAGCACTGATATTAATTTGTCTTATAGCGTTTATAGCATTGATCAAATTTATTTGGAAAATTGTCTAACGATCAAAATATTTACTAAGCATTTTCCCTTAATCTTTAATATATACTTAAACTCCAGCCATAAAAGAAATAATGAATTATTTATCAGCAAAAAAAATAAGTTACTTATTAATCATAGTAATCAGTGGGCTTTTTCTTTCTGATTATGCCAATAGTGAACTCCCTATTCATTATCAGTCTGCTAATATTTATCAAAGTTTATATGAAAGAATTAAAGTTTTACAAAAGCAATATGTAGTAGAACACCACCCAAAAAAGATTTTGTCAGATAGTGGAATTAATCAATATAACATTTCGTTTTCTACTGTTTCTGATTATGAAAAACCTCAGAGGCGCATAACATTTGATGATTTCATAGTTGTAATAGCAGTACTCATATTTATTAGTATAATGTCCATCATCATTAACTTACTTTGGCGTTTTAAATTGAAAATTCCTGCTTATTTCTTTTTATTAACAACCGCTCTAATTAGTTGCGCGGTATTACTCCTTTTAGTCCTTGATTAAGAACCAAAATATTTTATAAAAGATTTACCTTAACCTTTATATATATTTTTTCTATGTCCAACAGCCAAAACTAATACGACAAGCTCCTTATCATAGAGTTCACAAAATCCTGTAATCTCCTACACGATATCTCCATAAACCTGATAATTGTCCTTTTAAGGGCTTACCTATTACACGCACATCTTCAAGAGGAGCAACGTATTGATCTAAAAAATCAACAATCCTCCGTGCTTCTTTTTTATCGCATTTTTTTAAAAAACTAAGAGCTTTTTTTTCATATCTAATCGTCCAAGCCAAGCTCTTTCCTCACCTCTTCAGAGCTATAAAAAGTACCCTCTCCCCTTCGAACACGCTCTCTTACTTGTGAAGCTAAATAATAATCCTCCGCTTCCTCTATTCCACGTTCAATAATCTCGCGTAAATAAAAAGACTTTGTACGTCCTGTCTTAGCAGCTAAATTATTCAAACGTGTTTCGAGATCACTTGGCAACCGAATAGATATCGTCATAACGCAGTCCCCACCTTTGTATTCATTGTAATACAAATACAACGAATTGTACAGAAAAACGTTTCACGTCAAAGCGAAAGAAACAGCATAAAACATTTACCATTTAGTTTTTTGTCAAAATATTTCTGTAGAGCATTCAGAACAATCCGTAATGAACTTACAACATGTGGTAATATCTTATCTGAAAGACTGGATCCTACATATAATTGATCAACTAAAGATCGTGACAACCTTCGCTAATACTTCATTCATAATAGCTGTTGGCAAACTTTCTACTTTACGCCCATTGCGCACCACCAAATCGAGAACACGAGGCTGATCGCAACGAATAACACCCCTCGTTCTTGTACCCGTAAGCGGCACTGCAAATCCAATACGGCGAACAAAATTTCCACCGCTTGTGATCGGCAAAATAACTGGTAAACCTGTTGCTTGATTAAAATCATCAGGAGAAACAATGACGACAGGACGATACCCACGCTGCTCTCGTCCTTGGATTGGTTCCAAATCTACCATATAGATATCACCACGCCTCATATAAGCTCGCCCCCTACAGCAGAGGAATCAACCCACTCACGGTCTTCAGGTGATTGTGGTTGCGAATAATCGGAGGCAGCTAATAACTCAGCCATCGTGTATCGCGGCTGGACTGATGGTTCCACGACAAGACGACCATTATCAATAGCCAAACCAACTTCGGTATTTTCAGTCAAGTGAAGAACTTCAAGCAATGCAGGTGGGATGGAGAGCATCACTGATCCTCCAACTTTACGTAATTTTGTTGTGTGCATAAAACGCTCCCTTCAGTATTATATAAAAATATAACACTCTAAAGCCTACTATTCAATAGTCTTTTTTGCGCTTTTGCGTAAAATGTCTATGAAGCGCATTCAGAGCGATCTGCAATGAATTTATAAGATGTGGTAATGTTTGATCCTCACTAACAAGATATTGTAGAGCTGCATAAAGATTATACTGTTTATAGAGGCATTGTGTTTCTTTGATTACCTCTTGCATGCTACAAAACTGTTCTGTTGCACGTTCAACCCATTTCTTTCTTGCTTTGTCATCAGAAGATGATGGCATTTCATCATAAACAGCGCTTGGCAAACCTTTTGCACACGAATAGTCATTTCTCACTTCAAGATATTTTTGCGCAGCATCATACTGATCTTGAGTAAGCACGCCTTGCAAACATAGCCGCCCAACATAAGACCCAGCAAGCGGACTTTTAGCCTCTTCTATAGTCAAACCAAAGCGTTTAGCACGCATTTCAATTGCCAGTTGATTAAGAGGATCTTGACGTACTTTCACTTGTGAAATGTAGGCATCTTTCTTTCTCATACATCCCCCTTATCCGTGGAAATCCACATTCTTATTTTTGCTCTATTTTTTAATCAAAATGGCATGCTGTCATGAGCAGATATGCCATAATCATCAGCACCTGAAGCGATAGCATAACTTTGAGAAGTAGTGGGTGAGGAGTGTGCAGATTGCTCTCTCTTTGCATCAAGCAAATACAACTCGCCTTTATATTGTGACAAGACAATCTCTGTTGTGTAACGATCATGACCGTTTTTATCTTGCCATTTACGGGTTTGTAATTTACCTTCTATGTAAACCTTTGAACCTTTACTGAGATACTGAAGTGCTATTTTTGCCAAATGTGGATTGAAAACCACAATGGAATGCCATTCCGTTTTATCTATTTTTTGATTAGTCTTTTTATCAGTATAGCTTTCAGAAGTTGCCATACGAAAATTGACTATTTCTACTCCAGAAGTCATCGTTTTACTTTCGGGATCATCCCCTAAATAGCCAATTAACATCACTTTATTCAGCATGTTTTAGTTACCTTAAGTTTGTATTTAAATATGTGAAAAATCTTAGCACAATTTTATTATTTTTCAATTATTTCAGTTAATTAATAACAATTTTTTAAAGCATTACTTTATAATTTTATTTAATAAATTATTCATCAAGAAGACGCGTTATATAGTTACTTCAGTCTTGTATTTAAAACTTTTGATATACATACATAAATGTATTAACATAAGATATGAAAATAAGATTTGAATGGGATGAAGCTAAAGCGAAAAGTAATCTTAGAAAACACCGTGTAAGTTTTGAAATAGCTGCACGTGTTTTTGCCGACCCATTCGCTATGGTTAAACAAGACCGTATCGAAAACGGAGAATATAGGGGTCATCCGTATTATTTCAGCGCGGCGCGCTAACTTGAAAGAGAGGAAATGTTATGAAGAAGAAAATTCGTTATGAGATGGACATAGTCCACTTATCGCCTTTGACAGATAAACAAAGGGTCGAAATTGATGAACTAGCGGCAATGCCAGACAGTGCAATTGATCATAGTGATATTCCAACGTTAGATGATGCATTCTGGAAAAACGCTGTTCGCAATCCATTCTATAAACCAACGAAAACTGTCACAACAGTGCGTGTAGATTCAGACGTACTAGCATGGCTTAAGAGTCAAGGAAAAGGCTACCAGACGCGGATTAACGCCATTTTACGTGATGCTATGCTTCGTTCAATGCGTTGATCACTCCCTTCGCTAAAAAGCAAAGGAAGGGTTTGCTTCTTTGGTTAAGGCTTTATAGTTTGTTTGCTTCTTTTGTATCTACTCAATTGAATATCAAGCGCTTTTTCTAATTCTCTATCTATATCGTAAACTTGTGAATAACACTTCTCACCATCATCTGTAATCTCACAAATCAGTGTATCTTGACCACGCCTTGCTCTCTTCTTGTTTGCACTGTCTATCAACGCTTCATAACTCAATACGCTTTTAGGAACAGCACCCCCATAAACCCATGCTTTTACTTGCGCTTTGGTGCTAAAATCTGCCTTTTTGGGTATGGTGTAATACTGACCACCGTCAAACTTTTCACACTCTCTTGTGCCGTCTTCATATTCGTAGAGGTTGTAAAAATACTCTGCCGCTCCGTCTCCCCAGGGAACATACCCAACAGCCGTTGCGATAAACTTTTTTTGCATTGGTTTTTTACGTTGTGTTAAGAACAGTTGTTTTAAAATTTCCATGTTTTAATTCCATTTTTTTACCAATAGGTTAATTTATCTCAAATTTGACCATACAGAGCGTTTTATATTACAGATGTGTTATTAATCATAAAATCTTTAAATCGCTTTGTACGGTACCTTTTTATCGATTTAAACGCATATCCAATTACAAAACCATCAGCACTTTTCACTATTTTGCTGTTTTTAGGCTGCTTTGGAACTGCTACTGTCATGATACTCTTCACTAGGCTTGCCTATTCTCATGAATGAGATGGGTTTACCTCCCAATGCTTTGTTGCGCGTATTTTCAACAGCTATAAAAACTTTCTCAGCAGTGCCATAAAGCCTGCTTTCTAAATCGCGACAATATTGCACAAGATCAGCACAAGAGGGGACAAAGGTTGTTGACATGCTTTTGGCTTCTCCCCGTATAAGATTTTTAACAGCTTGCAACAAAGACCAGAGTGAAATGCCGTCAAGAGCTGTGATATAAGCCTTTGCACGTGCCTCTGGATTTGAAACTTTTTGCATTGTCAAACCGCTTTCAAGCATATCAAGAGCCTCAGCAATATCTTCAACAGACGCTTTCAAGGTAAGCAAGTTTTGGACTGTCTGATACACTCCGAAAGCTTGCTCCTCTAGTGCTGGTGTCAATTTCATGCCACTGATCAAGGTCCATGGACAATCCCTTGTTACACATCGTATCATCTGATCTGTAATGTTTTGAAGCGGATTCACTAAATCCTGCTTTACGGATAAGATTACGGATTGTTTCTCCGGTACCACCACAAGTTCTTTGATTTTTTGAAAAGTTTCCATTGTTTCCACCATTTTTGTTCGTATTTTTTGTTTTTTCTAAATCCTCGATCGCCTTTCGCACCCAATTACGCCACGTTGCTTGCCAATCGATTTTGGTTGCATTTGCTCCAGCTTTTGAACGCCAGTAATCTTGAAATTTAGCGATTTCGACTTTGACGCGCTCTGGAGGCAAGCCCTCTTCGATTGCAAAATCGTAATCGGGTTCGAAATCTTCAGGCAATCGACAACCCCGATTAATTTTTGACTGATTGGCTTTTTTGAGAACGCTTGTCTGCTCGTGAATGGGTAGTTGGTTGGTTTCTACCGTTTCGATTTGCTCTGATTGACTCTCAACAGCATCAACCTCGATTGGCTCGTGAACCAAATCGTTCATTTCTAAATTTTCAGAACTAATTTCTTTTTTTGCTAAAACGATAGTTTTAGTTTTTTTATATATATTCTTATTCTGGTTCTTTATAGCTTGATTTTGCTTATCGTTTGCTTCAGCAAAAAAAACGTTTTGCTTGTCATTTGCTTTAGCAAAATTATTAACATGCTGTTTTGTATTGTTTTTTGCTTGTGCACCTTTTTTGCCAGCCTCACTACGAACTTGTGATATGTGGTCCTTTTTATCAGCAAAATCTTTCAGCTCTTCTTCAACACGTGTATTCCACAAACCATTATCTGTCTCAACAAGTTTATCATTCTTCATGAGATATTCGACAATAGCTGCAAATTTTTTCTGCGAACAATGACAAACACGTGCAAGCGTTTGAAAGTCTGTTTTAAGTGGTTCTTTTTTTTCATACATGCAAACGAGAAGGGTTATATAAACCCCCCGTTGTTCAGATGTCATTCCATTTGTACCACTTATCCAGTCATACAAATAAAATCTTATCCATGGCATTGCATTAGACATGCAGATTCCCTTCTTTCATTAAATATAAAATTGCTAAAGCATCTGCTTCATTATCATCTTGCGGTGCATGTCCTTTTGCACACACCGCTTTTATCATTTCTGCTTTTGAGGCATTCCCTTTTCCTGTCATTGCTTTTTTAATGGTACCAACGGGAATGCCCTCATAGGGTATCTGATGGTGTTCACACCACGCCGTTAATGTTGCTAGAAAGCCCCCATAAACATGAGAAGCATCTGTACCCACATGCCGGCGTACCTCTTCAAAATACACCGCATCAATTTCATCAACAGATCTCTTTAGTTCAGAAAGCCATTTCTTAAAGTGCAGATAACGCATCCCCCCGCCTTCAAAACGGCGTGATTGAAAATATTCTGTATCGCTTGTTATGTGACCATTTGCATCACGAAGCGCCCAGCCAGTATTGGTCCCTAGATCAAGACAAAGAATGGTTTGTGCGTTAGTGATCATAATCCCCCCTTAAGCTCTACATATCTATATGTGTGCTATGACAAAGCGTATTGTAATTAAGCTTTTAAAAATTGTGCTGCTGGTGCTCGTTATCATCCGTAGGAGCAGTAATAAAAGCAGACAGAGAGCTAGAACCATCTTTCAACTTTTGCAGCTTGAGATAATTTATTACGGAGATAGATCCCCTTTTTTCCCACTTGCAAACAGCGGCTTGAGTTACACCAAGCATTTTAGCCATTTCTGATTGTGTCCAATTAAATTTGACCCGTATTGACTTAGTCAAATTCTTAAAATCTTCTCGTTGATCCATTTAAAAGCTCCAATTATAGCTTTGCCTTAATTTATTCATATAATTATAGTTATATAAAGTCAAGGAAATTTATCTTTATCAACGATAAAAAAATAAGGTAAGCAAAAGTATGAGTAATAAATCTAATATCATAAGCACATTAAAAAAAATTTTAACTGAGTTTAACTTAACACAAGAAGATGTAGCCAAACGGCTAAATGTAACGCAGGCTTCAGTGTCTAAGTGGTTAAAAGATTCTGATCCGCGCGGTTCTAATCGGGATGCTATTTTAGAATTATATAAAGAACTAACAGGGGATAATCACTTAACAACTTTTGTTCCTCTTATGGGCTATATTGGAGCAGGGACGCAGATAGATCCAAGCTTTGAACAAATCCCAGAAGATGGTCTTGAACAAGTAGAAATTCCTTTTGCTTTACCTGATGATATGATTGCTTTTGAAGTTAAAGGGAACTCCATGCTTCCAGCTTATAAAGATGGAGATATGGTTATTGTAAGACGGCGCCAAATCAAAACGATAGAATCCTTTTTTGGCAAAGAAGCCGTTGTTCTCACACATGATAATAAAAGATATATAAAGAAGATTAGCAGGGGAATGAATGGCGAAATAGATTTGCTTTCTTGGAATGCACTCCCCATTAAAAATGTTAAAATTGCATGGATTGGGGAAATTTTTGCTATATTGCCAATGGATTCTTACAGTAAAATGATTCGCTCTTATCGCTAATTATTAGCCATATTAAAAAGCACTTTTCTCTTCTTATTTTACAAGATGTTATAATAATTTTTACAAAAAATATAATTTTTTATAATTTTTTGCTTGATAATTTATAATTATAGTTATATAAATATATTATAAATTAACACAAACAGTTGCCAAAAGGCGTTAGGGAGGGGAAATTATGGAAAATCCAGTTCTCATTCATTCCAATGAAATTTTATTAGTTGCCTACGATAAAGATCAACACATTGCAGAGTCTGGACCACTTGATGCAAGCCAAATTCTAAGCATTGTTGACGAGGCAGATGATGCAATCCAAATCTTTCGCATAAATCCTTCTGAAAAAAGTTGCGAAGATATTTCTGAAGATATCGCAGAAATTTATCTCAGAGAATGTGAAGAACAGTGTTTTAACGGAAACATACCTCACGACTTTATTTTACACAGCACTGCATACGGTTTTTTTTTAGATGATATAAAACAGCGCGAATATGATGATGTAATGTATGGCTCTTACGAACAACAACACCGTTTGCGTTCTTGTGATGTGCTTTAAAAATTCTAAAGGGCGTTTTTTCAAACGCCCCTTTCAACTCCATCAGTATGAGGTCTGTCATGGAAAAGCCTATTGCTATCCAACACAATACAATCAAACACGAAACCGTTCAAACGGTCAACGCTCGTGAATTGCATGCATTTTTGGAAGTTAATTCCAATTTTAGAGATTGGATTAAAAATCGTATTAAAGAATATAATTTTCGCTAAAATTTTAGCGAAATCCTTAAGAGGTCGACCAAGCATGGAATACCATCTCACCTTAGACATGGCAAAAGAACTTTCCATGATCGAGCGTAATGAAAAAGGTAAAGAAGCCCGTCAATATTTCATTGAATGCGAGCGGCGTGTAAAACAATTCCCTCAATTAAATCTTGCAAATGCTTTAGAAGACCCTCTCTTTGTTAAGAAATTACTTTTAGAAAGCGTCACACAATTAGAGACCTTAAAAAGCGAAGTGAATACCCTTAAACCAAAAGCAGCTGCTCTTGAAAGCTTGCAACGACACAACGGGCTCTTTGGTCTTACAGAAGCCGCTAAAATACTCGAGATGCAACCAAAACAATTCATTCAATTCTTACGGCAAAAAGGGTGGATTTACAGACGTGCAGCGGGTGGAAATTTGCTACCGTATCAAGACAAAATCCAAAAGCAACTGATGGATTGTCCAACCATCACACTTCAAACCGCTAGTGGAATAGAAAAAGTCATTCCTTGCGCAAAAATTACAGCAAAAGGCATTGGTGTGTTGTCTCAAGAACTTAAACAACAAAGCATGCATTAAGGGGAGGCGTCTTATGAAAAAAAAATACGAACTGACTCATCAAATTATAATGTCTTTCTAGACAGGCTTTTCATAACAACAACCAACCTTTTTAACACAAGCGTGCTTCACGCCACGGGGGAATGCGCTTCAATGGAGGAAAGCAAAATGAGTGAACCAAACACGAACCTAACAGCAGTAAACAAAACAAACGATTGTGAAGTCAAATCTACGGCTATGGATCTCATTTTAACCAGAGCCTTAGAAAACGACATCGATATGGATCGTCTCGAGCGGCTCATTGCATTGCGAGAAAAAGAAATAGAAAGACAAAACTACCAATACTTTGTTTCTGATCTTTCAGCTATGCAAATGGAATATCAAAACATTCAAAAAAACGCTAAGAATGCCCATACAAATAGCCAATATGCAACCCTTGACCAACACATTGATGCTGTAAAGGAAACCTTGTCAAAATACCACTTCGCTTTGTTTTCTCGTATTAAAGAACAAGGTCATGATACTATGATTATAGAAATGACGTTGACACATCCATCAGGAAACAAAATATCAACAGAAGGGAAATTTCCTTATGATGTTAAAGGATGCAAATCAACCATCCAATCGGTAGGCTCCACCATCACTTATGCACGCAGATATCTTTTAAGCATGCTCCTTAATGTAGCCAGCAAAGAAGATGACACAGATGGAAATATACCTATCAAATCTGCTTTTCCACAACAGATCACTGAAATCAGAAACCTCATGTCACAAACCCAAACAGAAGAGGAAAAAATCCTTGCTTATGCAAACGTTGAAAAGCTTGACGATATGTCTGATAGACAAGCACAGACGGTGTTACATCTTTTGAAAAATAAACAAAACAAGAAAAAGATAGAAACGGAACACTCTTTACCATCACAAGACCAACAAACGGTGGTGTGAAATGGACCAAAGAACAGCAGAATGGTTTCAAGCCCGCTTGGGAAAAGTCACCGCATCAAATATTTACAATGTCCTGAGTAAAACAGCCAAAGGAACCCCAACAAAAAAATATGAAGACTATAAAATTAAACTCATTACAGAGCGTTTAACAGGAGAAGTAAGCCAATCTTATCTAACACCTGCTATGCAATGGGGCATTGAACATGAAGAAGATGCCTTGAGAGAATATGCATTCATTTATGATACAGAGGTCACTCCATGTGGTTTCATCCCACATCCCACAATAGAAATGGCTGGTGCAAGTCCTGATGGGTTTGTTGGTGATGACGGTTTAGTTGAAGTCAAATGCCCACAATCCCCAAACCATTTACGCTTCTTTATAGATGACAATATAAAGCCTGAATATCGTGCGCAAATGCAATTCCAAATGGCTTGTACGGGGCGAAAATGGTGTGATTTTATCAGTTACGACCCGCGTTTCACGAGGCAATCAACATACTTGCGCATGAAAATCAAACGCATTCACCGTGATGAAGAACACATTGAACAGATTAATCAAGCGGTCGAAGCTTTTTTAGCAGAAATAGAACAAGAGATGCAAAAGATTTTGACAAAAGCCGCTTGACGTTATGGGGGTGCTCTCTCCTCCCAGCACCCCCACCCTCTTACCACAACTTTCAGAACATGCGTGTTTCACGCCACATGTGAATTACATCTAAAATCAAGGGGAACAGATATGGCACACCGTCCACCTACTATCACGCAACCAGCCATTGCACGTGCTTTACGAGAAGCTAAAAAGCAAGGAGCAGAGGTTGTAGAAATCAAGCCTACTGGTGAATTATTAATTCATATCAATAAAATCGTAACACCCAGAACGACAGATAATACTTATAGCATTGATGATTTTCCACCGCTTGAAAATGAACAAGAAGACTACGATACCAGCAAAACTTGTCGTTCTGTCGACGGTATAAAGTTTTAGCCATGCCAAAACGTCGTCCACCATATCTTGTTTGTGAACGCACACGCCATGGTAAAATCATATGGTATGTACGTATTGGTCACGGACCACGATTTCGGATTGAAGGAACCTATGGAACGCAAGAGTTTGTCGATAATTATACGCTTGCTCTTAAGCAAGCGCAAAATGGCACCTCCAAGAAAAGAAAACAAACCAGACTTGTAGAGGGCTCTTTCGATTGGTTGTTGCATCAATATTTACAAAGCATGCAATGGCATAATCAATCAGAATCTACTAAAAAAGTTAAGTATAGAATTCTGAACAATGTTTCTAAACATATCGGTGAACGCGCATATAAAAGCATAGGAAAACATCATATTCTTGATGCCGTAGATAGAAGACGTGAGACTCCCGCAGCAGCAAAACATTTTTTGACTTCTTTAAACGGTCTCTTTAATTGGGCGGTTGATAATGCTCTTTTAAACAGAAATCCTGCTTTTAATATAAAAGCGCCAAAATCTCTTAACAGCGAAGGATTAGCGCCATGGCTAGAAGAGGATATCGATAAATATTATAAACAATGGGCTATTGGTACCCATGAACGCGTATGGGTTGATGTGCTTCTTTATACGGGCTTGCGCCGTGGAGATGCCGTTCGTATCGGTTGGAAAGATGTAAAAGATAATATCATTCATCTCAAAACAGAAAAGAGCCAATTTAAAACAGATGTTTTTCTCCCTATTTTGCCTGAACTCGCAGAAACTCTTAAAATTGGTCCCGTAGGTGATGAAACATTCATTTGCGGAAAAGGTGGAAATAAGCTCGTAAAAGAAAGTTTTGGGAATCTGTTTCGTGAAGCATGTAATGCAGCAGGAATTAAAAAATCGGCTCACGGCTTGCGAAAATTAGCAGCAACACGCGCCGCCAATGCTGGTGCTACAGTTTCCCAAATGAAAGCGCTTTTTGGCTGGACAGAAGATAAAATGGCATCCCTTTATACTAAAACAGCAGATAGAAAACGATTAGCAATAGAAGCAATAAAAAAGCTACAAAAAGGTTCGGGATAGACATAAAAATAAGTCAAAAGAATCAATAGACTCAAAATGCCCGAACTTTTATATAACCTATTGATTTTATTTAAACTTGGCGATCCCGACAGGATTCGAACCTGTGACCCACGGCTTAGAAGGCCGTTGCTCTATCCAGCTGAGCTACGGGACCCAAATGATTATTTTCCCAATTCAAAATAGCATCTTTAACTCAATGTGTCCAAGCTTGCTGCCGATCACTGCGAAAATTATCAGAATAAGAAACAGCACGTCGAATTGACATATGTGTCTTTTCTACGCGATAAGGGATAGCATTCTTGCATGCAAAAGCAATTGCTTCTTCCTTGCTATTAAAACGGATGCTTATCTGATTATTCATATCAGATGTCGCAGTGTATCCCATAAGAGGTTCTAGCATTTTTGCTTTCATTGGTTCGTACTGCAGAATCCAAAAAACTGTATTTCCCCTCTTACCTGACTGCATAGCTGTCTTAGCAGGACTATAAATACGTGCGATCATGCCTTTTCCCTTCATATTACAGAATATTTGAATGATCGTTTTCACCAGACTCACCCAGTTGGATCACTCTCACACACCTCAAAATATGGTCGGAGCGATAGGATTCGAACCTACGACCCCCTGATCCCAAATCAGGTGCGCTACCAGACTGCGCTACGCTCCGCCACTCACATTTATTTAATGCACACTTCCTAAAATTTTCACAGCGGAAGTGCAAGAGCAAAAAACACATTTTTTTATTTTTGTTACATTTCTTTACAAAAAAGAACATTTTAAAATTTTTTCTTACTCAATAATATATTTATCGACAGAAATAAAAAACAACATCCGTATAAAAATCCAATCGATATTATAAAAATTAATGAACATCTCGATAAAGATTTGATAATTTATACGGCTAAGCAAGCTCTCACTGTATCAAAACATATCCTACAGATATAATTTTTAGAAAAAAAACCAAATATCACAAAAAACTTTTTTAAAAGGAAGTTAAGCTAAATATTTACACTCTGCTCACCTAAAATCCAGCTGTATCATGAGAAACTAAGATTCTTTTTTCTATCCTCTCAAGGGCTCTTATTCAAAAACTCTAAGTTTTCCTATAATCTCTCCATAAACAACAAATATTCTTCAAACCATCAAAGTTTCATTATAAATAAAGTAAAGAGCTTTTTTAGAATCATTTTCAAATGCAAAAATATATAAAGATTTTGTACATGCTATGAAAAGAGTACAACAAAATCTCAAGACCACTTAACTTAGATACATTACAAAAGTGAAAAATACTATTCTTCACTTTTAGCGGCTATCAAAAAAGCAGAAAATCTGCTTGTGTTTTCAGATATTGAACTAAGAAAAGAACAAAGAAGCTATAATTAAGGACGCGTTTACGGAATTTCTTTATTCAAAACTTCAGCAATAACAGCGCGTGTTATTTTTCTTTTTCTCTGTAATGCCAATTGATCAACGGACTTAATAACATACTTCAATGAAAATAAAGAACGTTCACAATGGCTTACAAGATAATAAATCGTATCTGGATGTACAATAAGTTGCCGATCGGAAAAAAGCTTGAAGGCAATAGCTGTTAACAATGCATCATCAGGCTGATTAATTTCAACTAACATAACCGAATTAAGACGACTTTTTAGATCATTTAACTTTAAATTCCAAGCTGAAGGAAGTGTACGTGCCGTTATCAATAAAGTAGCTTGTTGTACATCAAGATTTGCTTGCTTAATACTGTTAATTAAATGGAAAAGTTCTATCTCACTAATTTCCCCTGCATCAATATCCTCCATTAAAAATGACCGCCCTAAAGAAGCCATAGCAACAGCCTGATCAATTTTATTGCGCTCAATCTTGAATGCATTTGCTTTTTGAAGCCATATACTCGAAAAGTGCGTTTTTCCAGATCCTTCTTTTCCTACGAGAACCGCAATAGGTAAATTCCAGTTTGGCCAATGATCAATAAGCTGAAAAGCCATACGATTGCTATCTGTTACCACTAAATCATCAAATTGAAAAACCGGATTATGAGGAAAATTTAAAGATAATTGCGTTTCATATCCATTCATTTTAGCGGCTCCGAATTTCCACTTCGCGAATACATCTGAGAACTAAGATAAGTATGAAGAGCAAAACGAACTAAAACCCCGACAGCAGCCGCTGAAGGAACAGCAACAAGCATACCAGTAAAACCAAAGAGTGAAGAAAAAGCAAAAAGTGAAAACATCAACCACACAGGATGTAACCCCACTGATGACCCTACAAGTTTTGGTTGAAGAATATAACCTTCAATAAATTGACCAACCAAAAAAAGTGCCATCACAACGATGATTCCCTCCCAATTATTGGGATAAAACTGAACCCATGCAATACCAACAGAAAGTATCAAACCACTCAATGTGCCAATATAAGGAATAAAGCTAATAAGGCCAATAAACATACCAATCAAAAGGCTAAAATTGAGTCCTACAATCGTTAAACCAATAGCATAATAGCCTCCCAATATCAGGCAAACTGTTCCTTGTCCACGAACAAAGCCTGCGACAGCTCTATCCATTTCATAAAAAATGCTACGAACAGTTTCAAGATGATCACGCGGTATTAACGAATCAATTGCTGCCACCATACGTGGCCAATCTAATAACATATAAAATGCCACCACAGGCGCCACAACAAATAGGCTAACGATATTAACGATAGATTTTCCTGACTTTAAAAGTGAATTCAAAAGAGATGTAATAAAATCAGAGCCTTCCCCCAAAAATCCCTTAATATTACTGTGTAATTCATTCGGATCACTTCCAAAATAGCGTCTAATCCAATCAAAATCATACTTAACAAAAAAGATTTGAATACGATTAATATAAACGGGTAAACCATCCCTCACAAATTGCTGTATTTGCGAACTAATAATAGGAATCAAAATAACTAAAGCAGCAACAAAAATAATAACAATAAATAAAGTAATGAGGACAGTCCCAAACACACGACGAATACCAAATCTTTCAAGTAATTGAACACTGGGATTAAGAAAATAAGCCAACACAATCCCTGCCACAAAAGGAAGCAAAACTGATCCCAAAACAAACATAAAAATAATGAAAAAAACCAGTGTACTAAGCCAAAAAAGAATTTGCTTTTTCATATTATTCGGTAACGGTAATTGAGTATATGCTGGCACATAAGTTTTATAATAATCACGGGATGTATTTTCACTTACTTTTTTTTTCATAAATTGCCAAGAAGACTGTTTGTGGTCATCTGATATCTTATTCATAAAATACCCTAAAAATATCCTAAAAAAACTCTTCACAAAAAGTTATAAACATCTTCAAAATAAGCTACAAGAAAAGTTAGTTATTTTCTTATCAAGATCTCTTGCAGAGAAAACTCTATCATGGCATTGCGTAATATCAAAATCTGATTTTCCATTAAAGGAAGGCTCCAATGAGTAATCAAGACCTTACAAAGAATAAATCCAAGGCTAGTCTTACCTACGCAAAAGCCGGTGTAAATATCGATGCGGGTAATGCCATGGTAGAAAAGATTAAACCCTTTATACGCGCAACAAAACGAGTTGGAGCAGATGCAGAAATTGGTGGATTTGGTGGCCTTTTTGACTTAAAAGCAGCCGGCTTTACAGATCCTATCCTAGTAGCAGCCAATGATGGTGTGGGCACAAAATTAAAAATTGCCATTGAAGTAGGTCACCATAACACTGTAGGTATTGATCTCGTAGCTATGTGTGTCAATGATTTACTTGTACAAGGTGCTGAACCTCTCTTTTTCCTGGATTATTTTGCAACTGGAAGGCTTGATCCCGAACAAGGTGCTGCAATCATTTCTGGAATTGCAGAAGGATGTAAACAAGCTGGTACTGCTCTTATTGGAGGAGAAACTGCAGAAATGCCAGGAATGTATGCAGAAGGAGATTATGATCTAGCAGGTTTTGCTGTAGGAGCATGCGAACGCAACATGCTTCTCCCTTCAAAAAACCTGACAGAAGGTGATATTATATTAGGTCTAAGCGCCTCCGGAATTCATTCCAATGGATTTTCGCTTGTTCGACGAATCATCCATCAAAGTCATCTAAAGTGGAACGACCCTGCCCCATTTGCTCCCCAAAACAGTCTTGGGACAGCACTTCTTACACCAACCCGCATTTATGTGAAGCCTCTTCTTCCCATCATGCGCAAGTATGAAGGAATCAAAGCCCTTGCTCATATTACGGGTGGCGGCTTTCCCGAAAATGTTCCACGTGTTATTCCATCTTCTCTCTGTGCTGAAATTAATCTTTCTACCATCAATGTTCCAGAAATATTTTCATGGATTTACAAACAAGGTGAAATAGAAAAAACAGAAATGTTAAGAACATTCAATTGTGGTATTGGCATGATTATTATCGTAACGCAGCATGCAGCTGAAACAATTACGAAAGCTCTTGAAAGAAATGGAGAAATTGTGACTCCACTTGGCATTTTAACAAAACGCCAAGACCCAAATAAAGGCATATTTTATAAAGGAGAACTGCATTTATGAAAAAGCAAATTGTTGTTTTCATTTCTGGAAATGGATCTAATATGGTTGCTCTTGCTCAAGCAAGTCAACAAAAGGAATACCCTGCTAAAATTGTTGCTGTTATTTGTGATAATCCGCATGCAAAAGGTATTGAAAAGGCAGAAAACTATAACTTACCTATTCATATTGTTGATCGCAAAATCTACAGAACAAGAGAAGAGCATGAAGAAGATATTTTTACGATTTTAGATCAATATAAGCCAGATTTTCTCTGCTTTGCGGGGTTTATGCGCCTTATCTCATCACATTTCGTCAAACGTTACGAAGGACGAATTTTAAACATTCATCCTTCTCTTTTACCTTCATTTAAAGGTTTAAATACACATGAAAAAGTTCTACACGCAGGTGTAAAAATCACAGGGTGCACTGTCCATATCGTTACAGAAGATATAGATGCAGGAAAAATTCTTGCTCAAGCAGCTGTTCCAGTCTGTATTCATGATACCGCAGAGTGTTTAGCACAGCGAGTTCTTAAAGCAGAGCATAAACTTTACCCGAAAGCCTTAAAAGTATTTATTGAAGGAAATAGCAAAATGATCGATACGCAACAACAACTTTTATCTTTTTGAATGTATCAATAAATCTATTAATCAGCATTCTCCAACGTTGTGCACACAACTTATCTTCCTCATCCCTAAGTTAAGCCCTATGAAATATTGATATGAGCAACTTTATTTTTTCATAAAGTTTCGCAAAATACATGTTTTTTTGAATTTTAGTTAAATTTCTAAAATTCTCTTCTTTGTTCAGTTTTCTAACATTACCATGAATTTTATTTATCAAAATACTCTCATATTTCATCTAAAAAATCTTAAAATACGCAATTTTTCTATTGCATAAATTTTTGTATCATGACGAAAGTGTTTCTTTAACTGTTTGAGCTAACTGTTTGAGCGTAAAAGGTTTAGATAAAAAACCAAAAATAGCATCTTGTGGAAGATTTTTAGTAAAAGCATCTTTTGCATATCCAGAAACGAAAAGAAATTTTATATCAGGATATTTTTTACGGACTTCTTTAAGTAAAGTAGGCCCATCCATTTCTGGCATCACCACATCGGAAACAATAATATCAATAACTCCTTTCTTTTCCTCAAGAACAGAAAGTGCTTCTACCCCACTTGCCGCCTCTAAAACCGTATATCCTCTCATTTGAAGAGCCCTTATCCCCCCCATTCTGACAGAATCTTCATCCTCAACCAATAAAACAGTCGCAGATCCTGTTAAATCTATATTTTTGTCTTTCTCCTCATCTTTTTCAATATTCTGAGCAGTTTCTTCTTTTATATCAGGAATATAACGAGGCAAAAAAATATGAAATGTTGCCCCCTCTCCCTCTTTACTTTCACAATAAATGTACCCACCTGTCTGCTTGATAATTCCATAAACCATTGATAAACCAAGGCCTGTTCCTTTTCCAACTTCTTTTGTTGTAAAAAATGGTTCAAACATTTTTTCTTGTATAGCAGCAGATATCCCACTCCCTGTATCTGAAACAGTCAATTGGACATACTCACCCATTACTAAGCCAAGATGATTAAATTCAGCACTTTGTTGTTTTGTAATATTGTTTGTCGCAATTGTAATCAAACCTCTATCTAACATAGCGTCCCGCGCATTAATAACCAAGTTCATAATAACACGCTGAAAAGACGCTTGATCGACTTCAACACTCCATAAGTCTCTTCCATGGATAATTTTTAACTGAATATTATTACCCAAAAGTGGTAAAAGAAGATTACGAATATCTGATAAAAACTCTGTAAAATCAACTTCTTCAGGTCGAAGTGTTTGCTTTCTAGAAAAAGCTAATAATTGCTGTACAAGAGCAGCAGCTCGATTAGCGTTATTTTTAATATTGATAAGATCAGCATGAGCAGGATCAGAACTACGATGCGTATTTAAAAGAAGATCACATGACATTAAAATTGCTGTTAAAACATTATTAAAATCATGAGCAATGCCGCCTGCCAATTGTCCAACAGCTTGCATTTTCTGACTTTGCATCATTTTATCTTCAAGTGTTTTTTGTTCTGTTGTTTCAATGACAGAGATAATGACCAAATCTTGCAATGCATCACCATGATATGGCGATACAGACATAACATGAAGACGTAAATGGCGTTCTTCATTTTTTTCTAAAACTGTTTCGAGAGAAACAAAATAATTTTTATTTGTTGCAGTTTTCTGAAAGGCACGCTCTAACAGCACATGATCACGATGAGAAATAACATCATAAAAACTGATCGTTTTATCCATACATCCCGTAAGTGCTGAAAAAGCATTATTCATATGAACCAATTGCCCTTCCTGATCCACTACGGCTATTGCAAAAGGACTCGCATCAAAATATTCACTTAGTATACTAGGCAATTTTGCTTGATCATTCTCTTTTTTTTGTATTTGTTGTGGAATGATCACAATACGATAAATGATCTCCTCCTCTAAGCGAGAAGAAACAGATATAAAACAATGGAATATTTTCTCACAAGTCGTCTGTGAATTTAAACATAACGAAAATCTATAGGGTAAAGGGTAACCTGAATTTTGATATTTATTGATTTGCAAACCAATATCACGCCACGAGCTCTTAGCGCCAATACTATCAAATAACGAATTAAAATTATATTGACCAACCGAGAAATTTGCTAAATCAATTGAAAACCATTCGGCAAAAACCGCATTGGCATAAAGAATAGTTCCTTGTGTATTAACGGATACAAAACCAACAGGGGCTTGATCCAAATGATTGATAGCTTCTTGAAGGTTTGAGAAAAAAATTTCTCGCGTTTGTTGTAAATGCGATATATTAGCAATACGCCAAAATAAAAGATTTTTTTTCTGTTTTGTGATAGGCTGCACGGAGATATTGTACCAACTAGATTTTTGGGATGTAGAATCGGCAAAAATTGGTCGCTCTACTCTTAATTCCTCTTGCGCTGCAAGATTATTACAGGCAGCAACCTTTAAGCGATACGAAAGTGCACCAGCCCCTGGAAGATCAGCAATAACCATATAACAAGACGCTTCAGGCTTATAGGTTAGGATTTTTCGATAGTTTTGATTAGAATAATAAACAATACCAGAAAGATCAGAGATAACAATTGCATCATCACTACTATTAAAGATGCTAAAATCAATATCTTCATGCAACCACAATTCATGGTATCTTAAAATGCCCATTCCACTCAAAACGAGTGTTGCAACACCAATAATTGCTAGAATCAAAAAAGATACCAACGTAGCCTTTTGCAAATAGCTTTGTGGATAAAAAAAACCTAAAATATCTATAATGAAAAGAAAAACTAAGATAAAAATAACAACTCCCCGATGAAAAAAAGATGTAGACGCTGATCTTTTATTATTTTCAAAACCATTATCCATCGCTCTTTACCTTAGATCACAGCTGTTTCTCATGTCACGAAAGTTCCTTTATATTCATTGTTATAAAGTATATATTATGATATTATCTATCTAAGAAAGCTCACTTAATATTTAAAAGTTTATTTCTTGTATTTAAGTAAACCTTTTGAGGGTAAGTTTAATAAATTTATCTCAATAAAAAATAGTATTTCCATGCCAAGATGGGAGAAAATTTATGTATATCTGGTTATCAGACCAAATAGGTGTATTTGCTGCGAACATAATAATTAGCTTTTTGCTTTTTATAATAACAGCCGTAGCTCTTACCATAATTATCGTGTTTTTACGCTGTTTAAATACAGGAAGATTTAGCACTAACAGGAAAAAAAGACTATCACGATTAGCAATATGTGAAGTAATTTCTATAGATAGAGTACGTCGCCTTATTTTAGTTCGCTGCGATAATAAAGAATATTTACTCCTTATTGGCGGATTAACAGACGTGGTTGTGGAATCCGATATTATCAATACAGCCCAACAAGGGAAAGAAACACACACCCATCCAAACTCCTACCTTTCAAAAAAAAACGAAACATCAGATAAAAGCCCCTCTCCCTTTACGAATCACCCCATACAAGATTCAGCAATTACGGCTGAAATCGAAGGGCGACAAGAACCATCTTTATTTATTCCTACCTCTCAAAAATAAAAAATAGACAATTTTATCACCACAAACTTCGTTTATTTATTATTTTTAATGGTTTTAATCATCGCGATAAACTCTTTCACGTCTTTCATGACGTTCTTGTGCTTCCAACGACAAAACGGCAATCGGCCGTGCCTCAAGACGCTTTATACTAATGGGTTCACCAGTTTCTTCACAAAAACCATATGTCCCATTATCAATGCGCTCTAAAGCAGCATCTATTTTTGAAATAAGTTTCCTCTGACGATCACGAGCACGTAATTCGATTGTACGATCAGTTTCACAAGACGCCCTATCGGTCAAATCAGGCTGACCAGCATTCTCTTCTTGCAAATTTTCCAAAGTCTCACGCGCTTCTTTTAAGATATCATTTTTCCAAGAAACCAATTTAGCCCTAAAATATGCCTTTTGCCGCTCATTCATAAAAGGCTCATCTTCACTAGGGTGATATTGATCATCAATCTCTTCACTCATGCAATAAAAAACCTCCACATATGCTCTGTGCGGTCTATATATTGTGCAATATTCATCAACACAAGAGTAAAATGTTTTTTCATAACAATCTACAAATATGTCTCAATGCGCTGCTTGATCTTAATCGCTCTTTTGAGGAGATGGTTACTTGATCAAATCTCATCCCAAAATCATTTTTCTCGTTTATTTAAGAAAGCTCAAAAGAAGAAAATTCAAATATCAAGGCCTTTTTCTCTCCTGCCTTACTAGGCTGAAATTTAAATGAAGCAATAGTAAATCATTTTACAAATACCTAAAAAATAAAATCTTTATAAAGGCAAAGTGCGATATCCACGTTTTAAATACATCAAAGCATCTTTTTCTTGATTACAGTTGATTGCAACAACCTCACCAATTAAAATACAATGAGTTGCATGCTCGTGCCAACAAATCAATCGACAATCAAAAGACGCTAAAGCGTCTGAAAGACTAGGTGCTCCTGTTTGCAAAGTCTCCCATTGTGCAACATCAAAACGCTCACTTTGTGTAGAATTACAACGCCTTGAAAAAACATCTGCCAATGGACGATGTTTTCCTGCCAAGCTATTAACACAAAAATTCCCATTCTCCATAAACACCTTATTCTTCAAATTATGGCGCATGAGACAAACAAGAATGGTTGGAGGATCATCCGACAAAGAACAACATGCCGAAACAGTTATCCCACGTCTTCCCTTAATGCCATTTGTCGTCACAATATGCACAGCTCCTGCAAAAAGACTCATAGCATCTCGATATTCTTGCGAAGAGACTGTAATATTATGTTGAAGTTTAGGCATCAAATATGTTTTATGATTCGACATATCTTTCACTTATAAAGCTTTAAAATTTCAAGCAATCTTTCCATAAAAGGATCTATAACACATATTTTCTTTTTTTCGTCATAACATAAAAGATATTTTTGTATACACAGCGACATATAAAAACCGCCAATCAAGGAGATTTTAATGCCCCATTCTCATCTCATTTCACCTTCGCTTTTGGCTTCTGATTTTTCTAAACTTGGACAAGAAATTTTAGATGTTGTTGATGCTGGTGCAGATTGGCTCCATCTTGATATCATGGATGGGCACTTTGTTCCTAACATCACCTTTGGTCCTGAAGTCATCAAAGCTCTGCGCCCATTAACCAAAGCAATATTTGATGTTCACCTGATGATCGCACCGGTAGATCCTTATTTGGAAGTTTTTGCAAAAGTGGGTGCAGATATTATAACCATTCATGCTGAAGCAAATCCACATCTTCATCGTTCATTACAAACAATCAAAGCCATGGGAAAAAAAGCAGGAATTGCGCTCAATCCAAGCACCCCTGAACATATCCTTGAATATTTGCTTGATCAATTAGATCTCATCCTCATCATGACAGTCAATCCTGGTTTTGGTGGACAAAGTTTCATTCCGGCAATAAAAGATAAAATTAAGCGTGTTAAAAGCATGATTGCAAACCGCCCTATTGATCTTGAAGTTGATGGCGGTATCACTGTTGATACAATTGGGATAGCTGCAAAAGCAGGAGCAAATGTATTTGTCGCAGGCTCTGCAATTTATAAAAATGGAAACAAAGAGCTTTACAAAACACGCATAAATGCCTTGCGCCAAGCCGCAATCTTCTCACAATAAGGAAAAAATAATGATCGCACGTTATTCCCGCCCTGAAATGGTAAAAATTTGGTCTCCTGAAACGAAATATCGTATTTGGTTTGAAATTGAAGCACATGCCTGTGATGCCCTTGCTCAACTAGGAATTATTCCTAAAGAAGCAGCAAAAGTCATTTGGGAAAAAGGGGATTCTGCTGAATTTGATGTCAATCGTATTGATGAAATTGAAGCAATTACCAAACATGATGTTATCGCGTTTCTAACCCACCTCGCTGAATTCATTGGACCAGAAGCACGTTTTATCCACCAAGGCATGACATCATCTGATATTCTCGATACAACGCTGAGCATTCAATTGATGCGTGCAAGTGATATATTGCTAAAGGATATAGACCAACTTCTTGAGGCATTAAAGAGACGTGCTTTTGAACATAAAGAAACAATTACCATTGGACGAAGTCATGGCATTCATGCTGAACCAACAACATTTGGCATCAAGTTCGCTCTTGCATACGCTGAATTTTCCCGTTGTCGCAAACGTCTTCTTGCAGCACAGGAAGAAATTTCTACTTGCGCGATTTCAGGAGCTGTAGGAACTTTTGCCAATATCGATCCACGCGTTGAAGAACACGTAGCAAAAGCCTTAGGAATGCGTGCAGAACCTGTTTCCACCCAAGTTATACCACGGGATCGTCATGCTATGTTTTTTGCAACACTTGGTGTTATTGCTTCCTCCATTGAACGGCTAGCGATAGAAATACGCCATTTACAACGAACAGAAGTTCTTGAAGCAGAGGAATATTTCTCACCTGGGCAAAAAGGTTCCTCGGCAATGCCTCATAAACGTAATCCAGTTTTAACAGAAAATTTAACTGGATTAGCACGTATGGTTCGTGCATTTGCACTCCCTGCCATGGAAAATGTAGCACTTTGGCATGAACGTGATATTTCTCATTCATCTGTTGAGCGTTATATTGGCCCTGATGCAACGATTACACTTGATTTTGCTCTTTTTCGCCTCACATCAGTCATTGAAAATCTCATTGTCTATCCAGAAAATATGCAAAAAAATCTGAATAAATTTCGCGGTCTTGTTCATTCACAACGAGTACTTTTAGCGCTCACACAAGCCGGAATCAGTCGTGAAGATTCTTATCGAATTGTACAACGAAATGCGATGAAAGTTTGGGAACAAGGAAAAGATTTTTTAGAAGAATTGCTCAATGATAAAGATGTTGTCAAAGTTTTAAGTGAAAAAGACCTTCGCGAAAAATTTGATCTTTCTTACCATACCAAACATATCAATACAATTTTTAAACGTGTTTTTGAAAGACACTAGAATGACATAGAAAACCTAAATCTATCCCACCTATGATCAAAAAACTGCTATAATTAAAGAAAATAATTCATGAAAGCAAATCAACTCGATATTCTTATTGTTCCTGGCTACAAAGGATCTGGTCCAGATCATTGGCAAACACGCTGGGAAAAAAAATTATCGACAGCCCGCCGCGTTGAACAAACCCATTGGTCAAAACCTGTTTGTGAAGAGTGGGTTAAAGAAGTTAAGACTGCCATCATACAAGCTCAAAAGCCTGTTATGATTATTGCTCATTCACTAGGAGTTCCTACCGTTATTCATGCAACTATACAAAATGCAGCAAAAATTTGTGGCGCTTTCTTTGTTGCGCCTCCTGATGTCAGCAATGAGAAAATACGTCCCAAACATCTAATGACATTTGGCCCTTATCATCGCAAAAAGTTGCCTTTTCCCTCTGTTGTCATAGCCAGTCGTAACGATGAATTTTGTCAATTTTCAGTAGCAGAAAAAATTGCTAATGACTGGGGAGCATTCCTTGTTGATGCTGGATATTCTGGCCATATTAACGTAGAATCTGGACACGGACCTTGGCCTGAAGGGCTGATGGTTCTCTCTCATTTTCTTGCAAAAATTTGATCCAAAAGAGGTAATTCTCTTATATATCTCTATCTTTGAGAAGGCGTATCATGACAAAAATTATAAAAGTACCATAGCAATATCATTGAGAATTTTTATCAACTAGGCTAGTATTATTTATCAATGTTATTAAAAGCCTCTTAAAATAAATAGAGAATTATAATGAATCGTCGTCACCGTATTTATGAAGGCAAGGCCAAAATCTTATATGAAGGACCTGAACCAGGGACTTATATTCAGTTTTTTAAAGATGATGCAACTGCCTTTAATGCAAAAAAACATGAAATTATTGATGGGAAAGGGGTTTTAAACAACCGAATTTCGGAACATATTTTTAGCCATCTTAGGCGTTTGGGCATCCCAACACATTTTATCAAACGCATAAATATGCGTGAACAACTTATTAAAGCAGTGGAAATCATTCCATTGGAAGTTGTTGTTCGGAATGTTGCCGCCGGCTCTCTTGCTAAACGTTTAGGACTGGAAGAAGGAACCCCACTCCCACAATCCATCATTGAGTTCTACTATAAAAATGATTCTCTCGATGATCCTATTGTGACGGAAGAACATATCACTGCTTTTGGATGGGCAGTCCCACAAGAGATAGAAGATATTATGCAACTTTCAATTCGTATTAATGATTTTCTTTCTGGGCTTTTTGTCGGTGTTAATATCCAATTAATTGATTTTAAAATGGAATTTGGTCGCCTGTGGGAAGATGAAACAATGCGCATCGTTCTTGCCGATGAAATTTCACCCGATTCTGCACGATTATGGGATATGCAAACACAAGAAAAAATGGATAAAGACCGTTTTCGTCGTGATATGGGAGGGCTTATTAATGCCTACCAAGAGGTAGCCAAACGTCTTGGTATTATGAATGAAAATGAACCAACACGACCAAGTGGTCCCGTTCTCGTAAAGTAAAAAAGTAAAATAATATCGCCTTATATGAATACTCCTCTTCAAGAAGAGAAGTTCTGTTAACAATAGGAAGCAAAAAAATGAAAGCACGCATTACAGTTACTTTAAAAGAAAGCGTTCTTGATCCACAAGGAAAAGCGATTGCTGGTGCTTTAAAAAATTTAGCTTTCGAAGGTATTCACTCCGTTCGTCAAGGAAAGGTTTTTGATATTGTTCTTGATGATCAACCTTCTGAAACCGCAAAGAAAAAACTTAAGAAAATGTGTGAAGAGTTACTTGCAAATACTGTCATTGAAAATTATACAATCGAACTTCTTTAAGTGGAAAGCTCATGAAAACTGCTGTCATTCAACTTCCTGGATTAAATCGTGATCGAGATATGGTTGCAGCATTACATCATATAACGGGAGTCGAGCCACTGAAAATTTGGCAAACAGAAACAGCAATTCCAGATGTAGATATTATTATTATCCCTGGTGGTTTTTCTTATGGCGACTACTTAAGATGCGGTGCTATTGGAGCACGAACCCCTATCTTAAAAGCCATTCGTGAAAAAGCACAAAAAGGAACTACAATCATAGGTATCTGTAATGGGTTTCAAATTCTGTTAGAAGCAGGATTATTACCCGGTACTTTGATGCGTAACGTTTCCTTAAAATTTGTTTGTCGTGAAATCAAACTTGAAGTTGTTAACGCCAAGACAAGATTTTCTCGATATTACTCTAAAGGACAAATTATTCGTTGTCCTGTTGCTCATCATGATGGAAACTATTTTGTTGACAGTGAAACATTAAAACAAATGGAAGACAATCAACAAATTGTTTTTCGCTATGCAGAAAATACAAATCCTAACGGCTCAATAAAAGATATTGCTGGTATTGTTAATGAAGCTGGTAATATTCTTGGTATGATGCCGCATCCCGAAAACTTTATTGAACCCGCTCATGGAGGCAGTGACGGCCGTTTACTTTTTCAAAGTGCTTTAGAGTTAGTAAATGTATAATGACGTAAAAATGCTCGTGCTCCATAATGATAAAAAAACAAAGATCTATATCTCACATCATAAATCTGTATTCTTCACAAACAAGAGTGGATATTATTTTTAAACACATAATTATTTAAGACCGTTTTTGGTCTTAAATCTCACCAAACAAAATCTTTAAGCTTATATTGTGCGAATATCTTTATTATTAAACAATATGATCTCTTATAATTAAGCTGCTAGCTTTAGAAAATAAAAATGCTAAATTTCGATTAATTTGACGGATAAATACTCATGAATCCTTGCAATAACATCACGATTACACCAGAGCTCATTGCACAACACGGCCTAAAAGAGGATGAATATCAACGTATCCTAACGTTAATCGGTAGAAAACCAACATTTACTGAACTGGGAATTTTTTCTGCAATGTGGAACGAACATTGTTCCTATAAATCCTCTAAAAAATGGCTAAAAACTCTTCCAACAGAAGGAAAATGTGTCATTCAAGGGCCTGGTGAAAATGCCGGTGTTGTGGATATTGGTGAAGGGCAATGTGTTGTTTTCAAAATGGAAAGCCATAACCACCCTTCTTATATTGAACCTTATCAAGGTGCAGCAACAGGTGTTGGGGGGATTTTACGTGATGTCTTTACAATGGGGGCCCGTCCTGTTGCTGCTATGAATGCATTGCGATTTGGTGCTCCTGATCATCCGCGAACACGCCATCTTGTTTCTGGTGTTGTTTCTGGAATTGGTGGTTACAGCAATTCTTTTGGCGTTCCAACTGTTGGTGGAGAAGTAAATTTTGATGAGCGTTATAATGGCAATATCCTTGTTAACGCTTTTGTAGCGGGTATTGCCAAGACAGATGCCCTTTTTTATTCTAAAGCACAAGGTATCGGGCTCCCTGTTGTTTATCTTGGTGCAAAAACAGGACGTGATGGTGTCGGTGGAGCAACAATGGCTTCTGCTGAATTTGATGATTCAGTCAGTGAAAAACGTCCAACTGTTCAAGTAGGTGATCCTTTTACAGAAAAATGTCTCCTCGAAGCATGTTTAGAACTTATGGAACTTAGAGCTGTTGTTGCTATTCAAGATATGGGTGCAGCAGGCCTCACCTCTTCTGCCGTTGAAATGGGTGCAAAAGGAAATTTAGGAATACAACTTAATCTTGACGCAGTTCCAGTTCGTGAAGAAAACATGACAGCTTATGAAATGATGCTTTCTGAAAGTCAAGAGCGTATGCTCATGATCCTTAAACCAGAACTAGAAAGCCAAGCAGCAACAATTTTTCACAAGTGGGGGCTACATTTTTCCATTATTGGGAAAACAACCGATGATTTACGTTTCCGCGTATTTCATCAAGGAGAAGAAGTTGTCAATTTGCCCATCAAAGAACTTGGTGACGAAGCACCTGTTTATGATCGCCCTTGGAGTGAACCTGCAAAAAAGACATCCTTGAAAGCAGAAGAAATTAAACAGGTCGAAAATCTTGGTGATGCACTTCTGACCTTATTGGATTCTGCTAATCAAAGTTCACGGCGATGGGTTTATGAGCAATATGATACCCTTATTCAGGGAAATAGCCTTGTTTGTCCAGGAGGTGATGCAGGCGTTATCCGTGTGAGTAATAATAGCAAACGTGCTCTTGCTTTTTCTTCTGATGTAACACCTCGCTATTGTGAAGCAGACCCTTATGAGGGAGGAAAGCAAGCTGTCGCAGAATGCTGGCGAAATATTAGTACGACAGGTGCAACGCCACTAGCTGCTACAGATAATCTCAATTTTGGTAATCCTGAAAAACCTGAAATTATGGGACAATTGGTTTTTGCTATTAAAGGTATAGGGGAAGCTTGTAGAATCCTCGACTTCCCTATTGTTTCGGGTAATGTTTCCCTTTACAATGAAACAAATGGAGAAGCTATTCTTCCAACCCCCACAATTGCTGGTGTAGGTATTCTTAGTGATTGGTCTAAAATGGTAACGATAAGTGGTATGGAAAATGGAGATAGTATCATTTTAGTAGGAGATTGTGGTTCTCATTTAGGACAATCAATCTATGCGCGTAACATTTTAAATATTGATGCAGGTGCCCCTCCTCCTGTAGATTTACAACTTGAGAAAAAACATGGTCAATTTGTTCGAAATGTCATTAATAGCGGTTTTGTTCATGCCGCTCATGACATTTCTGATGGGGGACTAGCGATTGCACTTGCCGAAATGGTGATTAAAGCAAGGAAAGGAATCAAAGTAAAATTAAGCAATAAATCACCACACCACGCAGAACTTTTTGGAGAAGACCAGGGACGTTATCTTTTAGCTGTCAAGCCCCATTCTCTCAACAGTCTTAAAAAACATGCACAAATCAATGCTATTTCTTTAACAGAACTTGGTAGAGTTGAAGGAAATTGTCTTAATATAGATGAGATATTAACACTGTCAGTAGAAAAACTTACGCAAGCCTATGAAAACTGGTTTCCAAAATTTATGGGTGAAAAGTAAAATTATTTTTTCTCGTGAAACAGCTCTTATAAAAAATGAACAACATAGGAGAATAATGATGGCAATGAGTGCCCATGCAATTGAAATGCTTATTCGTGAAGGTATTCCCGATGCTACTGTAAGAATTCGTGATCTTGCTGGCGATGGAGAACATTATGCTGCAGAAGTTATTTCTGAAAGTTTTCGTGGTAAAAGCCGTATTCAACAACATAAAATGGTCTATGATACTCTTAAAGGCAATATGGGAAATGATCTTCACGCCTTAATGTTGCAAACTAATATCCCAAAATAATCTAAAATTTCTTCTTGCATTCATCTACCCAATACGATTAAAAATAGTATGAGTATAAATCACACACTTAAAAATCTGAAATATCGAGGGATAAAAATGACCACTGTTCATGATTTTATTGATAACGAGATTAAAACAAACGATGTCATTTTATTCATGAAGGGAACACCTGAAGCTCCACAATGTGGATTTTCAGGACAAGTTATTCAAATCCTTGACTATTTGGGATTGAGTTATAAAGGGATTAATATTTTAACTTCTGATGAATTACGACAAGGGATCAAAGATTACTCAAATTGGCCAACAATTCCACAGCTTTATGTTAAAGGTGAATTTGTTGGGGGATGTGATATTGTTAGAGAAATGTTTCAAAACAATGAGTTACAGGAGCTTTTGAAAGAAAAAGATATTCCCTGTAACCGATCATAGGTATCTTTCACTTTATTCAAACTCTTTAAAAAAGAGTTTTTTCAGAAGAAATCTTTATTTCAAGGATACCGTATGTCACATTCAGTTGATGAACAAGCGCATAGTGATACAATTAGCAGAAAAATTGGCTATAAAGAATTTGTTATTCTTATTGCTTCACTTATGGCTGTTAACGCTATAGCTGTTGACATTATGCTACCAGCTATGCCCAATATTTTGGATGGCTTAAATGTTCTCAATGAAAATGATCAACATTATATTATTTCGAGTTATCTTATTAGCTATGGTATTGCTCAAATATTTTTTGGTCCAATAAGTGATCGATATGGACGACGTAAACTTATTCTTCTTGGCCTTGCTTTTTATTCATTTACGGCAATTGGCTGTGCTTTTGTAACTGATTTTTCTCTCTTACTCATTTTGCGTATCTTACAAGGTATTGGAGGAGCAGCTATGCGCGTTCTTACGGTTTCCGTTGTACGTGATCTCTATAGTGATCGAAAAATGGCAGAAGTCATGTCTATTGTTATGATGGTTTTTCTTATTGCCCCAATGATTGGCCCTGCAACAGGACAGATCATTTTATTGCTTGGCCATTGGCAATTTATTTTTATTTTCATGGCAATGATTGGTTTTGGGCTGATGATTTGGATTCAATTTCGCTTGCCTGAAACACTTTATGAGCGACGTCCTCTTTCTTTTTTTTCCGTAAAACACAACTTATGGGTCATTTTAACAAACCGTACGACACTTTGCTACACACTTGCAACTTCAATCGTTTTAGGCTGTATTTTTATTGCTGTTAATACATCACAACAAATCTATGAAGGAATTTATAACTTAGGCTTTTGGTTTCCTATAGCATTTGCAATCGGTGCTGCATTTCAGGCTTTCTCATCATTCATGAACTCTCAATTTGTCGGACGTCTTGGAATGCGGCGTATTGCTCATGCTATGCTTTTGCTCTTTTGTGCCACTTCATGCATTTGGTTTATTGGATCCATCTTAGCAGATGGAGTTATCCCTTTTCCTTTTTATATGGCATTATATTGTATATTAATGTTTACCTGCGGTGGCATTTTGGCCAATTTCAATACACTCGCTCTAGAATCTATGGGGGAGATTGCTGGAACAGCCTCTTCTGTATCCGGCTTTCTCCAAACATCTATCGGTGCAGGATTAAGTTTTTTTATTGCGCAACGATTTGATGAAACAACCATTCCAAACTCAGCAGGTTTTTTCTTTCTAAGTCTTATTGCTATACTTCTTGTTTTATGGGCTGAACGAGGTCATCTTTTTAGGCAATATCATAGTAATCCTAACAAATAAATATTGCCACAAAAGACCAGTAACATCTCTCTTGAACAATAAGAAAATGCCTATCACATCAAATACTTTAGTGTTAAATATTCGTATCTTTTTTTAAAGATGCACTTATCAAGTCAATATATTGATTTATAATAATAATTTGTAATTTTGCATATTGAATTAAGCCCCTAAGTATTGTAAGGTTCCCTTATTCCGAATTTGGTTATGTTGAATCAATTAAAATCACTTGCTTGCACATCACAAGCGAGGCTAGCGTGTAGGTAAAAATCGTATAAGAAAGGAATAAAAATGCCTCTTATGAATGGCTCTTTAATGCCAAGGCCTGTAGCATCTACCCAAGAGCTGTAAATATAATTGATGGTGTTGTTTTTTACTTCATAAACGTAAAGATGGTGGTTCTCTATAAATTTTATCTTATTCATGAAACTTTATTATCGTTATGCCATTCATAGCCACCCATCGTGAAATGGGATTAAGATGATTTAAAACATATCTCTAAAAAAGCACGTGAATTAGCAACACAATAGCGTTCTATTTTTCACGAGAAACGCAGTCCCATTAAAGAACGTCAGAAACAAAAACACAAAACAATGTGTAACTTCATCATAAAAAGACATTGCTCTAAAAATTCTTGAAGGCCACAAAGTTGAACGAAAGAATGATGATAAAGATGGAAACTATTTTTTATCTTTACGTCTTTACATTCTTCCTAAATGAAGCTGCATATTATCATAAAAAACACATTTTTCACCGACAGTACCGATGAATGACATAATGTTAAAAAAACAAACACACCTATTATTATACAAACTTTTGTATTTGAAACAGTGTACAAGAAATATTTTTATTTTTTTCTTCAATAGTTTTTATGCACACGCTCTCTCTCATTATAGCATGATGGTATGCAAGAAAACAGTTTTGACTGATTTAATCTAAACAAGATCTAAATAAGAGAAAAACTCACACCTTAGTTTTTTTCAATATAAAAATAATGAATTATCTATTATAAATTAGTGTCTTGTATATCATAGAACCAATACGGAATTTTCTCACGGATAAAATCCATTTAATTGATAAATTTTCCTGATCTTGGAAATCCTTTTGGAACAAAACGCCCGACACCCGCACGCGTTCCTATCCATTCCATGAGATCATCAGCTCGACGATTAAAGATTCGATCAGCTGTATCTTGCCAACTTAAGCCTTCTGACAAATTAAAAGTCTTGACATCAACAATACCACCATCTTTATAACGCTGTAAGCGAACACCTTTACCGCGATTCATTTCTGGTATTTGTTCAATAGAAAAAATAAGCATTTTGCGGTTTTCACCAACCACTGCAACATGATCACCATTGACCGGAACACAAAGTTTTACCCTATCAGGAGATTTCACATTCATCACTTGCTTTCCTTTTCGTGTATTGGCGATCACTTCTGTAGCAAGTACAATAAAGCCATTTCCATGAGATGAAACCAAAAGCAATTTTTCCTCTGCCTGATGCACAAAAGCTGTAAGAACATCATGCTCATCATCCATATCCACTAAAAGACGAATGGGTTCACCATGTCCCCGCCCACCAGGCAAACTATTTGCACTAATCGCAAAAAACTTTCCACCAGTACTTATCAACACAATCTTGTCGGTCGTAAATGCTGGAAATGCTAACTTTAAACTGTCTCCTTCTTTAAAAGAAAGTGTTTTATAATCGTTCAAATGCCCCTTTAAAGCACGTACCCATCCCTTTTCAGAAATAACAATAGTAACCGGTTCTTTTTCGATCATTGCTTGTTGAATATCGTCAATATCATGTCTTGGTGCCTCTTCAAATGTTGTACGCCTTTTTCCTAAGAGTGTCTCAGGACCAAAAATGTTTCGAACCTTTTTGATTTCTTCTGAAATTATTTTCCATTGTTTTATAGGAGAGTCTAACAAATTCTGTAATTTTTCTTTTTCAACTTTAAGAGTTTCAAACTCCTTACGAATTTCAAATTCCTCAAGCTTACGTAAAGAACGCAACCGCATATTAAGAATAGCTTCAGCTTGATTTTCTGTTAATTCAAAACGATGGATCAGCTGCTTTTTAGGCTCATCCTCTTCACGAATAATCTGAATGACCTCATCGAGATTTAAATAGGCAATAAGATACCCATTGAGTATTTCCAATCGAGCATCAATTTGCTCAAGCAGATAATGAGAGCGACGAATAAGCACTTCCTGCCGATGTTCAAGCCATTGCTGTAAACTCTCGCGCAAAGAGAGAACATTGGGTATTCTTCCAGAAGATAAAACATTAAGATTAAGAGGAAACCTCACTTCAAAATCCGTTAATTTAAAAAGGGATTCCATAAGAAGTTCAGGATCTACGGTACGATTCTTGGGAACAAGCACAATGCGGATATCTTCTGCTGACTCATCTTGAATATCCTCAAGCATTGGCAAACGCCGCGCAAGCAACAATTCTGCCGTTTTTTCAATAAGGCGTGATTTTTGAACTTGGTAGGGAATTTCAGTCACAACGATCACGTAAGAACCACGGCTGCCGGTTTCCTGATACCAACGCGAACGCAATCGAAAAAAACCCCGCCCTATACGATAAGATTCCTCAATACTCTTTTTAGGTTCAACTAAAATACCACCTGTTGGGAAATCAGGTCCCAGCACAAATTGATTTAAATCCTCATCACGTGTATCAGAATGTTCAATCAAATGCAGTGCTGCATCACAGAGTTCAGCAACATTATGGGGAGGAATAGATGTTGCCATACCAACAGCAATACCAGAAGAACCATTTGCTAAAAGATTAGGAAAAGCGGCTGGTAACACAACAGGCTCTTCATCTTCTTCATTATAGGTCAAACGAAAATCAATAGCATTTTCATTAATTCCTTCAAGCAATAATGCAGCCACTTCAGTCATGCGTGCTTCCGTATAACGCATAGCAGCAGCATTATCACCATCAATATTACCAAAATTGCCTTGTCCATCGACCAACGGATAACGAACTGCAAAACTTTGAGCCAAACGTACCAAAGCATCATAAATAGATGCATCCCCATGAGGATGAAATTTTCCCATAACATCACCGACAATCCGTGCACATTTCGCATAAGACTGTCCAGGATTGAGTTTGAGAAGACGCATCGCGTGAACAATCCGCCGATGAACAGGTTTCAATCCATCACGGACATCAGGCAATGCACGGTGCGTAATTGTAGAAAGCGCATAAGCCAAATAACGTTCCTGTAAAGCAGAACGTAATTCTATTGGTTCAATATGTTCTTTATCAAAAGGAAAATTCATTTTATCAGACATAATATTAAAACAATAATTCCCATAATAATAGCAATTATTTTATAGGATTTATTTAAAGCAACTTTTTATGGTTCTAATTTTTTATTAAAAGTCAATTACATAAAAAATAAATACCACAATTAAAACATGAACAGAAAATTATATCAATTTGAAAAATTTATACACGTTCTTCCCTCTTATCCTAAGCAATTTTAAATGATAAAAAACAAAGAAGTAAACAATATTTTTAAATAGAGCAATAAACATTTTCAAAATAAATAATATATTGATGTATAAAGAGAATTGATTTTTTACAATTAAAAAAAACTCTCGAATATTATAGAATTCTCTCATTTTCAATTCATTCATGATAAATCAATCAGAAACATTTCCCTACTTATCACAAAAAGCAGAGCTACTCTCAAAAAAATAAAAGGGACTCTTATGGACATTTGAATGCAAGAACTATCGACAACATTGAAATATAGAAAGTAGAATAGTGGCCTTCCTCTGTATTAAGTAAAGATGATTTTACACAATGACTTTTATAGTTATCCGTTTCACACAAACTAAGCATCGTAAACTAAAGCTAGCATCATAAAATGAAATTGACTACATTGGAGAAATATTTCTTAAAAAAATAATGCTTTGTGAAAAACCAACACGAGAGGATTGCCAACCTATCTAAACTTTAGACAACAAACACTCTGACACCCCTGAGAAAGGATATCCAAAATTCACTCTCAGTAGAAAGATGTCAATAATCTACAATCAACTTTATAAACTATTTTTTTGAGTAGAAGTCATGCGGATTCCTAAATCACTTAATTGTATAGGAGAAACATCAGATGGAGCACTCATCAAAAGATCAAGCGCTTGTTGATTCATAGGAAACAAAGCAACTTCACGCAAATTTTTAACACCTTGCAACAGCATAATGATACGATCAATTCCCGCAGCCATACCACCATGGGGAGGAGCCCCATAATGGAATGCACGATAAAGACCACCAAAACGATCTTTCACAACGTCTTTAGAAAGTCCTACCAGTTCAAAAACTTTAAGCATCATTTCTGGTAAGTGATTACGAATTCCACCTGATGCAATCTCATAACCATTACAAACAAGATCATATTGAAAAGCTTTAAGAGTAAGAGGATCTTGACAAGCAAGAGCATTTTCTCCCCCTTGAGGCATGGAAAAAGGATTATGTGCAAAATCAATCTTTTTCTCATTTTCATTCCATTCAAAAAATGGAAAATCAACAATCCACGCCAAAGAGAAACTCTCTCTATCGAGAAGGTCCAATTCCTCCCCTACCCTTGTACGAGCTGCTCCAGCAAAAGATGCGAATTTTTTTGGATCTCCAGCCACAAAAAAACAGGCATCACCACCTTCAAGCCCAAGTTGTATACGAAGCGCTTCAGTTCTTTGCTTACCAATATTTTTGGCGATAGGCCCAGCTCCCTCAAATTTTCCTTCTTCTTCACGCCAGAAAATATAACCGAGTCCTGGTTGCCCTTCATCTTGTGCCCATACATTCATACGATCACAAAAAGCACGGCTTCCACCCGTTTTAGCAGGGATAGCCCACACTTTCGCATTTTCATCATTCGCTAAAATCTGAGCAAAAACTTTGAAACCAGAATTATAAAAATGCTGAGAAACATCTTCCATAATGATCGGATTACGTAGATCAGGCTTATCAGAACCATATTTCTGCATTGCTTCATCGTAAGAAATGCGAGGAAAGTTTTGTGTCACAGTTTTTCCATCTGCAAATTCTTCAAAAATAGACCGCATAATGGGCTCCATAGTTGTTAAAACATCTTCCTGCTCAACAAAACTCATTTCAACATCTAATTGATAAAATTCACCAGGAAGACGGTCTGCCCGCGGGTCTTCATCTCTAAAACATGGAGCAATTTGAAAATAACGATCAAAACCTGACATCATCAATAACTGTTTATATTGCTGTGGTGCTTGCGGTAATGCATAAAACTTCCCCTGATGAACACGACTTGGAACCAAAAAGTCACGCGCACCTTCAGGCGATGAAGCTGTCAAAAGCGGCGTCGTAAATTCCGTAAAACCATTATTTTGCATAGCCCGTCTCATAGCAGCAATAATTTCAGTCCGACGCATGATATTTTTGTGCATAGTCTCCCGACGCAAATCAAGAAAACGATACTTCAGTCGAATATCTTCTGGATAATCAGGCTCACCAAAAACTGGTAAAGGAAGCTCATCAGATTTTGAAAGAATTTCCACCTCTTGTGCAAAAATTTCAATCTCACCTGTTGGAAGCGTTGCATTAATAACCTCATCAGAACGTGCACACACTTCTCCATCCACACAAATAACCCATTCAGAACGCACTTTTTCAATCACTTTAAAAGCTGGTGAAGCAGGATCCGCAACAATTTGTGTGATTCCAAAATGATCACGTAAATCCACAAAAAGAATTCCTCCATGATCACGAACACGATGAACCCATCCCGAAAGACGGACTTGTGTCCCTACATCACATTTACGAAGAGCCGCACAATGATGACTGCGATAACGGTGCATGTTTTTTACCTTTGATTATAATATTCACATGCGCTAAAAACGCTTTTTAAGAACCATTTGTCAAGATATGAGAATAAAAACTCGAAAATAAAGTCAATATCAATAAAGGACAAATTTAATTTGATGAATCTTATTACACAAACAACAGATCTTAAAATTGCACTTAATGCTCTACGTACCTCTGATTTTGTAACAGTCGATACTGAATTCATCCGCGAAACAACTTTTTGGCCTCAACTGTGTTTAATCCAGCTTGCATCGCCAGATGTTACGGTTCTGATTGACCCGATAGCATCAGATATTGATTTGCAACCATTTTTTGACCTTATGATCGACAAAAAAGTTGTAAAAGTTTTTCATGCAGCCCGCCAAGATATTGAAATGATCTATCATCTTGGAGGAATTATTCCTTTCCCTCTCTTCGACACACAAATAGCAGGATCATTTTGTGGCTTCGGTAATTCTATCTCCTATGATCAAATTGTACAGCACTGTACGGGGCATCATCTTGATAAATCCTCCCGCTTTACAGATTGGAGTTGTCGTCCTCTGTCTAAAAAACAACTGCTCTATGCACTTGCCGATGTAACCTATCTAAGAGATGTTTATCTATTATTGAAAAAAAAATTAGAAAAAAATCAACGTACTCACTGGATGGATGATGAAATAACGATTCTTTTAAATCCAAAAACCTATGATATACCAGAAAATGAAGCATGGAAAAAAGTGAAAGGAAAAGTTAAAAAGCCGCGTGAGCTTGCTGTACTACAAAAAATCACGGCTTGGCGTGAACGTGAAGCACGTAAACACAATATGCCACGTCGTCATATCATGAAAGATGAATGTCTTATAGAAATAGCAACTCAACAACCAAAAGATGAATCTGCACTAAAACGGTTACGCAGTCTTCATAAGAACTGGGATAAACTTTCAATTGCACAATCATTAATCAAAGCTGTCCACGAAGGCTTAGAAGTAGATCTTTCGACATTACCCCTCATTCCTAAACATTATCCACTCAATGATACGACAGTCGCTGTTATTGATCTGCTCAAAGTGTTATTAAAACTTGTTGCAAATGAAAACAGGATTGCTTCTAAAATTATAGCAACATCAAATGATTTAGAAAAAATCGCCACTGGAGAAGTAAAGAAAAATATACCTGCTATGAATGGCTGGCGCTATGAAATATTTGGTCAAAAAGCCGAACAACTGCTCAAGGGCCAGACAGGTCTTTACTTTAACAACGGGAAAATAAGCACGAAGAAACTCTGAGTTAATTTAAAACGTTTTTATTTTAAAAAATCTATTACGCTACTTATCTACATTAATTGGGATGCGCTCTAGGAAAACGCAATAAGATAAATAAAGTCTGCTCAAGAAAATAGCAATTTTAATTGAGAAAAACCTAAAAAAACAAACAGTTTCTCATAAAAATTTTAAAAAGAAAAAAATATTATAATAAAAGCGTGCCTCATACCAAAATAGTAGCTTAGCGTAATAGAAAAACATGAAAAGAAGATGTATTACATCATTCTATCATATAAAAATTCTTATCGAAATTGCTATCTAACAATCAAAAATGAGCCAGCGTAGCAATTAAAACACTTTCATAATAATACCTTTATAAGATATAAAACGCGAATAAATTAGGGAGAAAAATCAAAAAATTTCAAAAGCGAGAGGTCGTTTTATTATTTTTGATAACTTCTTTAATCGTCCCAGAGGGCGTTCTCCCAATAATCCAGCATAATTCTTTGGGATCTGCAGGGTAATACGATCTGCTTCTTTATACCACGATAAATGAGGTAAAATCCCTCCAACAGAAGCACTAAAAAGATGAGCAATACGCATCGTTTCACCCAAAATACGTGCTTTCTCAATTATATTTTGCGTTGCTAACTGAAAAATGGGAAGAGATTCCTTATCAACCAGTAAACTCGTATTGCGAAAAAAAACGGCAAGTGCCGCATAAAGACGCCCTTCATGAGAAATTCCTGGATAAGATCCTAATGCTATCTGATTTGCCGCTTCATTGCCTCGATAATCTGGATGTATACGCCAACCAATATCAGCAAGAAGACAAGCAGCTTGCCGATAACGGTATTCATTTTCAGTTTCTGAAATTCCAAAAACTTCAAAGGCATTCGTCGTAAAATCAATAAGTTCTTCTGCTTGTTTTGGTGAACGTGCCCGTAAAATAGCCATTTCTGTGCATGCCGCAATGAGAGGATCTGAAAGTCGAATCTCCCGCGGCAATCGTGAATAAAGAAAACCTTCACGAACCCCAGCACCAGAAAAAATTATCTTTTCAAATTTCATACATTGAATGAGTTCAATAAGAACTATCGCGCCATACGATAAAAGCTTCCGACGATTCTGTGAAACTGCTGCAATCCCTTTCATATTATCAATATTGCCATTTGCTACAAGACGTAAAAAGTTCTCCATTTCAGCAGCTTCAACTTCATAGCCATGCATAACAGGGAGCCGATAATGTTTCATTGCCATATGGAGTTTTGCCAAATTACGCCATGTTCCCCCTACGGCATAAAAATAACGCACCATACCTTTACGTGTACATGTAACAGAAGATTTACAAAATTGCTCATACACAATTTCTTTGGCTACAGCACTATCATTATTTGATATATACTGTAACCGTAGGCTACCTAATGGAAGTGTTATTCCTTCACCGACATCAGAATGATCAATATCAATTAGTTCAAGACTTCCACCACCAAGATCTCCAGAAATGCCTTTTGGTTGATAAAAAGTAGAAACAATTCCATATGCTGAATACATAGCTTCTTCACTTCCTGAAAGAAGATATATTTTATTTTGCAAAATATTTTCAGCATGTTGAATAAATACTATGCCATTTTTTGCATCTCGTGCTGCCGCCGTTGCTAAAGTATAGACCTCATCTGCCCCGATCTGTCGACAAAGCGTACGAAAACGCTTCAGTGTTTGCAACGCCATTTTCATTGATTTTTCTTCTAAAAATCCTGTTTTTGCCACACCATGACCAAGACCACAAAGAATCTTTTCATTAAATAAAACCGTTGGAGAGCGAACCAGCCCCTCATAAATAACCAACCGAACAGAATTTGATCCAATGTCAATAACAGCAACAGGCTTACGTCCTTTTAGCCGACCTTGAGCATCTCTATATGTCATTGGATTTCAGTCTTTATGTATTGCAGCTTGTTGCCGATGCAACGCGACTAAGCGCGAAATAGAAGATTCAAAAGAATCATTTTTCCCCGCAAAACTTGTATTGGCCATAAAATACTCCTGCGCATTAAACAGACTTTCACCTTCTTGCGGTGTGATGCGTTTTGATGTTCCGTCTTTGAGTATATCAAAGCTTTGTTGATTATCAATGATATTAGCCAACATAATTTGTGAAAGAATCTGCTGACGCACCATTTTATTAAAAACTGGAACCAATATTTCAATACGATAGTCTAGATTACGAGGCATCATATCAGCAGAGCCTAAATAAACAAGTGCATTTTCATTGGGCAAATCTTGACCATTTCCAAAACAAAAAATGCGACTATGTTCAAGAAAACGTCCTACGATTGATTTTACACGAATATTATCCGAAATTCCTGGAATATGAGGACGTAAACAGCATATCCCCCGCACAACCAAATCAATTTGCACCCCTTCTTGACTGGCGCGATATAAAGCATCAATAATTTCAGGATCAACCAATGCATTAACTTTCATCCAAATAGCGGCAAACTTTCCCTGTTGTGCATGAGCAATTTCTCCTTCAATATGCTGCAAAATACGACCACGCAATGTTAAGGGCGAAAAAGCAATCTTCATTGTTTTATTTGGACGCTCATATCGCATAATATAATTGAACAATAATACAACATCATGAGCGATATCATCATCCGTGGAGAAAAAAGAAAGATCAGTATAAGTTTTAGCGTTAACGGGATGATAATTTCCTGTTCCCAGATGAACATAAGAGCAAAGACGTTTTTCCTCACGTCTCACAACAAGTGACATTTTAGCATGTGTTTTTAATGCAATAAAACCAAAAATGACTTGAACCCCAGCACGTTCAAGATCCTGTGCCCAGCGAATATTTGCCTCCTCATCAAAACGTGCCTTAAGTTCTACCAAAGCAGTCACAGATTTTCCCTGTTCAGCTGCTTCAATCAAAGCACTCACAATTGGGCTATCATTTGATGTACGATAGAGAGTTTGTCTGATTTCTACTACATCAGGATCGCAAGCAGCTTGACGTAAAAATTGGATAACAACATCAAATGTCTCATAAGGATGATGAATCACGATATCATTTTCACGAATAGCCGCAAAACAATCTCCATTATGTTCACGAATACATTCCGGAACACGAGGAATATAAGGAATAAATTTGAGATCATCACGGGGAATAGAAATGATCTCTGATACCATATTAAGCGCCAAAAATCCATCAAGAACACTAATGCAATTATCAGGAACCGCAAGACAATTCGCTATAAATTGGCGTAAATTTTCTGGCATTTTTGTATCAAATTCAACTCGAATAACTTGCCCACGCCGCCGCCTTTTAAGAGCATTTTCAAAAAAATGAACAAGATCCTCAGCTTCTTCTTCCACTTCAATGTCACTATCTCGGATCACTCTAAATGCACCAATTTCACCAACCTCATAATTAGGAAATACTTGTTTAATAAAAAGGCAAATAACATCTTCAGATGCAATAAAACGAAAACAATTACCCTTTTGAGGAAGAAGAATAAAACGCCTCAAAAGCATTGAAATAGGCAACAACACTGTGCGTGAATGTTGCTCCGTCTCTCCAGACAATTGAAGCGCAAGAGAAAGACCTAAATTAGGAATAAATGGAAAAGAATGAATAGAATCAACAGATAAAGGTTTTAGAATAGGAAGGATTTTATTATGAAAATATTTTTCAAGCCATGATTTTTCGGTTTCTGAAAGATCATCAGAACAAATAATTTCAATATCATTCTTTTTTAATTCATCCCGTAAAATATTCAATTTCCGTAATTGATCAGCCTGCAACTGTGAAATCTCAGCAAGCACAATATCAAGTTGCTCCTGTGGAGTGTGCCCATCTGCACTGCACGCTGTAATATGAGCACGAACTTGAGCCGCAAGCCCTGCAACACGAACCATAACAAACTCATCAAGATTTGTTGCTGAAATTGAAATAAATTGTAGACGTTCCAATAAAGGATGTTTCGAATTAACCGCTTCCATCAAAACACGATTATTAAATTGTAACCATGAAAACTCTCGATTAATAAATCGTACCGGATTTTCCATTGTTATATCTGATATAGAAATTTTATCGGCCACCCTCTTTTCCATATATTTTAACTAATTTTCTTTTATTTTTTCTAAAATTATTATGAAGCAATATCTCACATCATATTTTATAATATTTTTATAATATGTCTCCATTTAATATTTAAAAATACTTAAAACAAGTTCCATGTGCTAAGGGCTAAAAACATAATAATTATTCCGTATAGCATAAAAAAAGAGCGGTGTGTCTTTAAAAGCATCTTGCATTATTATAAGCTTTATTACAAACTCATTCTTATAAAATAGAAAAATCCAATCATAGCTGATGAGACAATATATTCTGGAGTTTGTAAACTATGGCCGATCACAATATTCCCCATTTTCAAAATGATCGTGGATACAAAACAATCGAAATTGGTGTGAAAGAGTTTATGTGTGTAGGAGCAACACAACCGTTCGATCATCCTCATATCTTTCTCGACATGGGAGCAGCTGATGAGAAAATTTGCCCTTATTGCTCAACTCTTTATCGTTATGTTTCCTCACTATCATACGATCAAACAAACCCAACAGGATGTTTATATCATTCAGATAAACTATGAGAATATGTTCTAAGATCTTCTACCACTCTTTTAGTTCTACTGGTTTAATATGAAATCATTTGTGGGACAATCACCCATTATTGTTGGAGGGGGAATTGCTGGTTTAAGTACCGCTTTAGCGCTCGCTCATAAAGGAATTGCAAGCACCATTATCGAAAAGTGTAAACAACCTGAAACGATCGGTGCTGGTATTCAACTGACTCCAAATGCGACATCTATTCTCGCACACTGGAAAATTCTCAATAAACTCACTGAAGTTGGTACAATCCCACATTTTCTTGAGTTAAAAGATGGAATATCTTTAAAAATACGACTACGTGTTCATCTTGTCAATCTAACAGAAAAATATTGGAAAAAACCTTATATAACGATTCACCGTGCGGCTTTACAAAAAATTTTATATGATGCAGTGATTGAAAATCCTTTAATCAAATACAAAGCAGGCGAAACGATTATATCTTCTACCCAATCTGCCACCAAAATTGAAATAACAACAATAAAAACAGATACAGCAACCAAACAACTTTATTCAACGCCCCTCCTGATCGGATGTGATGGGGTTTGGTCAACATTACGGAAACAATCTCCTTTTCATGAAAAAGCAAATTTTAGTGGTTTTATTGCTTGGCGTGCAACAACAGCGTTTGATAGCCTTCCTCAAAGTTTTCGTTCTTCGTTGCAAAATATGAAAACAATTACGGCTTGGATGGGACCCAAAAATCATCTTGTTGTCTATCCTATTCAATCATCAGAAAAAATTGTAAATTTTGTCGCTATTACGCACGGAGAAAATTCCAAAGAAGAATGGGCCCATAAAGGAGATAAAGAAAAACTTAAATCTCTTTTTAAAACTTGGAATTCAAAAATCTTACAAATCTTTGATCATATTGATGAATGGAGATATTGGCCACTCTTTCAAATGAAACAAAATCGTTTTTTAGGCTTGGAGAGACAAGTCTTCGTTGGTGATTGTGCACATGCAACTTTACCTTTTGCAGCACAAGGTGCTGCTATGGCCATCGAAGATGCCGCCACATTAGCAGAAGCACTTTCATTGAAAAATATTTCATTAACGAAAGCCCTTTTGCTTTATGAAAAAACACGCACCCCTCGTATTGAAGCAATAAAAAAACGTGGAGATTTCAACAGACTAATCTATCATGCAACGGGTCCCATAGCAATTGCACGTAATCTCATGATGAAAATTCGCACATCAGAGAGCATTATATCAAATCTCAATTGGCTTTATATGTATGATGCTATGAATTCCATAAAAAATAATGATAAAAACTTATAAAATTCTTTTAGTGCTTTTAACATGAAACAGAAAAGAGCTTTTTTGAATTTATGACATTAAAATATCATAACAACTTACTAAAATAAAAGAAGAAATTTCATCCAAAATAATCAATACTTTTAATCTTCCTTTAACTTAATTCTACATCAACAACGCCCTGAATTAATTTCATAGCATTTGCGACATGTGAATTTACCTTATATCGCTTAGGAAGTGCAATTTCGACTTCTCGCAAGCCGTTCTCTTGAATTAAAATAAGGCCAACCTCTCCATTTCCCCCAAGATTTAAATTTTGCTCAATTTGTGGAAGCATATCAACTGTTTTTATAAAAAGGCGCATCATTTTATGCTGCTGTAATGCTTCCTTTTCCAAAGATTGAACTGCCTCAATTCGCAAACTAACTCCTTCAGAGCGATTTTCTGCACTCACAGTAATAATAAAAGATTTCCCAGGTTCTAGCATCTCCTCATAATCCGAGAGTACCTCAGAAAAGAGAACGGCCTCATATTGTCCACTTGTATCAGAAAAATGAATAATTCCCATTTTTTTACCAGATTTTGTTTTACGCACGTTTTTTGCCACAACAGTTCCTGCAAGCCGTGCAGCCGTTGCGCCTCCTTTAACGGCATTGGCAAAATTACTCCAAGTTTGAACACGTTTTTTAGTAAGAATAGCTTGATATTCATCCAATGGATGAGCTGAAAAGTAAAAACCTATAGTTTGAAATTCTCTATAAAGTTTCTCAGCCGGCAACCAAGGAGATGTTTGCGATAAGATCAAAGGCTCTTTTAAGCCACCTACCATTCCAAATATATCACTCTGCCCGCTAGAATTGTCATCGAGAATACGAAGTGCCCGCGCATGAATGGTTCCAAGATTCTCTAGTAAAACCTCACGTGCAATGTTAAAACAATCAAAAGCGCCAGCACAAATTAAACTTTCCATCGCACGCTTATTAACGATACGGAGATCAACACGCGTACAAAAGTCTTCTAAATCTTTAAAAGTCTTATTTCCACGACAAGAGACGATGTGATCGACAACCGATTCTCCTACACCTTTAATGGCAGCAAGAGAATAATAAATACAGTTATCACCAACCTCAAAAACACGATGAGAGGTTTGTATAGAAGGTGCAATAACTTCAATGCCCAGCCTTAATGCTTCACACCGAAAATCATTGAGCTTATCCGTATTCGTCATATCATACGTCATTGAAGCAGCTAAAAACTCAACGGGATAGTTTGCTTTCATATAAGCTGTTTGATAAGAAACGATTGCATAAGCAGCAGCATGTGATTTATTAAAACCGTAATCAGCAAATTTTGCTAAAAGATCAAAGATAATATCTGCTTGATCTTTATCCACACCTCCAGCAACAGCTCCATTGACAAAACGTATACGTTGTTTTTGCATTTCTGCATGAATTTTTTTTCCCATAGCCCGACGTAATAAATCAGCTTCCCCAAGCGAATATCCAGCAAGCACCTGAGCAATCTGCATCACCTGTTCTTGATACACAATAACACCTTGTGTTTCTTTAATCAGATGATCTATTTTCGGATGAATAGAAGCAACCTCTTCTTCCCCATGTTTTCGTGCATTATAGGTTGGAATATTCTCCATTGGGCCAGGACGATAAAGCGCAACCAGCGCAATAATATCTTCAATACGATCTGGCTTCATTCCAATCAACGCCTTGCGCATACCAGAACTTTCCACCTGAAACACGCCAACCGTCTCACCACGTGCCATCATATCGTAGGTTATTTCATCATTCAAAGGAATATTTGACAAATCTATTTTGATCCCTTTTCTAGCAACAAAATCGACTGCCATCTTCAACACAGTAAGTGTTTTTAACCCAAGAAAATCAAATTTTACCAACCCGGCTTGTTCAACATATTTCATGTTAAATTGTGTAACAGGCATATCAGAACGAGGATCACGATACATCGGCACAAGATTCCAAAGCGGTCGGTCTCCAATAACAATCCCAGCAGCATGAGTTGAAGCATGACGATAAAGCCCCTCCAACTGAAGTGCTATATCTAATACGCGTCCAACGACGGAATCTTTTTTCTTTTCCTCCTCAAATTTAGGTTCATCCTTAATAGCATCAGCCAACTCTACCTGACTTCCAGGCGTGGCAGGAACTAATTTTGTCAGATAATCCACCTGACGATAAGGAACTTCTAAAACACGCCCTACATCACGCAAAACTGCACGTGCCTGTAACTTACCAAAGGTAATAATTTGAGCAACTTGATCACGCCCATATTTTTTTTGAACATATTGAATAACTTCTTCGCGTCTTTCTTGACAAAAATCGATATCAAAATCTGGCATTGAAACACGATCTGGATTGAGAAAACGTTCAAAAAGAAGAGAAAAACGCAATGGATCGACATCGGTAATTGTCAATGCATAAGCAACAAGTGATCCTGCGCCAGAACCACGCCCTGGTCCAACAGGAATATCATGAATCTTTGCCCATTTTATGAAATCTGAAACGATAAGAAAGTAGCCAGAAAACTGCATACGCGTAATAACTGAAACTTCATAGTCAAGCCGCTGCTCATAATCTTCAATCGTATATCCTTCAGCCAATCCGATTGTTTCAAACCGCATTTTTAAACCATTTTTAGCCTGATTTAACAATTCACTATCTTCTATTTCTAAAGTAGTTTTTGAATCAGTAGATTGTTCTATAAAGCGAGGCAATATTGGTTGTCGAACGGGCGTGGCAACATGACAACGCAAAGCAATTTCAACACTATTTTCTAAAGCTTCTGGAAGATCAGAAAACATTGCAACCATTTCATCCTGTGACTTCAAATAATGATCTGGTGTCACACGTTTACGATCTGGATTAGAGACGATTTGTCCTTCTGAAACAGCCATCAGCGCATCATGCGCTTCATACCCTTCTCTCTTCAGAAAAAAGGCTTCATTTGTTGCAACAAGAGGAATTTCATACGCATAAGCCAATTCAATAAGATCAGCTTCAACTCTCCGATCATAAGAACTATACCGTTGTAATTCCACATAAAGACGATCAGCAAAAGCTTTTTTCAAATAGATTAAGCGCTCAACAGCATTTTCTTTTTTCTCTTCTGCCAAAGAAAGATTAATAGGTCCTCCCTTACCTCCCGTTAAAGCGATTATTCCTTCACTATGCGCCGACAACCAATCAGCTTTAATATGAGGAGGATCAGTATCACATTTATCAAGATAAGCACGGCTAACAAGACGAACCAAATGAGTATAACCAGTTTCGCTAGCAGCCAACAGAACGATAGAGCAGAAATCAGAAGGATTACGCCATTTCACCAAACGCGAATGATCATTTTCATCATAAAAATCAACAGTAAGCTGACACCCAATAATAGGTTGGACCCCATGAGAAAGACAATGCTGCGAAAATTCCAAAGCACCAAATAAATTATTGGTATCAGTAATAGCAACTGCTGGTGCATGATCTGAAATTGCCTGTTGAATAATTTGGGGAATTTTTAAAGCCCCTTCGAGCAAGGAATAAGCTGAATGTACTCTCAAATGAATAAAGCGAGGAAGAGAATTTTTATTTTGCATTTTATTTTTATCTTTTACCACTCTCATAGATTTCCCACTACAAAATAAATGCCAAACAGCACCCTTTATAAAATAAAAAAACTTCAGTTTATTATAATTTTAAAATTATAAATTTTTCATTCTACATAAGAGAAACGCTCCGATTTTATTGATGTTTATAAGAGAGTTCTATCAAGAAAATGCTTCTATTAACAGCAAATAAAAACCTAAAATAAAAATAAGAAAAATATATTTCATATAGAGGTACTGTAATTTTTGCACTCTTTTATTTTCGTTGTATTCCCCTTTTAAAAGTTAATTTCCCTTCCTTAAACTCAATGTGTAAATACCTCCCTTTTTAATGACTTTATCCCCAAAAAGCTCTTTTAAAGATCTAGAAAAAACAAAAAGAGCAGGTTAAATTTCATCATGCTTCCAAGTCTTCTTATTCCTCTTTTTAATTCTATTCGAACTCTTTCTGGTGTTACACCTAAAGTCTACGGCTTACTGACCAAACTCTTAAATGTTAATCCTACACACCGTGAAGCAACCCTCTTTGATCTTCTGCAATTAATGCCCCATTCCGTTATAGACCGCAGAATGCGTCCTAGTATTGCCTGTGCAAAAGAAGGAAATACTGTTACGCTCGAAATTGTCATCGACCAACACCAACCACCACCCCGTGGTCATAATCGAATCCCCTATCGCGTTATTGCCCATGATCAAACAGGAAAAATAAATTTAGTCTTTTTTCATGCTCAACCTCTTTGGTTAAAGAAACAACTTCCTGAAGGAAAAAAGGTCATTGTATCAGGAAAAGTTGAATGGTTTAATGGACAACTTTCAATGGCGCATCCCGACCATATCATCTCAAGCGAACAACTAAATCAGATACCTCTCATCGAACCTATTTATCCATCTACCGCAGGATTAGCTGCAAAAATACTAAGGCGCGCCATACAAAACGCTCTCGATTTTATTCCTCTTCTACCAGAATGGATAGATGAAAATGTAAAAAAGCAGCAAAATTTTTCTTCTTTTTCTGTTGCTTTACACCGTATCCATGCACCTATTAATCCTGGTGATCTATCCTTAGAAAGTGCAGCACGTAAACGTCTTGCCTATGATGAATTGCTCGCTTGTCAATTGGCGCTAGGTCTCGTGCGTTTAAAAACAAAATCTCTTGTTGGCACTTCTCGGCCATCAACAGGAATTTATACTAAAAAATTGCTCAATATCCTCCCCTTTCAACTCACAACTGGACAAGCAAAAGCAGTAGAAGATATCGCGAATGATCTTGCTTCACCGGAACCAATGCTAAGACTGCTTCAAGGTGATGTAGGCGCAGGAAAAACTGTCGTTGCATTGATGGCAATGGCACAAATTGCTGAAAATTCAGGACAATCAGCTTTGATGACACCAACTGAAGTGCTTGCACGGCAACATTTTGCTACCATTACCCCTCTCGCCGAAAAAATCGGATTACAAACAACGCTTCTAACAGGACGAGAAAAAGGAAAATTGCGTACAAATATCTTGAATGATATTTCATCAGGTCAAGTTTCTATTATCATCGGAACCCATGCTCTCATACAAAATAGCGTTATTTATAACAATCTCGCTTTAACCATTATCGATGAACAACACCGTTTTGGCGTACATCAACGAATTGCTCTTACAGAAAAAGGCAATAAACCTGATATGTTGGTCATGACCGCCACGCCCATTCCTCGCACACTTGTCTTAACAGCATTTGGTGATATGGATATATCTAAAATTACAGAAAAACCAATTGGACGACAACCCATTACAACAGCAACACTTTCTTTGAAACGTATTCATGAACTTATAGAGCGAATTGCAATTGCATTAGAAAAAGGGGAAAAGCTCTATTGGATTTGTCCTTTAGTGGAAGAATCGACAACTCTTGATCTCACTTCCATTGAAAATCGCTTTGCATTTCTCCATGAGCGCTTTGGAGCATGCGTCGGTATGATCCACGGGAAAATGCCTACAACAGAAAAAGAAGCCGCTATGGCATCTTTTAAATGCGGAAATACACGTATTTTAGTTGCAACCACAGTCATTGAAGTCGGAGTAGATATTACGGATGCTTCGATTATTATTATTGAACATGCGGAACATTTTGGCCTTTCACAACTGCACCAATTACGTGGACGTGTAGGACGAGGCAATAAAAAATCTTCCTGCATCCTGCTTTACAAAGATCCAATAACAAAAACAGCAGCAGCACGCCTTAATATTATACGCAATACAGAAGATGGTTTTGCAATCGCTGAAGAAGATTGGCGCCTGCGAGGCGAAGGAGAACTTCTAGGAACAAAACAATCTGGTGTACCTGAGTTTCATATAGCAAACCTTGCCGTTCACAGTGATCTTTTATCAATGGCAAGAAAAGATGCCCGTTTATTTTTACAACACGATCCTCATCTTTCTTCTCAGCAAGGACAAGCTTTACAGTTGCTCCTTTATCTTTTCAGACACGACAATGCTATACGCCTCTTACGAGCAGGATAACAATAGAAAAGAACTTTTTATAAAGAATAAAAACACTCTTCTATTCAAATATGATTTTCTTTCTTGCAATTACCCATAAATGATCTAACATATTCCCTGCATCATCGTTATGTTTCATGAAAGAATAATAAACCAACAGCTGTCTTTTTTCTCTCAATCTCTATTTAATTTTGCATTAAAAAACTCAATTACTTTTATACTAAAACAACAGAAGCAATATCGCGTTTTTTTATCATTATATTCACATAGCTGATCCATTTTTTGACAAGTAAGAAAATATTTTTTATTTTGTCATAAAGATTTGAAATAAAAAATATATTTTTATTCAACGGTAACTGATTTTGCTAAATTACGAGGTTGATCAACATCTGTTCCTAATAAAACAGCCGTATGATAAGCGATTAACTGAATGGGGAGAGCATAAATAATAGGAGCAATAAATTCTGGAACATCTGGCAAAATAATCGTTGATAAAGTCTTAAAACAAGTTACTTCTGCGCCTTTTTTATCGGTTATCAAAATAATATGACCATTGCGCGCTACCACTTCTTGCATGTTAGAAAAAGTTTTTTCAAACCACCGATCATAAGGAGCCACAACAATAATAGGTATTGTCTCATCCACCAACGCAATTGGCCCATGCTTCAATTCACCTGCTGCATAACCTTCAGCATGAATATAAGAAAGCTCTTTCAGTTTAAGGGCTCCCTCCAAAGCAATCGGATAAGAAGTTCCACGTCCCAGATAAAGAACACTTTTTGCATTCACCAAACCACGACAAACAGATTCAATTTTACTCTCTAATTTGAGCACTTCATTTAAAATACGTGGAACTTCTGCCAACTGTTGAACCAATTGCTGTTCCATTTGAGCTGAGAGATAACCACGTTGTTTACCAGCGCTAAGTGCTAGTGAAGCAAGCGTTGCCAATTGACAGGTAAAAGCTTTTGTTGAAGCAACACCAATTTCAAATCCAGCAAGTGTTGGGAGAATAAAATCAGTTTCCCTTGCCATTGTTGATTGATCAACATTCACAATCGCTGCTGTTTTTATACCTCGCTCACGACAATAACGCAAAGAAGCCAATGTATCAGCTGTTTCACCAGATTGAGAAACAAACAGCGATAACACATCAGAGGTTATCGGAGGTTCACGATAACGAAACTCGGAAGCAACATCATTATCAACACTTAAAGCAGCAAATTTCTCAAACCAATAGCGCGCAACTAAGGTTGAATAATAAGCCGTTCCACAACTCGCAAAAAGAAGCCGATTGATATTTTTCCAATCAATTAAATTCTCAAGTGATCGAACTGCATAATTTCCAAGATCCAGATAATGCGCCAAATTATGAGAAATCACTTCAGGTTGTTCAAACATCTCTTTGTGCATAAAATGACGATGATTACCTTTAGAAATCAATAAAGCTCCCTCAAGTAATGTTGTCACGGGACGCATGACCGGTTGATTGTATCCATCGTAAATTGTGACACCTTCACGTTTGAGAACAGCCCAATCTCCATCTTCCATATAACTAACATGATCGACGAATGGCGCCAAAGCAATGGCATCTGACCCCACAAAAAATTCATCTTTTCCGTAACCAATTGCCAGTGGCGGCCCAGAACAAGCCGCAATCATAAGATTATCTTCACCTTCAAAAATAAGAGCAATAGCAAAAGCCCCCTGCAATCTTTTCCAACTTGTACGCATGGCATCTTGCGGAGAAAGACCACTTTTTAATGCACGTGTTATTAAATGCGCAATAACCTCCGTATCGGTCTCTGTTTCAAAGATATAACCATCCTCAATGAGCTCCCTTCGCAATTCTACAAAATTTTCAATAATACCATTATGAACAACTGCAAGCTTTTCAGTTACATGAGGATGTGCATTGCGTTCAACAGCAATTCCATGCGTAGCCCAACGGGTATGCCCAATCCCTAAATTCCCCTTTAAAGGAGTTTTTTTTAATTTTTCTTCTAAATGAACAAGTTTTCCTTCAGCACGCATACGATAAAGATGTCCATTATGAACTGTTGCCACCCCAGATGAATCATACCCTCTATATTCAAGACGTTTTAATCCCTCAACCAAAGAGGATGCAACACATCTCTTTCCAAGAATTCCAATAATCCCACACATTTAAAAAAACTCCAACCCACATTTAAGATTTAAATCCTATAAAACACTCAACAGCCTTTATTTAAAACTGTAAATAATAAAATAATTTAAACCTGAAGGACAACAATCTTTAAGAATAAACCTCCTATACATTGTTAGATCAGCGCTAAACAAAGGAATAGACTGAAAATAATCATTTTTTCTGTTTATTTTCCGATAAGTTGTGCTCTAACAAACGTGCTCGAAATTTTGTTGCATAACCTTCTTTTATAACTTGTCGCGCACGCCCAAAAGCCATACTGTTCATAGGAATATTTTCTGTAATAACACTTCCTGAGGCAACATAAGAACCAGTCCCTATCACTAATGGAGAAACGAGAGCTGTATTAGATCCAACAAAAGCATTATCACCAATCATCGTTTTATATTTGTTAAACCCATCATAATTGCAAGTAATCGTACCGGCTCCAATATTGGTATGTGCACCAATTTCAGCATCACCGATATAACTCAAATGATTAATTTTAGAAGCTTTTCCTACTTTTGCTTGTTTGACTTCACAAAAATTTCCAATCTTTACAGAATCCGCCAATTCTGTTCTAGGACGCAAACGTGCATAGGGACCAATTTGTGCATCCATACCAACCACCGCACCTTCTAGATAACTAAATGCGTGAATAACAGCACCAGATTGTATTTTTACGCCTAAGCCAAAATAAACATTTGGCTCTATCACCACACCTGGTTCAATCTCTGTATCATAAGAAAAATAGATTGTTTCTGGTTTGAAAAGTGTAACACCGGATAACATTAAATCGTGTGCTTTACGTTTTTGCCACAAAGTATCAGCCACAGAGAGCTCAAAGCAGTTATTAATTCCTACAATATCTTCAAAAGGAATTTCTACAACACGCACATCTAATCCTTCATGCGTTGCAAGCGAAGCAATATCTGTTAAGTAATACTCTTTTTTCATATTGTTATTATCAACCTTCTCTAAAAGAGAAAGTGCATATTTTCCATGCATAGCGAGTATTCCACCATTACAAAAAGAAATCTTTTTTTCCTCATCACTAGCGTCTTTTTCTTCTATAATTGCGATCAATTGACCATTTTTCTCGAGAAGACGCCCATAACCTGTTGGATTTTGGGTATGAAAGCCTGCAAAAACAACATCTGCTCCATCAGCAAGCTGCGCACGCATTTGATACAACGACTCTTTCTGAATGAGAGGGGTATCACCAAAAATAATGAGAACATCGTCCACTCCTTTTTGCAAAGCTAAACGAGCCGATAAAACAGCATGAGCCGTTCCTAAACGCTCTTTTTGTTCAAAAATCATCACATCTTTTACAAATGACTGAACAACGTGTACAACCTCTTCAGCACCAAACCCCACAACGACGGCTAATTGTGAAGAACCTACTAATTCTATTTGCTTTAGAACGTGGCATATAAGAGGCAGTCCAGCAATTTTATGCAGGACCTTAGGCAGAGACGATTTCATGCGCGTCCCTTCACCTGCAGCAAGAACAATAGAAAGACAACTTCTAACCATAACAACACATAAGACTAACGAGAAAATCCAAAAAAATTCATAATATTCTGCCAACAAATATCTTCAATATAACTCAACGAAGGATAATGTTCTAAAATCCAAAATGAAAGATCCTGCATAGAGCCTGTTAAAAACAAAATCCCTGTAAGAATAAGAAAAATACCAATAATTTTTTCAACTTTTCCTAAATGAATACGAAAAGCTCCCAAAAACCGCATAAAACTGCTCGAAAATAAAGCTGCCAACACAAAAGGAATAGCAAGACCTAATGCATAAACCGCTAATAGAACAGCTCCTTCGCCCACAGTTTCTTTTGTTCCAGCAAGTGTTATAATAGGCCCTAAAATGGGGCCAATACACGGTGTCCAACCAAAAGCAAAAGCTAAACCCATAATATACGCCCCTAAAGGACCAGCAGGTGTTTTATGGGTCTGAAAACGCACTTCACGAAATAAAAAAGTAATCTTGCAAAGTCCCAAAAAATTTAAACCAAAAATAATAATAATAATTCCAGAAGCAAAGGCAAACCAATCACGATAATAGCCAATAAACTTACCAATTGTACTTGCACTAGCACCTAAGGCCACAAAAACAGTAGTAAATCCAAGAACGAAAGCAATAACAGAAGACAATAAAGCCCACTTTATAAATACTTTCTCATCACGATTTTCTGAACGAAAATCATCAATACTAATCCCTGCCATATAGCACAAATAAGGAGGAACCAACGGCAAAACACACGGCGACAAAAAAGAGAGCCCCCCAGCAAAAAAAACACCAACTTTTGAAATTTCAATCAAAACTCATACCCCGTCTCTCATCATAGTTTAATCCCAGGAACAACGATCAATTCATGTCTTCCTCAATTTGTTGCATATTTTGTTCATTTGCCACCACACTTATATCCTCATCATGACCAGACACGACCGAAAAAACCTTTTGGTAAATTTTATCTTTATTTTTAGCAATTGCAATATACTCTCCCTCCGCCAACACGAGAGAAACATAAGCACCAACTGTTTCATAAACGATATCACCAGAATCATTGGCAAGAGACCAGCTTGTATCTGCAAGAGCTTCTCCTCCTTCCTGTCGTACCAACTTTAAGACAATTTGAGCTGCCTGATGTTCCAAAGTGATTGCCATCATTTTACCAGCCTCTACTTGGATATCCGAACGAACAGTGGCATTAATGGAACCGTAATGGGAATCAACATGGTAGCGGCCAGCTTTTAAACGAACAACTGATTGAGGTTTAACATTTGATAAAACCACCCCCGTGTCATCATTTTCTTTTTCATCCTCATAAATCGTGAAACGTAATTCTTTTTCATTAATTATACCATTGAGCAGTGTTGCATTTAAAATAACACCACCAGCCTCAAGATTAAAGTTTTTCACAAGACTCTGGCCATTTTCTAGACGAATATGATGCACAGCACCCATATGACCAAATGAGACATGAACAAGATAACTTCCTGGTTCTAGATCAAAACGTGCACTTCCCCCCTTATAGGTTGCCACTAATGGTAATTTATTATCAATCCCTAGAATAGGAGCATAAACCCGCCAAACAAGTCCTTTTTCAATATCCTGATGACTATTTGTTAATCGAGCATTTAAAAGGAGCTGTGTCTGAGATACTAAATTTTCTTTTTCCTGCTCTTGAGACTTTACAATAAAACTCCTTGATTTGTCCTGCTGTGAGCCTTCTTCTTCAGAAAAAGCACAATGGCTCCAAATCAATAAAGTAAGCACCACGCATAACCACCCACATCGGTGCACTATTTTTATAAGAATACCCATTTTTATACTCTTGACCAACATGATATTTTTTTCAAAAAACAATATCACAAAATCGCCATTCTAAATTGAAAAACTCACACCACAGCCACACGATGAAACAGCATTGGGATTATGAATTTGAAAAGACTGCCCCATAAGATCATCAACAAAATCAATTTCCGCTCCTTTCATGAAAGGGAGCGATAGTGAATCAATAAATACAATTGCCCCATCTTTTTTGAAAACGAGGTCATCTTTACACATTTCAGAAACCAAGTCATATTTATAAGAAAAACCAGAACATCCACCACCTTCAACAGAAATACGTAATGCTATTTTATCGGATTCACGCAAAAGTATCTGTGCAATTTGCTTGGCAGCAACATCTGAAATTTTTACACTCATTTTTATATATCCTTGCATTAAACCATCAAGAAAGAGTATCCCAGTCTTATAAAGAGAAGTTTATTTTTCATAAACCGCTCTCGATTTTAAGAGAATAATGGACAGCTTGCAATGGATATAGGCAATATCAACTTCAGTTACCAATCTCGCGCGATCTATAGTGCAAATCCGCAAACAAGCCGTGGCAGATTATTCCATGAAACGATGAACAGCATGCGCTCACCTTTTCAAAGAGATAGAGATCGTATTATCCATTCTAATGCATTTCGACGTCTTAAACATAAAACGCAAGTATTTATTGCTGATGAAAGCGATCATTACCGTACCCGCCTAACCCATTCCATAGAGGTTTCTCAAATTGCACGAACATTAGCCCGTGCCCTATGTCTTGATGAAGATCTTGCCGAAGCCATTGCCCTTGTTCACGACTTTGGACACACGCCCTTTGGCCATGCAGGAGAAGACGCGCTTAATGAAGCCATGACACATTATGGCGGCTTTGACCATAATGCACAAGCATTACGCATCGTCACAAAACTAGAACAGCGCTATGCAAATTTTGATGGACTTAATCTCACATGGGAAACTCTTGAAGGCCTTGTAAAGCACAATGGTCCTCTTTTAGGCCCTTACGCAAAGAATAAAGAGATTCCTATCGATATTTTACAATACAATGCAAAGCAAGATCTTGCGCTCGATTGTTTTGCAGGATTAGAAGCGCAATGTGCTGCTATTGCAGATGATATCGCATACAATGCCCATGATATTGATGATGGTTTACGGTCGCAATTTTTAACACTCGATCAATTTGAACACGTTTCACTAACAGCTGCAATATTAAAAAATATAACAGATGAGCATCCCCACCTTGACCAAGCGCGCCGCGGTTACACACTTGTACGAAGACAAATAACAACCATGGTTGAAGATGTTATAAAACAATCACAAAAAAATTTAGCACGTATCAAACCAACAAGCATAAACGATATTCACCAAGCAAAACAAACCATTGTTACCTTTTCACCAACAATGACCTTTTACGAAAAAGAACTAAAAAACTTTTTATTTAAAAATCTTTATTACCATGAGCAAGTTCTCTATCGCCGCAATGCAGCAAAATGCATTATACAAAAATTATTCAATTGTTATTATGAAAATCCGAATACAATGCCTGAAAATTGGCACAGCAAAACAGTGCACTTAAAAAATCAAGAGTTAGCGCGTTTAATTGCTGACTTTCTTTCAGGTATGACCGATCACTATGCGCTACGTGAATATCACCGTTTATTTGACCATACAGATAATTTCGTTTAATGGTTTTTGGTATCATCATGGAAGTTAAATATGAATATCTTTAAAAGCTTCGAAAAACAAATTAAAAGATCAATTGAATTATCTGATATAAAAGGAAAAAATGGAGAGGATTTAGATTTATCAAAAATCACCGTTGATCCTCCACGTGATTCCTCCCATGGTCATTTATCAACCAATGCTGCTATGGTGCTTGCAAAATCTATTGGGCTTGATCCGCGTGCACTTGCAGATAAAATCACAGGACTCCTTAAAAATGATCTCTCCATCGAAAATATTGATATTGCTGGTCCTGGTTTTATCAACATCAAGCTTACAAAATTATTTTGGCAAGATACTATAAAATCCATGCTTGAATTAGGCACTTCTTATGGTCGCCTCTCAATGGGACAAGGCAAACGTATCAATGTTGAATATGTCTCAGCAAATCCGACAGGACCAATGCATGTAGGCCACTGCCGCGGAGCCGTTGTTGGAGATGTTCTTTCCAATTTATTGCAATTTACTGGCTATAACATTACAAAAGAATATTATATCAATGATGCTGGTCAACAAATTGAAGCCCTCGCTCACTCTGTGCTGTTGCGTTATCGTGAGGCTCTTGGACAAAAAATTAATGAAATTCCAGAAGGACTTTATCCTGGAGAATATTTGATACCATTGGGTCAATCGCTTGCTCAAGAATTTGATGACCAACTACTTACAATGGATAAAGATGAAGCCTTATCTATCGTGAAAGAACGTGCAATTCATGCAATGATGTCCATGATTCGTGAAGATTTAGCCACTCTTAATATTTATCATGATATCTTTTTCTCTGAGCGAATGCTTTATGCAGATAATGCGCGCGCTATTCGTCACACAATCAACGACCTCACTTTAAATGGTTATATCTACAAAGGCAAACTCCCCCCTCCCAAGGGACAAAATATAGAAGACTGGGAATCAAGCGAACAAACTTTATTCCGTTCTACAAATATCGGTGATGACCAAGATCGTGTTTTGGTCAAATCTGACGGCTCTTACACTTATTTTGCAGCTGATGTTGCTTACTTTCGAGATAAATTTAATCGTCATTTTGATGAAATGATTTATATTCTAGGAGCAGACCATGCAGGCTATGTAAAGCGGCTAGAGGCAATGGCAAAAGCGATTTCTGGTGATAAAGCCAAATTAAGTGTTTTCTTATGTCAACTGGTAAAACTCTTTCGCAACGGTCAACCTATACGCATGTCAAAAAGAGCAGGATCATTTGTTACGCTACGGGATGTTGTCGAGGAAGTTGGTCGTGATCCAGTACGTTTCATGATGCTATACCGTAAGTGTGAAGCACCTCTTGATTTTGATTTTGCAAAAGTAACAGAACAATCAAAAGATAACCCCATATTTTACGTACAATATGCAAGTGCACGTTGTCACTCAGTCTTTCGTCAAGCACAAGAAGCCCTTCATATTGAAAGCTTTTCAAATGAGACATTGATCGCCCATCTTCATCGACTAACAGATGACAATGAGATATTGTTAATACGCAAACTTTCTGAATATCCACGTATCATTGAACAAGCCGTAACTCATAAGGAACCACATCGATTAGCATTTTATCTTTACGACCTTGCCTCCATCTTTCATACCCATTGGAATAAAGGAAGTGAAGATCTTAATTTACGCTTTATTCAACCTGATGATAAAGAATTATCCCTCGCAAGATTGGGCTTGATACAAGCTGTTATCAATATTTTATCATCAGGACTTACCATCATAGGAGTTGAAGCCCCCATAGAAATGCGTTGAAAAAGTTCTATAAATACATACAATAGATACTTTATTGATCAACTTTTTCATGTATCTTTGCATGAGAGGGGGAATTTGAATAACAAATCAAAATTAACCATTGATTGCACGAAAATGCAAGTCACCATGTGAGAAAAGCTATGAGCGATAACGATCGCAAAAATCCGCACGAAACAAAACACGATCATGAACACCATGATTCTTTAGAAAGACTTACGCGCATTTTTAATCCGAACAAACAACTCGGAAACCCAAATGAGCAAACTTCTTTACAGACAGATCGATCAACACCTCATCCTGAAACATCATCCCATGACGATGATTTTGATCTGTCCTTTTTAGAAGAGGAACTTAAATATAATTTAACACATAACTTACCATTTGATGATCAAAAAAAACAATGTAACCTATACACAACCAGTAACGCACCAACCTCAGATATTGCACAAACTGTTTCTTTCAACCATGTAAGACAAAATAATTTATCTGAAGAGGAATATCCTTCATCTATAAATCATGATGAAGAACAAATTTTAGATGCGCTTTCTCCATTACCAATCCCCAAAAATCAATCACCGCAACAGAAAATGACAACAAGCAGTGCTGATTCTTTTTTTGCGAAAAGTAATCCTATTTCACAATCAGAATCAGAAAATTTCTTTTTTGATAAATCTGAAAGACGTGAAAATAAGAGAAATGCAACAGAAGCTGTTGAACAAACCAATCGCTTTTCACCAACAACCTTACAACAGCTAAAAGCTCAGAATATACAAAAAAATTATACTGATGTTTCTTCTCCTATGCAGGAAAATGAATTTTTCTCATCTTTTAATCCTGTCTCAGAAAGACAAAACACTGCCCAAAATAAAACAACAAGTGACTTCTCTTCTGTTTCGGATTCTACGCAAGTTGACAAACAGCCTTATTTAAAACAGGAAGTACGAGAAAATCATACAACCAATTATCCCTATTTTTTTGAAGAAAATCCCTCACAACAAGAAATTTATAGCGAAAAAATTCCAACCTATAATGATGCTCAAGCCCAATACATCAATAATACTGAAAATATCTCTAATCAAAGTAAAGAAGTTTCATATAATGAAAATAATTTAGATCAGTTTCTTTCTTCATCAGCCTCTCTTAATGTAAAACAAACAGATAACTCTTTTGTTCATAACTATACGCACAGAGATACTCCTCCTCCCAATGTTGATACTTATAGATTTTCAGAGGAAACCGTAGAAAAAACTGGCCCTATTATGGTTCCAGAAATTCCATACGAAGCCCCAGAATATGATATAGCAACCAATGGTAGTTTAGAAGAAGAATTTGCTGATGTGCTCAATGTAGGAAATGTCCCAACCGACAATTTTTCTCAAAAACAACAGAAAAATAAGATTTTTGATGAAGTTTTTCATCAAACTATACAAAATTCAAAAGAGAGTGTTTATATAAACTCTAAGGAACAAAATGCCGGCTATTTTTCTACTGGCAATATGGAATATAATTCTCCCTCTTTGACCAAAAATTCGCCATACACAAACTCAGATGAAGTCTCTACGCATCCATCATCTCCATCTTCCTTTAAAAGTTTTATTTTTGGTAAAACTTTTATCAGAGGTATTTTTCTTCTTATTTTAATAGCAATTGGTTTTTCTGGTTATTCTCATTTTTTTACGCCATCACAAAAAAATGAGGAAACGGTTATTATTCACGCTGATAATACACCTTTTAAATTCAAACCAGAAACAACTGAACCCCAAAATAATATTGCACATAATTTAGATATCTATAAACAAACAACTGAACAAAATGAAAAACAAGAAAATACACAACAATTTCTTATTGATAACTCTGAACAACCTGAAAATTTAGAGCGATTAAATTCTGAAGCATCTTCCAACTTTTCATCATCTTCACCACATGAATCTGATGTTGAAAAGGCTGTTACAGAAGCCATCAATCATACTATTCCCACGCAAGAAGTACAAACTGTTATTGTAAATCAAGATGGTACAGTTACATTAGCGCCCGTGAATCAAACAGAGAGCAAAACTATCGTTCAATCTGAACAAATCATTGATCAAACTCCTGATGAGATTCAAGATTCACCCCTTGTATCATCGCATGATTCCGATATAAACGATCAAGAAGTAGAACATGATCTCAAAAATAACATTGATAAAATAATAGCTGAAAATACTTCTAACTTAGATATTGAGGAAAAATTTATCCCAATTCCTTCTCATGCAGAAAGAAATGCACAAATCGAAACACATACCACGTCTCACACCACATCACCAAACAAAGTTGTACCAAAAAATTCAGAAAATTATTACGTACAACTTTCATCTCAACCAACACATGAGTTGGCTAGAGATTCATTGAAAAATATGAAATCTAAATTTGGCTTCCTTATCAATGACCGTCCTTTTAATATTCAACCGGCTTTTATACCAGGAAAGGGAACCTATTACCGTGTTCGTATTCAAACACATAACCGTAATGAAGCCATAACCCTTTGTGAAAGCATTAAAAATTCCGGTGGAAGTTGCTTCATCACACGCTAAACCGATCATGCAACGGTTATTAAAACCGTTGCATGATTTATTTTAATACTAGTTAATTATTGATCAAAAACTTCAAAAATGAAAATTGTCTCATTTTTTTTGCTTATGTGTTTGCGCTGACTTTATTTTTTAAGCTATGTTGATTTTTAGATCATCTAAAAAATGGTGTTTACAAAAAAATCACTGCGTATCCTTATAGATATAAGATGCAGGAGGGAGTGGGTTTAAATCTTTTTTGGGCGTTGTTATGGTCTGACTTGTCTCTGGAGTGTTATAATGTGAAATATGTTCAGGAGATTTTGCAAAAAAAGATCCTAAAAAACCAAAAATAAACCAGATAATAACGAGTGCAAGAAGAATAGCAAAAATTCCCTTAGCGATTGCAACACGCTGTTCACGATCTTTTCTTTCTGTAGCCATACGTTGTTCTTCATATGTGTGATAATTTTTATCAATCATAGTGGATTCCTTTTCTCAATTCCCTTACCTTTAAAATTCTAGAAAATATGCATATACGAAATTATTCAGATATTATTTTGAAAAAACGATAATTCTAGATAAAGGTTCCAGATTAATTCATAAAGTTGAGAAAAAGAACCAAGAATAAAAGATATCTACCCTAACCTTTGAATTCTATAATAAAAACATTGACACAAAGGATTTGCTAATAATAAAGTTATGATCAGAATATCTCATTATTCTTATTAATAAAAATAAAACATATTCAAAAGGTTTTTCTTATGAAATCTCCCGTATCGTCGCTTCCATTTAAAATAGAAAAACACCCATCTCCTCTGTCAGACGAAAAACGTGAAAATATTCTAAAAAGTCCTGGTTTTGGTCAATTTTTTACAGACCACATGTGTACTATTCAGTGGACTGAAGACAAAGGTTGGCACAATCCTATTATTTCTCAATACAAAAATTTAGAAATTAACCCTGCAAGTACCGTCTTACATTACGGGCAAGAAATTTTTGAAGGTCTAAAAGCATACCGAGCAAAAGATGGGCGCATTTTGCTCTTCCGTCCCGATGCCAATGCCCAACGATTTATAGAGTCAGCGCAACGATTAGCTATGCCGGCATTACCAAAAGATATTTTTGTAGATTCCGTGCATCAATTAGTAAAGATTGATCAAAAATGGGTTTCCGATCATCCTAATATTAGCCTCTATATACGCCCATTTATGTTTGGCAATGAAAACTTTTTGGGAGTTCGCCCTTCCCAGAAATATCTTTTTTGTATTATAGCTTCTCCAGTTGAATCCTATTTCAAAGGAGAAGAAAAATCTATCAGCGTCTGGATTGAAACAGATTATAGTCGAGCTGGTCCAGGAGGAACAGGTGCTGCCAAATGTGGTGGAAACTACGCAGCGAGCCTACTTGCACAAAAAAATGCAATTGAAAATGATTGTAGCCAAGTACTCTTCCTTGATATGGTTGAACATAAATGGATTGAAGAACTTGGTGGTATGAATGTCTGCTTTATTATGAACAATAATACACTCGTAACGCCTCCACTTACTGGAACAATTCTTCCAGGAATAACACGTCATTCTCTTTTAACATTGGCAAAAGAAATGGGATTAGAGATAGAAGAGCGTCCTTATTCTTTTAAATCTCTTCAAGAAGATGCTGAAAGTGGACATCTTAAAGAAGTCTTTGCTTGTGGTACAGCTGCCGTTGTTACATCGATTGGCCGTTTTAGATATAAAGAGGGAGAATTTATTATCGGAAATGAGATAATTGGAGAAATTACAAAGCGGCTTTGTATACAGTTAGTCGGCCTCCAAAAAGGAGATATAGAAGATAAAAATGGCTGGGTACATTCCGTCCAACTCTCATAATATGAAAATATTCTTATATTTATAAACACTTCCATGAATGTATCTGCCTTCATGGAAGCGTGTAATTTTTAGTAGCAACAAAAAGAAAACATTAATTAAATTTTGAATGATCTTTATGCTTTGCTTTAATCTTACGGACTGTTCCCGTATGAGAACGCATTACGATAGTTTCCGTTTGAATATAGTGAGGAGTAAATTTAACACCAGAAAGCATATTACCATCAGTCACCCCTGTTGCTGAGAATAAAACATCGCCCTTTGCCATTTCTTCCATTGTATAAGCCTTATTAGGATCACTAATTCCCATTTTAGCAGCACGGGCAATTTTCTCTTCTGTATCAAGCAGCAAACGCCCTTGCATTTGTCCCCCGATGCAGCGTAAAGCAGCAGAAGCTAAAACACCTTCTGGCGCTCCACCAATCCCCATATACATATCAATCCCTGTTTCTTCTGGATCAGTTGTATCAATAACAGCGGCAACATCTCCATCACCAATCAAGCGAATCGACGCTCCCGTTGCTCGTACTTCATTAACTAATTTTTCATGACGCGATCTATCCATAATACAAACAGTAATTTGATTAACAGCCACTCCTTTAGCCTTTGCAAAAGCATGAATATTATCAGCAGGACAAGCATCTATATCGACGATTCCCTCTGGATAACCAGGACCAATAGCAATTTTTTTCATATAAACATCAGGAGCATAAAGAAGGTTACCCTTTTCAGCAATTGCAACGACCGCCAAAGAATTCGAAAGATTTTTAGCACAGAGTGTTGTTCCCTCCAGTGGATCAAGTGCAATATCAATCGCCAACCCATTTTTCAAACCTACTTTTTCTCCAATATAGAGCATAGGTGCTTCATCCCGCTCACCTTCTCCAATCACTACAGTACCCTCAATAGGCAATTGATTAAGTTCCTTCCGCATTGCATCTACAGCAGCTTGATCTGCAGCCTTTTCATCACCACGTCCGCGCCAGCGGGCAGCAGCAACAGCAGCACGTTCAGTAACACGTACCAATTCAAGCGTTAAACTACGATCAAGTTTATTTAAAATCTTTTGAGTTATGGGCATATGAAAAAATCCTACCGAATGAATACCAGAAAAAATATATGTCCTTATTAAAGCACTAAGAATAAAGCGTTTGGCAAAAATGCAAACTTTTCACAAGAGATAAAAGCATTCAGACTTGTCTTTTTTTGTTATTATTAAAGCAGGTTATCAATTCTCTGCCATACGTTCAATACGAATGAATTGAGATTTTGCAATAAGATGTCCATCTTTTTCGATTTCTGCAAGTGCCTGTCGTACATCCACTTCTGTTGTTTCATGCGTGATTAAAATAATTGTTTTCTCAATCTGATCTTCTACAAAAGGTCTTTGAACAATCGACTCCAATGAAATGTGATTATCAGCCATATGCTTTGCAACCGCAGCAAAAACACCAGCGCGATCATGAACATTTAAACGGATAAAATAACCGCCTGCATGACGCGAAATACGTGCTTTTTTATGAGGAACAAGTTCTAAAGCTGGACGTCTTAAAACAGGTGCATAATGAAAACCAGAACGTGCTTTTGCTATGTCTGTCAAATCACCAATAACGGCTGATGCTGTTGCCATTCCTCCAGCACCAGGACCAGAAAATAGTAATTCACCTAATAAATCACTTTGAATGGAAAGAGCATTGGTTACACCATTTATCTGAGCAATCATTGAAGATGTTGGAACCATTGTAGGATGAACACGTTGTTCTATTCCAGCATCCGTTTTTAATGCAATCCCTAAAAGCTTAATCCGATATCCCAATTCATCAGCCGCTCGGATATCAATTTGCGAAATATTATGAATTCCTTCAACATAAACATCATCTAACGAAACAGCTGTTCCAAATGCCAAACTTGTCAACAAAGCTAATTTATGAGCCGTATCATTTCCCTCAATATCAAAAGTTGGATCTGCTTCAACATACCCAAGTTTCTGTGCATCTGCTAAACAATCTTTAAATGAAAGACCTTCCATGAACATCCGTGTTAATATGTAATTACAAGTTCCATTGAGAATACCATAAATTCGCGATATGTGATTACCGGAAAGTGATTCCCTCATCGCTTTAATAACAGGAATTCCCCCTGCAACGGCTGCTTCAAAATGAAGAAAAACACCTTTTTTTTCTGCAATTGTAGCCAGCTCTACTCCATATCGAGCAAGAAGAGCTTTATTGGCCGTCACAACATGATGTCCCACCTCAAGCGCTTTCTTAACAGCAATATACACAACATCCAATTCACCACCAATTAACTCCACCAAAACATCAATCTCATCAGAAACTGCCATCTCGATAGGAGAATCAAACCATTTTATACCACTCAGATCAATTCCACGATTACGGCCTTTATCGCGCGCACTAACAGCAACGATTTTGATTAATCGCCCACATTGACAAGCTAAACTATTGGCTTTTTCACATAAAACTCGCACAACTGAAGTACCAACCGTCCCAAGTCCCGCCACTCCAACTCTTAAAGTTTCTGCCATTATCGAATCACTAATCCCTATCTTTATTAAAAAATCTTTGAAATGATATATCAATTAAGGCCAAGAGCACTTATATCCATACGAACAAAAGAAATGTCTTACTCTATTCACACCATTTTCTCTAATAGAACTCTCCCCAATTGTTTAATCAAAATTCCTTATAATACAAATATTTCAGGACTTTTATAAAATATCTCATTCAGAATGAAAATCTGCAAAACTGATAAATGCAAATTGCCACAAAGATTATCTTGTTTTCAAAAAACAGAAATCTTTTTACAAAAACGGAACTCTATCAAAAAAGAATGAAAAAATCTTAACATTCTCATATATCAGGATAGAACATACATAAAAACTTAATGTGTATACATTATAATTCCAAAATATTATAAATATGCAGAACAAATTCGAATATTTTACCTTAACATAAATACATTAGCATCCCTAAAAAACTATCGAATTGAAATAATAAGAACTTAAATCAAGCCTTTACCTAAGCTGATTTATTTTCAAATAAAAGGGCCCCCTCCCAATAAGAGCAAGATATTGATTTATAATGATAATTTACTGTTTTGCATATTGAATGAGAGTCCCGAATAACGTAAGATTGTCTCATTTCAAAGCGGTTTATCTTGAATCAATCAAAACCATTCGCTTGCACGTTACAAGCGGGATGAATGTGTGGATCAAATTTATATAAGAAAGGACTAAAAATGGCTCTTATGAACCGTCTTAATGCAAGATCTGTCGCAACATTGGGGGCTGGCAAATATAATGATAGCGCCGGCTTGCTTCTTCACAAGCGTAAAGATGGTGGTGCTCAATGGATTTTACGGTATACCATTCACGGGCGCCGTTGTGAAATGGGTTTGGGTGCATTAAGACATGTCTCTTTAAAAAAAGCCCGTGAATTGGCAAATCAATGGCGTTCTGTTTTGCATGAGGGTCGTGACCCCATTAAAGAACGTGAAAAACAAAAGCGTGAGGCAATAAGCAATCTCCATTATTTAAAAGATATTGCACTAGATGCTTTTGAAAGTCGTAAAGCTGAATTAAAAGGAGATGGTAAGAATGGGAACTGGTTTGTACCCTTAAAACTTCACATTTTACCAAAACTAGGTTGTTTACCCGTTTCAGAGATTACCCAAACAGAGATACGCAATACCCTCGCTCCTATTTGGCATACAAAAGCTGGAGCAGCACAAGCAGCATTGATACGTCTTAATCTTTGTCTTAAACATGCGGCTGCACTGGGATTGGATGTTGATTTACAAGCAACAACAAAAGCACGCGCGCTCTTAGGCAAACAACGCCATAAAACGCAAAATTTTCCAGCTATGGATTGGAGAAAGGTTCCGACTTTTTATAAAACACTTTGCGAAACAACAAAAACCACACAACTGGCTTTGCGTTTGCTTATTCTGACAGGGGTTCGTACAAATCCTATACGCCATATTCATAAAGATCAAATTGATGGGGATATATGGACTATTCCTGCTGAAAATATGAAAGGAAAGCGTGATGCTACAACAGAATTTCGCGTGCCTTTATCTTCTGAAGCATTAGACATTTTGAAACAAGCGCGCTCGCTTTCACGCAATGATTTCTTTTTTTCTGCAACAGGTCGGGGGGCGCTTGGTGAGAAGTGTATGTCTCAATATATGTACGATATGCAAAAAACTGGACTGAACGCCTGCCCCCATGGCTTTCGCTCTAGTTTACGCAATTGGCTTGCTGAAACAACCGATGCCCCCTATGAGGTCGCTGAAACTATTCTAAGTCATACGGTAGGCGGCAAAGTAGAGCGTGCCTATCATCGGACTGACTATCTAGAACAGCGCCGTGTCTATATGGATAAATGGGCCGCTTATATCACTGGTCAATCTTAAGATATGGGGTGCATAACCCCATGATCTGTGGATAACTTTCTCTCTCTTCTCTCTCATTCGCTCTCAATAAGAAGCATAATTTATCACATCACAAATTATATGATAAGATATTGTTTTCTATAAATAAAATACCTTCAAAAACAAACCAAAATGTGCTTAATAAATAGGCATGATTTGGTTCTATTTTTTGAGAATGAAAGGATTTTAAAATGACCGAAAATGATATTCTTTTAACTGACCGTGAAAGTGCAAAATTGCTTCATATGAGTGTCTCAACTTTCCGCCGTCATGTTACCAATGGCTCTCTCCCAAAACCTTTAAAATTTGGTTTTTTATCTCGTTGGTTACAATCGGATCTTTTGAATGTCATCGAGCAAGCAAAACAGCAACGTCAAAATGACGCAGCATAAAAAAACCTTGTCACATAAGTGAAAGAACAAATAAAAAGCTTTTAATTATAAATTTTCCGATATCTAAAAGTAAGGATGTAAAAAAAATAATTTTTAATATATCCTGTGACACTTGTTTTAATATCGTTTTAATATTTTTCATATTTATCAGAGACTCTCTTTTATAGTTTGCTAAACTGAAAAGAACCTATAACTTATGCTTGGAAGCTCCTTCTGATATGATTCGCGCTATTTTTTAATTTGATGATCAATATCGACTTTTTGCTTCATAAATTCTACAGTTCTCGCTTTATTGATCAGCTCAAATGAATAGCCTTCTGTATAAACCTCTCTTCAACAAGTTAAATAATATTCTTATTTCATGTGTAAACATAAAATAACAAAACGATAAAATATGCAAAAAATAAACATATTTAAATGGTGTTTTGATTAGTTTCGCCTACTCCTCAAACTAAAAATCAATAAAAATATTATTCACTGAGATAACGCTCACATTAAATTTTTTATCAACCATGATAATTCTATATTTTTTCTACAAAAAATCTTAGAAAACAAAATGACCCAAAGTAAGAGCCGCGCAAAAATTATTCAACAAAACACATTTTTTCAAAAAAAACGACATAGAGGGCTTGCGAAGTAAAAAGATCCTCTCTATAAGCTTCATCATTGGTTTGCGCCCATCGTCTAGCGGTTAGGACATCGCCCTTTCACGGCGGAAACAGGGGTTCGATTCCCCTTGGGCGTACCATATATCTCTTTATCATACGTAATCTATTGATTTTATCGGCCTTTTTTAAGGTGCGGGATAATGATAAAGGTTCAGGAGTAGGATTTTTAAAGGGATCTCTTCGTAAAAGGGGTACAGGGATTGTAATGTGATTAGTTTTTTTGTTCCATTTCGAGGAGAGTATTTTGTTATGCACAATTAATAAAATAGAGATTAATAAATAATAGAAAATTCTCTTTTATATAAATCATATTCATGTATCTGCTGTTATTTTTAAATTAATATCAGCGTTGTTATTTGTACATTTCTATCAACCTTCAAAACTGGAATTTATCTAAAGTGTGTTTTAACAGACCGTCGTTTTAGTGTTGAAATAGCAATATAAAAATTAAATGCTTATTTACCGAACACAAAAGCTCAAGAAACCATAATTTAGAATACGATTAACTTATTAAATAAAACTTTGATAACAAAGATGTACACTTGTTACCTAGTAATCTACTTATTTTATTTTTATCAAACAAGCTTCTCATCAATCATACAATAACTACAGGTTTGTAACCACATCACTTCTTTTCAAAAATTAACCTTTCCAACAAAATTTTATACTCTATTGATCATATGCCCATATTTGAATACTCTTTTCCTTTGTTTTCCCTTTTCATTATAAACTTTTAAGTGATATAAAGTAATATCACTTAAAAGAAAAAGGACTTCTAATGGTAAAGATCAGAGTAGAAAACCCCGTTGTTGAACTTGATGGGGATGAAATGACCCGCATCATTTGGAAATATATCAAAGATAAATTAATCCATCCATATCTCGACATTGATCTCAAATATTATGATCTTTCCGTCAAAAATCGAGACACAACCAATGATCAGGTAACTATTGATTCTGCCAATGCTATCAAAAAATATGGGGTTGGTATAAAATGTGCAACCATCACACCTGATGAGGCACGCGTTAAAGAATTTAACCTAAAAAAGATGTGGAAATCACCCAATGGCACCATCCGCAACATTCTAGGAGGAGTGATTTTTCGCGAACCCATTATCTGTAAAAATGTCCCTCGCCTTGTTCCTAATTGGTCAAAACCAATTATTATCGGACGTCACGCTTTTGGTGATCAATATAAGGCAACAGATTTTAAATTTCCAGGCAAAGGAAAATTAAGTATTAAATTTGTAGGTGATGATAATCAAGTTATTGAACATGATGTTTTTGATGCTCCAAGCGCAGGAGTTGCCATGGCGATGTATAACCTTGATGAGTCAATTCGCGATTTTGCCCGAGCATCCTTTAATTATGGACTACAGCGGGATGTTCCCGTTTATCTTTCAACAAAAAATACCATTCTAAAAATTTACGATGGTCGTTTTAAAGATATCTTTCAAGAAATATTTGATACAGAATTTAAAAATGAATTTAAAAATCGTAAATTATATTACGAACACCGTCTCATTGATGATATGGTTGCTTCTACATTAAAATGGTCAGGTGGATACGTGTGGGCATGTAAAAACTATGATGGTGATGTTCAATCTGATATTGTTGCCCAAGGCTTTGGTTCTCTTGGTCTCATGACCTCTGTTCTTATGACACCTGACGGTAAAATTATTGAAGCAGAAGCAGCACATGGAACAGTAACACGCCATTACCGTCAACATCAAAAAGGTGACGAAACATCAACAAATTCTATTGCCTCTATTTTTGCGTGGACACGTGGATTGGCACATCGTGCCAAACTGGATAACAATGAGAAATTAAAAAACTTTGCCACGACATTGGAAGAAATTTGTATTAAAACCGTTGAAGAAGGTTTTATGACTAAAGATCTTGCGCTCTTAATTGGGCCTAAACAAAAGTGGCTTTCTACAACAGGTTTCCTTGATAAAGTTGATGAAAATCTCAAAAAAGCCATGAGCAATTAAACTATTATTTAAATAAAATTCAAAGCTCTAAATAGAGCTTTGAATTTCTCTTGGCAAATTTAAAAAACTGTCTTATAAGTGGGAAGAGAGTAAAATTTTTTAAGTAGCAAAAACAGTGAAAAAACAAAACTGGTCTGCGCTCTTGTTAGGTAAAAATGGTCTCTGCTTTTTGACATTTACAGGCGGTGTTGTATTACACGCCACCAATGTTTATAGTGTTATTACTATTTTACCCTCTCTTATGAATCATATTGGCAATAAAATATATTATTCCTGGGTAGCGACTGTCTTTATTACAGCTTCACTCCTTGGTACCTCACTTGCAACAAAAATATTAGGGAAACTAGGTCCTCGCAATACTTATGTTATCTTTGGACTTATTTTTACCCTAGGTACCTTCATGTGCAGCATTTCTTCATCTATGCCATTATTTTTAATAGGACGTTTTATTCAAGGATTTGGAAGTGGTGCTTTGTTGTCTCTATCCTATTCCATGGTACGTATTATTTTTAATCCATCTTTATGGTCACACGCATTAAGTATTATCTCTGGAATGTGGGGAATATCAACCTTGTTAGGACCAGCGATCGGAGGAGTTTCTATATATTATGGCATATGGAGAGCATCTTTTTGGATCATTGGAGCATTAGCTATATTTTTCTCACTCATAGCTTTTAAAACTTTACCCAAAAAGAATGAGAACTATGTTCCAGTCCCCCCCCTCCCTCTTCTCCAGCTTCTCACACTCACCTTATTGATTTTTATCATTTCCGTTGGAGGAGCTATGGACACTACAATGGCAAAAATTTGTGGATTAATTATCGGACTGAGTCTTCTCTTTGCTCTAGCAAAAATCGAGTCATCTAGTCTTCATCCTATGTTGCCACGCAAATCTTTTTCTTTCTCTTCGGAAATTTTTCATGTTTACGCATTAATACTTGTTATGACGGCAATCGTATATAGTATAGAATTTTATTTTCCTCTTTTTCTTCAAGAGCTTCATGGACAAACGCCACTTATTTCTGGTTATATAGCAGCACTTATGAGCTTAGGATGGACATGTGGCGCCCTCTCAAGTGCTGGTGTATCAGCCAAAAAAATTCGCAGTATCATTGTGTACTCCCCCCTATTAAAATTGTTAGGTATAGCTACCCTTTTATGGCTGATTCCAACAGAAGTTTCCACACTTGAATATATTTTTATTATCTGCTTAGCACTATTCTCTATTGGAATCAGTGCAGGTTTAGCATGGCCACATTTGCTCACACGAATCTTACAATGTGCAAATAACGAAGATGCACTACGTGCTAGCGAATCCCTTACTTCTGTACAACTATTTTCAGCTGCATTAAGTGCAACTCTAGCAGGAATCGTCACCAATCTTGCCGGTCTCTTTAATCCTGGAGGAACAATAGGAATGATCTTAGCCGCCAAAACTCTTCTTATAGTACTTATTGGTCTTTTATTTTTTCTTGCTATCCCATTAGCGCTGCGCATTTCTTACTGCATATTAAAAAATCCAACAGGACATTCTAATAATTAAATAAACATAAAAATGCTTTCTTCATTCAAAAGAAAAAAATATTAAGCATGCTTCTCCATAGACCATGAGACACAAAAAATCATTAACCCTAAAAAAGTTAAAACACTCCCTAAAATAGCTGTATATTCATAACTATAGCCAAATTTTAAAACCAATGCTCCAGATTCCGCACCAAGAGCATTGGCAATATTAAAAGCAGACTGCATTAATGCTCCTGCCAAAATCTGTCCCTGTATTGCAACATCCATAATTTTTGTTTGTATAGAAGGCATAGCAGCAAAAGAAGTACCAACCAAAAAGCATCCTATTGTTGCTGTTAACGAAGCATAAGAAAAAAAGAAAAAAAGAAAAAAAACAAAAACGCTCCAAAGCATAGAAAAAAATATCATCGGCGAAATGCCAATTTTAACAGCCAACTTAGGCCCCAAAAGATTTCCTCCCACCATCCCCAATCCAACCAATGGCATGATAAATGGTACCCATTCGAGTGGTACACCCGAAATATGCATTAATGTTGATTTGATATAAGTGAAAATAGAAAATAATCCTGCTGCTCCCACCGAAACCATTGCCAAAAGAAGCCACACCTGCTTTTGCTTTAATGCGCTCATTTCACGTAAAGGGCTTGTTTTTGGTGTACTTGAATCACAAGGCAAAAAATTCCAAAGAAGCAAACAACACAATAAAGCAATCATACCCACAAGGATAAAAGCAATCTTCCAACCAATAAGTTGGCCAATCCAAGTAGCCCCTGGAGCTCCCAAAACGGTTGCAATTGTTAAACCAAGCATAACAGATCCAACAGCTTTAGAACGTTTATTTATTTCCACCATTGAAGAAGCAATCAAAGCCGCAAGTCCAAAATAGATTCCATGGGGAAGACCACTGAGAAAACGTAATACGACTAATAGGCTAAAATCAGAAAAAAAGGCAGTGGCAATATTTGCTAATGCATAAAAAAACATCAACCCTATTAAAACAGTTTTACGTGATACCGGAGCTGTTACAACAGCCAAAAGAGGTGCTCCAATCACAACTCCCAATGCATAAGCAGAAATATATCGACCAGCAGTAGGAATATCAACATACGAACTTCGTGCCATCTCTGGCAGTAACCCCATTGCAACAAACTCCGCAGTACCAATAGCAAAACTCCCCACTGCAAGAGCTAAAATTACTAAACGCCGTATTCTCGCATCAATCCTCGATGCCAGAACTTTTTGTTTATAAGAATCTTTCATATCATCACTTCTAAATAAGAATTTTAACTGTAGATATCTGTAATCCACACCAACAAAAATTCAACACATCATTATACACCTGCTCAACAGCCATCAATGAAGTTTTAAGGAGGATTCTTTAATGAAAAATCTTTGAAGACCTAAAAGCTATAGATAATTCAACTATTTTTATCAGCTCTGCTAGATAATCCAATTTTACAGTAAAATCTTTATTAAAACGATATACTACACACTATAAACAATTTTTAAATTAGCCAAATAATACATTCCAAACAAGTGAATAATATCTCATCACTATGTTTACACAGATATAAACCTTCTCCCAAACTTATTATTTCTTTTTCTTGTTCCGGGATGGGCATTTAAATGAGGCATTTTTTAGTATTAACGCATTATAATGATGTGCACAAACAGCAAAATTTTCTTTTTTGTTTAAACTTTTTTTGTTCACCATTTTTCAATTCCTCTTATGAATATGAAAATGAAACATAATGCCACGGTTATAAAGCATATAACAGCTATAGAGAAGGTTTTATAATCATAATACAAATGAAATCATTGATTATAAAGACGGTCCCTATAAAAGGCTGTTAAGTTGCAAATGTGTTATAAACAAAATTTACAAAAAATTTTAAATTCATTTAGTGAAAAA
>NZ_JH725064.1:617674-618300 GCF_000278215.1 Bartonella rattimassiliensis 15908
GAGGTAAATAAATCCATTGGTAAAGTTATGAATTTAGATTAGGAAATATTAAAACAGATGTTTTTAATAAATCGTAAACAGCCGGTGCGAAAAAAGTTTATAGCCATTGCAAGAGGGCATGTACCATGGGGATTAGGGGTAGCAGAGTATTTTTACAATCTCTATGAATACGAAGATGGGTCAAGAGAATATGAGGAATTTGAAGGTGGGCAGTATCAAGAGATGCCTTCAAATGTTGATTATAGTACTAAAGCGCAAGTGAAAGCGTGGATATATGGTGGTGATTTACCAAGAAGCGTCTTGAGTTATGAACCTTTGATAGATGAGGTTAATAAGAAAATCAAAAAACGTACAAAGAAAGATCAGTTGATTTGTGAGATTACAGATGATGGTGAGAAATGTTATTCAGAAGCTTATGATATAGACCGTGAATTAGAAAAAGCACTTGATATTCAATTGGGTAGGTATCGAAATGAAAAAAAGTGAAAAAAATAAAAAATACGTATTGACATTAAAGGAAATGTCGTTTAGAAAGATCGGCAAGTGCTAAAAACACTTGTGTTGAGCGGGTAAGCCACGAAAAGGTTTCTCCCATTTCTTAAAATACTGGCTGTCTTTTATGCTTT
>NZ_JH725064.1:623015-623697 GCF_000278215.1 Bartonella rattimassiliensis 15908
GATTAGGGAGCTACCTATGACCAGTAAAAATGTATCCAAAAAATATGAAATTACGAATGAAACTACAGAAGTTAAAGGCCATCTCTATGGTAAAGTTATAACACTTTATCGCATTAAAGCTTTAAGAAGTTTTGGAGGTGTTAAAAAAGGAGATTTAGGGGGTTTTATTGAAAGTGAATACAACTTATCACATGATGGCAGTTGCTGGGTTGGGGATGATGCCAAGGTTTATAATGCTGCTATGGTTTGGGGGCATGCGAAGGTTTTTGAAAATGCAATAATTTGTGATGAGGCGTGTGTTAATGGGTTTGCAAAGGTTTATGGCAATGTACATGCTTATGGAAAGGCAATTATTGGTGGCAGGGCGCGTGTTTTTGGAGATACGCAACTTATTTCGGGGGCATGGGTTATAGGAAGAAAAGAGATTTCTACAGGGTTAATATCGTTTGGAAATAGATAAAGACTGTAGACGAATTGATTAAAGAGGCTGCGGGTATTCTAAAAGATATAATCAAAAAAAAGCCATGTCTTTAAAGGACACGGCTTTTATTTTATAGGATTAACTATGCGATTTCCAAATGCGAAATACATATCACACAAAATGTATAAAACAGCAAGCATTAATAAATAAAAACCGCATCAAAATAAATTGATACGGCTTTTATATACTGAAAATTTTCAA
>NZ_JH725064.1:623797-624642 GCF_000278215.1 Bartonella rattimassiliensis 15908
TAGCATGACAGCTACAGTTACAAATCAAGAAACATCTCCAAAATATGAACTTACTAATGAAACCCGCGTTGTTAACGGTGTGACTTTACACCGCATTAAAGCTTTAAGAGATTTTGATGATGTTAAGGCTGGTCAATTGGGGGGCTTTATTGAAGATGAGAGTGATCTGTCTCATAAAGGCAATTGCTGGGTTTATGATGATGCTATGGTTATCAAAGCAAGCGTTTCCGAAAATGCCAAAATACGCAATAATGCCTGTGTTGTAAATTATGCTAGGGTTTATGGTAATGCCGTGATTAGTGATAAGGCATGGGTTTTGAGTGATAAAGCACGTGTTTATGACAATGCAATCATTAATGGCAATGCAAAAATTGGAGGCTACGTTTATGGCAATGCCGTTGTGAGTGATAATGCCGTTATTACAGAGGGCGCTCTTATTCACGATAACGCCCGCGTTTATGAAAATGCTCAAGTGAGTGGGCTTGTGTTTAATGATGCCCATGTCTATGGTAAATCACGCCTTGCTGCGTGGTCAAAAGCTTATGGCAATGCTCATGTTTTTGATAAGTCTATAGTTTATGAAGGTAGCAATATTTATGATAATGCCAAGGTTTCTGGCTCGGCGCGTGTTGGTCCCTGTGCAAACATTCACGATAATGCTCATGTGAGTGGCAAGGCACAAATTTGCCAATTTACAACGATTTATGGCAATGCTGTGCTTAAAGAAAATAAGAAATTTTCTGAAGATGTCTGTGGTGTTGATCAGGATATAAATAAAGCTGCGTAAATAACGCGCGGGCGCGGCGGGGCGCCCCCTCCTTTAGACATTTCATTAAAATTTACTC
>NZ_JH725064.1:629427-630318 GCF_000278215.1 Bartonella rattimassiliensis 15908
TCGAAAGTAGACGAACATCTCTTTATTACACAATACGTGCAAATAGGCAAGCCATTTAGTAAAATAAAAATGAGATTCATTCTTTAGATTCAGTAGGTTATTTTAAACTGATTTGTAAATTTAAAGCATCCAAAACACTAAAGAAAGTAGAAAGCCGTGGGTCACCTTTTTTACTTAAAGAGCGATAAAGAGACTCACGATTTAACCCTGTTTCATGAGAAATTGCAGTCATTCCCCGTTTACGTGCAATAATTCCTAATACATGCGAAATATAACCACTATTTTTAGTTTCTAAAGCATCTTGTAATAATTCTTTAAAATCTTCAGTGGTTTTAAAAAATTCACTAGCATCAAATGGTGTTATTTTCATTGTTAATCTCTTTTACTAATTGAAGGGCTCTTTCGATATCCTTTTGTTGGGTTGATTTATTGCCTGCGTTTAATAATAAAATAATCTCTTTTTCTCTTTTTACAAAATAAATTCGGTAGCCAGCACCATAGTGGATGCGTAACTCACCTATGCCATTGAAGAACTTAACATCACCCAAAAGGCCATATTCAAGACGCAAAATACGCATAGCAATCTTCTTTTGCGCTTGTTTGTCTCTTAAAGAATTTAACCATTTAGTGAAGTATATTGTTTTCTTAATAATAAACATATGTAGTTTATAAACAACGAAATAAATAATGTAAATTTTAATCTTTATATGAAAAAATCTTTTTTATCAATTGAAAATATTGTGAAAATATTTAAATCATGTTATGGTCTTTACATCATTTAATGGAACTTACAAATATGCTTAATAAAGTGATTTTAATTGGTCATTTAGGTGCCAATCCAGAAAGCAAAACAATGTCATCTGGTGCTGAAGTGGTCAATTTTCGTATAGC
>NZ_JH725064.1:630678-675392 GCF_000278215.1 Bartonella rattimassiliensis 15908
TCATCTGCTGATGATAAAGCAAGAGACAAATGGGTAGCATTCGCAACAGAGCAGTTTATCAACATGCAAGAGGCACTAAAAGAAGCCCAATGCCTTTATAGACAGTACAATCTTCACGCTGCGCTACAGTACCTCGTTATAGAAGATCAAATGCTACCCCACCTTGTGAATTCATTACGCGTTGCTCTTAATGTGCTTCATAAGTATTTAATCGTTAGTTTAAAAAATTTTTAAATATCGCTTCCATTTTTCAAAAGAGCCATATCTTACTGGGGGTCTTATATCTTCTTTGGGCATCATTTCTCTATATACACTTATAGCAATAGAGCACATATTCACTGTATTTTTTAAACGAACGCTTTCATGTCCTAGTATCATATGCTCTGTACGAATAGTTTGTTCTTTTCTGCTAATGCCATTTGGAGAATTCAAAAATTTTTCTGCGTATTCAAACATTGGATCATTAAAATGTGTTTCAAATTTTGCTTTAAATAAAATAGTTTCTATAGTATCCCAGTCATTAAAAATACTACCGTATTCCTTAAGTTTTGTTTGCAAGTCGTTAAATGTAACTGTGGGCATACTTTTATCACCTTGTAATAAATCAGCAAAACGACCACAAAAAACAAGCACTATGTGATAATGTTTTAAAATATTAAATTCCGGAGGATTGCTAGGTAGTGTTATTAAATGCTTCCAAAATGGACTTTTGTCATGGGGGATGTCTACAGTACTTCCCATAAATGTTTTTAAATACTCCACCGATTCTTTTGCCTTTGCTAATTTTTGATGATATTCTGAGTTTTGATAATTTTCACTTACATATTTTTCGTAAAGTTTATCGTATTGTTCTAAACTATCTACACTAGTGTATCTTGATAACACTGATATCGAAAAGGAAGCTATAAATATTACTATGAGCGCTATGGATAGTGACTTCATTATTTAATCCTTAAATTATAATAATTAACACTACCTAACAGATTCGTTTTAAAAATATCAATATGTGTTATTTTTATGTTGACAAAGTGTAGCAAATCGTATTTAATGACATTGCTGTACTTAGGCGTATTGTGTCTAGAGAGGGTTAAGTACAGTCCAAAATCCCCGCAAATGCGGGGTTTTTTATTATCGGGAGGGTGTATTTTATGACATCACAAAATACAGAGCAGGCTCCACAACTTAAAAAAAAGTGGATACCACCAAAGGCAGGAATGGGGCGGGTTAAAGGCGTGCCTAATAAGATGACCCGTATTTTAAAAGAGGCAGTGGTGAGGGCTGCGGAGAATGCTGGAAATAAAATTGGCAACGAGGGATTGATCTCTTACTTAGAAAAACAAGCTATGGAGTGTCCAGCGGCTTATTTAGCGTTGCTTGGTAAGGTATTGCCTTTACAGGTAACAGGGGAAGATGGGGGAGCCATTAAAATCATAGGGCGTGTAGAAATTGCTCCTTTAACAATGAATGACGACAAGACAGATTAAGATTGTACCAAAACTTATCCCTCTTTTTGCAGGGGATGCCTTGGTACGAGCGGCTTGGGGTGGACGAGGGTCTGGGAAGACAAGATCATTTGCCTTGATGGCTGCTTTAAAAGGCTATCAATTTGGCATGCAGGGGATATCGGGGACTATTCTTTGTGCACGTCAATTTCAAAATTCTTTGGCAGAGAGTTCATTGGAGGAGATTAAGCGCGTCATTGAAGCTCATGATTTTTTAAGGGACTATTACAAAGTTGGAGAGGCTTCGATTAAATCGAATGATGGTCGTATAGCCTTTCAGTTTTCTGGTCTTGACCGGAATATAGCCAGTATCAAGTCGATGGGTCGTATTTTGCTTTGTTGGGTTGATGAGGCAGAGCCTGTTACAGAGACAGCTTGGCAGACGCTTATTCCAACGTTACGAGAAGAGGGTGAGGGGTGGCGTGCAGAGTTGTGGGTGACATGGAACCCATTGCGAGATAATGCCCCGGTTGAAAGGCGGTTTCGGTTTTCAGACAATGAAGCCATTAAGCGTGTAGAGATCAATTGGTCCGATAATCCGAAGTTTCCCAAGATCTTGAATGAGGCGCGGCTTGATGACCTTAGAAATCGTCCAGAAACCTATAAGCATATATGGGAAGGGGCATATCTTACAGCGGTTCAAGGCGCGTATTACCAAAAGGAAATGTTGGCAGCGGAGCAAGAGGGTCGGATAGGGCGTGTTGCGCGTGATCCTTTAATGCAGATACGCGCCTTTTGGGATATTGGGGGCACGGGAGCCAAGGCAGATGCAACAGCGATATGGATAGCGCAATTTGTTGGCAGAGAGATCAGAGTGCTTGATTATTATGAAGCACAAGGGCAGCCATTATCCGAACATATCGGTTGGTTGCGTCGAAATGGCTATGAGAAGGCACTGATGGTTTTACCCCATGATGGTGCGACCAGAGACCGTGTGCACAATGTGAGTTTTGAAAGTGCTTTGAATGATGCGGGTTTTGAGACGCAAGTCATTCCTAATCAAGGGGCTGGTGCTGTCAAGATGCGTATTGAGGCGGTGCGACGTATATTACCTTCAGTTTGGTTTAACGAAGAGACGACGGTAGCGGGTCGCAAGGCGCTAAACTGGTATCACGAGAAATGGGATGAGAAGCGCAATATAGGGTTGGGGGCAGAACATGATTGGTCCAGTCATGGTGCAGATGCTTTTGGATTAATGTGTGTGGGGTACGAACAGCCGGTGCAGAGACCGAAGAGAGCCGCTTATAGCGGTAGAGAAACTTATGAAAGTACGTCATGGATGGCAGAATGATGTATGATGAAGAGCATTTAGAAAAAGAACATAAGGCATCAGATCTGTCGACAGAAGGCTTGTTTCGCAAGCTTGTCAATTGGTACAAAGAAGATGTTGAGCATGTTAACAAATGGCGTGAACATGCAAGGGAAGATTTTCAATTTTACAATGGAGATCAGTGGAATGATCAAGATTTAGCAGCGTTAAAAGAACAACGCCGCCCCGTTATGGATAGATTTTTATAATATTGGGCTTTTTTATGCAAATGATAAAACAGTAAATTATTTTTATAAATCAAAGTATTGATTAAAAAATTACAAGAGCATTTTTTTTGATTACTTTTCTAGAGAGTATAGCTCTAAAAGACTCTAGAAGATAAAATAAGCATACACTTTAATTCCCGTAAAATTGAATCTTGTATCTATATATTTGGTTCAAATGTTTAAAAAATTGAATTTTTAAAATGTATAGAGATGTTCGGTTTCTAAAAATGTTTTTATATTTGTTAAAACAATTATGAGTGATAAGGGTACTAAAACGAGTTGGGCAAATATTGCAAACTGAATTGAGAAATAGATACAATGTTAAGTTTCATACAAAACTTTTATTGATTATCAGTTTATGACAATATCACGCCTCTTCATTTCTTAATGGAGGGGTAAGAGAGAAATAAGAGAGAAAATATTAAATCAAAATCTATCCCGTGTCTTGAGATTTCTGTTTCGGGAAAAAAGAATTCCGTCAAATTATGCTTGGCTTAATAACAAAGTAACTGATCAGGGATGATGTATAAGAGATGAATGGTTCTCGATTAGACACACTAAACCTGGGAGAAAATGTTACGATTATAACTTATTTTGATAATTATAAAAAGGTGTTTTCTGTAACATTACTGATCATGAGGATAAGAAGTGTATGACGGATCATTTTATTGAAATCATTTAATGAAAGGAAATATTTTTTACGTTGTTGATGTTTTGTTTCATTGACACGATTACTGTTCTCTTATGAGGGAGTTTATAGAAGTAGCCAAAAAGATGAGTTGTTTTCTTGATTCTTGCGTCGAGATTAAGGAATGCTATAGGAATGAGAAACGTTATTCGACACTTTAGAGGACAAAAGGCGTGTAGTTTAGGTACGTTTTATGCTTTTTGAATTTTTGAGGATTTTGGCTTAAATCCAAGTGTTATTGCTAAGCCTTCTATTGATCTAATTACAGGGCTGATTTAGCTTTTAAAATGATAAGGTGCCATGATAAATCTTGAAACTAAAGAGATTTTACGACATATTGCATCTTTCCATAAAGAAGCTAAAAGGGAAGTAATTTGGTGCATTAAAAGAAAAAGAATGCATGAGACGTATGTAAATTTTATGAATAAAATAAACAGACAAGAATTATATTCTGATTTGTATAAATTTATCAGAGTGCTTAATCAATATAAATAATAAAATATTTTTAGGGAGTCTATAATGACTGACAAGAACCAGATTGAGAAAGCTGTTTCGTTGGTTGAAGCAGCAAGGCGTTTCGGGGTCGATGCTGCTGATGCTGTTATCGTTCATGCACATTCTACCAGTGTATCTGTTCGTTTGGGGAAAGTTGAATCGACAGAAGCTGCAGAGAGCAATGATTTTACGCTAAGGGTTTTTGTTGGGAAAAAAGTAGCAAGTGTTTCTGCTAATTTAGCGTCTTATCCGCCAGAAATTGCAGAACGTGCTGTTGCAATGGCTAAAGCTGCTCCCGATAGTTTATTTGAGGGATTGGCAGATAAAGAGTGTTTGGTTAAGCATCCTAAAAACCTTGATCTTTTTGATGACTTTGTACCAAGCAGTCATTTTTTAACAGAAGATGCTTTAAAAATAGAAGCAGCAGCTCTTGATGTTAAAGGAGTAAGCAATTCTGGCGGTGCTACAACATCTTATGGTCGTAGAGGGTTTATTCTTGTGACTAGCGATGGTTTTTGTGGAGCCTATCGTTCCAGTTATTTTTCACGTTCTTGTAGTGCCCTTGCGGGTGAAGGAACACAGATGGAGCGGGATTATGATTATACAACAGCTTTACATTTTTCTGATCTAGAGACCGCAGAAACTGTGGGAAAGAATGCAGGATTTGGTGCTGTTCGACGGTTGGGGGCGTTGCGTGCAGTGACAGGAGGAGTTGATGTTATTTTTAATCCACGTACGGCTCGTGGAGTTGCAGGGCATATTGCATCGATGGTCAATGGAGCCTCTGTGGTTCGTAAAACGAGTCTTTTACAAAATTTCTTGGGAAAGTCAGTGATGAAGCCTGATGTTAACGTCACTGATCAACCTTTGCGATTACGTGGAAATTCTTCTCATCCTTTTGATGGAGAAGGGGTAGAGGGGCAAACACTCAATATTATTGAAAACGGTGTTTTAAAAAACTGGCTTCTTTCCTCCTCTACAGCGCTTGAATTAGGGCTTAAAACAAATGGACACGGTGTGCGTTCGGGGTCATTGGTGCAGCCGACCAGTACGAATTTTGCTATTGAACCAGGTTTAGTATCGCCTCACGATATGATAAAAGATTTGCGAAATGGATTTTATGTAACCGAATTATTTGGTCATGGCATTGATTTTATTACCGGTCAGTATAGTCGTGGCGCTTCCGGTTTTTGGATTGAAAATGGTGAAATTGCTTATCCAGTGAGTGAAGTAACACTAGGTTCTGATTTGCTCCATATGTTAGCGCATTTAACACCTGCCAACGATATTGATCGGCGTTATGGTACAGCTTCTCCAACATTGTTAATTGAAGGGATGACACTTGCAGGAAAATAACACGCATCATTTTTCTGATTTAAATCTTTTGCGTGATGTTTGCCGAGAGGCAGGAGATTTAGCTATGAGGTATTTTAGATGCACGTTGGATGTTTGGATTAAAGAGGGCAATTCACCGGTTAGTGAGGCAGATTTTGCTGTTGATCATTTTTTGAAAGAAACACTTCTTGGAGCGCGTCCAAATTATGGATGGATTTCAGAAGAAACAAAAGATAATCGAGAAAAACAAGATTATAAGCGCTATTTTGTTGTTGATCCTATTGATGGAACGCGTGGATTTCTTTCTGGCAGTACTTATTGGTGTATTTCGGTTGCCGTTATTGAGAATGGGCGTCCTATTGTAGGTGTTCTACAATGTCCAGCTAGAGGAGATGTTTATGCAGCTGTCACGGGGGAAGGGGCAACATTAAATGAGATAAAGCTTCCTCGTTTAGCCTCGGGAATTAATCGAAAATATAAAGTTTCGCTTGATAAATCGCTTGCTCAAAAATTACCAGATGATTTTCGTAATCGGGTCAGTCTTTACCATTATCTTCCTTCTCTTGCTTATCGCATTGTTCTTGTTGCTCAAGATGAGATCGATATCGTATTGGTTCGTCCAAATTGTCATGAATGGGATATTGCTGCTGCTGATCTTATTTTGCAGGAGTGTGGAGGATGTTTTTCATCGCTTGATATTCCTTTGCTATCTTATGGAATTGAGCCTTACCAATATGGACTTTTAATTGCTGGTAAAAATAATTGCTGTCAGGACATGATAGATGTTGTTCGTCAAGCAAAGTTAGTTTAATCACATAAAAGCGTATTAAAATTATTTGAATGATATGGAGGCATATATGACTGAAATCAACGAAAAAAAACAGTATTTGTATCTTGTATTTGGTGGGGAATTAAAAAATCTTAAGGGTAATCAATTCAAGAATCCAGATGATTTAGATATGGTTGGTATTTTCTCAGATTATCAATCTGCTCAAAAAGCATGGCAGGCAAAAGCACAAAGCAGTGTAGATAATGCATTACAACGTTATTACATTGTAGATTTGCATCAGTTTCTTGATGCTGAATCAGGCGATGCAGAGTAAAGTTTAAATATTTGGTCATTATAGCCTGTAAATTGCTTCACGCTTTTATTTATTATTTTTCACAAGGCATGTTCTTTGAGTAAAATATAACACCTTAAAAAGAGTATGCTTGTCGTTTAAATGCATATGCTTTCTTAAGGAAATATCTCTCAAGGCGTTCAAGTCCATTTCATAATAGTATTCATGCAGGTTATAACTCCATTTTGCATTATCATCTTTACACTTGATGAAAGTGCTAGACAACTCTATCAAACTATTTTCGGTATAAATATTATCATAATAGGTCTTACTCAAAGTCTGTAATTATACTGTGAATAGTTACTCTGCTCTTGAATAGAGTATAAGACATTAATGCGTTAAGTCTGATAAAAAGAATAGCATTGTTAATGACACCAATCACTATTCTGTTGAGACCTGTAGCAAGTTTACTTATCCATTGGAATTGTTGCAACGAATTATTACTGTAAGTTTAGAAACCATGAAAGTCGTTAGAAACTTACCAAAATTAGGAATTTAGAGAAATTAAATAGATTTATGAAGTTAACTTACCTCATAAGTTTTTTTGAGCACTAGTTTAAAACGACAATCCATGAGTTAATCTTTTTGTGTTGATGATCTACTTCTCTTTTGAAAAGATAGGATTTAAAATTTTGTTTAAAGTTTAGTTTCACATATTCATTTTATTGTAATAGAATGATAAAGATTGAACTTTCCCTTTAATATATTTTACTGATTCTATTTATACAGATTATAATGTCTATATGGAATATTTTTTTGAAAAATTGATAACACATAACATAAAAATAGGTTTTTTCTCTAAAATACCAACGTTTAAAATTCAAAGTCTCATTAAAAGCTATAAATGCATCTTGATAGCTTAAAAATAACGATAAATTGTTTTTTAGGCTTTAAAAGATCATATATTTATAATTATATTTTCAAAGTTATAATTTGTTGAAATATAGTTTTATTATTTTTGAGTAAATTCTTTGTATAAGGTGCAGAATGAAATGATAAAGTAAACATAATTGACAAAATTTCGTTAAAAGGAATTCGAATAATGTGTATATGTCATTCTTATAGTAAAATTTTTGCAAAAATATGGGGATAAAATTGTAATTCTTTTCCTTTAATAAAGCGTTTTTTATCCAAGATACAGATGAATATTAAAAATATGGATGCAACCGATAGTGTTGATGAATTTTTTAACAAAATAAGCATATAGATATCTAAAAATAGCTGGATGAGGTGATTTTAAATGTTAGAATTAAAGGCACATGCGGCTCTTTTAACCTATCGAATGATTGGTTTTTGCTTATGTCCTGTTATCCCTTTTTATTTGTTTTTTCGTACTATTCGTGGCAAAGAAGAATGGTGTCGTGCAAAAGAGCGTTTAGGTAAAAGTTCCCATATACGTCCCCAAGGTTCGTTAGTTTGGTTGCATGCAGCAAGTGTTGGAGAAACACTGGCACTTTTCCCACTTGTTAATCATATTTTATCATTAAAAATCAATGTTTTATTTACAACAGGGACTGTGACCTCTTCCATTCTTTTGAAAAAACAATTTGGTAATCGGTTGATTCATCAATATGCCCCTTTGGATTTAGATTGTGCAGTGCGCCGTTTTATTAACCATTGGAAGCCTGATCTCGTCTTGATTTGTGAATCAGAAATTTGGCCTCTCCGTATTAAAGAACTTGCAAAAATGCGTATTCCGCAGATTTTGGTCAATGCCCATATGTCTGAACGTTCTTTTAAATCTTGGCAAAAGAGGCACGTTCTTGCCAAACATATTTTTAAAGATATTGATTTGGCGATTGGCCAGAACGAAAAAGATGTAACTTATTACCATACACTTGGTGTAAAATCTGTTATGTTTTCTGGTAATCTCAAGGCTGATGTTTTTCTGGTTGAAGATAAAGCATTGCTTGCACGTTATCGTAATGCTATCGGTAATCGCCCAGTTTGGGCGGCTATTTCAACACATGAAGGGGAAGAGGAAATTGCTTTTGAGGTTCATAAGATTGTTAAAAATTATTTGCCGGATTTATTGACAATTATTGTGCCTCGTCATCCTGAACGTTTAGAAGATCTTATTAAAAAATGTGACAGTCAGAGTTTACGTTTTGTTCGTAGAAGTAGAGATACGATTCCAGATATGAATACCGACATTTTATGGGGAGATACGATTGGAGAAGTGGGATTTGTTCTTCGCTTATCAAAAGTTTCTTTCGTTGGTAAGTCATTATGTGGAAATGGTGGCCACAATCCATTGGAATTGGCTTTGCTTGGTTCAGCTATTTTGACGGGGCCTCATGTTTCAAATTTTCAAGAGATGTTCGAACAATTTTTAACGCGCGATGCAGCATATATGGTTCAAGATACAAAACAGCTTGCTATTCAGGTGTATAGGCTTTTAACAAATGAAGCCTTGCGACAAGAAATGGTTGATAAGGCTTATGAGGTAGCAACAAGTATGGCAGGTGCACTTGAGCGCACATTAAAGATTTTAGATCCATTTTTACAACCTCTTGTCATACAAACAGGTTTACATCAGCGTCAGGGTAGATATGCATATTAATGCGCCTCATTTTTGGTGGAAAAATAAAAGCTTTTTGCGTTTTTTATTAACTCCAATTTCATGGGGTTATGGTTATTTCTCATGCCGTTTTATGGCAAGAAAGCCTCCTGTGATTGATCTTCCAGTGTTGTGTATTGGAAATTTTACATGTGGTGGTGCGGGTAAAACGCCGGTTGTTATTGCTTTTGCTAAAGTAGCTAGAGAGCTTGGTTTTGTACCCGGTGTTGTATCACGTGGTTATGGTGGAGCAGTTAAAGGAGTGCATCTTGTAAATGAGAAATATGACAATGCACGTGATGTTGGAGATGAGGCACTTCTACTTGCGCGTTATGCTGTTGTAGCTGTATCGGCTAATCGTTATGCAGCGGCACAACGGCTTAAGCAAGAGGGATGTAATTTTATTTTAATGGATGACGGATTTCAAAGCCGCCGTCTTTATATGGATTATACGTTACTCGTTGTTGATGCGATGCGTGGTTTTGGTAATGGAGCTGTCTTTCCAGCAGGACCTTTACGCGTACCGTTAAAAACACAGTTTTCTTTTATGGATAGTGTTTTATTGGTTGGTCACCCAGATGCGCGTGATAATGTTGCTTTTCTTGTTACCCGTACGGGAAAGCCTTTATATCGGGCTCATCTTAAAGCAAGTGCCTCTGATGAGGTAGCAGGAAAATCATTTTTGGCATTTGCTGGCATTGGTAATCCGGATAAATTTTTTAAATCTATTAAAGAATTATCAGGTCATGTGGTGCAAACTTACGTGTATCCAGACCATTATTTTTTCACCGCTAAAAATTTAACAAGCCTTATAGAAAAGGCTAAAATGCACAATTTATGTTTAGCAACAACTGCTAAAGATTATATCCGTATACAGACAATCCATACGCAAAAAGATTTGAAAAATCTTATTATTTTTGATGTAAAGGTCAATTTTGCTCAAAAGGATTTCTGTCGTACACTCCTTAAGGAGGTCATGACCCGCTTTAGAAAACGTCCCCTTGAATTTTCTTGTCTGAAAGATAAAGGTTAAATTAATAGCTTTCGAAGATTTATTTTTCTTTTGTTTTTAACAATTGTTTGAGATGCGGATTGCATTCAAGTTCCCGATGATAGGAGGTTTCACAATTAGCATATGCTTCTTGGCGGTGATAATTCCAATATTTTAAATCATCTATAGGGATTTTTTGCCCGCTAACAGCACAAATTGTATAAGTTCCATATTCTATAATGTCATATCCATTATTAGAATAGTGAATTTTTGCTTCACGTTCACCATTGGAAAACATAATAATTCCTTTTTCCTTGATACAAGAGATTCAAGAGGAGTGCCATAAGATATATTATAAAGTCGAGAGTAAATTTAAAAATATTTTTTGTCAAAATGATTAAGCGTTTATTTTCTGCCAAAAAGCCGTTCTATATCTGCTAATTTTAGTTCAATATAAGTAGGACGACCATGATTACATGTACTTGTATTGGGTGTTGCTTCCATTTGTCGTAATAGTGTGTTCATTTCTTCAGGGCGTAAAAGGCGCCCTGATCGTATTGAGCCGTGACAGGCCATTGTGGCTGCAACATAATCAAGCATTGCTTTTAAATTATTTGTTGTATCATATTCAGCAGCTTCATCTGCGAGATCTTTAATAAGGGCTTGTATGTTGATTTCTCCTAGCATGGAAGGCGTTTCACGCACGACGATTGCTCCGGGGCCAAATGGTTCTATTCCTAATCCAAATTTTTGCAAAGCATCTTTGTGCGTTAAAAGGCACGTTGCATCCTCTTCAGAGAGTTCTACAATTTCAGGAATAAGTAATAATTGTGAGGGAAGCGGTTTGGAATAAAGTGCATTTTTGAGTGCTTCATAAACCAGTCGTTCGTGAGCTGCATGCTGATCGACAATGACCAAGCTATCTTGAGTTTGGGCAATAATATAGTTTTTATGAATTTGTGCTCTGGCCGCTCCTAATGGATAAGATAACTCTTCTGATGAAGGTATAGGGCTTGGAATGTATGCATCACCACTTGGTATATTTAAGCCCTCCATGATAGGAGTGGTATCTTCTTTAAAACCAAAAGAGCTTTTAATATCCAATGGTTTGTGAACCATTGAAGTAGCAGCAAAATGATGAGGCTGTGGGCTATAAGAGGAGGAATGGTGGGTATTCTTAAAATTGCTCAAAGGCTTGTGTGTTTGAAATGCAGCTAGCGTTGCTTCAGAACTGGTTGAAGTAGGACAAATACCAGATTGTTGTAATGCTTCACGAATAGCTCCAACGATTAAACCACGAATTAATCCTGGATCGCGGAACCGTACATCAGCTTTGGCTGGATGTACATTAACATCAACCTCAGCGGGTGGGAGATCAAGAAAAAGAATAGCGACAGGATAACGATCTCGTGCCATGACGTCAGCATAAGCGCCTCGGAGCGCACTCCATAGAAATTTATCACGTACGGGCCGCCCATTAACATAAGCAAATTGATGAAGGCTGTTATTTCTGTTGAAAGATGGCAAACAAGCAAAACCCGTTAAGCGCACTGCTTCGCGTTCAGCATTCAGAGTGATGCTATTAGGGGCGAAGTCTTTTCCCATAATTTGTGTAATGCGTTGTAATTGCCCTTGAGTATTATTTTCTGTAGCAGACAGTTCCATAGATGTTCTGTCTAGTCCTGAGAGAGAAAAGCGGATATGTGGAAATGCAATAGCAATTCGTTTAATCATATCGCTAATAGCATTTGTTTCAGCCCGATCAGTTTTCATAAATTTTAATCGTGCTGGCGTGACAAAGAAAAGATCACGAACTTCAACAATTGTTCCAGGATTTGCAGCAGCTGGTTTGGGCCCTATAATTTTTCCTGCAGTTACAGAAATTTCAGCAGCACTTTCAGCATCTTTTGTTCGTGAAATGAGTTTAAGTTTAGCAACAGAACCAATAGAGGGAAGGGCTTCTCCTCTAAACCCAAGGAAGCAGATATTGTGTATGTCATCGGTGATCTTTGAGGTACAATGCCGAGAAACTGCTAAGGTTAATTGATCTGCAGGAATTCCACAGCCATTATCGCTGACTTTGATAAAATTTTTCCCACCATTTGCTGTAATAATCTCAATGCGTGTTGCACCTGAATCAATAGCGTTTTCAACAAGTTCTTTGACAACATTTGCTGGTCGCTCAATAACTTCACCAGCGGCAATTTGATTAATAATATTTTCGCTAAGATGGCGTATAATCATAATAAATTCTAACAGGAATCTTAAAGGTTCTATAAAAATTATAATAACATCATTTGCGCGACATTCAAGAATAAGAGGGTATGGGAGGTATTATTTTTACAACACTTCCTATTTATTTTTTAAAGAGAAAAACAGTATTTTTCATTATTTGAAGTATTTTATTTTAACAAATTGGGTGGAAAAAATAAAAAATAGTTTTTATCATCTTAAAAAGCTTGCACCAATTTATCATGTAGGTCAAAAAAGAAACAATGTAAAAAGGGAAGGCGGTATATATGGTGCGTATAAGCGGTATTTTAGCAGATAGTGATATACAAGCTTTGATTAATAATAACTTTCTCAAGTCCCTGTATCCATTTGATAGATCTCAAATACAACCAGCAAGTCTTGATCTTCGTTTAGGGGAGAAAGCTTATCGTATACGTGCTTCTTTCATGCCGGGTACTGATACAAAAGTTTTGGATAAGCTTGAACAGTTAAAGTTGCATGAGTTTGATTTACGAGACGGGGCCGTTTTGGAAACAGGGTGTGTTTATATTGTTCCTCTTTTGGAAACTTTGGCTTTACCGGAATTTTTATCTGCTATTGCCAATCCTAAAAGCTCGACGGGGCGCTTAGATATTTTTACCCGTGTTATTACAAATAATGCTCAGGAGTTTGATAAAATTTGTTCTGGTTATCATGGTCCACTTTATTTGGAAGTTAGTCCACGAACATTTCCAATTTTGGTACGTACTGGCTCGAATTTATCACAGCTTCGGTTTAGAAAAGGGCACAGCTATTTAGATGAAATTGAGCTGCATGCTCTGCAAAGGCAAGAAAGGCTGATATCGGATGATCTTCCTAATATTAGTGCTAATGGTATTGGACTTTCCATTAATTTAAAGGGAGACAAAACCGGGCTTATAGGTTATCGCGGTAAACATCATACAAGTGTTATTGATATCGATAAACGCGCCATTGCTCACATTTTAGATTTTTGGGATCCTCTTTTTGATCGAGGTCAAAGAGAACTTGTTCTTGATCCTGATGAGTTTTATATTTTAGCTTCACGAGAGTCTGTTCATGTGCCTCCACTTTATGCTGCAGAAATGACTCCTTTTGATCCCTTAGTTGGTGAGTTTAGGGTGCATTATGCAGGTTTTTTTGATCCAGGATTTGGCCATAAGGAGGCGGGTGGTAAAGGAGCGAGAGCAGTTTTAGAAGTACGTAGCCATGAAGTTCCTTTTATCTTAGAGCATGGTCAAATTATTGGCCGTTTGGTCTATGAGCATATGCTTAATCGACCATCCGTTCTTTATGGTCATGATGTTGGATCACATTATCAAGCCCAGGGTTTAAAGTTATCCAAGCATTTTAAATAAGTGGGTAAACCACGAATTTTGATAATGCGTATGCAAGAAATATAGGGTGAGTAAAAGAAGAGTTTTGCCCTTCACAAAATCAGCGCCATATGCTCTATTTTCAGTTTCTAAGACTATGACTTTGTATCTGTAAAGATATAAGAGACGTTTTAATTTTTTTCAAGAATTTCTATCCACACGAAGTTTTCGTTTATGATATATAAAAAGAATAGTTTCGATTATTTCATCATGGAAAGATCTAAAATGAAAGAATTTTTACTATATTTAATATATCATATATATGTATTATTACAATAAGTTAATAACTTATCAAAACTCAATATAACAGCAGATTATTTACTTTGAAAAGAAAATATGCGAGACTGAATACAGCTATTTTTTTAGAGCTTAAATGATTGGTAGATTTTATTTTGTATAAAAACTATCATTAAGAGCAAATAGATAAGTTTTTTACGGCAGTTCAGAAACAAATTTTTTAATGAACAATGTTCTAACTTTAGTAACTTATTTATAATTTCCAAATATAATATTGCTAGAAAATTGTTTCAATAAAGACTCATATCTTTTATGAGTATGAACATTAAAAGTTCTTTTTATGCTTTATGAATTAGGCAATGTCTGTTTTTATAAACTTTTATAAACAACTAACAGGTTTCAGTTTTGAATATTGATATGAGAAGATTTCTGGACGTATGCGATGGTGTTAATTTCAATATTAATAAAGGCTTTTTTCGGTTTTTGGGGAAGCTTATGGTTTATACTTAATGATTATAGGTTTTCTATCTTTATCAATCAGAATGTAAGGACTCTTTGAAGGAGGGAATTACTTTCAATTATAATAAGCTAATTGGCGGAACAATAGTCCTTGAAGAGATATTCGTTTAAAGGGAGTATTAATATTTCAATTGCGCATGAACAATGTATGAGTGGATACGTTATTGATGTTGCCCCATATTATGAGATTTTATCTTTGGAAAAGAGAAATAAAAACGTTGTTTTTATCAATTAGTTTTTTTAGAAAGTTTCAGTATCTGTTACTTCTCTCTATTCAATGGAGCGTTTTGGGATAATATTTAAATAGGAAAGCACACGGATTTGCTCTTATGCATTTTAGAGTGTCTTCCATTTTTATTCAAGAACAATGGTGCCATAAATGATTATTTCTTCAACATTTGATTATCGTAAGGCAGCAAAGCGTCGTCTTCCTCCTTTTCTTTTTCACTATATTGATGGTGGGGCTTATGCTGAAGAAACGATGCGACGTAATTATACAGATCTTCAAGCGCTTTCACTGCGTCAAAGGATTCTAAGGCAAGTTGGTGAAGTTGATCTTTCAATTAAGCTTTTTGGTCAGACGCTTGATTTACCGATTGTGCTCGCACCTGTTGGGCTAACGGGTATGTATGCACGTCGTGGTGAGGTGAAAGCAGCAAGTGCCGCAGCAGAAAAAGGGATCCCTTTTACACTATCTTCTGTTTCAGTTTGTCCCATTTCAGAAGTGCAGGAAGTGGTTGGAGGTGCATTTTGGTTTCAACTTTATGTTCTCAAAGATCGCGGTTTTATGCGTGATGTACTGGAGCGGGCTTGGTTAGCTGGTGTACGCACGTTGGTTTTTACTGTTGATATGCCAGTTCCTGGTGCACGTTATCGTGATGCGCATTCAGGGATGTCTGGTCCTTATGCTGGATTACGTCGTTTTTTACAAGCTTTTACGCATCCCCATTGGGCTTGGAATGTTGGTGTTATGGGGCACCCCCATGATCTTGGAAATGTTTCCACTTATCTCAAAAAGAAGATTGCATTGGATGATTATGTTGGTTGGCTTGGTGCAAATTTTGATCCATCAATTGGTTGGCAGGATCTACAATGGATTCGCGATTTTTGGAAGGGAAAAATGATTCTGAAAGGTATTCTTGACCCAGAAGATGCGCGAGAAGCAGTACAATTTGGTGCTGATGGTATTGTTGTTTCCAATCATGGTGGACGTCAGCTTGATGGTGTATTATCAACAGCACGAGCATTACCCGCCATTGCAGATGCTGTAAAGGGTCATTTAACTATCTTAGCGGATTCTGGTATTCGTTCTGGTCTTGATGTTGTACGCATGATAGCGCAAGGTGCGGATGCTGTTATGATTGGTCGTGCTTTTGTTTATGCGCTTGCAGCAGCGGGTAAGAAAGGTGTCACACATCTCCTTGATCTTTTTACCAGTGAAATGCGGGTAGCTATGATACTGACTGGTGCTCAAACAGTCAAAGATATTACACGAAAGAATTTAGTGAATACAGATATTTTTTATAAATGAAAACAATATTATATTGTTTTTAGAAATAAAGTCTTTTTATAGAGGAACGTATTCATCAAGAAACGCAATTGGATATTTTGCAAATATATTTACAGCTAACGTTAAATATAAAAGGTCAAACATTTCCTCTATAAAATGATTTAAAATACTCAATAACTATAATAATAGTAAATAAATAATTTAATAATCAATGCAAAAAAAAACACAAATGACACTATATGCATCTTTTATTCACTTTATTAAAAGCTTATTCTAAGGATAAAAAGGAACGAGCGCAGCTATTAAAGGCAAAATAACTGTTGATGTAGAAAAAATAAATATCAATAATGCTGTTAACATTTTCTATCTCCTATTTATAAAACACTTAAAATATCATAATCATTTTACATCTTAATATAAGATTATAAATATCATTTAGTTTAAATATAATATAAAATTAAACACATTACAATTGTATAAAATAAATTATTAAAAATCAATATGTATTATTTTAATATATAGTTATTATAAAATTTTATCATAATAAATATTATTTTTATACTCTCTATAGAATTTATGTTCAGTTTATTGAATAATATACTTTAATATAGATGATGTTGTTTTTTTATGTAAGACATTTTTAAGCAATAAAAGAAGTGCACTGTACTGCCTTCTTACTGAAAGAAAGATTGCGCGTTAAATGTGCTTATTTGCCTTATTTTCTTACATCTTTAGTAATTTATGATGTTTTTGAATGGAGAGCATATTAGGAAGCAGTTTAATATATTTTGTATATTATGGTTATTGCTAACATTATTTTCGTTATATTTTATCGACAGATTTCATAAATTGTCAAAATCTCTTATTATTATAGATAGGGTTATTGGGTCTTTTTAATGATATAAATTGGCATGTAATATTTTATTCCATTAAACAATTTAGCAATGGCCCCTCCGGCTCTTCATTAATACTATTCTTTACACAGACAATTGATCTATAATATTTGCATAACTTTAGCACAGATATATCATCTCAAGGTCTCAAGGTCTCAAGGTCTCAAGGTCTCAAGGTCTCAAGGTCTCAAGGTCTCAAGGTCTCAAGGTCTCAAGGTTTCAAGGTCTCAAGGTTTCAAGGTCTCAAGGCTGAATTATTGGTACAATTTTATAATTCTTCAGCAATCTTTAAAGAAGTGGTTCGAGTGGTTTTTGAAAGTAAAAAAGCTGGGTTAAAGAGTGAAGGGAAAAATGACCATTGGTTCTCTCCATTAGAATTACATATTATTCTCTACATAGGCAATTCATCTGTAGAAAAGTTAACAGCCAACATTATTTACAATGTTTTTGCACCAGCTTAACATGAAAAAGTAGATGTAGTATGAAATTATTTACTTTAACTTCAATATCATTACGATTAGAAAGCTCAAATAATCTCATTACACAAATCGCATAAAGCCGATATTGTTATTTCTTATACAGTTCTATGAATTTATTCCCTTAAGCATACCAAACTTATAGGTATTATTTCTTTTGAAGACAGGGCCTTTTTTGTAATTATCAAATCTTTTAATGGGGATAGCAATGCAATCACTAAAATCTTTTTTCATTTTGTTCTTATAGAATAACAAAAGTGCTAGAATAATCGGTATATTCAACCATGTTACGCAAATATGATCACTTAAATCCTTCGATTATAAATTAAGCATTTTTATTACTTTAATAAAACCTAATGAACGATTAAAATGCTTTAATCCCTTAAGTAAGTCATACTACTTTTAATCTGAGTGTACGCACTTCTTTCAAATTTTTTTTATTAATTAATATTGCAGAGAAACCACACCTTTATCATTTTAACTTTGGTTTATATTTCCAACTACATAGACGCTCACCTTGTTCATTATGTTTCAAAATATCCCTCGCTAAATTCGGACTAATACATTGATATCTTGCCGATTCAAATAAATTGGCAGCCATCCAATACAAGAAGTTCATTCATTCATTGCGCAACCAGTTAGAAAGTTTAGTGCGCACATTAGCATCACTTTTCTTGTTAACCTCATTTTCTACTTCAAGCCGTGTTGTCGCCATCTTGAAAGTTCCATTTGTTTGCTTTTGATTTTCAACTTTTTTCTCAAGGAAAAAGGCTTTCACTAAAGCCACAAAAAAGCTGCGATAATTGCTGATGTTGTTGTCAGGTATTTCTTTATCCATAAGATCATAGCCGGTATTCCTGAAAGCGCTTAGCAATATATACCATAGCTGTACAAGCGGCTAAAACCATAATGCCTGCTAAAACCCATTGAACGGGACCATTTCCTGCAAAAAGTCCTCCAAGCCCTGAAAAAGAACCTATGATTGGTGCAAGAGCTTCTACTTTACAAATACCTGTTACACCTTTTGATTCCACTGCATGATAATTAGGAGCAACGTGAGCTCCTTTTACCCATAACCCTGCTTCAGCTACTCGACGATTGACAAGACCTTGGATACGCTTTCCTCCTACTCTTGTCCACTTTTGTAATTCGGCTGGCACTACTTCATATTCACCTTTATTGAGCTTTTTTAAAAGTGTAGAATTGCAAAAGGCCATTACCCCTATATTATAGCAAAACGATACTAATGCTGCGAATTGCTCATCGTTTAAAGGCAAAGTAACAGCTTTTGCAACAACGGATTCACACTCTCTTAAGTCCTGACAAAGGATTTTTTCAGCTTCTTTTTCTGTAATTTGCATGTCTTTCTGGATACTTGGAGCGCCAGCAGCGCTTGTATGTCCATAACCAATAGTCCATACACCACCGGAATCTTCATAGGCTTTTAAACGTAAACCTTCCAATTGTTTAATCAGTGCAAGGCCTTCTTTTGATATTTTGCGCATTATTCTTATCCTATAAAAAAAACCTACACAAAGCAGGATATGAATTTAAAACTTACATTTACTTATTTTAAAGAAAGAAATAGTGAAAGAATCTAATAGAGCTAAAACCTCCATAATTTTCTATAAGATCATATATCATTTTTTATTTTGATAAATATTATCTACTTTGAAGTAATTAATATCATCCTTATGATAATAACTTTTAATAAATCTAGTCTATAATCAGATAGAGTCCATAAATTACCACTATTTACCTAGAGTGATTTAAAGAAATTTTATGAAAAATTTTAATGTCTTGGGTAAAGAAAAGCTTATCTTCAATAAAAAATAATAAATATAATAATTCACAAAATAAAAAATATTAATTTCTAAGTAATTGTACAATTCATAATTTATTATAAACTTTTTTATAAAAACAAAAAAACGCGCTACAATTAAACATTATGCATATACCAATTATCTTAGAATCAATGTTCTTAACACGTAATGAATTATATATATTTAATCAAAAAATCTATAGTAAATTTAATTATTATTTTTATTTTTCTCTAATTGCTTAATTTCATTAAAAAATAACTTCATAAAGATTTTAAATAAAGTGTGTTATAAAAAAACATAATATATATTTTATCCATTTATTATTAGCATGTTACCAACTGAAACAATATATTATTAGAGCTATTCGATCTATAGACCAATGATATTTGATAGTTTTGTCAAAGAATATTGTACTGTAATATACTTACAATGAATTGATTTATAATGATATTTCATTGTTTCGTATGTTGAATGAGGGGCCTGAATATCGTAGGATTCTCTCATTCCAAATCTGTTTATCTTGAATCAATCAAAACCATTCTTTTGCACGTCATAAGAGGGGTTAGAGTATGGGTAAAACTGTATAAGAAAGGACTAAAATGGCTCTTATGAACTGTCTTAATGCAAGGGTTGTCATAACATTGGGGGCTGGCAAATATAATGATGGTGCCGGCTTGCTTCTGCACAAACGTAAAGATGGAGGTGCTTAATGGATTTATCGTTATACCATTCACGAGCGTCGCCGTTAAATGGGATTGGGTGCATTAAGACATGTCTCTTTAAAAAAGCTCGTGAAACTGCAACAAAATGGCGCTCTATTTTATGTGAAGGGCGTGGTCCCATTAAAGAACGCAATAAACAAAAGCGTGAGGCAATAAGTAATCTCCAAATTATTTAAAAGATATTGCTTTAGATACTTTTGAAAGCCATAGAGCTGAATTAAAAGGAAATGGGAAAGATGGGCGTTGGTTTTCACATTTAAAAATGCACATTCTTCCAGAATTAGGCTGTCTACCCGTTTTTGAGATTACACAAACTGAAATACGCAATATCCTTACTCTCATTTGGGATACAAAAGCTGGAACAGCAGAGAAAACAAGAGCAATTTAGCAACAAAGCAAACCAATCAAAAACACTTTAGTAGAAACCTATTTACGCATGCGGGGGATCACATGTGAATTGCTTGCTGATTTACGCTTTCACGACAAATGTCCACATCCTTTAGGGATGACACTGCCCGCGTTGGTGGCTCTTGTGAAGGGGGCTGACTCCTTTGCAATTCATAGGATCTTTTTAAAAGACAATAGATGCAAAATAGATTTATCACCAGCTAAAGCTATGTTGGGATCTGTATCGGGTGGCGCGGTGCATTTGAGCCAAGGCAATCCAAAACATCTGGTCATTTGTGAAGGCATTGAAACCGGTCTGGCTTTGCTATCTGGGTTGTTATCAGAGCCTGTGAATTTATGGCATCCCTTTCAACCCATGGCATGATACGTGTGAATCTACCCGATATTAAAGCTTGTCTCATCATTGCAATGGATGTCGTTGATGCGGGGCGTAAAGCAGATTTACCTTAGCAAAGCCTGCCTATAGTTAAGCTTTTGAGGTCTTTATGATGCAAGTTCCAAAAGGAACCGACTTTAATAACATGTTACTTTCTAGAGAGAGAAAAATATGAAAGAAAGTGATGTAAAAAATAATAATCAAAATACTTCTTTAAATGATAACGATAATGGCTTTTTAAATGAAAATATTTGTTTAGAAGCCATTCCTTATAAACAGGCATTACAATAAAAATGGTTGGGGCGAAAAAAAATCTACCACTGCTGCTCTCTTTTTAGCTTATTACAGTTTCCAATGCCATTAATGCACTATATTTATGTTGTTGTAACTATATTTGTAAAACCTCTGGAGACAATAACTTCCAAGGCACTTGACATACTATACGCTATGAATGGCACCTTTTAGTGAAAAGTCAAAAAACACACCTCAATGAACGAATTTTAAATTCTGATAAAACATATAATTTTATAATGATAAAATAAAACCTTCAAAGCATTCCACATCATTGGTTTTTGAGGTGCTTTTTATTCCCTTCTTTATATATTTTCTAATCTAAAATAAAAGACATTATATTTCAATATGTTAATTTTTATCAATTTTTCAAAAAAAAACAACTTATATCAACATTACAATCTGTAAATTCAACCTATAGCATAGGTTTTGTAGGAGGGGAGGTATAGGAAGTGTTATATACCGTCTATCTTTCTTACGAAGCAAGCAATAAAAACTTATCAAAATACTCCTTATGATATCTTAAAAGTACATAATACATTTGTCTGATATGATCTGTGAAATGAATAGCAAATTTCACTATTTTTCTAATCTTACCTCGTGTCATGGGTTGTGAATAAGCAGCCTTTAAAACCCCTTTTGAAAAAAATATTGGTTTTTTAGTACTTTTTCTCATTTTTATCGTCATTCATTCAAGTAAATTAGAATTAGAAAATGTATCAAAACATTTATTTTAATGCTTTAATATTTTTTAAATACATATTGTGTTAATCACATTTAACGATTGGAATGAACAAACAACAGTAATATGTGGATGTGATATGTATAGAAAACTAAATTATCTTATTGAATTTATTGGTATTATTATAATTATAACAGCGTTTATTTTTACAGGTACGCTATTATTAACTCCCGTGTAGATTTAGCATTTTTTCACTATTAACTCAAAATGGATTTTATAGGCTTCATTCTGATTCTTTTGATGATTATTGATCATCTCATAAGGCAAGGGATTTTTATTACAATATGCTGCAATCTATTAAGTCTGATAATGAACACGTCACTTTACACTCTCTGTTGGAATATTATCGGCAAAAAGCTAAATCTCCCCGTGAATTAGGAACATTATTTGAAAACCTGGTCATGGATTATTTGATGCATGATCCGCTTCAAAAGCAAGAATACGAAAAGGTTCAAACCTATTATGAATGGGCGAAAGAGCATGATGAAGATGGAACGGATATTGGCATTGATCTAGTGGCTACAATCCGTGATGAAGGGGGATATGCGGCTATTCAATGTAAATGCTATGACGCCTCTCACATAATTAAAAAAGAAGATATTGATAGTTTTATCGCTGCATGGACAAACAAGCTTCAACTTTATGGCGGCATTTCCTCGTGCTCTTAGAACGGTTCTTCTGCAAGAGGAAGCCATTGAGATGTTAGCGCAACATCTTGTCACGCGTCCGGTGTTTGAAGCCTTGTTTGAGGGCAATGAATTTGTCCAGAACAATGCCATTTCGCAAGCCATGGAAAGGATCTTAACAGAACTTGATAAAACGAATATCGAGAAAGAATCCAAGGAATTACAAGAGTTTTATAACAGTGTAAGGCTTCGTGCCTCAGGGATTACCTCTCCTTTAGCAAGGCAAAATCTTATTATCAAACTTTATGAAAGCTTTTTTGCCAAGGCCTTTAAGAAAACAACGGATAGGCTTGGGATTGTTTATACGCCCGTTGAGGTTGTTGATTTTATCATTCATTCTGTTGATGATGTGTTGCGCAATGAATTTGGCAAAAGCTTGGGGTCACGGGGTGTTTCTATCCTTGATCCTTTCACGGGAACAGGAACTTTTATCACAAGGCTATTACAATCCAATCTCATCAAACTAGAGGATATGGAATATAAATTCCGTCATGATATCCATGCCAATGAGATTGTTTTGCTAGCCTATTACATAGCAGCGATTAACATTGAATCGACGTATCATAGTTTGATGAAAGGTGAGTATATCCCTTTTAAGCATATTGGTTTAACCGATACATTCCGGATGCTTGAAGAGAAGAATCTGCTGCAAAAATTATTTAAAGAAAACAGTGAATATTTAGAACATCAGAAAAATCTAAATATCAAAGTAATTTTTGGCAATCCCCCTTATTCGGTAGGACAAAAGAATGAAAATGATAATGCGAAGAATACTCCCTATCCGATATTAGATGATCGCATTCGTGAAACCTATGCTACTCAATCCAAAGTAACGAATATACGAGCGCTTTATGATAGTTATATACGTGCCATTCGCTGGGCGAGTGACCGTATTGATAATGCTGGAGTAATCGGCTTTGTTTCTGGTTCTGGTTATATAAAAGTCAACAATGGATGGATTACGAAAATCTTTAGCCAAAGAGTTTACGAGTATTTATGTTCTCAATTTGAGGGGTGATCTTCGTAAAAATATGTTAAGCAATGGAGCTGCTCAAGAAGGAGAGAATGTTTTTGGCAATGGTAGTATGACGGACATTGCGGTAACCTTGTTTATCAAAAATCCCAATGCTTCTGGAGGTTGTAAAATTTACTATCATGATATTGGTAATAAATTAACGATGAGTTTTGTTTCAGGTTCATATAAATAACATTTTTGTATTCTTCGTATGAGAAGCGTTTTGTGGAGCGTTCGGATTCAATGGTATTACCTTTGTTTAGCGTTGTATTGACTATGTTTCAGCGGTATCTTAGGCAAATCAATCAAGTTGTTGAAATCTTTTTAGGAGCAGTAGCACAAGTGATGCAAAAGATTTTGACAAAAGCTTCTTGAAATTATGATGGTTTTCTTCCTCCCACATCTCCACCCATTTAAGTAACATAATAGCAAAGTCATGAGATGATATTTGATGATGGTGATAGATATGCAACAATCCGTGAATGTGCTCAGCTTTTTAGCGTATTGACAACAACGATTCGCAATTGGGTGCTTCAAGGAGAGTTTTCTCAACCTTATAAACTAGGGATACCAGTAAGATGGAAGAAAAAAAGAGATCTTACCATTCACTCCAAAGAAAAATACGGAGCAAATAACAACAAATTAAGTAAAATTGTATAAACCACAAGAGGTAGTTTAAAAGGTGATCTAAAAAACAACTAATCAAATAAAAAATCATATATTTCAATATGCTTGATAAAAAAGTGGTGCCGCATGCCGGATCCGAACCAGCGACCCCATCATTACGAATGATGTGCTCTACCAACTGAGCTAATGCGGCATAGATTTGTAAGTCAATGAGACAAGATTAATTTGAGGTTAATAGCTAAAAGTACGTATAAAAGCAAGTATGCATTTTTTCAGTAATTTATAAGATATGAGAATAACTTGAAGGAGAAGGGAAGGTATGTAAAAAATCAAGAGGTGGCAGTATTCTTTGATCTTAATGGTATAAAATTTTTTCAATTCACGATAGCACTCAAATTAAGAAGTTGGTAATGTAAATCTTTAGGATAGAAAATGCTGTTAATATCTCTTAGTAAAGATAAAAACTTTTTCTGATTCTTAAGAAAAGAAGATTGTTGAATAAGTGCTTAGAAACATAAAGATCATCATAAACCTTTATTGATATGAAAATAGGATAAGAGAAATTCGTTGAAAAGTTGATTTTCATTTTTATAGGAAGGAAAAGGCGAGGATTAATAAAATTAATCACGTTTTTTATTTAAGATGGAGTAGGAATCATGTCAGATGAAAATCGGCTGCTAGAACTAGAAATAAAGTTAGCTTACCAAGAAAAATTTATTGAAAAGCTTTCTCATGTAGTAACTAATCCATGGAAAAGTTTGGATGATATATCTAAAAAATCGGTGTTTTAACGAGACGATTTTCAGATTAGAGGAACGAAGCGTCACTAAAGTTGTTATTTTACCATTTTCAGTATGAAGAATACTTCTAAAGGCCTTTTGGTATTGCCTTTTATTTGTTAGATACAATAGTGCACATACCACTATGAAGGAGAAACCATTAGATGTGCTTTATCATAATTGCAATTATTAACAGACTAAATCTCCATCTAATGCAATTTTTTAGACATATAAAATAGTTTTTGTAAATTTTCTCATTAATTTCAAAAAATTTCAATTTTATAAGTAATGTGCCGATATTGGAAGACACTTTTTATATATAATTTCTAGGAGTGGAATTAAGAAAGTTTTTGGTAACGTATAAGGCAGCAGCTATAGAAAAATATAAACACTCTAAATATATTTTAATTTCTCTGTGCAGAGTCTTCTTATAGGTGGAATAAGAAGTTAGATTTATTCGTTAATCTGATGATTAAGTGATGTTCAGCTGTTTTGATAGAATGAGGGGCATTCTAAGCTCCATTGGTTGTGTATAATACAGTGTTTCTAGAAGCTTTTTCAAGATTAAATGTATTCTTCGTTATATGTATATGCTTTTTGTGGAAAGGCTTTTGTTTTTCGTAATTTAAGATACAAAATACTATTGCTAAAGTACCAAAAATAGACCACGCCGGTAAATAAGTAAAAGTAATGCAAATTGAGGATAGAAAATCAGGCATTATCTTGCAGAAAGATTGATTAAGGCTATCGATATCTGTTTGCAGAAGGTTTACTAAAATTTTATTAAAGGGAGTTGTTGTCCAGTGTGATGTGATCACAGAGTGCGCGTTATCAATGACCAGTACTATAATGGTTAGTGTAACAAAAATAAAGGTCATTAATTTAAATAAAGGACGGAGCATATTTTTTCTTAAAAACTTTAACGAGACATACATATAATACACAAAAAAATAAAGAGTTGCATTATCACAAGAAAATAGGTTTATGTTTGTTTTATGTTTTTTGAAAAAGGTGCGTAATTTTTTTGATAAAAGCTGCGGTTAGGTTCAACAAAAGTAATGGGGCATGATGTTTGAAAAAAAGCACAATGAATTAAAACGTAATCTTCAAAATCGCCATATTCAAATGATTGCTTTAGGAGGCGTTATTGGAACAGGCCTTTTTTATGGTTCAACAGAATCTATAAAATTGGCTGGTCCTTCGGTTATTTTAGCGTATCTTTTCGGAGGACTTATTATTTATTTCATCATGCGTATGCTTGGTGAAATGTCAGTAGAAGAGCCAACATCAGGTGCTTTTAGTTTTTTTGCTTATAAATATTGGGGGAGTTTAGCAGGCTTTATAACAGGTTGGAATTATTGGTTTCTTTATATTCTTGTCAGTATGACTGAACTTACAGTGATTGGATTTTATTTAGATCATTGGGTTTTGATTGATCATTGGAAATCGTCTTTTTTTGTTCTTTTATGTGTGACATTGATCAATTTGTTGAATGTTCGTTTTTACGGCGAATTTGAGTTTAGTTTAGCTTTGATTAAAGTCGCAGCCGTTGTTGGTATGATTGTTTTTGGGATTTTTCTTATTGTCACTGGCATAGGTGGATATCAAGTAGGCATTCATCGTTTTTGGGATCATGGTGGTTTTTTTCCTTATGGGATAGAGGGTGTTATTTTAGCGACGTGTGTGGTGATGTTTTCTTTTGGAGGAACAGAGCTGATTGGTGTTGCTGCTGGAGAAGTATCAAGTCCAAGAAAAGCAATACCTATAGCTATTCGTAAGGTCATGTGGAGAATTATAATCTTTTATGTTGGTTCTATTAGTGTTATTATGATGATCACTCCATGGAATATGATTGAAAGAAATGGCAGTCCTTTTGTGACAATTTTTGATATGATAGGAATTCCGGCAGCGGGGCATATTTTGAATTTTGTGGTTATTATGGCTGCTATTTCAGTTTATAATAGTGGTATTTATTCTAATGGTCGTATGCTTTACAGTTTAGCTATACAAAAAAATGCACCACATATTTTTAGTAAACTTAATTCTGCACACGTGCCTTATGTTGCTATCTTATTTTCATCACTCTGTACAGCGATGATAATCATCGTTAATGCTCTTATTCCCAATAATAGTTTTATGCGGATCATGGCTCTTGCTACAGCCGCAGCGATTATTACTTGGGCCATTATTGTTATCGTTCATTTGAAGTTTCGAAAAGCCCATCAGAATAAAAAAGAGACATTTATTTATGAGTTTGGTTTATATCCTTACGCTAACTATCTTTGCTTATGTTTTCTTTCTTTATTATTTTGTATAATGTTTATAAGCGGTTTTGGGCAAAATGGATTCATGGCTCAACTTTTAGGGATGATAGGAATAAAGGCATATTTTCTAGAGTCATATGTTCTTGTGCAAATGCCCGATATGAGTTTGGCAGCCATTATTATTCCTCTATGGTGCTTGTTGTTATTTTTAGGTTATAAATTGAAATGGTAGCGAAAAAAGAGCTAATAAAAGGGATTGATTGGAATAAATCTTGGGGATTATAAAATTTGATAAGGTTACACAAGTTTTTGGTGACTTGTGTGTTTTAAGGGATATTACTATACAACTTACTGAAAGACGCATTGCCATTATTGGTGCAAATGGTTCTGGAAAAAGTACATTTGTTCGTCTTATTAATGGTCTCCAGTTACCATCTCATGGTTTTGTAAGTGTTGATGGGCTTGATACTAAACGCGATGCAAAAGCAGTAAAGCGTAAAGTTGGATTTGTTTTTCAAAATCCTGATAATCAGATTGTTTTACCATTAGTTGAAGAGGATTTATCCTTTGGTCTTAAAAATTTAAAGCTTAATAAAGATGAAATTAAGAAACGTGTAGATGAAATTTTGCAGCGCTATGAGCTTGAATCTTTTAGAAATCATGCTGTTCATTTATTAAGTGGTGGGCAAAAGCAACTTATTGCGATTTCCAGTGTAGTTGCAATGAAACCAGATTACATTATTTTTGATGAGCCGACGACATTACTTGATTTGCGCAATAAGCATCGTGTTACGCAAGTGATAGAAGAATTACCACAAACAGCAATTGTTGTATCGCATGATTTGGAGTTTTTGCAAAAGTTTGATAGAGTACTTGTTTTTGATAAGGGGGAAATAGCAATTGATGATGTACCTTTTGTTGCTATCAAGGAGTATATAAAAAGAATGTCATGATCGGTTTATATATTCCAAAGGATACAATTATTCATAGGCTTAGTCCTAGAGTTAAGTTATTGTTTCTTACGCTGTGTGGAACTTTTATAATAATGGTTTCTTCCATAGCTCTTCTTGGGCTATTTTTATTATTTGTAATCTTATTCTATAGAGTTGCCAAGGTTTCTTTCAAAACTGTGATAAAGCAGTTTCAGTCGATGTGGTTGCTTTTAGTTCTTCTATTTATGTTTCAAATTATTTTTGGTAGTTGGCTTACGGGAGTTGAGGTCATATTGCATCTTGTTATCCTCTTTTCTTTATCGTCACTTATTTCATTCACAACAAAAGTTTCAGATATGGTAAATGCAATTGAAGCATGGCTTCAGCCCTTTCGTTGTTTTGGTATAAATCCATCAAAAGTGAGCATGGTTATCTCTATGGCAATCAGGTTTATTCCTCTTTTGAGTGAAAAGTTTAATGAAGTACACGAGGCTCAGAAAGCACGGGGACTTAATACTAACTTTGTCGCTCTTACGATACCTTTAATTATACGAACAATAAGAATGGCTTCAGATGTGGCGGAAGCATTAGAAGCGCGTTCTTATGATTGCTGATACTATTTATACAGCATCTCATAATCATTAACGTTTTTATAGTGAAAGAGGAAACAAATGAATACAAAAGATTTAGTTTATATTGCTTTATTTGCTGCTATTTATGCTATTTTGGGCCTCTTTCCTTCTATTTATCTTCCTTTTCTTTTAGGAGTGCCAATTACAGCTCAGTCTATGGCTCCGATGTTAGCAGGATCTATACTTGGGGCGAAAAGGGGTGCTTTAGCTTCGCTTCTTTTTCTTGTTCTTGTTGCGATTGGACTGCCGCTGTTGCCTGGTGGTCGTGGTGGAATTAGTGTTTTTTTAGGAGTTACGAGTGGTTATCTAATCAGTTTTCCATTTGCTGCATTTTTTATTGGCTTTATGGTTGAGTTATTTTGGAAACAATTAAATTTTATACTATTGTTCTTAATAAATACTGTGGGTGGCATTGGGATTGTCTATGCTTTTGGTATTCCATGGGTAGCTTATATGACTCAGGTCCCTTTGCTAATAGTTTTAATAAGTTCATTAGGTTTTTTGGTTAGTGGTTTTTTGAAAGTGTTGATTGCATCCTTTGTAGCATTTACCATTAAAAAGTCTGTTCCTCTTATACATCCAAAAAAATAATAGTTTTTACTTTGAATAAAGTTTTTTATTGCATTGCATGAGAAATATAGAATACAAATAGTAGCAAAATAAATTATTTTTATATTATTTATTTTATAATTAATATAATAATATTTAAAAATTTTGTTCATAAATTATACATATCTATTTTAAGATCTATATAATATATAAAAATTAATACAAACTATTATTAAATGATAATTATCAATATTAAATAATTTTTCATATAAAATAATATTATCTTTCAATTTATGTATATATTTTAATAGTTTATTAAATAAAATTTATAAATAAAAAATATTTTAAATATAATATAGACACAAAAATAGAATTATGTTAATTTCATTATGAATATTTATTAATTGAGGTAGATTATAAAAAATGACTATAAAATATTTATTTGCTATATGTGCTATATTATTAATTTTTTTATCTGTTGTGAAGGCATCTGAATGTCCAGTTTATCAAAAAGAAGCATATTTTACTTCTATTCCTACTATTTCTTCGTCAAATTTATTTATCAGTAAAGAGAGTTATTATTTATTAAATAAAGTTATTTTACCAGCTCATCCTGGTAATCATACTATACTTTGGAAAAATATAGTATTTCTTTTTCAAAAAGCAAAACGTGTGTATACTAATTTAGGAATATATTTATATTATTCAATATTTTCCATATTCAAATAGTAGCTTATTTAATTTTTGGGAGAAGAAATTTTATCATCAATATATAAATGATAATATATGTATATATAAACAATAAATAAATTATATACATTAATATTTTAAGCATTTTATATATTGTAGCAGTAGATTATTACATTATATAATCGTTCAAGGCTGCATTAATTGAATTTTTATAATTGGCTTAAAAAAATACTAATATTTTTTTAAAATAATGAAAGTAATTAGTTTATTTGCAATAGTTATTTTTAAACTTTGCACCGATTGATGGTTTAATTTTTACCTCATTAAGAAAGTAGTGTAAGTTATATATTTGAGAGAAGATTTGTAAGCCTTTTAATTTTTAAAAGGCAGATTCGATATAGTATCAAAAAACACAATAAAATCAATAGTTTGTTTGTAATTATTTTATATGAGTCCATTTAAGAATCCATATTTTTATGCATGTTTCATTTGACCATTTTTTATAGAAGATTGCCATCTATGAATAGACCATAAAGAGCAAATTATGATGTAAATATTATAACGCATGTAAACGTTCAAATGAAATGAAAAGCAGTTATCATTCATAATAGTTTATAAATTTTATAATACGTTTTTATCATAGTACAAATCACATTGTTAAAAATTTAGTCGTTTGGAATTATCGATAACATAAATCGCATACGTTTAAAGATTATATCTTGTTTTAAAGATTGGTTTGTTAATCACATGATAAAAACATAAAATTATAGTTTTCAAAATTGAGAAGCGCAAAAACTAAAGAGTGTTATAGCAATATTAGATCATTCTATAAGAGGGTAATCGTTTGAAACTGTTATAAGGTAAATTGTATCAAAAGATACGTATTTATAGAAAATAGAGATCATATAATTTTTCCCAAAATTGGGAAAAACCTTTAAAATGGCATTAAAGAAATTAACAGTTTGAAGCAGTCATAAGCTTATAGGTTTAATTCATAAAGATTGCATAAAAGGATTTAAAGACACGATTGATTTTATAACCACGGTATTTTTTTACCGAGGTAGGAAATAACCAGATAATGAAATTCAAAGCGTTATATCTTATGAAATCAAAAGTCTTTTAATGAATATATTGCAGGCTAGTCTTTAAGAACGGAATTATTCGCTTCCACAAAAAAATGGAGACAAATAATACCATAGCAGTAAAATACTATTTTACCTTAGATATGATACTAAAAAACGTTTTAAAAGTTACCATTTAAAAGCACAGAGCACGAATATAGAACGATTAATTTGCAAAGCAAGTTCTGTTTAAAAGAAACTTATGAAAGCCTTTCTAAATGAACGTTTAAACGTTTGAAACATAAATGAGATCTTTATAAGAAACGTTTGAAACGAAAGCATCAAGGGATTCACCGGTGGCAAAATTAAGAATATTATTGCGTGCTGCCTCGTTGATACGCTGTCTTAAAAGCAATTCTCGATAGCTAAAAGCCTCTATGACTTTTACGGCTGGATCACTTTCCAAAAATGTATAATTAGGTAAAAGCTCTTTTAAATGGGTCAGAACAGCAGCGCGGATTTCCTCAAAAGAAAGTTCTGTAATAATTTCGGGTTTTGCAAGCGCTTTACTCATTTTATCAATAATCCTTCCATGGTGATGGGCTTGCCTGATGGTAAATAAATGCCTTCAAAGGATAGCGAAACTTGTCCGGCTTCAAGCATTTTAAAATCAATCTTTTTCAGTTTAAAACGCGGTTCCCACTTGTCTAAAGCCTCAGCAATGGCGGCATAAAGAGCAACAGAAAAGTTGCTGTTAACCGGTGTATCAATGAGCTCAGCAAGGAGTGAACCGTAGTCACGACGCATCACCCGGGTGCCAATCCGTGTTGACAAGATGTCAATAATCGACTGTCGCAAATGCTCTATGCCGACCAATGGTTTGCCTGTTGTGCGGTCCATTCCACTGTTCAATTTGGACCTCCCGTCATGGAGCCACCAGGGTAAACACCCCCATGAACATGGGTTGCTCCTACATTGGTGCCATTATGCTTTAATTTCCTTGAATGAATGGAAACCTCATTGTTGCTTGAATGAAGAGAAACATCTTTCTGCGAATTGAGTGAAATATTACCCTCTGCTTTTATAGAAATATTGCCCTTTGCCTTTAAATTCAGATCACGTTCTGAGATGATTTTTATGCCATCCGGTGCACTAAGCTCTAGCTTACCTCTATCCCCTTTGAGTGACACACCATCAGAGATTGTCAGGATAAATTTTCCACCCGACTTTATATTAAGTGCATAGGTGTTTTGTTCATCATCATATTCAAGGCTGGTACCATCGGGATAAAGTGTTTTATGGATATTGCCTTTGTCGGCTACTTGGTTAACATCGGTATGAATAGAGCCAACAATCACCCCTTGAGATAAATCGCCTGATGATGAAACAACAACCACTTGCTCTCCAACATCGCGCCCTTCATAAGAGCGTGTTTTACCGGCGCGGGCTTGGGTATCTGGAATCCAGTCACTGATAAGACCTCCAGTTTTTACTCGATAGCGTGCGTTTTTATGGTCGACATGGCTAATTTTCCCCACCACAACCATATTGGCTATGCGTCTCTTTAAATCAGTGATCTCTTTATTGCGTCGCTCTAACATGGTCATCTTCAATTTTATGGTATTTTTCCTCATTTCCTACACCTGTTTCTGGTGCAAAACCGACAAGAGGTTCAACAGCTACTTCGATTGCATTTCCTTCATCAGGGCAGGGGATATTGGTTAGGTAAGTCACGTCAAAGGTTAAAATTGCACCATGGAGCGCTAGAGCGCCATTATCACCAAAGGCAAAAGCAATATTTTGCAGGCGGCATGTCTCAACGGTGTTGTTAAGATTGGGATTGGCATGGAAAATCTCTTCAACTTCCCACGCTAATTGGTCAACAAAACGCGCGCCATCTTCACATGTTGCATAGCATTCAACATCTACTGTTAAAACACGCCGCCTTAAGCCAAAATCATGTCCATCTTCAATGGTTTCACTTTGCGTTGAGATATTAATGGCTGGCATTGCTTCAATAAATAAGTTGAAGTCACGCATATTGAAAACATTGTCACCAGCCGCTGTTTTTGCTGCCTTTATCAACGCAGCAAATGTTTTCCTTATCGTTTCTCGGGGGGACATGGGGGCTCCTGTTCAATTAAGTGTATAAAGTGATTGACTAGGATTAATAATGATACTATTATTGGTTATGAGTAATAAAGTTGAAAAAATGATCAGCTTGATGAAAGCATCACCAAAGAACGTTAAGTTTTCGGATTTGTTAGCTGTATGTGTCTATTTCTTTGGAGAACCGCGGAACAATGGTACAAGCCACTTTGTTTTTAAAACACCGTGGCTTGGTGATCCTCGTGTGAATATTCAAAAAGATTCTGGCAATAAGGCAAAAGCCTATCAGGTTAAACAAGTCTTACAAGCGATAGAAAGGATGAAACATGAACAATAATCATTATACATATCGTGTTTTGTGGTCGCAAGAAGATGAGGAATATGTCGGATTATGTGCAGAATTCCCATCCCTTTCATGGTTAGACGCTCAAGCAGAGAAAGCTTTAAAAGGCATTATGGATCTCGTTTCAGAGGTTGTTGAGGATATGCAACACAACGGAGAAGAAGTTCCCTTGCCTTTGTCACATGGTAAATATAGTGGTAAGTTTCAATTAAGAATTCCACCAGAACTTCATAGAAAACTCGCAATTCAAGCCGCCGAAAATGGTGTAAGTTTAAATAGATATATTTCTTCTAAACTGTAATTTTCCTTTTGATAAAATGCTTGATTGATATAAGTGCATGGTGTATAGTATCAAGTACCAAAAGGTAAGTGTATGGCAATCGTTAGTTTTAAGCATAAAGGATTAAAGTTGTTTTTTTGAAACAGGATCGCATAAGGGTATACAGTCCGCACATGCTAAAAAATTAGCAAATATTTTGGTAATTTTAGATACAATATCCTCACCTGAACAAGTAACAATTAAATCATATCGTCTACATGCACTTACTGGCGATTTAAAAGGTTATTGGTCGATGCGTGTAAGTGCCAATTGGCGCGTTACCTTTCGTTTTATTGGAACAGATATTGGACTTGTTGATTATCAAGATTATCATTAATTTTAAGGTGTTATGATGATGTACAACCCTCCACACCCCGGTGGCATTTTAAGAGAAGAGTTGCTGGATACGCTAGGATTAACGGTAACAGAAGCAGCTAATCGTCTTGGTGTTGCACGTTTAACTTTATCACGTGTTTTAAACTGTAATGCAGCAATTAGCATTAACCTAGCCTTACGTTTGGAGATGGCTGGTTTAAATGATGCGGAATTCTGGCTTAAATTGCAACAGAAGCATGATCTTTGGCAAGCACGGCATAATAATCCGATTTCGTATATTGCACCTTTAGAAGCAGCCTCTTAACCCCCTCCCCATTTTGAGAACGGAGAGGGGCATATTTTTTACTTAAGCAACCTTTCTAACAGGGCTCTCGAAATTTGGTTCATAAGTGCGCAACAAAGAGTCCATGCTATGCGGTAACTCTGAATCGCCAAAATCTGTTAGAACTGTTAAGATTTTAAGTATACTTGGCATCTCATCTTGAAGTTTTAAAATTAAAGCTTTTTCTATTACACTCATAGTATCAACCAGAGTAGTGCAATCTTTATCATTCATATTTTCATCTCTAGAAAATTGAGATAATGCCAACCACAAATCGCATAAGAAGTTAATATCTATCTTCATTGCACACCCCCAAAGATTTGTTCTCTCAAACATGCCAATCCTCTGGATGTGATTTTCGTTGAAGGGAGTACCTTCTCTGTACCATCCGGTCTTTGAATGGTGATGGCAGGGCAGTCCATGAATCCTTTCTTGATTTTATCCTGATAAGGTAATAGAGGCGCCCCTGGAGCCCGCCGATAGACCCAATCATTTTTACGTAAGTAATCGGTTAAATCTTTTGGTCGTATCTCTAACATTTTTGCAGCTTCGATGAGACCAAACAATCCATCAGAGCGTTTTAAACCTTCCAAAGCCTCTGCTTTTGGCTTGAGTGTACTCACCTCATTTCTTAAGTCTTCTAATTGATTGATACTCTCTAAAAGGAGCTGTTTAATCGTAAGAGGATTTTCCAAAACATTGGCAAGATCTACTTGCGGTGTTGCTACTTGTTTTGCACGTTTTTCACATTCTATAAAATATAAACGAGCTTCTCTACCTTTCTTATTATTCTCAAGCATAGAGAGCTCTTTGGCTACACTTAAGGTGAGGTGATATTCTTTAGAGGGACGACCACCTTGGAGGTTTTTCCCAAAATTGGGAAAAACTATATAATCTCTGTTTTCGACAAAATTATATTTGTTAATGCGTTCAGTAATTCAGTCTGCAAACTTTTTACCTACTCCTAAAAACGTATGTAAATCACGTGCATTTACTGTCTGAATCGCATCGCCATCAATGACTTGTTCCGTAATTTCTATAGGATTGTTCATTATGAACTCCTATTGGTTAGATGTTTTTGATTGACACTTCAAAAGAGTGCCGGGTGCTCAAAAACACGGCCAATAGTCCGTCGTTATGCTTTCCCCATAAGGGTATTGTATAGCACAACCACACCCGACAAGATCTTTATATGCTACCACATATAATGAGTCAAAATCTTTAATGTTCAGAAGATTGATTATTTCGGCAATCAATCCGCTAGGGATTTAAGGCGTTTTTGAGGTACCTAATTCGATTATTCATATTGTTGCCACATTATCAAATAGAAAATGAGACAAGTTATAAAAATAATCGGTTAAATCCTTTGGTCGTACCTCCAACATCTTTGCTGCTTCAATAAGACCAAACAATCCATCAGAACGTTTTAAGCCTTCCAAAGCTTCTGCTTTTGGCTTGAGTGTACTCACCTCATTTCTTAAGTCTTCTAATTGATTGATACTCTCTAAAAGGAGCTGTTTAATCGTCAGAGGATTTTCCAAAACATTGGCAAGATCTACTTGCGGTGTTGCTACTTGTTTTGCACGTCTTTCACATTCGATAAAGTATAAACGAGCTTCATGTCCTTTATCATTCCTCTCTATCATGGAAAGATGTTTAGCCATGTCTAAGGTAATGTGGTATTCTATGCTTGGGCGCCCACCTTTTTCTAAATTTTTAGAAAAACCTATAAAGTCTATATTTTCTCGAAAATTACATTCTTTAATGCGATTTTTAATCCAGTCTGCAAACTTTGATGTAATTTCCAAAAATGCGTGCAAATCACGTGCATTAACAGTTTGAACAGTTTCCCGATCAATAACCTGTTCTGATATTTCTATAAGTGTGTTCATAATGAATTCCTTGGTAATAGAGGTTTTTGATTGACACTCTATGAAGAGCGCCGGGTGCTCAAAAACACGGTACCAAGTCCGTCGTTATGCTTTCCCCGAAAGGGTATTGTATAGCATAACCACACCCGACAAGATCTTTATATGCTACCACATATAATGAGTCAAAATCTTTAATGTTCAGAAGATTGATTATTTCGGCAATCAATCCGCTTGGTATTTAAGGCGTTTTTGAGGCACCTGACTCGACTATTCACATCCTTATGATGATGTCAAGCATTAATATCACTTTTTTCTAAAAATGATAAGCTATCTTTACTTTATTTATCGACTCACTTTAAAATCCCTCTCCTTTTATTTATAGCGGAGGGGGAGTAATGCGCGACGTACTTGATACAATTGCGATTATTGTATGGTTGTTATCTTTACCAATTATTATCACTGGGATCGTTTTCGTATGTAGAAAAAAATGGCGCAAAATGGGGTTAAAGACTCTTGGTGTTGGTGCTCTATTATTTGTCAGTGCTCCAATAGTAGGTGTTTCTGTACAGAAAGACAAACCAGGTCAAGTTGTACATAATAATGAAGTTGTTACCCTCTCTTCGACTTCGTCAATAGATGTTGCTACTCAAGATGAAAGCATGGCTCAGGCACCAGTTGAGAATACTGATAAGCAAATCATGCCCACTCAAGACAATAAATCAGATGAAAATAATGGATTAGGTTTTTGGGGATGGTTTTGGTTAATTTTCTTTGCATTTTTTGCGTTTTCCATTTTCGCTTATTGGCAAGATAAACGCAAAAAACGCTTTAAAGAGAAAGTTTCAGAACAGGCTTCAATGTCTCTCCCTCCTGCACATCCTTCTTCTGATTTCTCAGTCGTTAATAAAACATCTCCAGCATTTAAAAACGAACGATTGGAAAATGGGATCAAGATTTTTCTCCTTTGTGCTCTATTGATTGGGGGCACAGTAGCAATAATAAGTATTTCACCATGGTTATTAATAGCCATTATTATTGTTTCACTTTTGGGAATCGCTGTCCATTTTGAAAATAAAAATGTAAAGCTTTTTGAAGAACAAGTTGCGATGTTGCAACCAGATATTCCTCCCTCTAATTTTTTGGAGGCGTGTGAAATGTTTCAAGAACTTGATGCAAGTGAATATGATTATCGTTTAGCGCGTAATGAAAAATTGTTGGGAGTTCAAGAACGCGTTTCCTTTGATATTAGTAAAAAGACCACACTTTGGGGACGTCTTTTGGTTACAGATCAAGCCATTGTATTTGAAAGCCCTGAAAGGAATGAAAGGACTACTTGGACACGAATTGCATCAGTAGCTATAACATACAAAGGATGCCAAGTTAGTCGCCGTACCGGCATTCCGTGGAATTACCAATTCACTGCTTTTTCAAGCCCAAGATTTACAGCAGTAATCCGAGCTCTTGGGCGGCCTTATTGATTTTTAAACACACCACACAAAGATGTTTCATTGTTTTAGCTCCCGCAAGATAAGTTTGTACATACCGGATTCAGAGGCTTGGACATCTGTGACCACGAATTGCTCTTGAGAAGAGGGGGCTTTGTTGTTTTCAGGAGAGATGATCACAATACTATCTTGAAGTTTTGGTGGTATTCCCCCGATATCATTGATACAAACATCAAGTTCCTTTTTTGCGATTGTCGTGGGGATTCTGCCACCAGCCTCCGATTCTGAATGCTTAATGGTGTAAATTGCTGTAATTTGAAACGATTGTTGATTATCCTTTCGCGTGTAGATGACGGATTGCCCAAAGGTGTTGCACACGTCTTGAATCATTTGGTTTAGCAACCCGTGCCATCGCATGTTATTTTCCTCCACTGACCGCTTTAAAGAGCATTTCAGGACGCGTGCAAATATAAAGCGGATAGCTGTATACCTCCGGTTTTACCCATGCATTACGGTCGTTATCAACGATCAACATGGTGTAGAGCGGTTTTCCAACGGTGTTGGCAAAATCCAAACTTTCTCCAGGAGAAAAGGTTTTTTGAAACACTCCCGGTGCATTGGCGGGCAAGAATTGACATTCATCAGGCTTAATGCCTATGGCGCGCTTTGTTCCAGCCTTCGCACTCACATTATAGTTGTGAATACTCCGGTAATTAATGAAAGTCACACCTGCAAAGTCAAAACTGCCAAAGCTCCCAGAGCCAATTGAACTTGGTGTTGCAATACCTCCAGCACTATTCAACGTTTGTGCAAGAGCTGTGTTGAGATAAGTCTCACGAATTGTTTTATGGTTTTTCAATTTGGAGAAAAATTCATTTCCACAAAGCCCAATAATGCGTGAACGATCAGAAAACGCTCCCTTTGAAGCTTCAATCATTTTCATAATGACTTGATCAACATGGTCCGCAACATTGGTTGTCTCATTATTTAATTTAAAGTCAATCGGCTTTGGAGGTGTAATTTCCCATTCCTTGTACCAATCGACAATAACAGAGCCATCGGCATCAAGTACCACCCCTTGAACAGCGCCAAGTTGCATGTTTTCCCATGTCAATTCGATTTCAGAAATCAGTTTCTTTTGTTTTCTGGCAATATATTTCATTGCTGTCTCGAGTTGATCTTCTGTCCCAAATTCACGCCGGTTCTGGATTTCCTCTGATTTCACCGTGTCACTTTTGGCAATGCGTGTTGTTTTGAAAAACCGAAGATTACGTCCATCTCTATCACCTTCTGCCAAGGGGGCGCCACGTTCACTGGTTTGAATCAAGGACAATGTATTGTCACGTCTTTCAATACCAACCACTGTGGTGCTTGTTTCCACTTCCTCAAAAAGATCAAGAGAACTAATAAGGCCCGGTTGAAACTCATAGTTTTCAATCGCTTTCATCATTGTGGTGGCAGAGAAAGCGTCGTGTTTAAAAAAATTCATATCCATGTGCGCATTCTCCTATCGCAATAAAATATTGTTATGGTCTTCGAGAGACTGAATGGCAGCACTTTTTTGTTCATCTGTAATGGCATCTGGCCATAGCAGTTCAGAAGCTTTTACAGTGCATAAGCGTGCTGTCATCACGGCACGTTGATCGGCTTGAGAGGCATCAACAGTGGCAAAAGAAATCCCAGCAGGGATTTGACTGCCATCTGATGCTGCTGGATTAAGGGGGGCATATTTTTGTGATGCTGTAATTTTCCCCATGACAGTTCCAGCTTCAATGAATGCTCCTGATGCAAAAACCACTTCTTCATTTGACATATCCGGATCGTAGGGTCCAAGATAAGCGCCATTGCGTACGTCTTCATAAAAAACTTGACTCATTTTATTGCCCTCCAAGCTGTTTCCCATTTTGCATAAATTTTTTCCTTGCTCGTCCCATCCCTATGGGGAGCTATGGTTGATAGTTTTAAAGATGCGCTTTTCGAGACAGCGGCGGTTAACACAACATTTTTTGCTTTCTCAACACTCATGCCGCTTTTAATGGCTTTTGCTGCATCAAAAGAAACGCCTAAGCGTTTTGCTTGCCTTTCAAGGTTTGTCAGTGCCTCGCCACGTTTTCTTTCCTTTTCAAGAGCAGCTTTTACGCTTTCCTGTTTATCTTCGTCCTCATCTTCGTCTTCGTTTTCCTCTTCTTCGTCGAAGTCTTGAGTGTCTTCGTCAATGTCATTATCATTTTCGTCCTCTTCGTCCTCATTGATGACGTCGACAATTTTTTCATCATCTTCTTCGGCGCGGTATAGGGTGCGTGCCATGTGTTTTTTCCTTTTTTTGTTGCTGTTGGGGTTTGTGATATGGAATCCGTTAAGGCTTCCAAAGCTTGCGCAAGGGTGCCCTGTGCATCTGCTAATCCAAGCTCTAAGGCTTGGGTGCCTATAAAAGTTTCTGTTTTTGTGTCACGAATTGCGTCCGCACTCAGAGGTCTGTTTTTTGCAACCCAATCGACAAACATTTCGTAGAGCAGGGCGCAATCGGCTTGCATTTTTATCTGTGCTGTATCGCTCAAGGGTTCGTGAGGATTGCCATGCGTTTTGTGATCACCTTCAAAAACAAAGGTCCATTTAAGCCCCTGTTTCTCATCTGCACGAGATTGGTCAAGATGGGCGCAAACAACCCCAATAGAGCCTACAACACTCGTGCGTGCAACCCAGATTTGAGAAGCTGAACAAGCAATGGCATAAGCCGCCGAGCAAGCAAATTCATTGGCATGCGCCCAAATGGGTTTATTGTATTGTTTTGAGAGGGTTTGAAACTCTTCAACCAAATCAAAGATACCACCGGCTTCTCCTCCACCACTGTCAATATCGAGTAAGACGGCATGAACATCAGGTTGTGCAATGGCTTCACGAAAAGAAGCCCTTAACCCTTCATAAGAAGTCAATCCCGATAAAGCTCCAAGCCATGCACCGCGGCGTACAAGCGTGCCATGAACGGGTATTATGGCAATATTGTTTTGCACCACATAGGTTTCTGGTGGTCTGAAAGCTTCTGTATTCTCTTGCGAATAAGCTTCAATAGGAAACTTTTCACTTGCAAAAAGGCGTGGGGCAAGAGCATTGAGAATAATATCAAGCTTTGTGGAGGCAAGCATGTGTGGAACCCCAAAAAGCCGTGATGCCAAAAACGGCATGTCAAGATTATTCACCATTTTTATGTGCTTTACTGTCTTGGTTACTTTCATAACTCTCAGAAGAGTCTGAATCTTCATCATCAATCGCTTGATTTTCACCAGAAGGTGCTGCCATATCCGTGTCAAAAGATAAGCCGCGCGCGCGAGCGTCTGTATGCTCTTCCTCAAGTTCGGCATGAATGCTGTCGATATCAAAGCCCCGTTCAGCAAGAGCCATACGTCGTGTTTTCAAGCCAGCACGGATTTCTTCTTTTTCCGCTGAGATATCTTTAATAGGATCAATCATTTCAAGCGGGGGCGCAAAGCTTTCACATTGAAGCCATGGCAAGGGATTTTCTTCCCATCCAGGTAAATTCAAGCATCCAGCGAGAACTGACATTTCAACAAAGCGCTCCCAAACAACGCGGTTAAACTGAAAGGCAATGATATGTTCACGCCATTGTTTGACATGTCGTCTAAACTGAATGATAGAAGTGCGCACATTAGAAAAGTTGCCACGCGTAACGTCTCCAGTGACAACGGCATAAGGCAGCTAATAAAAAAATAGACAAAACAGAATGGCATTCCATTGTGGTGTTTAATCCACATTTAGCAAAAATAGCGCTTCAGTATCTCAATAAAGGCAGCAAAGTTTATATAGAGGGGCAGCTTCAAACGCGTAAATGGCAAGATAAAAACGGTATTGATCGTTTTGTAACAGAAGTCATTTTGCCTAAGTACAAAGGCGACTTAAAGCTCTTAGATGGCAAAAATGATGATAATCAAGAGCAATCATCCCCTTATGACAAAAGCTTTCAGAGACCTTTTGATACACCCCATACCATTATGAATGATGGTGTTCCTTTTTAAACAGAAGGCGGTGTTGTGAAAAGAAATAAAAAGAGGGGACGCCCTAAAATGACAGGGCAGCTAAGAGAAGCCAATGGTCGTATCTCACGTGCAAAATTACCTCGTGAAGCTGCTAATCAATTGGCAATAGAAATACGTGCAAAACGCTTCGGTTTAACACTACAAGAGGCAAAAAATCCACTTTCTGGGTCTTATATAGGTCGGCTTTGTTTGCAAGGTGTACTCACTCAAGAGCATTATGACGTTGCGCAACAGTATTTACAGATAAGAAATAATTACCTTTGTGCAAAGGGCTTGCCTAATGCAATTTATGACGAAATGCCGTCATCTGCTGATGATAAAGCAAGAGACAAATGGGTAGCATTCGCAACAGAGCAGTTTATCAACATGCAAGAGGCACTAAAAGAAGCCCAATGCCTCTATAGACAGTACAATCTTCACGCTGCGCTACAGTACCTCGTTATAGAAGATCAAATGCTACCACACCTTGTGAATTCATTGCGCGTTGCTCTTAATGTGCTTCAAAAGTATTTTTACAAAAAATAACTATCAATAGAATATGAAGGGAATGGCAATAACAGCTAAGGCGGTCATTATTGTAAATAAAAACGCAGGAATCTTTAATCTAAATCGCCAGAGTATGTTAATCGGAAGAGACATGATGGTGATTATTATAAAGCCTATTATGAAGCATTGTATTATCTGAGATTTTATCCGAGCTTTTTTGAAACGACGTTCCAATATTTCATTATAACTGTCTTCACCTATACCAACTAGTTTATACTTTCTAGCCCATTCTGGAAGAAGTGATTTATCATAATCTGTCTCTGGAATACATTTAATAAAAGAAGATGGATTTTGTACATCACGAAAAACAGCAATTTGCCCATTTGGGCATGGATGTTCCGAAGAAACATGTTTTGCTAATGATTGACTACTTATATAGCTAGTGAATAAGATACTCATTATTCCGGATAAGGCAATTTTCTTTAAATACGATAATAACATCAGATTTTATCTTTTTTTCATTGTTGCATCTTCGCTTCATACAGATTTTCTTTGAAGTTATCAATATGTGTTATTTTTATGTTGACAAAGTGTAGCAAATCGTATTTAATGACGTTACTGTATTTAGGCGTATTGTGTCTAGAGAGGGTTAAGTACAGTCCAAAATCCCCGCAAATGCGGGGTTTTTTATTATCGGGAGGGTGTATTTTATGACATCACAAAATACAGAGCAGGCTCCACAACTTAAAAAAAAGTGGATACCACCTAAGGCAGGAATGGGGCGGGTTAAAGGCGTGCCTAATAAGATGACCCGTATTTTAAAAGAGGCAGTAGTGAGGGCTGCAGAGAATGCTAGAAATAAAATTGGCAATGAGGGATTGATCTCTTATTTAGAAAAACAGGCTATGGAATGCCCTGCGGCTTATTTAGCGTTGCTTGGTAAGGTGTTGCCTTTACAGGTAACAGGTGAAGATGGGGGCGCGATTAAGATCATAGGGCGTGTAGAGATTGCTCCTTTAGTGAATGACGACAAGACAGATTAAGATTGTACCAAAGCTTATACCGATGTTTGCAGGTAAAGCAGTGGTACGCGCGGCTTGGGGTGGACGAGGCTCTGGTAAAACAAGATCCTTTGCCTTGATGGCTGCTTTAAAAGGCTATCAATTTGGCATGCAGGGGATATCTGGTACCATTCTTTGTGCACGTCAGTTTCAAAATTCTTTGGCAGAGAGTTCATTGGAGGAGATTAAGCGCGCCATTGAAGATCATGATTTTTTAAGGGAATATTACAAAGTTGGAGAGGCTTCGATTAAATCAAATGATGGTCGTATAGCCTTTCAGTTTTCTGGTCTGGACCGCAATATTGCCAGTATCAAATCGATGGGTCGTATTTTGCTTTGTTGGGTTGATGAGGCAGAGCCTGTAACAGAGACAGCTTGGCAGACGCTTATTCCAACGTTACGTGAAGAGGGAGAGGGGTGGCGTGCAGAGTTGTGGGTGACATGGAACCCATTGCGAGATAATGCACCGGTTGAAAGGCGGTTTCGCTTTTCAGACAATGAAGCTATTAAGCGTGTAGAGATCAACTGGTCAGATAATGTAAGATATAATATCAAAAAATACAATAAAGTCAATAGTTTGTTTGTAATTATTTTATATGAGTCCACTTAAGAATCCACATTTTTATGCATGTTTCATTTGACCATTTTTTATATAAGATTGCCATGTATGAATAGACCATAAAAAGAAAATCATGACGTAAATATTATAACGCATGGGGGCATTCAAATGAAATGAAAAGCAGATATCATTCATAACAGTTTATAAATTTTATGATACGTTTTTATCATAGCACAAATCACATTGTTTAAAAATTTAGTTGTTTGAAATTATAGATAACATAAATTGTATACGTTTAAAGAATGGTATGAGTTTTGCTCTTTTTTGAGCGAAACCTTCAAAGGAATAATCGTTTGAAACGGTCATAAGCTTATGGGTTTATTCGTAAAGATTGCACAAAGGATTTAAAGAGAAGATTGATTTTATAACCACGGTATTTTTTTACTGAGGTAGGAAATAAAGGTAATGAAGTTCAAAACGTTATATCTTATGAAATGAAAAGCCTTTTAATGAATATAGTGCATAGCTAGTTTTGAAGAACGGAACTATTCGCTTCCATAAAAAAATGGAGGCGGCTAATACATAGCAGTAAAATACTATTTTACCTTAGATATGATACTAAAAAACGTTTTAAAAGTTACCATTTAAAAGCACAGAGCACAAATATAGAACGATTAATTTGCAAAGAAGTTATGTTTGAGTACAAAATAAAAAGATGCTTATGA
>NZ_JH725065.1:0-3500 GCF_000278215.1 Bartonella rattimassiliensis 15908
ATTCGTGAAAATGTCGGTGGGTCTACTAAGATAAAAACCTATATTGAACAGCTTTCTCCTTATGGATCATTAGAGATTATCTGGGTCTAATCAATAAAGCTGTGTAAATGAAAAGGACAGGCGCGGCGGGGGCGCCTGCTTTCAAACCAAATTTTTCCATTCCAAATTTTAGAAAACATTGATCACATTAGATTGTGAGGGTATCCCTATGTGCAAAAAATATGAATTAACCAATCAAATCAAACAAATTAAAGATAGACTGACTAAGCAAATTATAAATCTTTATCGTATTCGGGCTTTAAGAGATTTTGATGATGTTAAGGCTGGCGACTTAGGTGGCTATATCGAAAATGAAAGTAACTTATCTCACTATGGCAATTGCTGGGTCTATGATGAGGCTTGTGCCTATGGCTATGCTCATGTTTCTGATAATGCTAAAGTACGCCATTTGTCTCATGTGCGTGGGCGTGTTTATGGGAATGCCGAGGTCTATGGAAAGGCTTTGATCACTCGATATGCTAAAGTTTATGACCATGCTTGTGTTTATGGGAGTGCTCATGTGGCGGGGAACATCTATGGCAAGGCCCATGTCTGTGATCACGCTCGCATTTATAGCAATTCCCATATTTATCAACATGCGCGCGTTTCTAATGATGTTTTTGTTTATGATCATGCTAGGATCTTTGGTCATTCAAAGGTTTCTGGATCTGCTTGTATTTACAGCAGTGCAAAAATTTATGGACAAGCTGCTATCAAAGGCTTTGCAAAAATCTATGGCAAGGTCTATAGCAAGGCCCATGTGAGTGGGCGTGCCGAGATTTACGGCTCTGTTTATGGCAATGCAAAAATCTCTGGTTCTGTCAAGGTGTGGGGGCGTGCTCATGGAAGAGCAAAAATAGATAAACAAAGCAAGGTAAAATCAGTTGCTCAAAATTATGAGGTTTATGAAAGCGATAACGTTGTTAAGATGGATAAATAGCATAAAATAAAAGGGCGTGGGGGGCGCCTGCTTTTATGGCTATAAACGCATTATAAAACGCATTGCTATAAACATATCATAAAAGAGAGAATTCAAAAAGAAAGCCGTACCAACTGATATGACGCGGCTTTCAAATATCTATATGAATCAACCATAATGGAGTAATGAAACCCATATACAAAACGTATTAATATCGCAAGCGCTTTAGTCTCTTGATTAAAACTTATCAAACAAATCAAAACGCTTGGTAGGTTTATCAAAACACGTTTTTACATTTACGAGCGTTGGTTTTCAAAACAGCTTTTTATAAACGCTTTTATCAAATGGAAGGTTTTAAAAATTATTATTAACATCCATTTCAAACGTTTCTTATAAAGATCTCATTTATGTTTCAAACGTTTAAACGTACATTTAGAGAAGCTATCATAAGTATCTTTTTATTTTGCACTCAAATATAACTTCTTTGCAAATTAATCGCTCTATATTTGTGCTCTGTGCTTTTAAATGGTAACTTTTAAAACGTTTTTTAGTATCATATCTAAGGTAAAATAGTATTTTACTGCTATGTATTAGCCGCCTCCATTTTTTTATGGAAGCGAATAATTCCGTTCTTCAAAACTAGCCTGCAATATATTCATTAAAAGACTTTTGATTTCATAAGATATAACGCTTTGAATTTCATTATCTGGTTATTTCCTACCTCGGTAAAAAAATACCGTGGTTATAAAATCAATCTTGTCTTTAAATCCTTTGTACAATCTTTATAAATTAAACCTATAAGCTTATGACTGCTTCAAACTGTTAATTTCTTTAATGCCATTTTAAAGGTTTTTCCCAATTTTGGGAAAAATTATATGATCTCTATTTTCTATAAATACGTATCTTTTGATACAATTTACCTTAGAACAGTTTCAAACGATTACCCTCTTATAGAATGATCTAATATTGCTATAACACTCTTTAGTTTTTGCGCTTCTCAATTTTGAAAACTATAATTTTATGTTTTTATCATGTGATTAACAAACCAATCTTTAAAACAAGATGCAATCTTAAACGTATGTTATCGATAATTTCAAACGACTAAATTTTTAACAATGTGATTTGTGCTGTGATAAAAACGTATCATAAAATTTATGATCTGTTATGAATGATATCTGCTTTTCATTTCATTTGAATGCCCCCATGCGTTATAATATTTACATCATTATTTTCTTTTTATGGTCTATTCATACATGGCAATCCTGTATAAAAAATAGTCAAATGAATCACGTATAAAAATGTGGATTCTTAAGTGGACTCATATAAAATAATGGCATAAAAACTATTGACTTTATTGTGTTTTTTGATATTATACCGAATATTTGGACGATAGGGTATGGTCATACGAGCCATGCTGGTCACCCCTTTGTCAAAAAAGGCATGCGTATTACGCACAAGCAAGCAGAAGAAATTCTTTGTAAGGATTTAAAGCAATTTGAGCAAGCTGTTTCGGAATCTGTGAAGGTTTCCTTAACGGATTGCCAATTCGCAGCCTTGGTTTCCTTTTGTTATAATGTAGGCACGAAAGCTTTTTGCAAGTCGAGTTTGTTGAAGAAGCTTAATCAAGGGGATTATGAAGCTGTACCCGTCGAATTACAGAAATGGAATAAGGTAGGAGGGAGGATTCTTGCTGGTTTAGCCAACCGTCGAGCAGCTGAAGCAGGTTTGTGGGCTAAGGGGTCTTATGTTTCTTCCAACTATCAAAGAGTGGAAACGAAGGAGGCAAGAGGTGTTTTTAAGGTAGAAGCTTTAGCGCCGATTATAGGATCTTGTTCAGGGTTTGGAGGTTTTTTGGTGGGCAATGGCCCGATCCAATGGGCTTTAGCAACCCTTATGGTTTTAGCCGCCTGTGTTGGCCTTTTCTTTGTAGCAAAACGGTTTCGGGAGCAGCGGTTGTGATTTTTTGGTTCAAAAGAAATTTAACTCTGATGTTCACGGCTTTAGCCGTTTTTTTAATGGCTTTAGCTAAAGCCTTTCATCTTGGTCAGAGATCAGAACGTCAAAAGCAAATAGAGACTTCTTTAAAGATAGCAACGACGCGTTTTGAGGTTGAAAATGAAGTTAATCAAAAAAGTGATAGTGGTGTTCGTTCTTCCCTTACTCGTTGGCTGCGGGGCAAGTAGGAGTGTTACTTGTGAAGGTTGGTTGCCGATTTACTTGGATACTCAAGATGTTGATGTCATCAGCTCACATTTAGCAAGAGATATTTTAAAACATAACCAACAGGGAGCACGCTTATGTGGTTGGCAAAATGAGTAGAAGAAGTAAGGAGGAGGAAGATCTATCGGAAACCGAACGACAGTTACTTCATGAGATGATAGAAACCTATCAAGGCTTGAAGATGATGTCGCGTATTATAAAGTGGATAGCTTTCATTGTTTTTATGTTAGTGATGGATTTTGCTCGCCTTATGGACGCGCTAGATAATATTTTCTCACATCTCAAAAAGTGGCTAACCAAGAGTTAGAACTCACAAAATCTT
>NZ_JH725065.1:9460-96181 GCF_000278215.1 Bartonella rattimassiliensis 15908
ACAATAAGTTATTTTACATAAAACTTATATATTATTCAAATAATGAATAATTTGTTTAAATTATTTCTTAGAATAAGATGTTGTTTATATTTTATTTCGTGTTAGAAGCAGTTTTTAGAATAAAACTTTATAAATAATTCTTGTATCTGAATTTCTTATCTTCTTTAAAGTGCCATTAAGAGATAAATAATAAAGGCTTTGTAATAGCAATATCTACAGTTTACCTTTTGAGGTTACATATTAGCTGTAATCTGTATTTTCACATAAACCATAACAATAGTGGGCATGAAAAATGACATTTAATTTTTTTATCAATTTAGTTCTTTTTGTTATTTTTGTATTGTTGGTTGCCCAAAGTAAGAGAATAATGCAATGGAGTCTTTCTCTACGTGTTATGCTAGGACTTATCCTTGGCTTGATTTTTGGAAGTGTTCTACAAGTTGTGTATGGAGAAGGTGATGCCACTTTATTGAAATCCGTTGAATGGTTTAACATTGTTGGTAATGGTTATATTTTGTTATTACAAATGATTGTTATGCCATTGGTTTTTGTCTCTATCGTCTCAGCGGTTGCTCATTTGCATTCTATTTATGCCATTGGTAAAATGAGTATCATGACAATTTCAATATTGCTCTTTACCACTGCTCTTTCAGCATTGGTTGGTGTTTGGGTTGTTAATGTCTTTGAATTGACAGCAAATGGTTTGGTACAGGAGGGACAAAATGTTTCTGTTATTCTCGAGGATCGTATTTCTCAACTTGGAGATATGAATGTCCCAAAGATGATTTTATCTTTGATTCCTAAAAATCCATTTGCTGAGTTAGTCGGAGCCAAGCGTACATCAATTATTAGTGTTGTTATTTTTGCCTCCTTTTTAGGAGCTGCGGTCCTTCTTTTAAAAAAAGATGATCCAGAAAAGGGGGAAAAAGCGCTTTTATTTATTCAAGTAGCACAGGCTTGGATTATGCGGTTAATCCGTCTTGTGATTGCTTTGACGCCTTATGGTATTTTTGGTCTTATGACGAAAGTAGGAGCGATATCGCGTGTTTCAGATATTTTAAATTTACTTGTTTTTGTCATTGCTTCTTATGTCGGTATTATTTTAGTTTTTGGAATCCATGGTGTATTGCTTAGTATTTCTGGGATTAATCCTTTTCGTTTTTTTAAGAAGATTTTGCCGGTTTTAGCATTTGCTTTTAGCAGTCGTTCAAGTGCTGCGAGTATCCCTTTGAATATTGAGGCTCAAACGCAGTGGATTGGTGTTCCGCAATCCATTGCAAGTTTTGCGGCCTCTTTTGGAGCAACAATTGGACAAAATGGTTGTGCAGGTCTTTATCCAGCGATGGTTGCGACCATGGTTGCACCTTCTATAGGGATTAATTCGCTTGATCCTACTTGGATTGCTACTCTTGTTGGTGTTGTAACATTGAGCTCTATTGGTGTTGCTGGTGTTGGTGGTGGTGCTATTTTCGCTGCATTGATCGTGTTGCCAATTATGGGGCTTCCTGTTTCTTTGGTTGCTGTACTTATATCTATTGAACCCTTAATTGACATGGGACGTACAGCTTTAAATGTAAGTGATTCAATGTTGGCTGGAACTATAACCAGTCAGATATTAAGAAAAACGGATAAAAGCATCTTTGAAAAGTAATTTCCATATTAAGTTATAGTTTTGTTTGCTGTTTTACTAAAGCATCTGCAAGAGATATTTTGGCTGAGCCGGGTTGTATAGGTTTTTGTTGATTTGGGTGAGGAGCCCAACCAGAAAGCCAAATAAAAGAGAAATGTGCTCGAATACGGCCATCCTGATCGCTAAATCGTTGTGCATAGATTTCAGCAGCACGGAGAAAAAAGCGTTTGGATACAGGGCGACGTGAGCGCTTTATGAGTGCATTTTGCATTCCCATAGCTTTAAGATCATGTATGAGATCAAACATTGTATTGTAGCGTATAGTGATATCTTCAATATCTGCAACAGGGAGAGCAAAACCAATACGCTGTAAAAGAGCTCCTACCTCACGAATGTCGGCAAAAGGATAGACCCTAGGGCTTACTCCGCCATAGATTTCAGTTTCCGCTTGTAAGAGACATTCACGTAATTCTCTTAGTGTCCCATTTCCAGCCATAACAGCCAAAAATAAACCATCTGGTTTAAGGGTATTTTTTATCTGACTTAGAACACCAGGGGTATCATTCGTCAATTGTAATGAAAGAAGCGAAACAATAAGATCACAGTAACTTTGGGGTAAATCAAGAAACTCTCGATGACGTAAATGAAACTTTTTATCATGGCTTTGATAAAGCGCATCGGTTTCAATACGTTCTATGGAAGAAACTTTTCCAGATTTTATTAAAGCTTGTGCAGCAAGGTCTGTATGGCTGTGTAAATCGAGAGCTAGTGTAAAGAAGCGATCAACGGTGCTAAGACGTTTATAGAGATCTTCTGCCATGTGAGAAAGTAAAAAGTCATATCCTTTTTTTGCTTTATGAAAGGCGCGTTTGCGGAATTGTTCAATGCGGTTATGATCAAAAATTAAAGGATGCGACATATTTTGGAACACTTTCGATCTATGAAAGAATTTATGTTGAAAAGGTTCATTTTTGTGCAAGCTTTGTCAAATTTATAACGTGAAAGAAAAATAAATTTATAGCAGATAAGAGTTTTTAAAGGAATTAAAATTATAAATTGAGGAAATACAAAGGGACTTTTGTTCTGCAGGGAATTTGTAAAAGCCTAGATTTATAATGTTGTATTTTCGAGAAGCGGCATTAAATAGCGGAGATATACTAAGTAAGTTCTTTGAGAGCTTAAAAACTATGCTTTATCCACCAATTTGTCCTGGATGTAAGCAAAATGTTTCTACCTATGGCACGATTTGCTCTGAATGTTGGAAAGATCTTCAATTTATCACGAAACCTTATTGTCCTGTTATGGGGACTCCTTTTGTTTGTGATATGGGGGATGGTTTTCGTAGTGGTGAAGCACTTCGTAATTCTCTCCCTTTTTCACGCGTTCGTTCTGCGATTGTTCATAAAGGACTTGCGCGAACTTTAGTAACACGCTTAAAATATGGTGATCATATAGAATTAGCATCATTTATGGCCAATTGGATGATGTTTGCTGGGCGCGAGATTATTAATGATTGCGATGTTATCATTCCTATTCCATTGCATTTTCGTCGTTTTTGGGAAAGACGTTATAATCAATCTGCTGAGCTTGCACGTTATATCGCAGCATCACAAAAAAAGCTTTTAAAACCAGGTTGGCTTATTCGTTGTCGTCATACCCGTCCGCAGGTTAGTCTTTCTTCGAGAGAGAGAAAACTTAACGTAAGAAATGCTTTTAAGGTTTCGCATAAGGTTAAAAAGTATCTCAAAGGGCGTTCTGTTTTGCTGATTGATGATGTTTTTACGACCGGTGCAACAGTTACAGCAGCAGCTTCTGCATTAAAATATGCAGGTGCACGCCAGGTTGATGTGCTAACATTTTCGCGTGTCCTTAAAGAAGATTCTATTTTCCCTTCTTCTTAAGAGGAACTTCAAAGTAAGTGTTATTAAAAAAATATTGGAGGATAATACTATGAAAGAGATCATAATTTATACACGTTCTAACTGTCCTTATTGCGCAAAAGCACGTGATTTGCTTGATAAAAAAGGCGTAAAATACACAGATATCGATGCTTCTACATCCCTTCGCCAGGAAATGGTACAGCGTGCAAATGGACGCAATACATTTCCACAAATTTTTATAGGTAATTATCACGTTGGTGGTTGTGATGATCTTTATGCTTTAGAGGCTGAGGGAAAGCTCAATTCCTTATTACAAGGCATACAATAGTTGTAAATTAGATATCCTTAAGACCGTTTTGCAAGAAGGAGATAGTTAACATCCATGTCTTTTGAACGATTCCAACTATCGTTGAATGGATTATAAGTAATGCCTATCTCATCAATGATAGTCAGAGCGTTTTTTGATAAGAAATCTTTAAGTTCTCGAGGTTTTAGGAATTTTTTATAATCATGTGTTCCTTTAGGAAGCCAACGTAGGATATATTCAGCGCCTACAATCGCAAGTCCCCATGCTTTCCACGTGCGGTTGAGTGTTGAGATAAACATCAACCCTTGTGGTTTCAGCATTTTTGCTGTAGATTCTATGAGGAGATTAACGTCAGCGACGTGTTCAACCACTTCCATATTAAGGATTATATCAAATTTTTCTCCTTCATTAGCAAGTGTTTCTGCTGTCATTGTACGGTAATCAATTGAAAGGTTATTTTGGGCTGCATGGATTTTTGCAACTTCAATATTCGTTTGTGCAGCATCAACGCCTATGACCGTAGCGCCAAGCCGTGCCATTGGTTCACATAACAAGCCTCCTCCACAGCCGATATCAAGAATTTTCAAATTATCAAAGGGTGTAAGTGAAACAGGATCACACTTAAATTCTAAACAAATTTTTTCTCTGATGTAAGCAAGGCGTGTTGGGTTAAATTGGTGAAGGGGGCGAAATTTTCCTTGTGGATTCCACCATTCTGTAGCAATACGTGAAAAGTGATCAATTTCACTTTGATCAATCGTTGTTCGTACTTCATCTATCATTTTTCTTTCCTTTTATTTTTAATGATCAAGACAAGTGGATTTTACACAAAGTCAAGAGAAATTAATATAATCATAATGAAACTTGCACAAATGATAGATATTCGCTATGTCGAGAAAATGGTTAGTTGATACAGCATCTTATTCTCATTATCGTTTGAGATAAGGAATGTAAAGGTAAGAGTATTATTAATGGCGCGCATTGTCATGAAATTTGGTGGAACATCTGTAGCAAACATTGAATGTATTCATAATGTTGCACGGCATGTCAAAAGAGAGGTTGATGCAGGCAATGAGGTTGCAGTTGTCGTATCTGCGATGGCTGGTAAAACGGATGAGCTTGTCCAGTGGACGTGTGATACTTCACCTATACATAAAGATGCTCGTGAATATGATGTTGTGGTTGCTTCTGGTGAACAGGTTACTTCAGGCTTGTTGGCTTTGACACTTCAGGCAATGGGTGTGAATGCACGTTCATGGCTTGGTTGGCAAATCCCTATTCATACAGATAGTGCACACGGCAGTGCACGTATTACTGATATTGATGGATCTTTTTTAATAGAGCGTTTTCAGGAAGGTCAGGTTGCTGTTATTGCTGGTTTTCAGGGGGTATCTGCGGATCATCGGATTTCTACCTTAGGACGTGGGGGATCAGATACAAGTGCTGTTGCTATAGCAGCGGCTATAAAAGCTGATCGCTGTGATATTTATACGGATGTGGATGGTGTTTATACAACGGATCCACGTATAGAACCGAAAGCTCGTCGTTTACCGAAGGTAGCTTTTGAGGAAATGCTAGAAATGGCTTCTCTTGGTGCAAAAGTTTTGCAGGTTCGCTCTGTTGAATTGGCAATGGTGCATAAGGTTCGTACTTTTGTACGTTCAAGTTTTGAGGATCCTGGTGCGCTAGGCATGGAAGATCCAAAGAGTTCTTCTGGAACACTTATTTGCGATGAGGATGAAATCGTGGAACAACAAAATGTTACTGGTATTGCTTTTGCTAAGGATGAAGCACAAATTTCCCTTCGTCGGCTTGCTGATCGTCCAGGAATTTCGGCAGCAATTTTCGGCCCCTTGGCTGAAGAGCGCATTAATGTTGATATGATTGTGCAAAATATTTCTGAAGATGGCTCAAAAACGGATATGACTTTTACTGTACCATCAGCAGATGTAGAAAAAGCCGTTACTCTTCTTGAAAAAAATCGTAAAGAAATTGGATTTGATGTTCTCCAATTTGAAAGCGATCTTGCTAAGGTATCTGTAATTGGTATTGGAATGCGTAGCCATGCAGGTGTTGCTGCCACAGCGTTTAAGGCTTTAGCTGAAAAAGGTATTAATATTCAAGCAATTACGACATCAGAAATTAAGATTTCTATTTTGATTGATAGTGCTTATACTGAACTTGCTGTTAGAACATTACATGCTGTTTATGCTCTTGATAAGAAGTAAGTATTTTTTTAGCTGCAAAAAATTTCAAGTACATAAAGCTTTAGTATATTAAGAATTTTTATTAAGAGTGAGTTATGTTTTGAACTTAAATGAGAATATTCGTTACAAGACAACTCTCTTATTTTAAATGTATTCATGATCTTTAAAATTAGGACATAGTTTAATTCTAGGAGAATATGAATTTGTACAGATAAAAAACGATATATACCTTTATATTTATAAAGGTGAAAGCGGCAGCATTAAAGTTATTTTTCAGTTTCTAATGTTCCGATATCTTTTTCTTTTAAATCGAGAAATATTATGGTATTTTGGTCTCTCGCGCGATTTATAAAACAAGAGATTATACTTAAAATGTATTTACCTAAAAAAATAATATGTCTTTTAAAGGAAGGGTAGCATTAAAACTATTGAAAATATCAGCAATAAAATCAGTGACGAGTAGATTGATTTGTTGGAAAAAAATAAGTCTTGAGATTACTTAACTGATTATTGAATTCTTCTTGCTATGTTGCCTTTAATAATTGATAGGTTAAGAGGAAAGAGCTCTTGGGGGGGATAAAAAAGAGTAAATTTGTATTATTTCAATAAACTAACGTCTATACACTTTGTTATAAAATTGCAGATCGTAATAAATTCGATGCTGAAGTTAAAGTGTCTAAAACGAATCTCTATGATTCTTATACAAACAGTTCTGCTGAGAAAGTTGTTTTGTATTTTTGTGTTGATTATCTCAGTATACGTTGTTCATTTGCATTGAGCAGTAAAAATCTTAATGATGGTTTCAAATGAAAATATGTTATTACACTGCTACTCCTTGTTATTTTTGATTTTCTTCATAAGACTTATCAGTGGAGGGGATAGTTATAAAGAGACTAACTTTTCCATTCATTTATCAATGAGGAAGAAAGATATATTAAAATTTCTTTTTCTTATAATTAAATATAATATATTAATTTATAATAATTGATTGTTTATTCATAGTGAGCAATGGCTCTGATGAAAGACAACTTCCCTTATCACGAAGCTTTTTATATTTCATCAATTAAAATCATTTCTGTGTATATCATGAGCACTGGTGTATAAGTAAAAAGTTATTGAAGAAAAGAGTAGAAATATCTTTTACGAATCTTCTCAAAGATCAAAGAATGTGGCAACATTAGAGGCTAGTAGAGATAGTATAATAAGGCCTGTTTTCCCTTTCATAAATGTAAAGAGGAGATGAAACAACTTCTTTTTATGTTTAATAAACTATTTTCACGTTAAATATTATCCAAATCAAACAAATAAGCAAAATCCCTTTTTAAAAGGCTTGCATAAAATTCTATTTCAGTTAGTTGCTTGAGGACTATGAGAAATTTTTTTATTACGCTTAATATAAATAACTCCATATCCCAGACCGATAAGAGCAGATAAACCAGAGCCACAAAGTACTCCAATTTTTGCAGCATCAAGCAGGATAATATTTTTAAAAGCAAGCATTGAAACAAAAATAGACATTGTAAAGCCAATTCCTGCTAAAAAACCAATAAGTAAGATACCCGTCCATGTCATATGAGGAGGTAGACGACATAACCCTGATTTTACGGCTAGATAACTGGCAGTGATAATGCCAAGAGGTTTACCGACGCAAAGACCAATGACAACACCAAGAACAATTAAGAATGATTTATCAGAAACAAGGTTAAAGTTTGCAAAACTTACTCCTGCATTTGCGAAGGCAAAAATCGGCATTACGCCATATGCAACCCATGGATGCAGTGCTTTTTGGACCTGTGTTACTGGAGCAATCATTGCCCGTTGTCCTTTGCGCATTTTTTTCAATGCAGTTGAAATATGATGTAGATCTGCTTTTGTGTTTTTTTCTTGGAGAATTTGCATAGCGTTGCTGAGCATGGTGAGTGGCGCTACAAGAGTGCGTGTAGGAAAAACAGGAGTCATCATACCTAAGATTACACCAGCAAGTGATGGATGAACGCCTGTTACCATTAACCCCCACCAGATGATTGCACCAGGTAAAATGTAAAGCCATGCTGATGCAAGCCCGATCCATTGAAAAAAGAGTACCAGAGCGATACCCGCTCCCACAATCATTAAACCACTAAGATCAATGTTTGTTGAGTAGAAAAAAGCAATAATAAGAACAGCGATAATATCATCAATAATCGCTAATGATAAAAGAATGATATGAAGATTAGAAGGAATCTTTTTTCCAAGAAGAGCAAGAATACCTAAAGCAAAGGCAATATCTGTTGCTGTTGGAACAGCCCAACCATGTATATGCCCATCGTTAAAGTTGAGGATAAAATAAATAATTGCAGGGAAACAAACACCCCCTATTGCAGCAACAATGGGCAAAATTGCTTGTTTAAAATCGGCAAGAGCACCTTCATGAATTTCGCGTCGAATTTCCATTCCTGCGACGAGAAAGAAAACAGTCATAAGGGCATCATTGACCCAAAAATGTAAGTCCCATGAAAGAGTAAAATGACCCAAATTAAAACCAAGAGGTGTATGCCAAAAGGATTCATAAAGATCAGCATATTGAGAATTAGCAAAAATGAGTGCAGCAGCTGCTGCTGATAAAAGAACAATACCACTAAGAGCCTCAATATGGAGAAAACGCTCGATAGCAGAAAGAGCCCGATCAGTAACACGAGAAGCGCGATTAGGCAAGCGATTTGCAAATAAATCAGACATGAACAACTCCACGTATTAACAACTTTAATGATTCCATATTCTTTTGTATAATACCTTCTGTATCATATAAAAGCAAAAAGAGGAATAAAGTTCTTAATTTATAGATAAGATCATCATATTTAAAGCACAAAATGTTTAAGGCGATGCTTCATTTTTAATAGTAAGATCTATTTTGCTTAAAGCCTTGGATAGATCATTTTGTAGAGCAGATTCGAGATCAACCATTGTAAGACCTTTATTATCTTTTGCTTTGATTTTAACGATTAATGTTTGTGGATTTTTAGCAAATTCATCTAAGGATTTTGAAATTTTTTCTGCTTCAGCATGATTTTTTAGCAGTATTTTAGGGGTTTGTGTAATCATTAGATAGAAATCATCATAGAGTTCCTTTCTAAGATTATGCTTGCTGTCATTAAGATTTTGCGCAAGATAAGAAAAAATCTTATCAATGAAGCCAGCATCTCTATATTTTATATCAATTTCATTGATACCAAGGTCTTGAGAAGCAGAAATCATTATATTTTTCTGACCAGAAAAAAGCTTTTCATCAACATCAATAACCTTAGCCGATATTTCTCCAGATCCAACATTTTTTATGTTTAAAGACATTGAATTAAGAGAAAGGATATGCTTTTTTTCATCATAAGAAATATCTAATTTTCCTGAAAGATCAAAGCGCTCAAAGTTCAGATTTTTTAAGAACTCTAAGTCTTTTTCATTCATTTTTTTAGGTAAAATTGAAAGATTGTTGAAAGAGATAAGAAGTTTTTTTGGTATAGGCTGCTTCCATAAGCTTTGTTTGAATTGGAATGACTCAAGTGTTTCTTTAAGCTGTGGTACATCGATGACGAGGTTCCTCACTTCTGCATCATCTAAGGTAATATTAGAGAATTTATTTGTAAGCATATCATGCAGCGCTTTTTTTCCAGCGATAGGATTATTTTGTTCTCGTACATTCAGGTAAGCGTTAAACAATTTTTGAGGTGTTTGGTTGAATGGTTTTATTTTAAAGCCGGATGTTTTAAATGCACCAATAGCCAGATAAGCGTTCTTCTCTTTTCCTTTGAAAATATCAGTCATTAGATTTTTTAGAGAAATAGAACCAGTAATGTTTTTTACTTGAGTGACAGAATTACCTTTCCTCATAAGAATAGCATAGGCATGGTTTATATCAATATCATGTGCTTCTATTGCATCGCTTTTAGTTACCATATACACTTGTTTGTTACTATCTATGATGCTCATTTTAAGGTCCATATTTTTGATGCCAACGGAACGAATATGACCATTTTTAAAATCAGAGAGCTGAAAGTCTTTTATCTCAAATTTTTCGATGAGTTCATTTGGATTATCTGCAAAAAGTTGTATATTAGGAGCAATGATTGAGGAAGTTTCAATACGCATAATTGACTGCAAAAGGTGCGATGTGATTGTATTATCCTTTTCCTTTAAAAAGACGCTATTGAGAGAAATTCGGGGAATTTTTACACGAATATTATTATGCTTATCAGTATATTTTAAATCAACATTATAAAATGTAAAAGTTCCAGGAATAAAGGAAAGAGGAGGACGGGCAGAAATGGCACCAATTTTAAGTGATGTACCGGTTGGAGTGGGTAATGTAACATTCGTCAAGTTGACTTTACCTAGAATGCTCACTTCAGATGTTTCTGCTTTTATGGCGCGACGGGCTATCTCTTGTCTTACAAAATTGTCAAGATAGGGTTTGGCGATGTAAAATCCAACAACAACTATCATTGCCAAGATAGAAATAAATCCAATAATGCAAATGAGCCAATATTTTAGGTTACTTTGATACCTACTCTTAAGATTGACCATTTTTTCTTCTTTCATTTTTATCACTCTTTAGAATTGAGAGTGAAGATAGACTCTTTTCAGCCATGGCAAAGGTTTAAATATAATATGTATCGATTTCAACAATCATCTATGCTCTATATTAGAATTATTCTTATCTTTTTTGCAATATAGCTTTATCAATTTTATTAATTTTCTTTTGATTCAATATGTTATAGAAAAAACAAAGAATTAATGAGAGATAAGTTTATGCGCATTATGGTTTTTATTACTTTAAATTATCTTAAAATATTTCTATGTCTGCTTTTAACTTGCTGCTGTTTATAGAAGTATTTAAAACATAAAAGATATGTTTTTATTCATTATAATTTAATGGGGGAAGTGAATGTTATGACAGAAAATCAAATAATGGCTTTTTCGATTATTGGTCTCATGATGGTTGTTTTTATTTGGGATCGATTTCGTTATGATCTTGTCGCTATTTGTACATTATTAATAGCTTGGGCTGTTGGTCTTGTCAGCCCGAAGGAAGCTTTTAGCGGTTTTAGTAATGATATCGTTGTTATCGTTGGGAGTGTTTTTGTTGTTAGTACGGCTGTATCTCGCTCTGGTATAATGGAATTTATTATTCAACGGATATGGCCAGATGTGAAATCGGTGCGTGTTCAATTAGCTTTTTTGGTTTTGTCTGTTGTTATGTTATCCATGTTTGTTAAAAACATTGGCGCTTTGGCTATAATGCTTCCGATAGCTTTTCAATTTGCTCGTCGTTCTCAGGTTTCTCCTTCTGTCTTTTTGATGCCCATGGCTTTTGGTTCTTTGTTGGGGGGGCTTATGACACAAATAGGAACATCTCCCAATGTTGTTATTTCAGCGATGCAAGAACGTTTAGCAGGAACACCTTTTACTATGTTTGATTTTACACCAGTTGGTGCAGTTATTGCGATGGCTGGTGTTGTATATTTGGTCTTTTTTTATTGGCTTTTGCCTGTGCGTGTGCGTTCAGGTGTATCGTTTGATGATGCCATTGATATTCGTAATTATGTTGCAGAAGTGCATATTCCAATAAATTCACCGATTGTGGGGAAAAGTATTATTGATTTGGTTAAGCCCTCAAGTGGTGATGTTATGGTGATTCAAATCATCAGAAACAAAGTATCTATTTCACCATTACCAGATTTTGTTTTGTCTGAAAACGATATTGTTTTGCTGGAAGGATCGCATACAGGGTTAGATAGTGTGATGAATTCTGCTCGTTTAGAGTTTTCTAAGGAGAGAACTATTTTTACAGGTGATAAGGACAGTGACATTGATATTATTGAAGCAGTCGTCACCCATAATTCGCCTCTTATTGGTATTAGTGCAAAAGAGTTTTCTCTCTTTGATCGCTATAATGTCAATTTGCTTGCGTTAAGTCGTCAACATGAAAGGGTGCGTGGAAGACTTGATGATATTATCTTCCATCTTGGAGATGTCATTGTTTTGCAAGGGCAGGATGCGGTTATTCCAAATTTGTTAAGAGAATTGAAATGCTTACCCTTAGCAAAACGAAATATTGTGTTTGGAAATTTACGACATGGTTTTATATCTTTAGCTATTTTATTTATAGCCATTATTTTTACAGCTTTTCATGTTGTTCCAGTTGCTTTTTCTTTTTTTTCTGCTGCTGCAGCAATGGTTATCTTTCGCGTTTTGCCTGTGCGTGATCTGTATCAGGCATTAGATGGCCCAATATTAGTACTATTAGCGGCTCTTATTCCAGTGAGTGAAGCATTAGAGAAAACAGGATGTACGGATCTCATTGGTCAATGGTTGAGCCAATTGGCAGTATTTTTCCCGCCATCTGGTGCTTTAGCACTTATGTTGGTGACAGCCATGTTGGTCACGCCATTTTTAAATAATGCAGCAACAGTGATGATGGTCGCACCAATTGCGTCAAGTTTTGCTCATTCCCTTCATTATAAACCTGAAGCTTTTTTGATGGCTGTTGCAATTGGTGCGGGATGTGAGTTCCTTACACCTATTGGACATCAAAGCAATATGCTCGTAATGGCACCAGGAGGATATCATTTTAGCGATTATCCACGTTTGGGTGCTCCATTAGCGGTGTTGATCGTTATTGTTGCTGTTCCGATGCTTATGTGGGTTTGGCCGTTACAATAGGATACTTTCAGAAGTTTTGAGGATCAATTACAAAAGGCTATTAATCATATATTGAAGAAATATACTTTGTATGAAGAGCTTTGATTGAAATTGGAAACTATATCACAGTTTTATCATGGCGATTCGGTATTTTTTATACAGATAAAAATTTATTTATTTGGTTTTAAGGGGCATTCATGAAAATTGATCGTTTGTTCAAGTTTTTTAAAAGAATTGTTTTTTCATTGTAATTCGTATAATCGAATACAATGATTGCGTTGTAACTTTAAAAGATTATCACTTCCTCTCATATAATGAGGAGAAAGGATGTTTAAGATGATAGGCAATCATGACAAATATTAAAGCAGTAAATTTTTTATAAGACTCAAGATGTTAAAAGCTGTAATGTGAATCAAAAGAGCTTTTACACTATTTTTGACGAAGATAATTGCAAAAGTCCCATTGGTTTGATTACATGTTGATTGGCATAAATAAACGAAAAATTTAAAGATTTTTAGTTTGATTTAGGCCTACCATCTTTGTTCATTTATGCATAAAAGCACAGAGAGTAAATTTTTCACAAGGTATGATATATGTCGTATGATAGTTTTATTGCTGAAGTTAATGCAGAATTTCGTCAGGAAAAGGCACTTGCTTTTTGGAGACGTTATGGTTTTTCGATTATTGGGGCAGGTCTTCTTTTCATCTTGGTGATAATTATTTATCAAATTTACCATCATACGCAAATAAAGAAAGCCAACTATATTGGTGACGCATTTGTAAAAAGCCTTAATCTTGCGGATATACGTCATTTTGATAAGGCGATAAAGCAATTGGAGAGTGCTAAAGACTCCAACTTTGGGGGATACCCTTATCTTGCTCATTTGCTGGAAGCTTCTTTACTCATGGAGCAAGGTGATATTACTAAGTCAGTGGAGATTTTTGATTCTGTTGCAGCAGATGAGAAGGCGCCGCAAATTTTGCGGAAAGTTGCGAAAGTTCGGGCAGCATATATATTAGTTGATACAGGGACTTTGGATGATGTAAAAAGGCGCGTTGAAGATATAGCAAGTGATATTGATCCTATGCGTATGTCTGCAAGAGAGGCTTTGGGCTTAGCTGCTTATAAAGTGGATAAAATGGATGAAGCAGTTTATTATTTTAAGAAAATTGCCGAAGAAGGTGCTTTGGGTTCAAAGATAGTAGATCGGGCGCGAATGATGCTTGAGCTTATACAAGCTGAGGGCAAGGCAAATAAGGAATAAATCGATGAGCCTTACTATTGCTATAGTTGGCCGTCCCAATGTTGGGAAATCAACACTTTTTAATCGTTTGATTGGGCAAAAATTGGCTTTGGTTGATGATCAGCCGGGTGTGACGCGTGATCGGCGTATTCACACGGCAAAACTGCAAGATCTATGTTTTGATGTGATTGATACGGCTGGGCTGGAAGAAGCAGGTGATCATACACTTGAAGGGCGTATGCGTTCTCATACAAAAGCTGCGATTGATGAAGCAGATCTTATTTTATTCGTAGTTGATGCGAAAAATGGAATAACACTCAGTGATTTAAACCTTGCTTCATTGGTTCGCAAATCAGGAAAGCCAATTGTACTTGTTGTCAATAAGTCTGAATCAAGAGTGGCCACAGGAGGAGAATATGAGGCATGGTCATTAGGTTTGGGAGAGCCTTGCTCAATATCGGCTGAACATGGTTTGGGATTTAGTGATCTTCGTGATGCTATTATAGACGCTGTTGGGACAGAGCGCGTTTTCGGCAGAAATGAAGAAGAAAATATGATCATACAGCTCGCATCTGTTGGTGATGATATCAACGATTTGGAAGAAGAGGGACTTATTTACGATGAAAATAAACCTATTCGGATTGCAATTGCGGGGCGCCCCAATACAGGAAAGTCTACTCTTATCAATAGTATGCTGAAACAAGATCGGTTATTAACAGGACCAGAAGCAGGACTTACGCGCGATTCTATTTCTGTGGATTGGGAATGGAATGGTCGTCATGTTAAACTTTTTGATACTGCAGGTTTGCGTCGAAAATCAAAAGTTTTAGAAAAATTAGAAAAACTATCCGTTGCAGATACTTTGCGCGCCATTCGTTTTGCAGAAGTAGTGGTCATTGTTTTTGATGCAACAATACCTTTTGAAAAGCAGGATTTACAAATTGCTGATCTTGTGATTCGTGAAGGGCGTGTTCCAGTTATTGCTTTCAATAAGTGGGATCTTGTTGAAAATAGTCAGACCACATTGATTGATTTACATGAAAAATGTGCACGATTTCTTCCTCAAGTTCGTGGTTTGAGAGCTGTTCCTTTAGTAGGGCAATATGGTCAAGGAATTGATAAGCTTATGGAAAATGTCATGATGATGCATCGCGTGTGGAATCGGCGCATTTCAACGGCTAAATTAAATCAATGGCTTGAGACTGTTGTGGTACACCATCCACCACCTGCGGTTTCAGGGCGTCGGCTTAAGGTTAAATATATCACACAGGTTAAGATACGTCCTCCTGGATTTATGATTTCTTGCTCGCGCCCTAAAGTAATGCCTCAGTCGTATTTGCGTTATCTTATTAATGGGTTGCGTGAAACATTTGATCTATTTGGTGTACCAGTTCGTATATCATTACGCGCCTCTGATAATCCTTTTGTGGTACATTCCAAGAAGAAATGATAGCTCTTTAATTTTTTAAGTGAATGAAATCTACACTTAAGAATCTTAAAAATCAGCTTTTTGATAATCTATAGCGTTCTAAATATGAAAATGAATTGATAACCTCAACAGCCAATAATCTTTCTTTTTGTTATAAAAGAAAAAATTCTTTATTTACTAAAGTCTCGATTTATCCAATAATCACTTATTATGAACTCTATTGAAGAGAGCTTTTTCATTTTAATTATCTCTTGATAAAGATCATTTATTCACATGTTGTGAGAAGAGTTTAGGAGTATTTAAGAAAGCGCACCAATCCTCTTAATGAGCTGTTTTAATGCAAGAATAGATGCAGTATGAGGGGAGGGAGGATAATTATTATGCTCGTTTGAAAAGAAACATTAAATGGGCTTTTATAAAATAAAGACTATTAATAAATGCTTTTGCTTGCGACAGTTTATCTAAATAAAAAGCAACAATATCTGCTGAATTTACCAATATTCAATTGTAAAGAGTAAGGTTTAAAAGTGGATTGATTTTGTCTAAAGTGGTAGGGTGGTTCTATTCAAATTTTATTGTATTCTATTAAACTGATTTAGAATCGTGGATTTATTATCTTGTATTTAAAGAAAACTCTCTTAATGCCTTCAAGCGTATTTTGTAACGGTATCTGTAATGATAAAATATCTTGAGAATAGGGTTATATAAGACCCTTTGAGTAGATTTTTATTAAAATAAAAAATGCAAGTCTATTTGAACAAAAGATGTAAGAGACAGCGTTGTGATACTGTTTTTAAGCTTTTACCATTGTCCAAATTCTCGTTTTTTAACAGGGTATAAAAGGTATTTTTAATCGTACCTTACCTCTGGTTGTGATGGACAAACAAAAAATTTTGATTAATTCAATATGAATACGAAAGAGTATCTTTTGCTACTCAGAGCTCTTATTTAAGCTGAATAAATAATAAACTATCATTATAAATCAATACTTTACCAAAGTATGATGCGACATATTTTATCTGTCTGTTTTGTGTCAATGAATTCACATACATTTAGAATATTTAAATGATACGAGACATAAATATGGTTTTGGCAGAAAACGAGATAACATTACATTTGTTTGCAAGCTAGAATGATTATGTGCAATTATGTTAATGTTTAGCGTTCTTCTACAAGATTTTGATTTATGATTATAAATCATCATTTTTATATTAAATTAAAAACGCCGAATCGCGCAAGTTCCCTTATATTCCAAGTTTATCCATATTAAATTAATCAAAACTATTTTTTGTATATCATAAGTAGGAATGATGTGTAATTAAAAATGATTGAGAAAAGAAAAACCTTCTATAGTCTCTTTAAAAAAACGAGGATTGGTACAATCTTGAGAAAGATGGCGGTCCTATGAGCTTTATGTTATTCACGGGAGTTTCTTGTGATACATTCACAAGCTGTCGATGAAATCGGTTTAGGTTCCTAAAAATATTTTCAAAAAAAGTATATGAATTAAAAAATACGTTATTTATGTGATAAAAATTTATATGATAAATTGTGATAGATTTCTTTTAATATCTTGACGAATAAATTTGGGAACAATATGATGCGCACGATTTTATAAAATGCATTTTTGCTTTGCTTTTTGATTAAGGAGCCAATGATGGCGATGGGCAAAAAACCCGTTATAAGCCTCAAGGAGGCTGAAGAGAAAAAGCAAGAAGAGTGTTTTCAGTCAGAGGACTTGGAATGTCGTAGTAAGAACTTAAGCGTAGCTTTAATGCGCAGGCAGGTATTAAAGAAGCAGGAAAGTAAGAATAAGCGGGAAAAATCACAAGGAGGGATGGCAGATGCGATTAGACTTTCCAGTGATTTTATGGCAAGTATTATAGTTGGTATTGTTTTGGGGATGGGGTTTGATAAGTTAGCAGGTTCATGGCCTTGGGGATTGGTTTTTTTTCTTTTTCTTGGATTTGTTGCTGGTGTATTGAGTATTCTTCGGTCTGTGGGGTATATTTCCTCCAGTCAATTAAGACAAAAAGGCGTGTTGTGCCAAGATGAACAAAATAAAGGGACCAATGAGAGGTCCGATAAATGAGGTTAAAGTGACAGCGCATGCTCCGGATCCTATTCATCAGTTTGAAGTTTCACGACTGATTAATATTTCCATAGGAAATATGGATTTATCATTTACAAATGTATCATTGTTTACAGTCGTTACCGTTGTTATAACTTCTGTTTTTCTTTTTATTTCATCATCAAGTCGTGGATTAGTTCCAACACGGATGCAATCTCTTTCAGAAATGGCCTATGAGTTTGTCGCATCGACTCTGCGGGAATCATCTGGTGTGCAGGGAATGCAGTTTTTTCCTTTAGTTTTTTCTTTATTTACTTTTATTTTGGTTGCTAACTTTATTGGTCTTTTTCCCTATTTTTATACGGTTACATCTCAGATCATGATCACGTTTTCGTTAGCAATGGTAGTGATTTTGACAGTGATTGGTTATGGTTTTTATAAGCATGGGATCAGTTTTTTGAAATTGTTCGTTCCGAGTGGGGTTCCTGTTGTGGTTTTGCCTCTGGTAACAATGATTGAGATTATTTCTTTTCTCTCTCGTCCAATCAGTCTTTCACTTCGTCTTTTTGCGAATATGCTTGCTGGTCATATTACGCTCAAAGTGTTTGCAGGGTTTGTTGTTTCAATGATTGGGGTAGGAATCGTGGGCATTGGTGGTTCGGTTTTGCCTCTTATTATGACTGTGGCGATTACGGCTCTTGAGTTTTTGGTTGCGTTTCTTCAGGCTTATGTCTTTACAGTTTTAACGTGTATGTATCTTAATGATGCAATTCATCCAGGACATTAATAGAATTGGCGGTTTTCCGTCGAATAGTGCAATTTTGCTTTAAAGGAGAATAATATGGAAATGGTGCTTGCAGCAAAATATATTGGAGCTGGTCTTGCTTGCTTTGGTATGGCTGGAACAGCTTTAGGGCTTGGTAATATTTTTGGTAGCTATCTTTCTGGTGCATTACGTAATCCATCAGCTGCAGATAGTCAGTTTGGACGTCTCGTCTTCGGTTTTGCTGTGACAGAAGCTTTGGGTATTTTTTCATTGCTCATTGCTTTATTACTTCTTTTTGGAGTTTGATCATCATGAAAAGGGTATATCTATTCTCTGCATGAGATTAAGGGTTTACCCTTTTAGCTCTTAACCAGAGAGATGTTAATCGGTTATTATTGGTTATAGAGGGCTTTAATAAGCTATTTAAAGGATGAAGGAAGATGTTTTTTCCCAGCGCGTATGCACAGAATACTGAAACGTCGGTAGAACATATTAAAGAAGTTTCAGAGCATTCAGATCGTGTGTTTCCACCTTTTGATGTTGCACATTTTGGTTCGCATTTTTTCTGGTTGGCAATTTCTTTCGGACTTTTTTATCTTTTTATCTCTCGTGTGATTGTGCCACGTATTGGTGGTGTTATTGAAACACGTCGAGATCGAATTGCATCTGATTTAGATCAGGCGATGCGTATGAAGCATGAAGCAGACACCGTTGTTGAAACTTATGAGCGGCAATTAGCAGAAGCGCGTTCGAAAGCGTATGCTATAGCGCAGGTAGCTGGTGAAGAATTAAAAGAAAAGGCAGAGTTTGAACGGAAGGCAATTGAAGAGAGTTTAGAAAAAAAGCTCGCAGCTGCCGAAAAACAGATAGCAGAAATTCGGGATAAAGCGATGCAAAATGTTGGGTCTATCGCTGAAGAGGTATCCCTTGAAATTGTGAAAAAATTGATAGATGTTGATGTCAGTAGAGATGATGTTCGTTCAGTTATTAAAACTGCGGATTATTGAGGAAGACAGAGATGACTGATACTTTTTGGGCTTTTGTTGGGTTAGTTCTTTTTTTGGCTATTTTAGTCTATTTCCAAATTCCACAGAGGATTATACGTCATCTTGATGCCCGAGCAAAACGTATAAAAGATGAACTTGATGAGGCTTTACGTCTTCGTGAAGAGGCCCAGGAGATATTGTCTGAATATCAACGCAGACATGCAGAAGCAGAAAAAGATGCACAAGAAATCATTGCTGCAGCAAAGCATGAAGTTGAGTCTATTATTGCTGAGGCTCGTACAAAGGCAGAAGAATATGTCAAAAACCGTAATAAATTGGCAGAGCAAAAAATCATTCAGGCAGAATCGGATGCAATACGCATGGTCTCTTCATTTGCTATCGATTTGGCAATTTCTACGGCACGTGTCCTCATTGCAAAGGAATTAGATGCTAATAAGGCAGATGAATTCATTAAAGAATCTTTTGCAAAAGAAACACTGATCAAAATGAAAACCAAAATGAAAACACATCTTAATTAATGGGGTCCCTAAGATAAAAAAGTCATTTCTTTAAGTGTATAATATTTTTAATATTGAATGCTTTATCTTTTGAAGTATGTTGCAATATTAATTTTGTGTTAGTTGTATATTTAAGTTTAAAGAGGTGTGTTATCTAGCTTATATTAGTCTTTTGAATTCTATTCGTAAGGATCTGTGATGCCTATTAGAGCGTACCATCATTTTTGCGATTATTAATGGATAAGCCAGTATCGTTATTGTATTATTAGTTAAAGTAGTGTGACTACTTTTGTATTCAGCAACTTCTTTTACGTTTAGTATAGTTTATAAGAAATGCCTTCACTTATTTCTCAAGATTTCTTTATCTGTATGTTAATCCTTCTTATAAAGATGATTATTTCTCATAATGGGAAAGTTTAAAATAAGAGATTCTTATTTTATTCTAATATCTTTATTGAATATAAAAATGATAAGGTATCGTTATAAATCAGTTTGTTGTCTTCATATAGATAAACCTCATAAATGAGAAGTTTAGAGGAGTCTGTTCGATAGAAATCCGGATTAAATCTGATCGGATAGGAATCTTTATTTTTTGAGATGTGATGAGGAAGTTAATACTAACGTATCATTGATGCTAAAAATTCTACTGTTTTTTAAAGTTAGCTTGAGTCTCACGGGAAAGCTTTTATGATATTTTGAGATATTAATTAACAAAAGCGCTAAAAAAGAAAAATTTTATCTTCACTATTTTCATCAGTTGATAGAAGATTTTTAGTTTTAAATGATAAGTTTGGAGAAGTCTGCAACCGTTTGTGTAATCGTGTGAATGCGTTTGAGAAGAACAAGACGGTTAGCACGAATATCAGTTTTTTTATCATTCACCAATACTTTTTCAAAAAATACATCAATTGATTTTCCAAGTGGAACGAGCACACTGAGTGTGGGCGATAGATTTGTTTCACTAATGTAATTAAGAATTTCTTTTTCTACCTCACAAATTGCATGATAGAGCTGCTTTTCTTCTTCCTCAACCAAGAGTTCCGAGTCAATTGCATTCTTTGTTATTGTACTTTTTTGAAATTCATTTTCGAGAATATTGGCAGTACGTTTTACAGAGGTTACAAAACTCATACCATCATTTGTATTGATGAAGGCAATAAGCGACTCGACGTGACGTGCAACTAATAAAAAATCATCAGACTTTTTGTTTAAAACTGCTTCAATAGCATCATAACGAGCCCCTTTCTCTTTTAGATAAATTTTCAAACGATCATGAAAAAAGAATAACAGATCTGATAAAATATGTTCTGTTTTTTCTGAAGGCAGATTCTGCAATTGTAAATTTTCTCTTTGATAGATTTCATCTCTACTTTTTTGTTGTAAGAAAAGGTTTGTTGCCAACTGAAACAGTGGTATGAAATTGATTTTCCAATTCCGTGAAAGTACAAGTCTAATAATTCCCAGTGCTGCTCGCCTTAACGCATAGGGATCTTTTGAACCAGTTGGTTTTTCATTAATGAGCCAAAAGCCAACGATCGTATCAATTTTGTCGGCTAGCATAACTGTTATAGCAAGCGGTTCTTGAGGAAGATGATCTTTGGGGCCTTGAGGTTTATAATGATCTTCGATTGCCACAGCTACGCGAGGATCTTCTCCTTGAAGAAGGGCATATTTCTTTCCTATTACCCCTTGCAGTTCAGGAAATTCTCCAACAACTTCTGTTTGTAAATCAGCTTTTGCAAGGACTGCTGCACGTTTTGCTAAGAGAGGATCTACTTGTATCAAAGGCGCAATTTTTTGTGCGAGTGTAGCAATGCGTTCTATTCTTGCACCTTGCGTACCTAATTTAGCGTGAAAGGTTACATTTAAATGATCAAGCTGTGCCATTCTTTGATCAAGAGGCTTTTTTATATCAAGATCAAATTTTTTTATAGAAGGTTCCAATTGTTTAATATTAGGCAAATTACGTTGATCTGTTTGCAAAAAATAGAGTGCATCAGAAAGACGGGCATGGACAACCTTACTATTTCCTTTAGAAATTTCTTTGCCTTCATCATTTGCAAGAATATTAGAAACGAGAATAAAATGATGAGAAAGTTTTGTCTTTTCTCCTTGTTTACGGGTGACAAAACATTTTTGATTGGCTCGAATGGTCAAGCGAATAATTTCTGGGGGAATATCAAGGAATGATTTGTCAAAATTACCCATAAGGATAACAGGCCATTCAACAAGACCAGAAACTTCTTCTAAGAGAGCATTATCTTGAACCAGTTCTAAACCGTTTGCAAAGCAAAGATTCTGTGCATCGGCTAAAATAATATTCTTTCGTCTTTCAGCATCTAGAATGACTTTATGAGTTTCAAGTTTAGTAACATAGTCATCAAAGCGACGCACTTGGAATGGCTTTCCGTCACTTAAGAAACGATGGCCATAAGTTAGATTATTGCTTTTAAGAGAACCAATTTTAAATGGAATAACATGTGTTTCGCCAATTTCTGGTCCGAAAATGCAAAGAATATTTTGTAAAGGTCGAATCCACTTTAGAGCACCACTTTTGGCTGAATCTTTTCCCCAACGCATAGATTTTGTCCACGGAAAGTTGCGGATAATATCTGGTAAGATATCGGCAATAATTTCTTCTGCGGCTTTGCCTTTTTTTACAATTTTAGCAATATAAAAATCACCTTTTTTATCATCATGTCTAATATGTGCTTCAGAGATATTGTTCAATCCCGTTGCACGTAGAAAACCATCAATTGCATGCTGTGGTGACTTTGTACTTGGCCCTTTTCGTTCCTCATGAATATCTTTTGAGTGTGTAGAAAGTCCGCGTATGTCCAATGTTAGCCGACGAGGTGTCCAATATTCACGAGCAGCTTTATAGGTTAGTCCAGTATTTACGAGTTTATCGGTAACAGCTTTTTTAAGATCAGCAGCAGCTTTTCGTTGTATACGTGCGGGGATTTCTTCACTAAAAAACTCAAGAAGAAGATCTGACATTATGCTTCTCCAGTGTATATTTGTCCAGCTTCTGTGAGTAAGAAAGCTTCTCCACAACGGCGCGCGAGATCGCGAACGCGAAGAATATAATTTTGCCGCTCGGTTACAGAAATAACGCCACGTGCTTGCAAAAGATTAAAGATATGGCTCGCTTTAATACATTGATCATATGCAGGAAAAACACAGCGATGGAATGCATTTTCTTTAATTGGTTTTCCAGCATCAAGAAGTGCACTGCATTCACATTCTGCATCAATAAAATGCTGGTGCAGCAGCTTTGTATCGGCAAATTCAAAGTTATAATATGAGTATTCCTGTTCTGCTTGTAAAAAAATATCTCTATAACTTATTTTGTTTTTTTTCTCTAAACCATTAAAATTAAGGTCATAAACGTTATCAATTTTTTGGATATACATCGCTAGACGCTCAAGACCGTATGTGAGTTCTCCTGAAACTGGAGCGCATTCAATGCCGCAAACTTGTTGAAAATAAGTAAATTGAGATATTTCCATTCCATCGCACCAACATTCCCATCCGAGTCCCCAAGCGCCAAGGGTTGGACTTTCCCAATCATCTTCAACAAAGCGAATATCATGCAGTTTTGTATCAAGTCCGATAGCTTGTAGAGATTTGATATAAAGCTCTTGTAGATTGGATGGAGAGGGCTTGATAAGCACTTGGAATTGATAATAGTGTTGTAAACGATTTGGATTCTTACCATATCTACCATCTGTTGGACGTCGAGAAGGTTGAACATAAGCGACTTTCCAAGGACGTGGGCCTAGGCAGCGCAGTGTTGTTGCTGGATGGAAAGTTCCGGCTCCAACTTCCATATCGTAAGGTTGCAAAATCGCACATCCATAGTTGGCCCAATAATTTTGTAAAGTTAAGATTAGTCCCTGAAAAGAACGTGTGGGATTAAGATATTCAGGTAGTTTCACGCTTTATACTCTTTAAACATTGAATAGCATAGATAGCTATCAAAGAAATTTTAGTCTCCATAACTATCTATTATTTCATATGGTTTACGGTTAAGCATCGTTTATTGCAAACCAAATTTCAATTTTTTTTGAATTTGTTGAGAATTTTCTGGTTTTCCGTCAATTGCATGATTCCATTGAAATATTGCTTCACGCTTACGACCAACTTTCCAATAGGCGTCTCCTAAATGATCATTCAATGTTGGGTCCTCAGGTTGTAATCTAACAGCATTTTCTAATATTTGAACTGCTTTGTTGTATTCTTTTAGTTTATAATAAGCCCATCCTAAAGAATCAAGGATATGACTGTTGTGAGATTGCAAAGTAGAAGCTTTTTGCAGCATATGAAGGGATTCTTCAAGTTTTTCACCACGTTCCACAAGGGAATAAGCTAAATAGTTAAGAACCTGCGGTTGATTTGGAAAAAATTCAAGTGATTTTCGTAAGTCAGTTTCTGCTTTTGACCACTGTTTTAAACGTTCAAAAGCAATACCACGTTGATAAAAGAGTTTCCAATCATCCTGCTGAAAGTTTTTTATTTGAGCAATAGCATGGTTTAGAGTTTTAGTGGATTCAAGAAATTTATTGTCCTGCATATAAAAAGCAACGAGTGTTATCAAAATATTACGATCATTGGGAAATGTTTTATTTAACAATGTGAGTAATTTTATTGCTTCTTTGTAATTATTGTTATTGGAAAGAAGGAATGCAAGATGAAGTTGTCCATCTTTATAATAAGGAGATTTAGGAGATAAAGCGCGATAAAGTTTAATAGCTTGATGAGAATCGTTCAATTTTGCAGAAATCTGTGCAAGTTGAAACAGCGTTGCGTCATTTTGAGGGTATAAGGCGAAAGATAACTGTTGGAAAATACGTGCAATTCGCCCTGAGTTTTTGTGATTGAGGGCTGTTCCAAAATTATACAACACTTCGGCTGCTCCTTGTTGAGGTGTTTTAACAATCTTCTCTAGGAAAGCGTTTGATTCAATTTTTTCTCGGAAGTTTCTGAAGACTTCTCGACCTGGTAACATTTGCTCGCCATGTTGGATTGTTTGAAGAGCTTGGTTTCGCATATTATGGCGCAATTGAAGTGAGGCATAGGCTGTAATAATACGTTCATAGGTATTAGGAGCGATCAGGGTTCCATTTTTGTTACTCAGTGCTTTAATGAAATATTCTTTTGCATCTTGTGGTCGTTCTAAAAAATCGCTCATAAGTGCTAGGTGATAAGATATAAAAAGGTCATACCAGACAGGACCTTTTAGCTTCTTAAGATCAGCGATTGCTTGAGATTTTTGTCCAGATCCAAACGTAATCCAAGCACTGATTAATTCAGGTATTGGATTATTGGATGTAGGAAGTTCTTTTAATTGTAGAAAAATCTTGGCATTTTTGTAGTCTTTTTTGATGAGACTTTCTACTGCCAATGTTAAGGAAACAAAAGGAGTTATAATATTTTGCTCTTTGAGTTTCTTTGCTTGTTGTACAGCTTCTTTAAAGTCTCCTACGGAGAGCATAGCTTCAAGAAGCTCTTTTTGTGTTTCAATATTATCAGGTTGGTAAACGAGTGCTTGTTTAAAATAATTGATGGCAAGATCTATTTGATTTTCATGATTTGCAACTCTTCCAGCTAAATAAGCACCTGTAAATGAGCTTGTATGAATGGCGGCGTTTATTTTACTGTAAGTGGAGGATGGTATCAGCATAATACCCACGATAAAGAGGGTAAAAAGCCGGGATACCATTGCAGTGCACATGGAGCGCATCTTCTTCAAGGCAATCAATCGATTGTGTCGTTTATAAATCATATCTCATTACCTTATTGAGAAATATTGCAATTCTTGCAAAGAATCAACTTACACGTGCAATACAAAATTCAACAGTCTCAATGAGAGCATCGTAAGCAAAATTTTTGTTCATAGGAACAAGCGCATCAATTGCATGTTTTCCATAGGTGTGTGCTTGTTCTATTGTATCTGTGATACTATCATATTTTTCCATTAAGTGTTGCGCATGTGCAAAGGCTCCATCATTATTATTACCGTTTTCAAGCGCTTGTTTCCAGAAATCTTTTTCTACCATATTCCCACGCTCATAGGCGAGAATAACCGGCATTGTAATTTTCCCTTCTCTAAAATCATCTCCTATATTTTTTCCTAAGTTTTGAGTGCTACCACTATAATCAAGTGCATCATCGATCAATTGGAAAGCTAAACCTAGAGAGGTTCCATATTTACGTAATGCAGAACGCTCTTTATTTCCACAGCCAGCAATAATGGGTCCTACTTCAGCAGCTGCTGAAAAAAGTGCTGCTGTTTTTGCATTAATGATTTTGAGATAGTCTGAAGGGTTAATTTTGATATTTTTTGCAGCAGAAAGTTGCATAACTTCTCCTTCAGCAATAACTGCAGCAGCGTTTGCTAGAACAGACAGTGCTTCTATAGAGCCAACATCAACCATCATTTTAAAAGCTTGCCCCAACAAAAAATCACCAACAAGTATACTTGCTTGATTTCCCCAAATCATCCGTGCTGTAGATTTTCCACGTCTTAAATTACTTTCATCAATCACATCATCGTGCAGTAATGTTGCTGTATGCATAAATTCAATGGCTGTTGCAAGTTTTATATGGTCGTCATTTTGATAATCAAACATATGAGCAGAAGCAAGCGTAATCATTGGGCGTAACCGCTTTCCACCTGATGAAATAAGATGATTAGAAATTTCAGGGATCATCTCAACCTCTGATTTTGCCATAGAGAGAATAAATTGATTTACTCGCTCCATATCTTGTTGAGTAAGATTTATAAGAGATTGAAGAGAAATTTGATTGTTTCTTATTTGTTCTGGTTTAATTGCTGCACTCAATGTATTGACTCCTAAACTATTGCCATAGACATATTTACTCACTAGCATAAAGGGGGTTTTGTTTTGACTCAAGCTTTTGATATCGCTTTAAAGTGTAAGTTTTGAATAATATTGGCAAGAAATATTCTTTAGCAAGTGTAATGTTGTTGTTATGAAATGATAAAAAAGTTAAAACAGCAGCTGAATAGCAAAAATGCAGTTTATAAATTTGAACATTAGGCTTTTAAATGGACAAAGCAACGAATCAGAGTGGTGAAACAATTGACAGTTTTCATCGTGGAAAATTTTATTTGGTTCAACCCCATAAATATGGCCATCGTTCTGGGATGGATGCTATGTTATTAGCTAGTTTAGTTCCGAGTGATTTAAAGGGAAAGGTTGTTGATTTAGGCGCAGGTGCTGGAGCTGCAGGGTTAGCTGTTGCTTCACGGTGTCTGAATGTTCATGTGACTTTAGTCGAACGTTCAGTTTATATGATATCTTACGCTCAAAAAACGCTCATGCTAAAACAAAATGAACAATTTGCTGGCCGAATTTGTTTGCTAAAAGCAGATGTTACTTTCAAAGGGAATGCCCGTATAAAAGCAGGTTTAATAGATAATAGCTTTGATTTTGCAATTATGAATCCACCTTTTAATAATCCTACTGATCGCAAAACACTTGATAAACAAAAAGCTGAAGCACACGTTATGCCTGAAGCGATGTTTGATAATTGGTTGCGCAGTGCAGCAGCAATTGTTAAGCCAGGCGGATATTTAGGGCTCATTGCGCGTCCACAATCACTGACAGATATTTTGCGTACTTTAAAAGGACGCTTTGGTGGTATTTGTATAATTCCTGTACATGCACGTACGAAAACAGCAGCAATTCGTCTTTTATTTTATGCAAAACGAGGAAGTAGAGCAGCTTTATCTATTTTACCGGCGTTGGTTATCCATGAAGGCAATGACCATACTTTTTCACCACGGGTTGATGCAATTAATAATGGATATATAAGTTTGTGGGAACTTTTGTAATGGTCTCTTGTGTTTTTCAGTTTATTATTTAAAGTCTAAACTTTATTATTAGGGAGCTTTAATTTTGGGTGAAGTTATATTTCTGGGTGTAATATGGGGATTGATTGGCGCTTTTGGATTTTATCGCGTTCTTCCTTTTTGTTGTCCTTTCCTATTTAATTGTTCTTAATTTATAAGGAGATTTTGTTTTGATCGATGTTATCAAAAATTTTATTCCACGCCGTTTTTCTTCTAATAAATTGGAGATTCCTGTTGTTCGCCTTCAAGGAGCGATTATGGATTCATCAACATCTATGTCTCGTACGCTTTCATTAAGCAGGTGTGCAAATCTTTTAGAGAAGGCTTTTGCGCACAAAAAATCATCAGTTGTTGCACTTATTATTAATTCTCCTGGCGGTTCACCTGTACAATCGCGTTTTATCTTCAGGCGTATTCGTGATTTGGCAGAAGAAAAAAATAAAAAGGTTCTTGTATTTATTGAAGATATTGCAGCATCTGGTGGTTATATGATTGCTTGTGCGGGAGATGAAATTTTTGCAGATCCTTCTTCGATTGTTGGTTCCATTGGAGTGGTTTCAGCCTCCTTTGGTTTTCCGGAACTTTTAAAGAAAATTGGTGTCGAGAGACGTGTGTACACAGCAGGAAAGAACAAGGTTGCATTAGACCCATTTCAACCAGAAAAAAAGGCAGATATTGAGCATTTAAAATCTCTCCAACTTGAAGTGCATCAAACTTTTATCGATTTAGTTAAAGAGCGGCGTGCTGAAAAATTGTCAGATGATGCGAATCTCTTTACAGGAATGTTTTGGAGTGGAAAAAAAAGTGTTGAACTTGGTTTAATTGATGGATTGAATGATATACGTTCCGTTATTAAGGAGCGCTTTGGTAATGATGCTAGACTTCGACTTATTACACCTCCAAAAAGTTTTTTAGGCCCTAAAGCGCCTTCAGGAGTAACTGCTCATATGATTTATACAGCAGTTGATAGTGCATTGATGGCAGTAGAAGAGCGGGCCCTTTGGCAGCGTTACGGTTTGTGATAGAACGGATCATTCAGGCGAGAGGGGGTTTTATCTAAAAACAGATGTTAGAAGAAAAAAGGTTTGAAATGATTCAGATGAAAGCAGCAGTTTATTTTGTATGAAAGCTCTTCATATTTATCGTTTGTAAAGAAAATGATTAAGAATATTCTAAGCTTCGATAAGGTTGGTGCTAAAAGTATAGATAAAAGGGGGATATTTGTAAAAGTACCCTGTACAGGCTAATATTACATCATATGATATCAAATGTACAAGCTTCGTTCCAAAAACATTTTTATGTGTTTACACCCATTAAATTGAATTTGGCTCTGCATGTTGTGGGGCAACGTTCTGATGGTTATCATTTAATAGAAAGTTTGGTTTATTTTAGTCTTAGCGGTGATTGTCTACATTATGCGCCTTGCGAAAGTGATCAATTTATTTTAACAGGACAGTTTGCAAAAGGACTTGTTTCTCATTCAGACAATTTGGTTATTCGCGCGCGGGATTTTATGCATAAGAATTTTCCTGAAAGTGCACGCCCTGCTTTTTTTCGGCTTATAAAAATATTACCTGTTGCTTCAGGTATTGGTGGTGGCTCAGGTGATGCTGCTGGGGTTGTAAGCATATTGCGTCGCCATTGGAAGCTTGATTGCCCTTATGAAAAATTAGCAAAAATGAGTTTAGTCCTTGGTGCTGACGTTCCCATGTGTCTTTTTGCATTGGAATATCGGCAGCCACTTTTGGTCAAAGGGATTGGCCAAGAGATTATACGACTGAAGGAGGCCTGTTCACTGGCAATGGTATTAGTTAATCATGGCCAAGAAATTTCGACACAAGCTGTTTTTAAAGCGTTAGATAAGCGTCATCATTCTTCTTTAAAAGTTAATCCAGTCGCTTTAAAGAGCGTTGATTCATTGGTTGAAGCTTTAAAAGAAACGCGAAATGATCTTTTTTCTCCGGCATTAAAAATAGCACCTCAGTTAGCTAAAGTGTTATTTATATTAGATGAATGTGGCTCTCTTTTTTCTCGTATGTCTGGAACTGGGGCAACTTGTTTTGGCATTTTTAAAAATCAACAAGCAGCGCAACGGGCTGCTCTTTTGATCAAATCAATGTATCCAAATTGGTTTGTAAAACCTATCATGACTTTGGGAACTATTTGAGAAATAAAAATTTTTATTTTATAATGTTTTGATTATACATAATGAAGAGGATAACCAAAGAAATGTAATTTTTTGTTTTTTAGATAATTAGATAAAATGCATAAATGCTAGAATGTTTTTTAGAAGAGAAAGTGGATAATAAAATACTCTCTCGTATTTTGTTTCTATTTTTTGTGTAAGAGTTTGCATAATGTTTGAAGAGTCAGTTAAAACTGTAATGCCTGCAGAAAATAAGCAGATTGTAGAAATAAGTGTGTGGTTGTTGGAGTTGTGATTTATCAAACATGTTTAATTTATCGCTTCAGCCAAATTTTTCGTGCGAATTAGAGTTGCAGAAACAGGGTTTTTTTCATGTAGCAGGGGTTGATGAAGTAGGAAGGGGACCTCTCGCTGGACCTGTGGTAACGGCAGCAGTTATCTTGGATAAAGATCATATTCCTGATGGATTAAATGATTCAAAAAAGCTTTCCTTCCTTCAACGGAGTAGAATTTATCATGAAATCTTGCAAAGTGCATTAACGGTTTCTGTCGCTAGTCTTTGTGCCCGTACAATTGATCAATCTAATATTAGACAAGCAACTTTGGAAGCAATGCGTCGCTGTATTACAGGATTAGCTGTTCCAGCTCACTATGTACTTATTGATGGACGTGATATCCCTTCTGAGCTAAGTTGTCCCGCAATGGCGTTGATTAAGGGTGATCAGCGTTCGGCTTCAATTGCAGCCGCATCTATTATTGCGAAAGTAACACGTGATCGGATGATGGAATGTGCAGGACAAGTTTATAAAGGGTATGGTTTAGAGAAGCATGTAGGGTATGCAACGCTAGCCCATCGTTCGGCTCTTGATAAATATGGTCCAATTGTAGGATTGCATCGTTATAGTTTTGCGCCACTCAAAGGGTATGATAGGAATGATGTGTCATGACGATTCGACCACTCAATAACGTTTCAATAAAAGAGGCAATAACGCTTCTTGAACAAGGCGGATTAGTAGCGTTACCAACGGAAACTGTTTATGGATTAGCGGGTGATGCAACCAATGGAAGGGCTATCTCTTCTATTTTTTCTATAAAAAAACGTCCACAATTTAATCCTCTTATTGCGCATGTCAACGGTATCGAAATGGCGGAGCGCTATGTTGAAATTGATTTTCTTTCACGCCAATTAATGGAGAAATTTTGGCCAGGACCTTTGACATTGGTTTTGCCTTTAAAGGAACAACATAATATCCATCCTTTAACAACTTCTGGCTTAAATACTTTAGCTGTTCGTTTTCCAGATAGTCGTTTTGCGGACATTGTGCAATATTTGGGCCGCCCACTTGCTGCTCCTAGTGCGAATCAATCGGGGCGTCTTAGTCCTACTTCAGCTGAGGCTGTTTTTGCATCTTTGGGAAAAACTGTTTCTTTGATATTAGACGGAGGACCTTCTAAGATAGGGCTTGAATCAACGATTATTAGGATTTGTGCTGAAAATATTTATCTTTTACGTCCAGGGGGTCTTGCAACTGAAAAAATTGAAGAAGTTGTAGGGAAGTCGCTAAAACGGATTGATCAACGGGCAACGATTGAAGCGCCAGGGATGTTAAAATCGCATTATGCTCCCAATGCCGAGATTCGTTTAAATGTAGAAAAGGTGGAAAATGGTGAAGCGCTTTTAGCATTTGGTCCAAAGCGCGTTATGGGGACTGAAAATGCTGTTTTTATTTTAAACCTTAGCGAGGAAGGAACGTTGGAAGAGGCAGCTTCTCATTTATTTCAATACATGAAGGAATTGGATTCATTTAAAGTGAGATGTATTGCAGTAGAACCTATTCCATCACATGGATTAGGAGAGGCTATAAATGATCGTCTTATACGGGCTGCAGCTCCAAGGGAAAAATAAACATGGAGCAGGAATTAATTGAGAGGTTTAGAGAAATTGTTGGTGCCAAGCATGCTATAATAGATCAGGCGTTGATTGCACCGTACTTGCTTGAAGAAAGAGGGCTTTTTCATGGTAAAACACCCTTACTTTTACGTCCATCTTCACCGCAAGAAATCTCACTGATTATGCAGTTAGCGAGCCAAACGTGTACATCAATTGTACCTCAGGGTGGAAATACAGGGCTCGTGGGGGGGCAACAACCAGATGAAAGAGGAGAGAGCGTTCTTTTATCCATGGAGCGATTAAATAAGGTTAGAACTATAAATCTTGAGGGGAATTTTGTTGTTGTAGAGGCTGGTGTTATTTTACAGGATTTACAGAAAAAAGTGGCTGAATCAGATCGTTTTTTTCCTCTTTCTTTGGCATCTGAGGGGTCTTGCCAAATAGGAGGAAATCTTTCATCGAATGCTGGAGGGACAGCTGTTTTAGCTTATGGCACTATGCGTGATCTTTGTCTTGGTTTGGAAGTTGTTTTACCGGATGGCCGTATTTTAGATGATTTACGTTTTGTTAAAAAAGACAATAGCGGTTATGATTTAAAAAATCTTTTTATTGGTGCAGAGGGCACTTTAGGAATTATAACCGCTGCAGTTTTAAAGCTTTTTCCAAAGCCTAAAGAAAAAGCAGTTGCTTACGTGGGATTGCGTAGCCCATCTAAGGCGCTAGAGTTTTTATCTCTTGCTCAAGCTCATGGAGGGGGCATGTTAACGGGTTTTGAGTTTATGTCAAAACTCAGCTTGCAGCTATCTTTAAGCTATAATATGTGCGAGAATTCCCTTTTGGAGCATGAGCATGAATGGTATGTCTTGATTAATATTTCATCATTGCATGGTGATGGTGAAGCATTATCAGTATTAAGTACTATTTTGGAAGAAGCTATAAATGGTGCTATAATCGACGATGCGGTTATTGCGCAATCGTTAAAGCAGCAAGATTTTTTTTGGCAATTGCGGGAAAGTATATCATCGGCACAAAAGTTGGCGGGAGGATCCATTAAGCATGATATTGCAATACCACTTGCTTCCATTCCTAATTTTATTGCTGAGGCAGCACTGATTGTTGAAGATATTGCGCCAGGAGCACGGGTGGTTTGTTTTGGACACATGGGTGATGGAAATTTGCATTATAATGTTACACAACCTGTAGGAGTTGATACGACAGTATTTTTGCAGTTATGGTCAAAAATGAACCATTGCATTCATAGTTTAGTGATGCACTATAAAGGTGCATTTTCTGCTGAGCATGGAATTGGTCAGCTTAAGCGGGAAGAACTCCGTTCTTTTAAATCATCTGTCGCATTGGATATTATGCAAGGGATTAAGAAAACGTTCGATCCTTTAGGGATAATGAATCCCGGAAAAGTATTATAATTCAAGAATGGTGAATTTTATCATTTATTTTTATTTAGATTTTAATAACCAAAAAAGAAACCAGTTGTTTTTTATTCAAACTTTTAATAATCCGATGAGAAAAAGCTGCTAAAAGGTGTATGTTATCAAGATAAATTGGGACATTATATATGGCTAATCAAGGCTTTAATCAGGCAAAAGCGGTGCTTGAATTTCGATTAGATCCGTGCCATTTGCCACAAACGACGACATATTTTTCATCTAAAACGGGCAATCAGGTTATTTGTTCGTTAAATGAACGTGGTGTTTTTTTTAAAACGGATATGCCTTCAAGCTTATCACATTTAGTACCCCCTTATCATTTCAAAGGAATTGCAGCACGTACTGTAAAAACGCGTTCAGGAGAAAGAGCTGTTGCATTAGAGTTACTTCATGCTGATGAAGAAGCTTGTATCCCGCTTTTGGTTTCCAGGGATTTGAATAATATCCTTCTAGATTGGCGATTATGGGCGGACACTTATAGTCTTCCCATGCTTATGATTAATGAAAATAATCGTATTGTGGTTGTAAAAGATCGTTCTAATTTACATCGTTTTTTTTACATAACACCGTATTCTAAACAAAAACGTTTTTTCCTTCGTTATAGCAAATCGTTAGGTTTGCATTTGGTGATTGCGAATCGAATTGCACTTTAGTAATATTAGTATGTGTTCATTTTTATACTATTGTAAGCAGTGATTTTGTTGTACCGTAAAATGTCGTTATTTAGCGCGGTGATATAAGGTATGCAAGCTTCGCACGTGAAGTGTTTTTAGAGAATGTGGTGAATATTCTTAAGTTTTCTTGTTGCACCTTATGTTAGTGAAGCATATGAGTGTGAATTCAAAGAAAAACTCAAGAGTAAGCCGGTCAATAAAGAATTTGGCTATTTAAAGACTGAGTCTAGCAGGATTTTTCGTTAGAGAAAGTCGAAGATTGTGAATGAGAGTTTTTTAATAGTATCCATCGGCAGCAGAAAACGATTATATCAAATGCTTTTTTTCAGATAGGTAAAAGCGATTTTCATAATGCTTCACAGGTAGTATCGTGAAATAGGAAAGTAACGAGAATGAGAGATATTACTTTGTGCGTGAATAACACGAGTGTGTTCTTTTGGCATTTTATTTCTCATAAAAGGTGTTCTTTCATTAAAGAACACGATAAATAAAAGTAATGACAATACATGATGTTTATCTTCAAAATTTAATAAGAAAGAGATTATTTACAAAAGTGGTGAAAAAATGCGTTTAAAGTCAATGTAACGATAAAATGAACGGGTTTTTATTACAGTTTCACATTTAGAAAATTCTTTTTTTATTAGACGGAGGTATCTCATTTATAATATTTCATTTTTTAAAGGAAGCTACATTTGTTTTTTTTTAAGTTATAGTCGATGTAAAACAGCGATAAAATTTATGTATCATGTTCTTACGTGAAATGATCAAATAATAAAAAAGAGTACTCAAAAAGTTTAATTTTCTCGCGCAATGGCTCGCCATCCGATATCACGACGAACAAAACCTTCTGGCCAATCAATATAATCAACGGCTTCATAAGCACGTTTTTGTGCTTGCGTAATTGTTTTTCCTGTTGCTGTTATATTGAGAACACGCCCACCATTTGCAATGAGTTCTCCATTGTACAATGCTGTACCAGCTTGAAAAACTTTTACATTGGAAAGAGTGTTTACTTTATCAACGTTACGGATAATAGTCCCTTTTTTGGGAGAGTTTGGATAACCATTAGCAGCCATAACAACGGTAAGAGCAGTTTTTTCAGACCATTGAAGAGCTTTATTTTCAAGTTTTCCTTGAGCTGCTGCAAGAAAAATTGGCAGAATATCCTCTTTGAGGCGCATCATTAAAACTTGACATTCAGGGTCACCAAGTCGTACGTTAAATTCAATTAATTTGGGTCCTTTTTGCGTGATCATTAATCCGACGAAGAGAATGCCTTTAAAGGGGGCGCCCATCTCTTTCATGCTTTTTAAAGTGGGTTCAACAATTTCTGTGAGAGTACGATTTACTATTTCTTGAGTCATGATTGGCGCTGGTGAATAAGCACCCATACCACCGGTGTTTGCTCCAGTATCCCCATCACCTATACGCTTATGATCTTGAGCAGATCCAAAGGGAAGGACGATTTCACCATCACAAAGGCAGAAAAAGCTTGCTTCTTCACCTTCAAGAAAAGATTCTACAACAATTTTATTTCCTGCCTCTCCAAATGCACTTTTGAAGCAGGCATCAACTGCGTTAAATGCTTCTTCCATAGTTGTTGCAACTACAACACCTTTGCCAGCTGCTAAGCCGTCAGCTTTAATGACAATGGGAACTCCTTGTTGGTGGATGTAAGCTTTGGCCTTAGGGGCATCATTAAAACATTGGTAACTTCCTGTGGGAATGTTATTCTTACGACATAAATCTTTTGTAAAAGCTTTTGAAGCTTCTAGTTGAGCAGCTTTTTGAGTAGGACCAAATACACAGATGTTAGCGCTATTAAGAGAGTCTGTTATACCTGCAACTAATGGTGCTTCTGGTCCTACAATCACAAGCTCAATAGAATGTGATTTACAAAAATCAATCACAAGAGGGTGGTTATCAATATCTAAATTAATATTTTCACCAAATTCTGTTGTTGCAGGATTTCCAGGAGCACAATATAACTTTGTTAGAAGTGGTGATGCTGCTATTTTCCATGCTAAAGCATGTTCTCGTCCACCTGAGCCAATAAGAAGAATATTCATTGTTTGCTCCTTTCATAGAAGATGATTAATTTCACCTTCTTCTCATAAGAATGAAATGTCTCTATCGCAAGACTAAAGGTAAGTCATTTGATGAAAAAAAATAAAAATATTGCACATGTTCAGTCCTATGATAGACAAGGACGGGTTATGGATGCATCTTCTAAACAATGGGTCTACAATTACCTTCCCTGTTCTTTATGGTTTTATGCGCAATTGGCACGTTGGGATCGGCCTATTGGATGGCAATTGTTGATGTGGCCTTGTTTTTGGTCAACAACAATGGCTTTTCTCTCTTGTAAAATGCATTATGGTACTCTTTTATCAATGTTGCTCCATTGGGTTTGGTATCTTTTCCTTTTTTTTCTGGGATCTATTGCTATGCGAGGAGCTGGATGTACTTGGAATGATCTTATTGACCATAAAATTGATTCTCAGGTAGAAAGAACACGTTCTCGCCCATTGCCGACAGGTCATGTAAGTCGGTTTCAAGCAAGAGTTTTTATAATTGTACAATGCTTGGTTGGTTTAGGCGTTTTATCACAATTTAATAGGTTTAGTTTTTTTCTAGGTATTTCGTCATTGATAGCCGTTGCATTTTATCCTTTTATGAAACGCGTAACATATTGGCCGCAGTTTTTTTTAGGCATTGCATTTAATTGGGGGGCCTTAATGGGGTGGGCTGTTGTTTTTGGAAGTTTAAGCTGGGCACCGATCTTGCTTTATGTAGGATCAATCTTGTGGACTATAGGATATGATACAATTTACGCGCATCAAGATAAAGAAGATGATGCTACTGTAGGTGTTCGTTCTACGGCGCTTCTTTTTGGTAAAGGAACCAAACGTGCTTTAGTATTTTTGTATGGTGGTTTTATCGTATTCGTTAGTTTAGCATTTTATTTAGCTACGGTCCCTGTTCTTAGTTTTTTGGGGATTTTTGTGGCAAGCATTCATATGTTTATTCAAATTAAAGTCCTTGATATAGATGACAGTTCACAATGTCTCCGGCTTTTCAAATCTAATTCGTTTATTGGTTTTGTAATTTTTGCTGGTTTAGTATGTGGTGGCCTATGGATGGTATTTTATCCTGCGGTTTAACAACAAGTTAGATAAAATCATATGTTCTGTGATGACGGAGAAAAGAATGGAAATTCAAAGATATTTTCATTGATTTTAAAATTTATTATTCTCTGAATTTTCAAAGTTTATTTGTATTTTATGGTTAATTTTATTCCAGATCCTTTTTGTGTGAAATAAAAACTTTACCAAATTTTACTGAAATAAAAATAGACCTTAGTAGAGATGAACAAATTTTTTAATTTAAAGTGCGCTTTCTATTTTTATCAGAATCAAAATATGTATGAATGCGGTATAAGAAGTAAGCATCTATAGATTCACAATCATCAGCAAATTCATATTTTTTTCAAATGGTTGTTGATTAACAGATACGATTTCATTTTTAATGGGAGGGAATTCATGAACAGTAGCATTTATGCTAGTGTCTCCTATACGTCTATAGTTTTGAATTGACCACTCAAGGACCTTGGGCACTCAAGATATGGCATGTAGTCTATCGTTATGCTTTTTCCTTGAAGGTTATTTATAGGGTTTAACCACATTCGACAAAATCACTAGATATGCTAACAAAAGTATAGAGGCATTTTTAATCTTTTCTTGTATCATTTTTATACACATGCTCATCCCGCTTGTAACGTGCAAACGAAAGGTTTTGATTGATTCAACATGAACAGCTTTGAAATGAAAGAATCTTACGATATTTGGGGACTAATTCAATATGAATAACGCTAAATTACCTTTATAAATAAATGTGTTGTATAATTTAAATTAACACTTCTTCCCTTGTCAGAAGTTCAAAAGTAAAATCATAATTTTTGAAACTAGCGTTTTCTTTTAAATAAGCTTATTGCTAACTTATTTTCAAGCAATACAGGAATAGATATTATCAACCAATTTTTACAGTGAAAATAAAATTCTCTTATTTAAATGAAATAAATCATCTTCTTTTAGAATTTTACAAATAAAAAAAATAGTTGTTTAACCGTTAGGAAAACAAAAACTTCATAACGATGGAGATTGAAGGATTAGGGATAAAGTTTTTGTTTTTTCCAATGATTGTGTTCAACACTATCGCGTGTAAAAAGCAGACGATCATGTAAACGAAATGGGCGATCAGACCAGAATTCTATAGAAAGGGGTTTAACACGGAAACCAGACCAATGGGGTGGTCGTGGAATATTGCCTAGAGCATAACGCGCAGTATATTGAGCAATTGCTTTTTCGAGAACAAAACGGTTGTTTAATGGTTGAGATTGCTTAGATGCCCATGCACCAATTCTACTACCACGTGGTCGCGATTGGAAATAGGCATCGGCTTCTTGTGTACTGACTTTTTCAACAATTCCTCTAATTCTAACTTGACGACGGAGCGATTTCCAATGAAAACCTAAAGATGCTTTCATTGATTTTAAAATTTCTTGTCCTTTACAGCTTTCATAATTGGTATAGAAGACGAAGCCTTGGGAGCTGTAATCTTTGAGGAGAACCATCCGAACATTAGGGAGACCTGTTTCGTCAACTGTTGCTAATGCCATAGCATTTGGATCATTTATTTCGTTTATTGTTGCCTCTTCAAGCCACTTTGCGAAAAGTTCAAAAGGTTTTTTCATTTGCATAAAAGGATCATTTTTTGGTATTTTGTTGCTCATAGTGTCTCCAAGGGTTAGTGAGCATGGGAGCAGTATTTTCTCATAAAAAATTAAAGTACTATTTTTTCTTCTTTTTAAGAATCTAATACTATCGTGTATTTTTATGGTAGTCTCATTGTCTTTAGCAAAGACTACAATAAGATATATTAAATAAATATCTCATTTTATCTGGTATTTTAGTTTATTGATAGACATATAAAGAAAAGAAGAAATTATTCTCTAAAATAGACTGATGAAGCTATAAGGGATATTGAATAACGTATCAGTTGATATTTTGAAAACGAAAAAATTGAAAAGAGGGCAATATGCGTGATCCCTACACGATTCTGGGTGTGGCACGTACCGCAAAACCACAAGAGATTAAATCGGCTTTTAGAAAATTAGCAAAGAAGTATCATCCAGACCACAATAAAGATGATACAAAGGCTAAAGAAAAGTTTGCTGAAATTAATCAGGCTTATGAAATTATAGGTGATAAAGATAAAAAGGCACAATTTGACCGTGGTGAAATTGATATGGAAGGAAAGCCGCTTTATCAAGCCTATGGACCTGGTGAAAGTTTTAGCAATAAACAAAATCCCTTTTCAGGAAGAGCGAAGGGATTTGATTTTTCTTCTTCAGGTGATGCAAATTTTGATGCGAGTGATATTTTTCGCGATCTATTTGGAGGAGGTGGTAGATTTTCAAATTCCACACACTATAATGGCCCTCAACAAGGAGCACATGTTCGTGCTAATCTTACTGTAACATTAGAGCAGATGGTTGGCGCAGAAAAAGTGGAAGCTGTTTTTCCTAATGGGAAAAAGTTAAAAATTAAACTTCCTGATTATATTGAAGATGGACAAACTATTCGTTTAAAAGGTCAGGGAGAAAAGATACTTCATGGGCAAGCAGGAGATGCGTTAATAACTATTCAGATTCAAAAACATCCTCGTTTTTTGGTTGAAGGAAGGGCTCTCCATCTTGATTTGCCAGTTTCTCTTAAACATGCTGTTTTGGGAGCAAAAGAAGAAGTTGAGACATTGGAGGGACGTGTAGTTTTAACGATTCCTGCCTGGTCAAGTTCTGATCGCGTTTTGCGGTTGAAAGGAAAAGGGCTTCGTTTAAAAAATGGTACAAGAGATGATCTTTATGTGCATATTCGTATTATGTTGCCTGAAGATAAAAATGCTGCGCTAGAACAGTTTTTGCAAATGCAAAAAGATTAATTTTTAAAATTTTTTATATATAAAAGCATAGTTTTTGTTTGATTTTAAAGCAATTACTTGAAGAAAAAGTTGACCTGTGCCATAGGCAGATGAATAATATTAATTTTAAGTAACAATGGGGCAGTGCTAATGGCTAAGGGTAATGATTTATTGTACGGTAAGCGTGGTTTAATTTTGGGGTTAGCCAATAATCGCTCTATCGCGTGGGGAATTGCTAAAGCAGCGAGTGCAGCAGGGGCAGAGCTTGCTTTTACCTATCAAGGGGAAGCAATGAAAAAGCGTGTTGAGCCTTTGGCTGAAGAATTAAACGGATTTATTTGTGGACATTGTGATGTTTCTGACAGAGTCTCTATCGATGCAGTTTTTAGAGAAATAGAGAAGAAATGGGGAAAACTTGATTTTTTAGTTCATGCTATTGGTTTTTCTGATAAAGGCGAATTAAGTGGCCGTTATATTGATATCAGCGAATCGAATTTTATGATGACCATGAATATTTCCGTTTATTCCTTAACAGCTCTAACAAAACGTGCAGAAAAGTTGATGCCAGATGGTGGTTCAATCTTGACACTAACCTATTATGGTGCGGAAAAGGTTGTTCCCAATTATAATGTAATGGGGGTGGCCAAAGCAGCTCTTGAAGCGAGCGTGAAGTATTTAGCGGTAGATTTAGGTCCCCAAAATATTCGTGTTAATGCTCTCTCTGCTGGACCAATTAAAACGTTAGCTGCTTCTGGTATTTGTGATTTCCGTTATATTTTAAAGTGGAATGAATATAATGCTCCCTTACGTCGTACAGTAACAATTGAAGAGGTGGGTGACTCTGCCCTTTATTTTCTTTCGGACTTGTCTCGTTCTGTTACCGGTGAAATTCATCATGTTGATTCAGGTTATAATATCATTGGTATGAAAGCCGTTGATGCACCAGACATTTCTGTCGCTAAAGAATAAAGTTTGGTTTATAGGATTTTATTGAACAGCGGTGGTTTGACCAGAGTTAAAGTGGCTGAGAGTATTTTTGAGCAAAGGGCTATCTTGTGTATAGCTTAACAAATATTGTCGTTGCATATATTTAACAGAGAAACGGGTCTTTTTTCATGTCGCATAATACATTTGGTCATTTGTTTCGTGTAACAACATGGGGTGAAAGTCATGGTGTTGCTCTTGGTTGTGTCATTGATGGTTGTCCTCCTGGAATTGTTTTTACTCTTGCAGAAGTTCAAGCTTATCTTGATAAACGGAGACCAGGGCAATCTCTCTATACAACGCAGCGCCAAGAACAAGATCAAGTAGAAATCCTTTCAGGAGTTGTTTCTCAGGAAGATGGAATAACATTAGTTACAACAGGCACACCAATTTCTCTGTTGATTCGAAGTACGGATCAACGCTCTAAAGATTATGGAGCAATCGCTCATCAGTATCGTCCTGGTCATGCAGATTATACGTATGATGTTAAATATGGCATTCGTGATTTTCGAGGGGGAGGTCGTGCTTCAGCACGCGAGACAGCAGCGCGTGTTGCGGCTGGTGCATTTGCACGTAAAATTGTTCCTGGTTTGGTTGTACGAGGAGCAGTGATAGCAATTGGTCCCCATAATATTAACCGCGATCGTTGGGATTGGTCAGAGATTGATAATAATCCTTTTTTTACACCTGATGCAGAGATGGTTTACATTTTTAGTGATTATATTAATAAACTCCGTAAAGATGGTACATCCGTTGGTGCTGTTGTTGAGATCATTGCCGAAAATGTTCCGGCAGGTTTAGGAGCCCCTATTTACGCAAAACTTGATCAGGACATTGCGTCCTTACTTATGTCGATTAATGCGGTAAAAGGTGTTGAAATTGGTGATGGTTTTGCGGCAGCCCACTTGAGAGGAGAAGAAAATGCCGATGAAATGCGGATGGGAAATGATGGGAAACCACTTTTTTTATCCAATCATGCTGGTGGTATTTTAGGGGGAATATCGAGTGGACAGCCAATTGTTGCCCGTTTTGCTGTCAAGCCTACTTCATCAATTTTAACACCTCGTCGCTCTATTGATGTTGATGGTCATGATGTAGACGTTATAACGAAGGGACGCCATGATCCATGTGTTGGAATTCGTGCTGTTCCTGTTGGCGAGGCAATGGTTGCTTGTGCTATTGCTGACCATTACTTAAGACATCGCGGTCAAGTTGGGTGAGTGAGAAGGTGAATAATGGCATATGATGAAGAAAAAATTGTTTCTGCACTTAAAGCTTTTGAACGCGGTGAAATTATTGTGGTGACAGATGATGATGATCGTGAAAATGAGGGTGATTTAATTGTTGCTGCAGTTCATTGTACAGAAGAAAAGATGGCATTTATCCTGCGTCACACGACGGGTATTGTGTGTACTCCTATGTCTAAAAAAGAAGCACAACGGTTTAATCTTGCTCCTATGGTACGAGATAATAATTCTGCACATGGGACGCAATTTACTGTTACTGTTGATCTTAAACACGGAATAACAACGGGGATTTCAGCGCGCGATCGTACATTAACGGTACGTAATCTTGCTCGTTCGAGTGCTGGTCCAAACGATTTTGTTTGTCCTGGACATATTTTTCCTTTGATTGCGCATGAAGAGGGAGTTCTTATGCGTTCAGGTCACACGGAAGCAGCTGTTGATTTATGTAAATTAGCTGGTTTACCGCCGGTTGGTGTTATCGGTGAGTTAGTCAATGATGATGGAAGCGTCAAACATGGTAATCAGATTACGAAGTTTTCACAAGAACATCGATTGCATATCATAACGGTTGCAGATTTGATTGCTTACCGCCAGCGAAAAGAAATATTGATTAAGTATGTTGGAGAAATGGCTATTGAAACAGCTGTGGGTTCCACTATTGTTCAAAGTTATCAATTGCCTTGGGAAGCTGTTCAGCATATGGCAATTATTTTTGGTGATATCCATGATGGCGAGGGTATACCTGTGCATTTTCATCATGAAAACATTATAAATGACGTTTTGTATCAAGCTTCAGATATCATGGTGACGATGCAGTGTATGATGGAAAAAGAAAAACGTGGCGTATTTATTTATTTGCGTGAAGGATCTATTATACAATCAACTATCGGCATTCAAAACATGGTAAGAGACACTTCAGAAAACCATGTGCAAGCAATTGAACGCGAAGAAGAATGGCGCAAAATTGGTTTAGGGGCACAAATTTTGAAATATTTAGGAATACGCTCTGTCATTCTTTATATTGCTAAAGAGCGCCATTCTATAGATTTAGAAGGTTTTGGGATTCGTATATCCAAAACAGATATTGTGTGAGGTTCCTATGAAAAAAGAGATACAAGAGGGGGATATTACGACTTTAAGCTTTGAGCAAGCACTTAAGCAACTTGAAGTTATTGTTGAAAATTTGGAACGTGGTGATGTGCCTTTGGAACAATCCATTGATATTTATGAACGTGGTGAAGCGCTTAAAAGACATTGTGAAAAACTCTTGAGGGTTGCTGAGGCTAAAGTTGAAAAGATTCAGCTTTCAGAGGAAGGTTCTCCAGAAGGAGTAGAACCACTTGATGCTCAATAATAATAAATATTTCGGGATATTTATTGTGGGGCTAGGAGATGCAATAATCTTAGTTTATAGGAGACAAGTTTTATAACATAAGTTAAAAATGAGAAAAGTCATCAATCATCTCAAACTAGAGAAGAGCATTTTTCAATAAAAAAGATGGGAAACTATAAATAAAAGAATAGAGAAGATATGTTTTTATCATTGCATTCTCTTGAATTAAGATAATAGGAAGGATTTTTTTTGTCTCAGCTCTTAACACCATTGCTTGACCGTGTTCATTTTCCACAGGATTTGCGGGCATTGCCTGAGTCTGATTTGGTACAGTTGGCTGATGAATTGCGAGCAGAAACAATTGATGCGGTTTCTGTAACAGGTGGTCATCTTGGGGCGGGACTTGGTGTTGTTGAGCTCACTGTTGCATTACATTATGTTTTTAATACACCGGAGGATAGGATTATTTGGGATGTTGGTCATCAAACCTATCCGCACAAGATTTTAACGGGGCGTAGAGAAAAAATTCGCACATTACGTCAAGAGGGGGGACTATCAGGTTTTACAAAACGTTCAGAAAGTGTGTATGATCCATTTGGAGCGGGCCATTCGTCTACTTCTATTTCGGCGGGTCTTGGCATGGCGGTGGCGAGTGCTTTGAGAGCAGAGAAAAGACGCAATGTTATTGCTGTAATTGGTGATGGTGCAATGTCTGCTGGAATGGCTTATGAAGCAATGAATAACGCTGGCGCTTTGGATGCACGCTTGATTGTTGTTCTTAATGATAACGATATGTCTATTGCACCGCCGACAGGTGCTATGAGTGCACATCTTGCACGACTAGTCTCTCGCCCTTCTTATCGTCATTTGCGTGAACGGGTAAAGCTTTTGAGCGAAAAATTGCCAAAGTTTTTTTTGGATAAGGCACGTCGTTCAGAGGGGATTGCACGTGGTCTTTTGGTTGGGGGAACTTTATTTAATGAGCTTGGTTTTTATTACGTTGGACCAATAGATGGGCACAATTTAGAGCATTTATTGCCTGTTTTGAAAAATATTCGTGAATGTCCTAAGGGGCCAGTTTTGGTGCATGTCATAACCCATAAGGGAAAGGGATATCCACCTGCAGAAGCATCGTTTGATAAATATCATGGTGTTAATCGTTTTGATATTACGACAGGAAAACAGGTTAAAGTATCAAGTAATATTTTATCCTATACTAAGGTATTTTCTAAAGCTTTATTAGAAGAAGCATGTCATGATGATAAGATTATTGGTATAACAGCAGCGATGCCAACAGGGACAGGTCTTGATTCTTTTGCAGAAAAATTTCCTGAAAAAATGTTTGATGTTGGTATTGCTGAGCAACATGCTGTAACTTTTGCTGCAGGACTCGCTTGTGAAGGGTATAAGCCTTTTGTTGCAATTTATTCTACTTTTTTACAGCGTGCTTATGATCAGATTATCCATGATGTATCAATTCAAAAATTACCGGTACGTTTTGCGATTGACCGAGCTGGTTTTGTGGGGGCAGATGGTGCAACACATGCTGGCAGTTTTGATATTGTTTTTTTGGCCACTCTTCCTGAGTTTATTGTTATGGCACCTTCTGATGAACTTGAACTGATGCATATGGTGCGTACAGCTGCAGCTTATGATCAGGGTCCCATTTCTTTTCGTTATCCACGCGGTGAAGGTATGGGTATAGATTTACCGCAACGTGGTGAATTATTGGAAATTGGAAAAGGGCGTATTCTGCGTGAAGGAAATAGGATCGCTTTGGTTTGTTTTGGAGCGCGGATGTCAGAAGTATTGCAGGCTGCTGATGCATTGGAGGCTGAAGGATTATCTACAACGGTTGCAGATGCACGGTTTGCGAAACCTTTAGATAAGGATTTGATGCGTCGTTTGGCATATGAGCATGAAGTATTGGTGACAATTGAAGAAGGTGCAATTGGTGGATTTGGAGCGCACATATTACAATTTTTAGCGCAAGAAGGACTCTTAGAGCATGGTTTAAAGGTTCGTACACTCAAACTTCCTGATAAATATTTAAATCATGGTTCACCAGAAAAAGTTCTTTCACGTGTTGGACTTGATGCTATAGGTATTTTAAACACGGTTTTTACTACTTTGGGGCGCAAGATTCGAGTAGAATAGAAAATTCGAGTATGAGATGGCTTCCAGAAAAAGGCTCGATATTCTTTTAATTGAAAAAAAAATTTTTAAGACACGTTCACGTGCCCGTGATGCTATTATGCGCAAAACTGTTAAAGTTAATGGCGAAATAGTTTTTAAAGCTGGGCAAAGCGTTTTTGCTGATGCAGAGATTACCGTTTGTGATCCAGCGCAGAATTATGTATCACGGGCAGCATTGAAATTGATTGCTGCACTTGATGCATTTCCAATTGTAACGAATAAAGTGACAGCCATTGATGTTGGTGCATCAACAGGTGGTTTTACACAAGTTCTCTTAGAGCGTGGAGTGGCCCATGTCATTGCTGTTGATGTTGGGCATTATCAATTTGATACACGTTTATTGAGCAACGGTGCTGTAACGTTATTAGAAGGATTAAATGTTAGAGATTTTCAACAGGAACATTTAGGCGGACGGGAAATTGATCTTATTGTTTCTGACGTTAGTTTTATTTCTCTCAAACTTGCATTGCCGCCGGTTTTATCTTTAGCTAAGAAAGGGGCTCAAGCTGTTTTATTGGTAAAACCGCAGTTTGAGGTTGGTCGTAAGCACCTTGGTAAGGGAGGAATATTAAATCCATCAAGTGCTAAAGAAATCGCTGAAGCGCTTTTTATCTGGTTAGATACTCAAATAGGGTGGCATGCAAAAGATTTACTTCCTTCTCCCATTACAGGCAGTGATGGCAATGTGGAATATTTATTATTTGGAGAAAAGCAACAGTGAGTTACAATGTCATAATTGGCCATATTGGAACGAATGGTTATGGTACTTCCAAGACACCGTACGGCTTTTTACTTTACCAGGGGAGTGTGCTAAAACTATTATTCATGGAAAATATGCAACATGTATAGCATTAAAAGAAAAATTACTAGAACACATGGATGCTTTTAGTCAGCATTTTGAAAAATGTGGAGGATATGCTCTTAAGCATTAGCATACTAATTTTTATCACGTATAGAAACGACAATTAGTTGTTAATACGCTTAGAAAGTATGGAGTTAATAGTGTTGTTTCACCTTTAATAGAATGTAAGCCCTGTAGCCGACGGCGGATTATTCTAACAACATCCATGACTTCATCGGGTTAAAAAGTTAGTTTTACCCCTTATCTTTCTTATGAGATTGTGGTTCTTTAGGAATGATCAGTAAGCCATCCAGAATTTATTGCTCAGATGCATAATATCAGAGAGCTATGTGCTTTTCTAAGCAGCTCTGTCAAACGGTTTAATATTACAATAACACATTGATTTATATAGATAATATATCGATATTCATATTAAATTAGAAACCTGAATATCGTAAGATTCTCTTAGTTTAAATTTGTTTATCTTGAATCAATCAAAATCATTTACTTGTACACCACAAGCAAGATTGGCGTGTGGGTAAAAATTGTATAAGGAAGGACTAAAAATGGTTCTTATGAACCGTCTAATGCAAGGGCTGTTGCAATTACCTAAGAGTTGGTAAATATAATGATGGTGCCAACTTGCTTCTTCATAAGCATAAAAATAGTGGTGCTCAATGACTTTATCGTTATACTATTCACGGGCGCTGTCATGAAATGGGATTGGATGTATTAAGACATCTCTCTTTAAAAAAAGCCCGTGAATTGGCAACGCAATGACATTTTGTTTTAAATAATACGCGACCAAACTGGTTTAGAGATTGCTTTAAGCGGCTGTATTGTACACCATGAAATATTTCGTCAGAAAATTATGATCAGTGCAGCTCTTTCATATGGAATTACACGTTTATCTGTTGACGGTGAAGTTTTGATTGAACAAGAAAAAACGGTGATTTACTTTGGAGATGTTTGTGTTTAATTGTCTTCTGGCGGCTTTTTTCAAGTAACCTGTGAAGCTAAAAATGTAATGGGTAATATTATTTTGATTCATTTAAAAAAAGAAAAAAATGTTCTTGATTTGTTTTCAGGAATAGGAACATTTACATTGTGCGTGGCTAAAAAGATGAATGTTCATGCGGTAGAAAATGATGAAGTGGCATTAGGAAATCTAAATTCAGCAGCACGTTTTTTGACTGGATTAAAAACAGTCACTTGTGAAAAGCGCGATCTTTTCCGCCATCCACTTTCTGTAAAGGGACTTGAGTGTTTTGAGAGTACTGTTTTTGATCCTCCTCGTGCCGGTGCAGAGAAGCAAGTCTATGAACTGGCCGAAGGCAACAGTATCACATGTCGTGGCAATTTTATGTTAATCCTACGACAATTGCGCGTGATTTATCTCTGCTTGTTGCAGGGGGATATACCATAGAAAAAATCACACCAATTGATCAATTTTTATGGTATCTCCATGTTGAAATTGTTGCTGTTTTGAGCAAAAATAAAAAGAAGGAGGGTTGGAAACTTTAGCTTAAAAATTTTTTAATACCATGGAGTTTTTTTAAAAAAGGTTTACTTGGGTATTATTATAAAAATTTCTCTAAAATTTATCACACTAATAATCTTTTTTTCATTGAATTTAAGAGCACTGAATGTAGACAATGTTTTTACTTTAAACTTTTTTTATTGTGAAACAGGCAGTGTGACTCTACATAAAAGACTAACATATTACGAAAAAGGTATGTTTGAGGATATATCTGAACAAGTTGGTGCTACCATTATTTTTCCATCTTCCAATGTCATGATAGCTTTTGGATTTGAGACATTAAGATATAGTGCTGTTTTAGATAATCAGTACAACGATAGGCATCTCTACTTGTCCTCCACTGTATGATGTAGAATGGTTTCAATGATCTCATAAGGGACATCAATTGTTTCAGCGAGCAAATCGCGTAAACTAGAGCGAAATCCATGAGTACAGGATTCAAGTCCAATCCAATTTTTTTCATATATTTTGCTATAACTATAGGTGAAATAGGAGCTTGACTAGAAAAAGAAAAGATGAAATCACTTTAGAGATACAGCGGGCTTGTTCAATTACTTTTAGTGATTCTGTTGATAAGGGAACGCGAAACTCTGTTATAGCATTGCGCTTGCCTTTCATATTTTCAGCAGGGATAGTCTATATATCATTATAAATTTGGTCTTTATGAATATGACGCAAAGGAGTGCTACGGACTCCTGTTGGAATAAGCAAATGCAAAGCCAGTTGTGTTATAGCTGTTGTTTGGCAAAGTGTTTTTATAAAAAAGCAGCTACTTTTTCCTAATCCATTGCAGGTAAATTTTTGACTTTAAGGCGTTGTTTTCCTAAGAGAGTTTGTGCTTTTGTTACTGCTTGTAAATCAACATTCAATCCTAATGTAGCCGCATGCTTGAGACAAATATTGAGACAGTTTAGCGCTTTTTTTGCTGTCTTAGCTTTTGTATGCCAAATAGGGGCAAGGGTATTGCGTATTTTTGTTTGGGTAATCTCTGAAACGGGTAGACAGCCTAATTTGGGGAGAATATGAAGTTTGAAAGGTGAAAACCAATCCTCAGCCTTTTTATCATCTTTTAATTCAGCTTTACGATTTTCAAAAGTATCTACGGCAATATCTTTTAAATAATGGAGATTGCTTATTGCTTCACGCTTTTGTTTATTACGTTCTTCAATGGGGTCACGCCCTTCACGTAGAACAGAGCGCCATTTTGTTGCAGTTTCACGAGCTTGTTTTAAAGAAACATCTCTTAAGGCACCCAAACCCATTTCACGGCGTCGACCATGAATGGTATAACGATAAAGCCATTGAGCACCTCCATCTTTACGCTTATGAAGTAATAAGCCAGCACCATCATTATATTTGCCAGCTCCCAATGTTGCGACAGCCTTTGCATTAAGACGGTTCATAAGGACCATTTTTATTCCTTTCTTATACAAATTTTATCCACATACTCATCTCGCTTGTGATGTGCAAGCGAATGATTTTGATTGATTCAAGATAAACAGATTTAAAATGAGAGAATCTTACGTTATTCGAGGTTCTCATTCAATATACAAAACAGTTAATTATTATAAATCAATATCTTAGATCTTTCATAAGAGGCATGTTTTTATACAGTTTCATCCCATAAGGTTTTCTCCACTTGTAACATATAAACCAATTGATTTTATTGATTCAACATACACAGATTGCAAATAAGAAAATCCTACGGTATCAAGGTTCTCATTTAAGTTGAATAACGTTAGATTATATTTATAAACAATGCCTTATATCAAAAAAAGCTCCTCTCTCATAAATCATTTTAATAGATGAGAAGGGAGCAATATTAGGCAGGAATGAGAAAGCTTATCCCTTTAAAGCGCAGTTCCACCGATTGTCATATTATTGATTCGCAGATGAGGTTGTCCAACACCAACAGGAATGTTTTGTCCTGCTTTTCCGCATATACCAATACCATTATCTAGTTTACTATCATTTCCAATCATTGTGATGCGTTTCATAGCATCCGGTCCATTTCCAATAAGGGTTGCACCTTTTATGGGGGCTACAATTTTGCCATTCTTCACTTGATATGCTTCAGTACATTCAAAGACGAATTTGCCAGAAGTAATATCAACTTGTCCTCCGCCAAATGAGACAGCATAGATACCACTTTTAAGTGATGAAAGGATTTCTTCAGGTGTTTTATCTCCTCCTAGCATGATTGTATTGGTCATTCGTGGCATTGGGGCATGTGCATAGGATTCACGCCGTCCATTTCCTGTTGATTTACCTCCCATAAGCCGTGCATTAAGCCTGTCCTGCATAAAACCAACAAGCTTTCCATCTTCAATAAGAATATTATATCCTGAAGGGGTCCCTTCATCATCGATCGAGAGAGAGCCACGGCATTGTGGAATTGTTCCATCATCAACAACTGTAACACCTTTTGCGGCAATCTGTTGGCCCAAAAGTTCAGAAAAAGCAGAAATTTTTTTACGATTAAAATCACCTTCTAAACCATGACCTACGGCTTCATGGAGCATAACTCCAGGCCATCCATTGGCTAAGACAACATCAAATGTTCCTGCTGGTGCTGCTTCTGCTTCTAAATTTACTAAAGCCATACGTAAGGCTTCATCAGCGGCTTGTTTCCAATTGTTTTCACAAATAAATTGATCAAATGCTTGTCGTCCCCCACATCCATAAAAACCATTTTCACGTCGATTGCCTTCAGCGGCGACCACAGATATAGAAAGGCGCACAAGCGGACGAATATCACGAACTAAATATCCATCTGCCCGTAAAATTTCAACATGTTGTAATGAGCCAGAAAGAGAAACAGTCACTTGATGCAATTTATCATTTTTTGCTCGTAAATAAGCATCAATTTTTTGCAAAAGAGCACTTTTTTCTTCAAACGATGGTGCATCAAGGGGATTATGCGGCTGATAAAGTCTCTTATTTGTTTGGTGAGGAGCTATACTATAAGATCCGGCATGATTATTATAGGTAACAGCTTTAGCTGCTTCACAAGCACGTTTGAGTGCAGCAGCTGATAATTCATTAGAATGTGCATATCCAGTCGCTTCTCCAGCAACGACACGTAAACCAAACCCCATATCTTGATGGAAAGAGCCGTTTTTAAGTTGTCCATTATCAAATAAAAGGGCTTCGCTTTCTGTATACTCGAGGTAAAGTTCGCCATCATCAGCATGATGAAGTGTTTCCTGTACGAGTGATTGCACTTTAGAGGAAGCAATATCAAAATGATCAATCAGCGATTTCATAAGAATTATCCTATTTACTGGGGGCTTTAGAAAATTTTTATTGATCTAATTTAAGAATCTCTCAAAAATATACGAGGAGATTTTAATCATCCAATGTGTATTAATTTCATTCACGTGGGCAAAGTTGCATAGGCATCGCCAAGACCATGAAGGTCAACGAGGCCCCCAATTCCTTGTTCAGGAGTTGTAAAGATAAAATAGGTTGCCATTTTTCCTTTTAAAAAGAGCTGTAATATATCTTCTTTAAGAAGAGCTTCAGCAACACAATTATCACCAAGGCAACGGCGATATTCCATTCTGCCCATATTTTTATCATCAATTTTAATTCCAATTCCGGGACGTAATTCAACGCGAATCGGAACAAAAACACGCATCAAAGCCCCTTGCTTTTGAGGAAGTTTATAAAATGTAATGCGGAGTGTAATATCATGACGACCTTGTGTATGAACGTTTTGTACAACTTCACACTGCATATTAGGTGTCCCTGGTGGTAGAGAACAAACTTTTGTCCATGCGCCATAAGTTTGTGGAGCAGGAACATTTTGCGCATAAGATGTTTGTGCAAAAGCATGATTAATAAAACTGCTATAAAGCGTGTAAAAAACAGCACCAATAAAAAAAGTTTTTTTGAAAAATTTACAAAATATCACAGAAAATCCTATTCAATTCAACACACATAATCATACATAGATTTGTATAAAAAAATTAATTCTCCACATGTATTATACCACAAAGCCAATATTTACCCGAATATATTAATCCATATACAAAAATAAAGGAAAATAAAAAAAATAGCATTTTATCGGAGATAAATTTTAGCATGACTTTATGATCTTTGTTAGGATACATTTTTATGATACATTTGCAATGTAAATATTGATTGAAAAAGTGTATTTTTGTTACAAATATTTTTATCTGTTTTGAGTAGATACCTACAAGATGGACTCATATCTTCTCAAAAATACGATTGGTCTTAATTGGTCATTCCCGTATGCGAGTTAATATTTAGTGAGATAATCTTGGTTTGTGAATGACAGAAATGGAAAAGGACTTTGAGTGGAATGTCAGTTTCAGGAGAGTTATCGGTTGCGAATGATAAGTCAACGCCACCAAAATCCAGTATTGGTGATTATATCACATTATTAAAGCCACGTGTTATGTCTCTTGTCGTTTTTACAGCTCTGGTTGGTTTAATGGTGGCTCCTGTTTCTATCAATCCATTGTATGGTTTTTTAGCAATTTTATGTGTTGCTGTTGGCGGTGGCGGTGCGGGGGCACTTAATATGTGGTACGATGCTGATATTGATTCCGTAATGGAACGGACTAAAAAGCGTCCCATTCCTATGGGTAAAATCAGTCCTCGAAAGGCATTTATTTTCGGTATGGTTCTTTCTATGCTTTCGGTATTGGTTATGGGGAGCTTCATTAATTGGTTTGCAGCATTTTTTCTTGCTTTCACAATTTTCTTTTATGTTGTTATCTACACGATTTGGCTCAAGCGTATTACACCACAAAATATTGTTATTGGTGGCGCTTCTGGGGCTTTCCCCCCAATGATTGGATGGGTCGTGACAACAGGGACAGTGAGTATTGATAGTTTTTTATTATTTTTAATCATTTTTATGTGGACTCCTCCTCATTTTTGGGCTCTCTCTTTATTTTCATCTCTTGATTATGAGGCTGCAGGTATTCCTATGATGCCTAATGTACGAGGCGAATACTCAACAAAAAAACAGATTTTATTTTATACTATTTTGATGGCACTATGCGCTGCAGCCCCTTTCTTTACTGGTCTTGGGGGTATTTCCTATGGTGTTTTTTCGACAGTTTTAAGCATTATTTTTGTTTATTTTGCCTATCGTTTATGGAAGGCTGATACGCATGATGAAACTGTTTTGATGGCAAAAAAACTGTTTTTCTTTTCGTTACTTTATTTGGCGGGTATCTTTGGAGTTCTTTTGATTGAATATCTTGTTTGGTATTTTATCGCTCTTTAGTCGTATGAAATGAAAGAGAAAATTTTAAAGAGCTTTTTTGCAAGAAAGTACTGTAAGAAAAACACGATAGAATGTTCTGATGCAAAAGATAATATTGCACGTTTTTTTTACATTGCTTATTCGTATATAACGATAGATTATTTGAATATGAGATTAAGGATGATTTATGTCTGGACTTCCCCCTTTAACAATACGTCTTTGTGGTCCACGTGGATTTTGTGCAGGGGTTGATCGTGCTATCCAGATTGTTCTCCTTGCATTAAAAAAATATGGTGTTCCCGTGTACGTTCGTCATGAAATTGTGCACAACCGCTATGTAGTTGAGGGATTGCAGCAACGGGGAGCTATTTTTGTTGAAGAACTTGATGAGATTCCAGAAGAATATCGCAATCAACCGGTTGTTTTTTCTGCCCATGGTGTACCCAAATCTGTATCAGAAGAGGCGCGACATTATAATTTATTTTATCTTGATGCAACATGTCCGTTAGTCTCGAAAGTTCACAAACAAGCGATACGTCATCAACGTCATGGTCGTCATGTTATATTGATTGGTCATGCTGGTCATCCTGAGGTTATAGGAACAATGGGACAGCTTGAAGAAGGGGCTGTGACTCTCATTGAAACGATAGAAGATGCTTTACATTATCAACCAAGTGATCCAGATAAATTAGGATTTGTTACACAAACAACGCTTTCTGTTGAAGATACTGCAGGAATTCTCGATGTATTACAACGACGTTTTCCTACATTAGCAGCTCCAGCAGCTGAATCAATTTGCTATGCCACTACGAATCGACAAGATGCCGTTAAGGCTGCAGCAAAAGGGAGTGATTTGTTTTTGATTGTTGGAGCACCAAATTCTTCTAATTCACGACGTTTAGTTGAAGTTGCTGAAAAGTCTGGGGCACGAAAAGCTATTTTAGTGCAGCGGGCTGATGAAATTAATTTTGAAAACCTAAAGGCTCTTTCTGTTGTTAGCCTTTCAGCAGGGGCTTCAGCTCCTGAAATTATTATTGATGAAATTATTTCAGCATTTCGTGAGCGTTATGATGTGACAATAGAATTAGCTGAAACAGTGGTGGAAACGGAGAGATTTTTAGTGAGTCGCGAATTACGTGATGTTATTTTAACATCTCGAGATATGGCTTTTGTTAATGGTCAAGCAAATAATGCAAAAAATAACAATCAAGATACAGACATGGCTAAAACGAAAGCAAAATAATGGCCGTTTATACAGATATTCATCCAAATGATTTAAAAACGTTCTTAACACGTTATGCAATAGGTTCACTTTTGTCTTATCAAGGTATAGAGGAGGGGATTGAAAATACTAATTTTATGCTGGAGACAACTCAAGGGCGGTTTATCCTAACACTTTATGAAAAGCGTATTTCAAAAGATGATTTGCCTTTTTTTTATAGCTTGATGCAGCATTTAGGACAGCGTGGAATTCCTTGTCCTCAACCTGTTGTTCAAAATGATGGAATGATGATCAGCGAACTAGCAGGACGTCCTGCTGCTATTGTTACTTTTCTGGAAGGAAAATGGATTCGACAACCCGATATAGATCATTGTGGTGAAGTGGGGACGGGGTTAGCACAATTGCATCTAGCAGGACAGGATTTTATACTCAGTCGTAAAAATACTCTTTCTGTTATGGATTGGCAATTATTGTGGCAACATTGTCAGGCTAGAGAAGATGCATTGTTAAAGGAATTTGGACAAAAAATTGAATGGGAATTGGCTTTTTTACACGAGAATTGGCCGTTAAATTTACCAACAGGCATTATCCATGCGGATTTATTTAATGATAACGTCTTTTTTGTAAATCATCGTCTTTCTGGTATGATAGATTTCTATTTTGCTTGTAATGACTTTTGGGCTTATGATTTAGCAATCTGTTTAAATGCTTGGTGCTTTGAGTCTGATCATTCCTATAATCCTCTAAAAGCACGTAGGTTATTGGAAAATTATCAAAAAATAAGACCATTTTTACCTTTAGAATTAGATAAGATTATTTTATTGGCGCGTGGTGCGTCTTTACGTTTTTTACTGACACGTCTTTATGATTGGTTTAATACATCGTCTAATAGCTTTGTTATTAAGAAAGATCCATGGGAGTATTGGCACAAGCTTTGTTTTTTCAGTAATGTAAATTCGCTGAGTGAATTAGGTTTTTAAATTTTATGGCAAGTCAACAAAAAGTCGTTGAAATTTATACAGATGGTGCTTGCTCCGGCAATCCTGGAGTTGGAGGTTGGGGAGCAATTTTACTCTGGAACGGTCATGAACGAGAACTTTATGGTGGTAAAGTTCATACGACAAATAATCAAATGGAACTCATGGCGGCAATTTGTGCATTAAAGGCGCTTAAGGAGCCTTGTTTGGTCGATCTTTATACAGACTCAGTTTATGTACGTAATGGTATATCTAAGTGGATTGAATGTTGGAAAAGGAATAATTGGCGTACCGCCTCAAAAGGTCTTGTGAAAAATATAGAGTTATGGCAGGCTCTTGAGGAGGCTTGTTCTCTTCATACAGTTAGATGGCACTGGGTAAAAGGGCATGCGGGCCATCCAGAGAATGAACGCGCTGATGCACTTGCTCGCAAAGCAATTACTCGATATCGCGAAAGTGGACATTTTCCAGAATAATTACTGTTTGAGAGCTTTACTCTTTATATTACGGTGTTGCAAGAGAGGGGGACTGCGTATGGAATATGAATGTTCCACTTAAGGCGTAATCTTTAAAAGAAACTGTATAAAAAATTTTCTGGTTTATTTCTTCTGGTACGAAATAGAGTGGCGCACTAAAGAGTGTATATTCTGCGTTATCGATAACTTTTTTTGCTGCTCCAATTTGCATTTCTCCTCCATCTAAAAAAAGAGAGGAAGGAGTAGTTTTATTGCTATTTTGTATTTTTATAAGGAGGGTATTATTATTTTTTTCGGCGCTTATTTTTAGTGTATTCTGCATCATGTGAGGTAAAGAATCTTGAGCATTTTTTAAGAAGGAAGCGGGAAGATGCTTGTTTTTAAGAGCAGATGTTGAAAAATCAAAGTTAACAGTAAATGGAAGACAAATTTCATTACATAATCCAAGCGTAAAAGCACCACTTAAATTTTTGCTTGAACCAGAAAGCTTGAAGGGTAATATCACTTTGTCTTTATATCCTAATGACCAATCATTATTTGTTTCAAAAAGCTGTGGAGTAGGATAAAAAATTTCATAAGAAACCTGTTGGTTGAAATTAAAGAATGGTGCCATACCAGAATTACCAGGATTACGCCAATAAGTTTTCCATCCTGGTTTAAGTACAATTTCAATAATGCCTTCTCTTATTCCAGAAAGAGAAGGTTCAGTAATCGCTAATCGAAGACGCCCACCATCTGATTCATACCAAGATGTTGCAAAAAGCTGGAGTTTTTGTTTTGTTTGAGCATTTACAGGAATGTTAAGTAATTCTAAAACTATGAATGTTAAGCTTAAAGTAACTAAAAGCTTTTTATAAAAGAAAGTTGCGATATTTTGTAAATTTGTAAATATGTAACTTTTTTTCATTGGAGTTTTATTTTCCTAGTGTACTAAATGAACAAACTTTTATCATGTAAATTATGGAGAATAACAGATTAATGAAGCAGTGTAATGGCTTTTTAGGCGGACAATTACTCATAGCAATGCCTGGGATGAATGACAAACGCTTTATTCGTTCTGTTATTTATATTTGCGCGCATTCCGATGCAGGTGCGATGGGCATTATTCTCAATCAATTACACCATATTGATTTTCCAGAGCTTTTATTTCACCTTGGGGTAATAGATAGTGGCAAAAAAAAATATCTTCCTGAACCAATCAAAAAGTTTCCAGTTCGCTATGGTGGTCCTGTTGATCCGTCACGTGGTTTTGTCCTTCATTCAGATGATTATGCTTGTGAAGAAACTGTTTTTATTGCAGATAAGGTCTGTTTTACTGCGACAATTGATATATTAAAAGCGATCAGTTGTGAACAAGGTCCACAGCATGCACTGGTAGCATTAGGCTATGCTGGGTGGAAAGCAGGACAACTTGAGGCTGAAATTTCTAAAAATGGTTGGCTAATCAGTTCTACAACACCTTGTTTTCTTTTTGAAAGTGATTTGAGTTGCAAGTATGATGAAAGCTTAACACGCATGGGGATCAATCCAATCTACCTTGCTTCTGAAATGGGACATGCGTAAAGTCCTATTGTTTTCTAAGCTTTTTAATTTTATACGTTATTCCATCTCTTACGTTTTTATTTTATAGGGGAAATGGCTCTGAACAAGAGTAATTAATTCTTCTATGGCAATTGGTTTAGTTACAAGTGTGCTTTGAACATATTTGCAGCCTTCTTGACGAAGGAAGATTGCTTCTTTTTCATTTTCAACACCCTCTGCGATAATCTGCAAGTTAAGATCTATTGCCATATTAATGATAGATTTTAGAACCAGCCTTTTCTTGAGAGAGTCGATTGAGATAAGTGAACGATCGAGTTTAACCATATCAAATGGATAACGCACAAGATAAGTCAGTGAAGAATAACCTGTTCCAAAATTATCGAGTGCAAGGTTCATTCCAAGTATTTTAACTTGTTCAAGAAAGTGCGCTGATTGTTCAGGATTTTTTCTTAAAACAAATTCAGATATTTCAATCATCAAGCGCCCTTTATGAAGTGGATGGCGCAGCAAAGTAGCACGTAATTGACTGATAAAACGAGAATGAATCATTTCTGGGCTTGGTAAATTAATTGAAATAAAGAAAGAATGGTGAGAGAATTTTTCTTCTACATTTATAAGATCGATAATGGCATTATCGATGATAAATTGTGACAAATCCATAACAATTTGTTCATTTTCTATGATCTTTATGAAATCAGAAACATTTAAATTTCCATAAGTTGGATGATGCCATTCTATAATTGTTTCAAAACCAATAATATGTCCATCTGATAAATTAAGAATAGGATGGTAAAGGATTTTCATCTCATTACGTTTTATGGCATAATGGATATCTTTTTCTAAAGTATTATGTTCTAGACCCAAAGTACGAAAATTAGGACGAAAAGGTTCAATATGGTTTCCCCCCATTTGTTTCGCACGAATCATTGCTAATTCACTATCATTAAAAATATCTTTAGCAGTTGATCGATTTTCACTCCATGTAACCAATCCAATAGAAGTTGAAAGGATTATTTTGTTTTCTGAAAGTGAAATAGGAGCTGAAATTGTTTTATGCAAATGATCTGCAAATGCTGCAATCTTTTCTGGTTCAGTTTCACTGAGTAAAATAATTGCAAAGCGGTCTGCTGAAAGACGTGATAAGGTATCTTGAAAGTTAATGAGGCGATTTAAACGACGTGCTATTATAAGAAGTACAGTATCTCCGACAGCTATACCTAATTTGCGATTAATTTGGCGAAAATTATCAAAATCAATCATAAAGACGGTTGGTCTAATTTTGATATTTGCTTTAGCCAAATAGGTATAATTTTGTAGTCTATCAAAGAAAATTTGTTGATTAGGAAGGCCAGTTAAGCTGTCATGGATTGCATCATGCAATAAACGTTCTTCGGACTTTTTATGATTTGTAATATTGACAATGGTTCCAATGACACGTGTAATTTTTCCATCTTTTTGCATAGCTGGACGAGCGCGAAGAGAAAACCAATGATAATATCCCCCTCCAGACGAAAGCCGAAAAATTTGATCAATACGTCCTTTTTTATTTTTAAGAATGATATCCAATATGGCTTGAAAGCGTTCACGATCGTCATGGTGTAAGGCTGAAATCCAGTTGCACATAGGTCCATTGAGGTTATGAATTTCAGTACCAAAAAGAGTTGCCATGTCTGGATGTACTACAACGCGGTCACGCTCAATATTCCAATCCCAAATAATATTTCCAGCTCCCTTTGCTGCAAGTACTTGTTGTTCAAGGTCGGAAAATATTCCTTCATGGAAAGCGTCATTAGAAAAAGTTTGTTGTAAGACAGTAAAGCTGATGAGAAGAACAATGAGTACTAATCCCCCTGCTAATGCTGGTTGGATAATATCGTTATTTAAATATCCTTCTATGCAGGCATAGGCTCCAACGCACCAAAAGCTAATGAGCAACCAAGTCGGAATAAGCATAATTGCGCGGTCATAGCTTTTGATTGAGAAGTAGATGATTAACATTATACCAAGCACAGCGGTAAGGCCAAAAGACAAACGCGCAATTCCAGCCGCTCTGATTGGATCATAAATAGCAAAGGCTCCTAGACTGCAAAAGGCAGCGATCCAAGCGATAGCACCATAACTAAAATGATAATGCCAGCGGTTAAGATTGAGATAGGTGAAAAGAAAAATAAAGAGTGTTGCAGCAAGTGCTACTTCTGTACCAGCACGCCAGATTGGTTGTGTTGTGAGCGTAACTGCAAAGAATTTATTTAGAAAGTTAAAGTCAATACCAATATAAAAAAGCACTGCCCAAGCGACAGCAGCTGTTGCAGGAAACAGGCCTGTTCCACGGACGACGAAGAGAACAGTTAATAAAAGTGCTAAGAGACCTGCTATCCCAAGAAGAATACCATGATAAAGCGTATAAGAATTAATAGCATCCTTATAAGCTTCAGGTTGCCATAAATAGATTTGCGGTAGATTTGCAGAGTTAAGTTCGGCTACAAATGTAACAACAGCACCAGGGTTAAGGGTAATACGAAAGATATCAGAGTTTGCACTAGGTTTTCGATCGAGAGAAAAGCCTTCGCTTGGCGTTATGGATTGAATCCTTGCTGATCCAAGGTCTGGCCAAAAAAGTCCAGAATGCGCCATACGGTAATGGGGGGCGACGATAAGACGATCGATCTGTTCATTTGTCGGATTTGCAAGAGAAAAAACGGCCCAATTTCCGGAAAAATTTTCACTTTTCGCCTGCACTTCAATACGCCATACAATACCATCTGGCCCTGGTGCTGTACTTGTTTGAAAAATAGAATTTTTTGTATAGTGAATTTCAATTGCTTTTGAGAGATCAAGAGCAGCATCCTGAGAAGAAATTTTAACTGGCTCGATTGCTTGTGCTGATGTAAGATGGGCAAAAGAACTAACGATTACAATGAAAATGATGTTAAATATTTTACGCAGACTCTTCACAATGTCCCACTCTCAATATTTTAAGATGTTGAATTTTTATTTATATTTTTGAGAAAAAACGTCTACCTTTTATAATTTATTTACATGAGAAATCGTTATCACTTTTTCTTAAGTTATATAATTTTATATACAATTAAACTATCTATCCATTTTCTTCAATAAAACTTAAAGCGGATGGAGTTTTATATTTTAAAAGAATAAAGTTAAACCATGAACTTCCAGATTTCACAGATACACCTTTACCGATTAGAATCTTTATCACATGACGTATGAATTGGGTAGTTTTGTACGTCTCTTTGCCCAATATTTCCAAAACTTATTTAATGAGGAGAACTTTTGTGGCAAATTTTATGATAAAATGTGTGCATATTATTGTGATTATTGTTATGCTTTTTTGAAAAGAAGTTTTTTTACTTTAGCTTGTATGAAAGATTTGACGTTAAATCATCAAAATGCATAAGGGGTCCTACAGGTCCGACAGCAGTTAGTGTTGGAGTGGCATTTGTAAAAAGACGATGTGCTAAATCAGTTAATCTTGTAGGAGTGATAAGATTGAGGCGCTCAATTGTTTCTGACATTGGGATTGGTCGACCGTAAAGAAGTATTTGGCGAGCAATGAGATGTGCTTGGCTAGAGGGATTTTCTTGTGACATTATTAGATTAGCACGATATTGTGTTTGTGCTCGTTGAAGTTCATTGATATGAATATTTTTGCTGATCTTGGAAAGTTCATCAAGAATCACAGGAAGAAGCTCTTTGAGCCCTTCTTGTCCAGTGGCTGCATGAACACCAAAAAGCCCAGTATCTGAAAATCCCCAATGAAAAGCATAAATAGAATAGCATAATCCACGTTTCTCTCTTATTTCTTGAAAAAGACGTGAAGACATACCACCACCAAGAATAATTGAAAGAATTTGGGCCGCATAAAAATCACGTGCGTGATAAGCGCGCCCTTCAAACCCTAGAACAACTTGTGTATCCATTAAATCGCGATATTCACGAAAATCTCCGCCGACATAATTTGCAAGATTAGTAAGAGGTGCGGCTGCATGGGAGCGAAAAGCACCAAGACGACTTTCAATTTCTTGCAGAAAACTTTCGTGCTTTACGGCTCCTGCTGCAACGACAATCATACGATCTGCACTATATTGTTTATTAATGAAATCATGGAGATCAGCAGATGTAAATGATTGAATAGTTTCAGCTGTTCCTAAAATAGAGCGGCCAAGGGATTGATGACGAAAGGCTGTTTCTGTAAAGTAATCAAAAACAATATCATCAGGTGTGTCATGGGCGGCGCCAATTTCTTGAAAAATTACTTGTTTTTCTCGTTCGAGTTCATCTTCGTCAAATTTTGAATACATTAAAATATCGGCTAAAATGTCGATAGCAAGCGGGATATCATTTTTAAGGACACGTGCAAAGTAAGCTGTTGTTTCGATACTGGTTGTAGCATTGATTTCACCGCCAACATTTTCAATATCGCTTGCAATTTGAAAAGCGGTACGGTTTTCTGTACCTTTAAAAGCCATATGCTCAAGCAGATGGGCAATACCATGCTGTGTGGAGGTTTCATTGCGTGAACCCACTTTAACCCATATTCCGAGCGCGACACTATCAATCTGTTGCATTGTATGCGTAGCGATAGTCAAACCATTACTAAGGCGACAGATATCTACATCCATGTATTTACAACTCCATTAAAAAAGCTCAATACCTCATTGTTAAGGGCATTAGAATATTCTTGATTTAAATTAATGCAGCTAACTTTAATAAGATGCACGCGATTTTAAAGAAATGTAATCTTTTACTATTTCTTCATTATTAGCAAGATCTATGAAGTGTTCTTCATCTTCCATTATATTATTGAGATGAGATGGCCATGGGGTATGAAGTTCACAAGCACTTTTGAAAGTATCAGGAAATTTAGCAGGATGAGCCGTAGCAAGGATGATCATTGGAATATGCGGTTTTTTGTTTTCACGCGCTACTTTAAGGGCAACAGCTGTATGTGGATCTGCAAGATAGCCACTTTCTTTATAGACCCTATTAAGAGTTTGTGCTGTTTCATCTATGTTGCTTTTCCCAGCGGAAAATAGGGAACGAATATTTTTGAGTTGCTTTTCATCAAGAGTAAAGGAACCAGTTTTTTTCAAGCTTTCCATTGCATTGCGAATCCACATTGGATCACGATTGCTACTTTCAAAGAGTAAACGTTCAAAATTAGAAGAAACTTGAATATCCATAGAGGGTGATGTTGTATGAACTATTGGTTGTATTTTGTAAATACCGCTGGCCAATGTACGTTCAAGGATGTCATTATCATTGGTTGCAATGACTAGTTGAGCAATAGGTAATCCCATACGAGCTGCGACATACCCTGCAAAGATATCACCGAAATTTCCGGTTGGAACAGTAAAGGAAACAGCTCTATCAGGAGCACCTAAGGAAAGTGCGGATGAAAAATAGTAAACAATTTGCGCCATGATACGAGCCCAATTTATAGAATTAACACCTGAAAGCGCTCTTTTTTCACGAAAATTATGATCATTAAACATTGCTTTGACAAGAGCTTGGCAATCATCAAAATTTCCTTCAATAGCAATGGCATGAACATTTGTATTTTGATTGGTTGTCATTTGCCGTTGTTGAATAGGGGAGACACGTCCTTTAGGAAATAAAATAAAAATATCTGCATGTTCTTTTCCAGCAAAAGCTTGTATTGCAGCCCCCCCTGTATCACCTGATGTTGCAGCAATAATCGTTGCACGCCTATTTTTTTTAGTCAAAATATAATCCATCAATTGAGAAAGAAACTGCATTGCAACATCTTTAAAAGCTAAAGTAGGTCCGTGAAAGAGTTCAAGGATGAATTCATTTGCTTCAGTTTGTCGTAATGGACAGATCGCTGGATGATGAAAGGTTGTATAAGATTCATCGATCATATTTTCAAAAACTGTATACTCGATCTCATTATTCACAAAGGGCCAAAGAATAGTTTTGGCAATTGTTATATAGGACTGACCACGAAGCGCTCGTAACGCATCAAATGATAGCTGAGGAAATTTATCTGGAAGATAAAGTCCACCATCACTCGCCAACCCTGTCATGACAGTTTCCGTAAAGCTTAAAGCAGGAGATTCACCTCTCGTGCTGATATATTTCATAAGTTTTATCCTTTTTTTATTTCTGGCAAATTGATGAAGTTATTCATTTCACGTTTTTCATAATATTTAAATTACTAAATGGATAGGAGTATATTTTCTTTTTTTGACATAATTAATGAAAGAAAATAGACTTAAGCATTTTCATTTTTTTAGATATAACCATAAAATATTCACAGAAAATGTCTCTATCGCTTTATTCATTAAATTTTACAGTGTGTTTTCACTTATGTACATTCCTGAATAACAAAATCAAATATATGAAATATTATTTATTGAAGAATTCTTTTGTAAAACTCAATTGTTTACGATCGCTTTATGCTTTTACACTTTATTAATAATTAAATCTGCTAAAATATATGTTGAGCTGAGACATCTTAAGATTCACATTGGAAAATTTATAAAGTAATTTTCATGTATAAATATATATTTTAAATAATATTTGTTTAGTCTAATTTATTATTTTTTATAATTTATAAAATTTAAATTATTAAAATATTACTTTATTTTATATTAATTTTAATAATATTATAGATAAGAAAATTTGTTAAAATTTTTATGGAGTTAATATATAAAAGCTATTTTTATTATTGAGTGTATAAAAAACATACAATTTGTGATGTGTTTATGTGAAGATTTTCAACAATTAAACTATGAAGGAAAGTACTAAAATTTTATTCGCTATAGTAGTTAGCGCAGCTAGTCACTACTAAGATAGTGCGTACTTTCTCTGCTATTAAAGCTGGAGTAAGGATATTGCGTATCACTGTTTAGAGAAATTTCTGAAATGGGCAGTCAGCTTAATTTGGGGGGAATATAACGCCATGAAGGTGCAAACCAGTTCCTATATTTCCTATCATTTTTTAATTCAGCTTTACGACTTTCAAAAGCATCCACGGCAATGTATTTTAAATAATGGAGATTGCTTATTGCCTCACGTTTTTGTTTATCGCGTTCTTTAATGTGGGTACGCCCCTCATGCAAAACAGAACGCCATTGATTCGCTAATTCATGGGTTAAGGCACCTAAGCCCATTTCACGGGAGTACCCGTGAATGGTATAACGATAAAGCCATTGAACACCACTATTTTTATGCTTATGAAGAGGCAAGCCGGTACCATCATTATATTTGCCAGCTCTTAGGTATTGCAACAGCCCTTGCATTAAAACGGTTCGTAAGAGCCATTTTTAGTTCTTGCTTATACAATTTGATCCACATGCTCATCCTGCTTGTGATGTGCAATTGAGTGGTTTTGATTGATTAAAGATAAGCAGATTTGAAATGAGAGAATCTTATTGTATTTGGAACTCTCATTTAATATGAATAACGCTATATTGGCGTTATAAATCAATGTATTGTACTATAATCAATACACATATTACCATACAATTTCACTATGATGTGTAATTTCTTTGATTAGATGAAGGAGGCATAGCAATTTTCACATCTTATCGAGCAAGACGTTATTCCTTATTTGACAAGTCTTCAAGATGGGTTGCTGAGGTTGGGAGAAGGATATTGGATTTGAGATAGATAAGTAGGAGTTAACTTCTATGCATTCGCATTCCTAATTTTTACTTCTTTTAAAGCACATGCAATCGTTAGTTGACTTATCCATGCTCCACCAAATGCCATATTTTCTCCTTCACATTAAGATACCATTCATTCGTGTCGTGAAGCATGCATATTGTAAAAGAGGAAGAGTTAGAAGAAGAGGACATTTTGGTAAAAATATCTCTTACGAAAGTTTATAAAGCGATATATTCAAGAGATTTTTTTATAAGTCTCGCCATACTGCCATTGCTTCTAAGACTTCTCCTAAATGAGCATGTTTTGCGATAACTGTTTCTGCACCAGCTTCTGCAAGTACATTAGAGTGGCCAAGATAGCTATGTGATCCTCCCGTAAAGCCGATGACACGCATGCCTGCTGTTATGGCGGCATGTACACCATGAAGTGAATCTTCTATAACGATAGCGTTTTGAGGCTCTACTTGTAATTGTTTTGCAGCAAAAAGGAAAACATCAGGAGCAGGTTTCGTTTTTTTTGTTCCAATTTCAGGAGCAGAAAATATTTTATCTTTAAAGAGGTCATAGAGATCAACAGTGGTGAGCATCTCTTTTATATCTGCGCTCTTTGCATTAGAACAGATACAGTAGGGATAGCGTGTTTGAATGGTTTCTACAGCTTCTCTTACATCATCAATAGCCCGTAATTCAGTTTGTATTTGTGTACGAAAAATATTTGACATTTGATCTATGAGATGAGCAGAAATTGGTTTTTCTGTTTCCTGTTCAACTTGTTTAAGAATATCGCGAAAGATAAGTCCTGAAAAACGCTCACTCAATTTTTCAGGTGATATTTCATATCCTGTTTGTTTGAGCAATTGAGATCCAATTTTTGCTGCAAGATATTCAGAGTCGACTAGAACACCATCACAATCAAAAATAATAAGATCTATCTGAGGCATAAGATATTCCTTTACATGTTACTATATGAACAACTTTCATGAAAACAACATTAAGAGGATCTTGTTTCATAAAAATATGCTTTGAAAATGATTCTTAATTCTTTTACGAAATAAAAGATATGGGAACAGTACATTGAAAAAAAGAAAAATAAGAATTCATTCATGTGAAAGTTTTTTTACTTTAAAAAAACAAAGATCAATTTTGGGGAACTTTAACGATACGTTTACTCTATTTTGTAAATATGGATTGGTAATGCGGGCCTATAAACTATTTTGGTTGATTATAGGGCAAATTCAATTCATTTCGTTGGGTTTTTCATGACAGTTATTCAGCTTCAAAAAGATTTCGTTCGTACTCCCTCTCAGATGCCATGGCGCAATAAAATTTTTAAAGGAGATTGTGTTTCCGTTCTAGAAAAACTCCCAAAACATTCTGTTGATATGATTTTTGCGGATCCACCCTATAATTTGCAATTGGATGGTGCCTTATACCGCCCAGATCATTCACTTGTTGATGCTGTTGATGATGCATGGGATCAGTTTGAGAGTTTTGCTGCTTATGATGCATTTACTCGTGCGTGGTTGCTTGCTTGCCGTCGTGTGTTAAAACCCAACGGGACGCTTTGGGTTATCGGATCTTACCATAATATTTTTCGGGTTGGTACGGCATTACAAGATTTGGGTTTTTGGATACTTAATGATATTATTTGGCGTAAAAATAATCCAATGCCTAATTTCCGAGGGCGTCGTTTTCAAAATGCTCATGAGACACTTATTTGGGCTGTGCGCGATCAAAAAGATAAAAAGTATACATTTAACTATGATGCCTTAAAAGCGGCAAATGAAGATCTGCAAATGCGTTCCGATTGGCTTTTTCCTCTCTGCACAGGGGCTGAACGTTTAAAAGATGATTCAGGACGTAAATTACATCCAACACAAAAACCGCAAGCCTTATTAGCGCGTATTATTATGGCTTCTAGTAAACCTGGTGATGTTATTCTTGATCCGTTTTTTGGTTCGGGAACAACAGGGGCTGTTGCCAAGCTTTTAGGGCGTGATTTTGTTGGCATTGAACGCGAGCAAGATTACATTGATGCGGCATGTGAGAGAATTGCGGCAGTTAAACCTTTAGAACAACCAGAATTGGCGATTTTGGATAGAAAAAAAGCAGAACCACGTGTAGCATTCAACAGTTTGCTTGAAGCAGGTTTACTCTATCCTGGGGAAGTTCTTTATGATCGGAAGAAGCAATTATCTGCTATTGTAAGAGCTGATGGTACGATCATGCATGGTGGTGAAGCGGGCTCAATTCACGCAATGGGAAGAAAAGCACAAGATTCGCAAAGTTGTAACGGTTGGACTTTTTGGTATTATGAAGAAAATGGACGGTTAAAGTCCATAGATCATTTAAGAATGATCATACGTTCACAAATGTTAAAAACTGGTGTTTTATAAACTAAGCTGATTGCTTTATTTTATTGATCACCACTGTACCTAATCCTAATTAAGATGGATATGAGGGAATTTGAAAACTTCATTTATCTGTATACTAATCTGCTTGTAAATGGAAAGAAAATATTTTTGTACTTTTATCTAGAAATTAAAATGAGATTGTATAGGAAATTAAAATGAAAAATTTTCACTCTATGCTCTTTTAAGTTACAAAACAGTAAATTATTAATCAATATATTTTTATGATAATAAAAAAAATTCATTCAGAAGTTAAAAATCAAGAGTTTTTTTTGAGAGAGAGCATATACCTATCTGAGTGAAAAAGGGACAGATTCTGAAGTTTAAATCTAAGCTTTTCTATTCCTTTTTAATTGTTAATCTGTAGAAAAGATTAGTCATTTTACTTTTTAAAATTTTTCTTTTAAAGATTAAGAACTGATTGCTAGGAATACAAGGGACTCTGTTAGCAAATATTTTTACGAATAGGGAAGATTATTTAAGTTTGAAAGAATTGGGAAGAGCTATGGAAATGGCTTTTTTCATAACAGTAGGTAGCGCTTCTTCGGCTAGATGTTGAATGTTGCACCACCAACCATTTTCACAATTCATTTCATGAACATCTTCCGTATAGTAAACATCGAGTTTTAGAAAAAAGTGAGTGAAAACATGCGTAATTTGCCCTTTAAATTGCCAATTGGCAGTAAAAGGTGCATTTTGGAGTCCATTTTCATTATTTATGCCAATATTGTTGGGAATTTGAGTCATTCCACCAAGGAGTTTTTGCGTCTGTCGTTTTTCCAAATAAATTTGTTTATTTTTATTAAGGACCACAAAAGCAATACCTGTTTTTGAAGGACGTTCTTTTTTAGGGGCTTTAACTGGAAAAGATTCCGTTTTTTGCATTTTTGCTGCTTTGCATAAACTTTGAAGAGGGCAGATATAACAAGATGGTTTGCGTGGAGTACAAATTGCTGCTCCCAAATCCATCATTGCTTGAGCAAAGTCACCAGGACGATTTAAAGCAGTAATTTTTTGTGTTTTTTCTTTAATTTCAGCTTTTGCTTTTGGTAATATTGAAGTGATTGCAAAAAGGCGCGTTACCACACGTTCGACATTACCATCAACCACTGCTACAGGATGGTTAAAAGCAATTGCGGCAATGGCCGCGGCAGTATAATCTCCAATGCCGGCTAGAGTTCGCAGCGCTTTTACAGATTGTGGGAATTGTCCTGCATAGTTTTCAACAAGCTGTCTCGCACATTTTTTAAGATTACGTGCGCGTGAATAATAACCAAGTCCAGCCCATTCTTTCATAACATCATCTTGTGAGGCCATTGCTAAAGAAGAAAGATTAGGCCAAAGTTTCAGAAATTTTTTAAAATAGGGCTTAACCGTTTCAACAGTTGTTTGTTGAAGCATGATTTCAGAAAGCCAAACTTGATAAGGATCAGGACGAATACCATGTTTTTGCTCTTCGGGGGTAGTCCGCCAAGGGAGAATTCTGTGATTTTGATCGTACCAAGAAAGAAGGTGCGAAGAAATTTCATACATGATTGTTTTCAAGCATAGGGAGATATAAAATGCAAAAGAAAAAAATATTTATTTTGTAATTAATGTTTTTTGCTTTTTTATTGTTGAAACTCTTGTGAAGAGAGGATTTCTATTTTGTTGATATTTTATAAATTAGGAAGACAATAATTTTTGATAAAACAAATGATTGTAATTTATTAAACGGTTGAACAATGATCTAAAAATGAGAAAACAACTAAAAAAACATTCTTTTTATTCTCTTTCTGAAACGGTATTCAAAATACTTGATCCAGTTTTACGCAAACGGACAGGGCTCAATGTAGAACTTATAGAGCATTGGTCACAAATTGCGGGCAATGATATCAGTGAACATACAATGCCGTTTAAAATTATTTGGAAACGTCGTGCAGATCAAGATGAAGTTTTTCAGCCAGCAACACTTGTTGTAGCATGCGAAGGATTTGCTGCGTTAAAATTAATGCATGAAACAGAGGAATTGCTGCATAGAATTAATGGATTTTTTGGCTATATTGCTATTGGTCGCATCAAGATTGAGCAAAGGAGTATATCGGTGTTTATAAATCATTTGCCTAAAAAGCTAGATTTGAGTGAACAAGACAAAAAATGCGTGGAAAAAATGCTTGAAGGAATTGAAGATAAAAGCTTACGCCAATCACTTTATAAACTTGGCTGTTGCATTTTTTCGGAAAAAAATAATAAATAGCAAGATATTTTCTATATTTTTCTTTAATATATGAGAAAGCATTGGATTCCTATTCGTTTAATAACAACAGAAAAGTATTATTTATGGTAAAATTTCGTTCTTTTTTATCTTTCGGGATAATTTTTCTCTTCATAGTGATTGTACAAAACAGTGTAACAGTTGCTTTTGCTCTTGGTACTAAGCCGGTTGCAATGGTTGATATGGCTGAGCTTCTTCAATCGGGTAAGATAAAGGATCGCTTTGAGGGAGAAGCGAATGCACCAGTTGTCATTGTTGAATATGCTTCATTAACATGTGTTCATTGTGCACATTTTTATAATGATATACTCCCTCAAATTCGTAAAAAATATATTAAAACAGGGAAAGTGAAACTGATTTTTCGTGATTATGCTTTTGATCCTCGGGCAACAGCAGGTTTTATGTTAGCGCGGTGTGCTCCAGAAGATCGCTATTTTCCTTTGATAGAGGTTTTATTTCAAAAGCAAAATGAGTGGGTTTGGGGAAAAGATGTTCTGACACCATTGAAAAAAATTAGTTTAATGGCGGGTTTTACAGATGAAAGTTTTACTGCGTGTTTGAAAAATCAGACCATTTTAGATGAAGTGAATGCATCTTTTGAGCGTGGTAAAGAGCTTGGTGTTACAGCAACACCTACTTTTTTTATCAATGGTCGTAAATATGAAGGTGTCATGAAAGTAGAAGACTTTTTTTCGGTGATTGATGGTTTTCTTAAAAACTGAATCTTAATCTTCTAGAAGATGGATAGTGCTCCTTGTGATCATTATCTCTTTTGGGAAGATTGGTATTATGCATTTATGAAGCAATATTTTTTGTTTAGCCGATTTTGAATTAAATCATTGCGTTCAGTAAGTTCAGGTTGAATGACGTTTTGATGCTGATATGGGAGGATGTGGACAATGAAAAAGTGGGTTTATAGTTTTGGAGATGGGAAAGCAGAAGGAAGTGCAGGCGAGCGTAATCTTCTCGGAGGTAAAGGTGCTAATTTAGCAGAAATGAGTCATCTTGGTTTGCCTGTACCTCCTGGATTTACTCTGACAACAGAAGTTTGTAATTTTTATTATGCACATGACAAATCATATCCAGAAGAGCTACAGGAATCTGTTAAGCAAGCACTAAGACGCGTTGGTGAACAAACAGGACGTGAATTTGGGAATGAGCAAAGGCCACTTTTACTTTCTGTTCGTTCAGGGGCTAGGGCTTCTATGCCAGGGATGATGGATACAGTGCTTAACCTTGGCATGAATGATGAAACCGTAAAAGCCATTGCGTTACAAGCTCATAATGAGCGTTTTGCTTATGATAGTTATCGGCGTTTTATCCAAATGTATTCTGATGTTGTTTTGGGATTAGATCATTCGTATTTTGAAGAGATTCTTGATGAGGCAAAAGTACGCAATGGTTACATTATTGATACAGAAATGACAGCGGATGATTGGAAAGATATTATTGCGTCTTATAAAGCATATGTTGAAGAAAAATTAGGAACTCCTTTCCCACAAGATCCTGAACAGCAATTATGGGGGGCGATAGGAGCTGTTTTTTCAAGTTGGATGACAGCCCGTGCGGTTACTTATCGCCGTTTACATAACATTCCTGAAAGTTGGGGAACGGCGGTTAATGTGCAAGCTATGGTTTTCGGCAACATGGGTGAAGATTCAGCAACTGGTGTTGCTTTTACACGCAATCCGTCGACAGGGAAAAAAGAACTTTACGGTGAATTTCTAGTTAATGCGCAAGGGGAAGATGTTGTGGCGGGTATTCGAACGCCTCAAAATATTACAGAAAATGCACGTATTATTTCTGGTTCAAATAAGCCGTCTTTAGAAAAAATCATGCCTGCAGCTTTTTTGAAGTTATGTCAGGTCGCGCAGACACTTGAGCAGCATTATCGGGATATGCAAGATCTCGAATTTACCATTGAAAAAGGGAAATTATGGATGCTGCAGACTCGTTCAGGAAAACGCACGGCTCGTGCGGCTCTCAAGATGGCAATTGAAATGGTTGAAGAGGGGTTAATAAGTCGTGAAGAGGCTGTAATGCGTATTGATGCAAAGTCGCTTGACCAACTTTTACACCCAACACTGGATCCCAAAGCAGAACGTTTGGTTATAGGACGTGGTTTACCGGCTTCTCCTGGAGCCGCAACGGGTGAAATTGTTTTTACTTCAGAAGAGGCAGAAACGGCGTCGGCGGAAGGACGCAAAGTTATTTTGGTCCGTGTAGAAACAAGCCCAGAAGATATTCATGGTATGCATGCTGCTGAAGGAATTTTAACAACGCGTGGCGGCATGACAAGTCACGCTGCTGTTGTTGCGCGAGGGATGGGAAAACCATGTATTTCTGGTGCTGGCAGTGTGCGGATTGATTATAACACAAATACACTGTTTGCTTCAGGAGAAAGCTTTAAAAAAGGCGATGTTATCACGATTGATGGTGGAAGTGGGGAAGTTTTCAAAGGAAAGGTTGCGATGTTGCAGCCTAAGCTTTGCGGAGATTTTGCAAAGTTAATGGCATGGGCTGATGGGATGCGACGTATAAGAGTTCGCGCCAATGCTGAGACGCCATCTGATGCTCGTATGGGGCGTTCTTTTGGGGCTGAAGGTATTGGTCTTTGCCGTACGGAGCATATGTTTTTTTCTGGTGAACGTATCGTTGCCATGCGTGAAATGATCTTAAGTCATGATGAAAGTGGACGTCGCAAGGCGTTAGATAAGCTTTTACCGATGCAGCGTTCAGATTTTAGCGAATTATTTGAAATTATGTGTGGTTTACCTGTTACCATTCGCTTGCTTGATCCGCCACTACATGAATTTTTACCAAAAACCGATGCAGAAATTCTTGATGTTGCGACAGCTATGGGAGTTTCTGCTGAAGTACTTGTTGAACGTGCGCAGCAGTTGTACGAATTTAACCCTATGCTTGGATTACGAGGATGCCGTTTAGCCATTACTTATCCTGAAATCGCTGAAATGCAAGCGCGGGCGATTTTTGAAGCAGCAATAGAAGCTGCCGAAAAATCTGGATCTCCTGTTATACTTGAAATTATGGTGCCCCTTATTGCGCTTAAATCTGAACTCGATTTTGTAAAATCGCGTATTGATCAGATCGCTGAGGAAGTAATGAAAGAAAATGGAAGCACTATTCAATATATGGTTGGGACGATGATTGAGCTTCCAAGAGCTGCACTTCGAGCTGATGAAATTGCTGAAACGGCGGAATTTTTTTCATTTGGAACAAATGATTTGACACAAACCACTTTTGGAATTTCTCGTGATGATGCTGCTCCTTTTTTGGCAACTTATTTACAAAAAGGCCTTTTAGAATTAGATCCTTTCGTATCTATTGATCGTGATGGTGTAGGAGAACTTATTACCATTGCCGCACAGCGTGGACGCTCAAAGCGCGCAAAAATAAAATTGGGAATTTGTGGTGAACATGGAGGTGATCCTGCTTCTATTGCCTTATGTGAAGAAAGTAACTTAGATTATGTTTCATGTTCTCCTTTTCGGGTACCAATTGCCCGCTTAGCCGCAGCCCAAGCTGCAATAGCAAAAAGAATATAATGGGTTAATGTTTTTTGTTGTATATTTTTTCTGAAATAAAATTTTATACACTCTCTTGTTTTTTTCATTAAAGAAAATAAAAGCACTTCTAAAGTGCACTATAAGTTATATAACGCGAGAAAGTTTATTTTTGAGAGATTTATGAGAGAAAAAATAAAGCAAGATAGAACAAAAATGTATTATTAATATACCTTCAGTATTATCAGAACTCTTGATAGTGAACAGTCTACATTGTGCGGTTGATTTATGTATTTGCTTTTTAACAAGGGAGATGAACTTATCATGTAAATTAAAACATTCTAAAGAAATGCATTGTTTTACACATTCTCGTGCTATTTTGAAGAAATGTTTTTCAGCGCAAAACTTATATTATGTCGATATTTGTGCAATAGGATTATGTAAAATTCCTCGTAAGTTTATACCCTTAGAGTTTATAAAATCTAGGGTGCGCTATCATTTTTACACTTATGAAGGAATTTATAATTATACAATATATTGATTTATAATAATAAATTATTTTTCATTTCTTATATTGAATAAGCGCCTCGAATATCATAGGGGGCTCTTACTTTAAATCTATTTATGTGGAATCAATTAAAATCATTCGCTTGCAAGTTACAAGCTGAACAAGTGTTTGAGCGAAATATTCAAAAAAGAACTAAAAGTGCTTCTTATGGAATGTATAAGAAAATTACTTTGATTGATTTAATATAAAAAGGCTTGAGATGAAGGAATATTTTTGTATTCGAGGAGGACGTTAAACAAGTAAATTCTAAATCAAGAGCTTTTTTATAATGTGGATGATTAGCTTCAATTTAATAAACCAATTTCACGCATTTTCATTAAGATTGTGCGATTAATTTTACCTGTTACAGGAAGATCAAACATTTTTTGAAACTGTTTTAAGGCTTCTATCGTCTTTTGGTCTTCTACTCCTGTGGCAGTAACTTCCTCATTACCAAAAATACGTAAAGCCTTTTGCACCTGTATAATATCTTTAACAGAAGGATTGAAAATAGCTTCTTTTGAGTGTGTTATATTTCTTTTTGTTTTATTTGCTATTTCTATTTCGCTCTGCTTAATTAATATCGCAATTTCATCTGTTGTGGAATTGGGTACAACATTGTTTTGCATTTTCTGAGCAGCCTGTTGTTTCCATAAAGCGATAGCACGGCGTGTTTTAGGTCCTTCCAGGCCATCTAAAGGTCCATCATAAAATCCTAATTTTGCCAGTTCTTTTTGTTTTTCCAGCATGCTTTCTGTTTGAGAGGGAAAAGATAAATTTTTGTGATGATGATTTAGAGAAGATCGCGAAGTTGCGCGTGAAAGTTCTTGTGATTTTTCTTCTTTTTCGGATAATGCAGAGCTCTTTTCTATATTTTGAGCAGAAGAAAATTCCATTTGTGTAAAAATATCTTGATGTGTTGTCATTTGCGAAAATAAAGCATTAAATGAAACAAATAAAAAACTAATGCTAAAAAGAAGAGAGCCAACAAAAAATAAAGTATTTTTTCGTGTATAGAAATAAAGAGTTTTTACTATCCAAAAAATAAAATGAAAAATTGTAAGAAGAAGTATGATAACAATACTACTACAGTATTTACGATGTTTTGCAGTTTTTTTTCGGGACGTCTTTCGTTTTGTTGTCATTATCTTTATTGTCTAGTTGGGGTTACTTTTCATAAAGAAACGAATGTAAATTAGTTCTTACTTTTATCGAGAGAGAAATGCATTTACATTATTACTTTTTCCTTTCAAATTCTTAGAAAAACAGATTTATTATATCAATTCATAAGTTGATAAATCAACAAAAGCTCTTATAAATTTTTATCAAGCTCAGAGTTTACAAATCTTTAATATGTATAAAGAAAGCATTAAATGATTAATGTTCAAGACCATTTTAGTGTTTGCAAACTGCATTATCGCATATGAACATCTAACCAATAATACCACGTTGTTTTTCATTTTTGGCGCATATGTTTGTCTATTATTTGAAATAAATCTAAAAATATCTTTCTATAGCACTAACTATAATACTAGAACGATGACAGTTAGTGTATATTGTTTATAATTTGCATATATAGGATTACTTTTCTGTAAATGATTTGGTTATAATAATTGTCTCTTAAGGTTATTATATTTTAGCATAAATACCTTTTAACTGTATTTCATAATTATCAATTAAATTGATGTTTATAATGTAGTAGAAAAAAGCTTGCCTTGGGGTGGAATTATAGGGATGCCTCTACTTTTTTAATATTTTTATCTATGGTTGATCATTTTTATGACATACCAGTAAAAATTTCATAGACAAGAGAATTAAAATAACAGAATATGATTGTATTTGGCCTTTTCAGCTAAGACTAGAATGATGAGTTATTATTTAAAATAAATACGTACACAATGTGGAAAAGAAATTGAATTGTATACTGAATCCTTATCCTATAGCGGTACTTTCTTTTGGAATAGAAAGCTGCAAATGCGCGTTATGCACCTCTTAGCTCTTACGCATTTTCATAATTATGTTTTTTATTTTTTTATTATAGTGTGTCCATTATATATGAGTATGTAAGTGTGTAATTTTTTACTAAATAGACAATATATTCCATTTATATACAGCTGCGTTGTGATCATACTGATAAAATAGCCAGTGATATAGGTTAGATAAATGAATATTAAGTTTTATAAAAAGCTCATTTTATAAATTTTTTATAAAGAAGCAGTGTATAAAATATCCGTTTTATTGTATTTACCACTGCAACAGATTGATTGCCTATGATGCGTTTTTTGATCAAATTATCATTTTTTTTGTTTTTTATTTTTGTCGTTATTTCATTTTTTGTAGAAAATCCAAGCCATAACCATTCTTCTGGCTCCCCAAATAATGAAACAACAACAAGTGATGTGATTATTGCTTTTAAGGAAGCTTTAAATGATTTAGAAACGTTTTGTGACCGTAATATAGAAACCTGCAAAGTGGGAAAGTCTTTTTTTAGTTTACTTGGAGAACGTGCATATTACGGTGCAAAAGCTGCTTATGAATATTTGGGGAACGTATTAGGTAACAAAAATAATACAAAAACTTCCTTTAATATTTTTCGTAAAATGAAAATACAAGAGTTCTTACCAAATCATACAATATTATCTTGAAATAAGAATTTTTAACGTTCCTCATGTCATTTATGTTAGGAAAAATAAATATTTATTTGTCAATCAGTATATTTAACATGATTATTAAAGCGAAACAGGAATAAGATGATGGTGGAAACGATTGATAATATTATAGAAAACTTCTCGCTTTTAGATAATTGGGAAGATCGTTATCGTTATGTAATTGAGCTTGGTCATGAATTGCCGCCTTTTCCGGAAAACGCTCGAAATGATGCTCACAAAGTTCGTGGCTGTGTTAGCCAAGTATGGCTTTTATCTTCACGTAATGATTCAGAAGATCCAATATTAACGTTTCAAGGTGATTCAGATGCTCATATTGTGCGTGGACTCATTTATATTCTCTTTGCTTTTTATTCAGGTAAAAAAGCTTCTGAAATTCGTAATTCTGACGCTCAAGATCTCTTTGAAAAACTTGGTTTAAATGAAAATCTTACACCACAACGATCAAACGGTTTGAAGTCAATGATTAAACGAATTCATAACGAAAGCTACCTATAATTCCTCTTTAGAAAGGGGATACATACAAAAGACTCACAGAAAACATCTTTACTAAAAGTTAGTTTTTTACACATGAAACCATTTTTTCGCAAAATACGATTACTTATTTTTTTTCCGTTTACTTTTACGTCCAAGACCCATTTCTTTGGCTAAAGCTGATCGTGTTTTTGCATAATTAGGCGCTACCATAGGATAAGAACTATCTAACTGCCATTTTTCACGATATTCCTCTGGCAACATTCCATAGTGTGTCATGAGATGGCGCTTTAAAGATTTAAATTTCTTTCCATCCTCAAGACAAATGAGATAATCAGGAAATACTGAACGCTTTGGATTAACGGCAGGCCTTTGTTTTTCACCTTCAACCTCTGTTAACTCTAGATTTCCCGCTCTACGAAAAGCAGCATGGACATCAGCAATCAAACTTGGCACTTCAGTCGGTCGAATAGAATTATTACTCACGTAGGCAGCAACAATATCAGCAACCAATGTAATAACTAAATTGCTTTCAGTCTCTAAGACTGGACGATGTTCCATTCTTGTTTCCTTTAATTTAAAATCGAGATACTGTGCATATACTCATGATATAAAGATTTCATGCACGTGATTTTCATATTGTACAAAAATATTTTTTGTCAATTCAATTATTATATAAAATTACCGAAACACAAAAAAATCAAATAAATACCTCTTTTTTGTCATAATATATAATAAACAAAATGAAATTCTTACATATTAAAAGATTGGTTTATTCTATAAAATATCATGCATAATATAAAATATATCATAAATCTAAAAAATATATGGTAAAGTTTATTATTTTTTATAGTATAAAAATCATTATCATATATGTTATATTACAATGTATCATACTTATGATATACAACTCTTCATTAAAATGACCATAGAGTATTTTTTTATGTTTCATGATGTAATTAAAGAACTTTTATATAGAGTTATTTCTTTCTATAAAAGAATATATTTATAATATTGAAAAAACAATTATTCTTCTAATAACTCTAATTATCTCATCCATCACTTTTTATTATATTAAAGTGCTATTATGTTCCTAGAAAACAATATCTATGATCTATAATGAATAAAAGAACATTAATGCGAAAATTATCTTAGCATTATTTTTGCAAGTGAGTAAAATTCACAGATTTTTATACTTGCATCAATAATTATGATTCTAACGTATAAACGAAGCTATTAACATATTTTAATATAGGATTGTGTATGATTTGCACTTTTACGACTCCTCCCAAAGCATCTAGAATCACCCATAAGGAAACATACCATGGTATTTTTCGTGATGATTCCTACCACTGGCTACGTGCATCTAACTGGCAAGATGTTTTTAAAAACCCTGATTGTCTTGAATCAAAAATTCGAGATCATCTCGAAAGAGAAAATGCTTATCAAGCGGCTCAAATGGCTGATACAAAGCTATTACAAGATTTGCTTTTTACTGAAATGAAAAATAGGATTCAAGAGAATGATAGTTCCGTTCCTATAAAGAATGGACCTTTTGCTTACGGATTTTCTTATGTTGCCGGAGGGCAACAACCACATTATTTTCGTACGCTAAGGAATGGTGGAAAAAAACATGTTTATCTTAATGGTGATCTTTTAGCTGAAGGTAAAGAGTATTTCAATTTTGGTTCAGTTCAAGAATCTCCTAATCATCGATATGTTGTATGGACCTATGACGATAAAGGATCAGAATTCTATACAGCTAAAATTCGTAATTTAGAAACATTATCTGATTGTATGGATACCATTACTGATACATCTGGACAGATTGTGTGGGATGCTCAATCTGCAGGTTTTTTCTATACAAAAGTGGATGAAAATCACCGACCTTCAGAGCTTTATTATCATCGCTTAAACACTGATCAATTGCAAGATAAGCTTATTTTTCGTGAAGATAATCCAGGTTTTTTCTTAAATGTAAGCTGCTCTAAGCTTCATGATGTCATTTATATTAATATTCATGATCATGAAACATCAGAGGTTTGGTTAATTCCCGCTGAATCGCCTCTTAGTGTTCCTCGATGTGTACGCAAACGGCAAAAAGGTGTTGAATATTCACTTACAGAAGGTGGTGATATCTTTTATATTTTGACCAATTTAGATGATGCAAAGGACTTTAAAATTATGGTTGCACCATATGCGGCTCCGCAATCAGAAAATTGGTCAGAGCTTGTGCCACATCAGCTTGGAAGTTTGATACTAACCCATGATGCGTATCAAGATTTTCTTATCTGGCTTGAACGCTTTGAGGGACTTCCTCGTATAAAAATTATGGAGCGTAGTACGAAACAAATCCATTCTATTGCTTTTGATGAAGAGGCTTATTCTTTAGGTCTGCAAGGTGCAGCAGAATATAACAGTCAGTCCATACGCTTTTCTTATTCATCTATGACAACACCTGATCAAGTATTTGATTATGAGGTGAAAAGACGCAAACGAATACTGTTAAAAACACAAATAATCCCCTCTGGCCATAATAAAGATGCATATATAACGCGCCGTATTATGGCCACAGCAGATGATGGTGAGCAAATTCCCATTTCACTTTTTTATCATAAAACCACTCCTCTCAATGGTAGTGCACCTTGCCTACTTTATGGTTACGGTGCTTATGGTATTTCTATTCCTGCCAGTTTCAATAGCAATGTACTTTCTTTGGTAAATAGAGGTTTTATTTATGCCATTGCTCATATTCGTGGGGGAAAGGAAAAGGGCGTTGAATGGTATGAAAAAGGAAAACATCTTTTTAAATATAACACATTTACCGATTTTATTGCTTGTGGGCGCTATCTTGTAAACAATAAATTCACAGCTCACGATCGGTTGATAGCACATGGTGGTTCGGCAGGAGGAATGTTGATGGGGGTTATTGCCAATATAGCTCCACAAGATTTTTCTGGAATCGTAGCTAATGTGCCTTTCGTTGATGTTTTAACAACGATGTTAGATGCTTCCTTACCTCTAACGCCCCCTGAATGGACTGAATGGGGAAATCCTCTTGAATCACAAGAAGATTATAATCTTATAGCTTCTTATTCTCCTTATGATAACGTCAAAGCACAAAAATACCCCCCTATGCTTGTGATAGCAGGATTAACCGATCCTCGTGTAACTTACTGGGAGCCTGCAAAATGGGTAGCTAAATTGCGTGAATTTAAAACAGATGATAATGCGATTTTATTACGCATTAATATGGATTCAGGACATAGTGGCGCCGCTGGACGTTTTTCAAAGCTAGAAGAAGTTGCTTATATCTACGCATATATTCTAAAGATAACAAAAAAAATGGTTGTTAACCTATAATATCCTTGTTTTAAAGTCCCTATAGTTCATTGGATTATAGGGACTTTCACACCCTAAAAAATATTTAGACAGCTTACAATCCACAATCTTCATAAAGTTTTAAAACATAATCCCAATTAATCAAATGATCTACGAAAGCTTCGAGATATTTCGGACGAGCGTTGCGGTAATCAATGTAATAGGAATGCTCCCACACATCAACACCTAGGATAGCTTGAGCATCATGAACCAAAGGATTTTCACCATTAGACGTTTTCATAATTTCAAGTTTGCCATCTTTAACAACAATCCATGCCCATCCAGAGCCAAATTGGGCACCAGCAGCAGCAATAAAATCAGTACGGAATTTATCATAACCACCTAGATCAGTTTCAATAGCTTTTGCTAATTTTTGAGGTAGTTTTTGACCACCACCATCTTTTTTCATCCAATGCCAAAAATGGTTATGATTGTAATATTGGGCTGCATTATTAAACAAACCAATATTTTTTCCAAAACTTTTTTTTATAATCTCTTCAAGGCTTTCATTTTCCAAGCCTAAATCTTGTACAAAGTTGTTGGTATTAGTAAGATAAGCGAGGTGATGCTTATCATGATGATATTCAAGTGTTTCGCGTGACATATAAGGTGAAAGAGCATCGTAATCATAAGGCAATGCAGCCAATTCAAAAGCCATTTAAAAATCTCCTCGATTCTAATTATTAGAATTCTAATTTGCCACTTGCAGCACTTAAAAGCAAATATTGAATGCTTATTTGTATTAATTAATTTTAATGTTTCTCTTTATTTTAAAAGGAGCTTTTAGGGAATCTATGCTAATCAATCAAAACAGGGTATTAATCTATATAAATATCGTTTCTGGATAATTTTTACAGCTATAAGCAGAAAAAAAATATCATTATCATTTTGAATGAAAAGTAAATGGAGATAGCTATGATTCCTTGTTTTTGTAGCTGAAAATATTTTTTCAAATACGATACAAACTGTTTTTAATTTTTGTAAAACTTTTCTAACCTATTAGTATGATGTGTCATAGTGTTTGCAACAGAATATTAAGCGTTATTTTTTAAGGGACATTTCTCAATAAGCTTGATCTCACTTCATAGTACTATCCATGAATAATATAATGTAAAAGCTTTTGGACATTATCATTTTTATGTTTATAAATAAGTATACGGGCACTATCATACGCTTTACTGGTTTCCAATATTGCAACAGCTTTTGTTTAAAGATGATTTATAAGAGGCGTTTTATTCCTTAGTTTTTGATAGTTTTTTTATCTATACTTCCATTTATGCCATACGAGGGAATGACTTTGATTGGTTCAATATATAAAGGATTTGAAATGAAAAAATCTTAATCAAAGTAGTCTATTCATAAAGAATAGACGAATTATTTTATATTGAGGAATTCAAAAAGAAAAATGCAGTTAAGAAGATAAAAAATCATTAAAATACAAAATTTTCTCTTCTTTTTTAATGGAGAAAGATGAGATGTGCATATATCAAGAAAAGTAAAGCATATGCTAATTTATTAAACACGTGAGTAAACTACAAGATTTTCATTTTATGCTCTTAGAAAATCAATAAAAGAGAAAAATAATTTATGGATAAATGATTTCTCCTATGTTAGATGCGTTATAATAATTCCTTCTACGAACTTGTAGAGATGCAATACCATATAAGACTTAGAAATTTTATGATAAAAAAGTAAGGTCTTTAATTTTCAGATATTGCGTCTAATCGCGGGAATCGCTATAAGGTGCAAAAGTAATTATAAAATGCTTTTTTTGGGGTATAGCCAAGCGGTAAGGCACCGGTTTTTGGTACCGGCACTCCCTGGTTCGAATCCAGGTACCCCAGCCAGCTTTTAGTGAATATTCAATCAGAAATTTGAGAGTAGAATAAAACTCTTAGCTATCTGTAATCATGCAGATCAGATTCGGTAAATCGGAAAGCACTCATGTGGGGCAGAGTGATTCCAAAATATAAAGCTTTCTTTTACTATAACTATAGTCGAAATAGTCATTTTTAAAGTTTTTTCTCTTCATAACAGTGGGGTTTAAATGATTTATATACATTTGCTTTACAACAGCTAATCGGATGAGGACTGTGCTCTGTAGCAACACCAGAGGGTAATTTTTCATATTCCACCGTCTTCGTTGCGTTGGACGGCCTAACAATAACACGCTGATCAGGAAATATATTTCGCTGCATATCGCGTACAATATGAACAGCATGGCCATAGGAAGCTACATAATTAATGAGCCACATGTATTTTCCACCTTGCCAATCAACATTGGATAAAAGTTTCTCCTTTTCAAGCATGAATTGATGATTTTTTTAGCTAAAAGAGCCCATGTGGTGAAGGCATAAAACCCTCAACGCTCATTTTTATCGAGCTTGTACTGCCCAGTTTGTAAAGCTGGTCCTAAGTTTTTTTCAATATACCAGATTCGTCAGCTGCGGTGTAAGGCAGATTGAAGTATTCAAACGACTATAGCTCCTAAAGCTGTAATTGGATTTATGAGAGATGCTGCTGGATTTTCATTCATAGACGTTATCTTTCCTTTAAAGATTGTTCTAAAATTTTGGTGATAGGCTCAAAGAAATAAGAAATGAGGTGCCGTTTTGAAGTATGGTCATACCAGGAATAAATTTAAGCTTTTGGTGATTAAAAGTGATGTGATCTTGGTCGATTTTGATTAAAACGGCATAGGAACCATTAATTTCTTACTCATGGCAAGCTGTTGCTCCTATATTTATAACTGTACCATAGACAACACCGTAACGTTCAGGTGGAAGGACAGAAAATTTTACGTAAGCACGTTGGCCTTTTTCTAAAAAACCAATATCTCGATTATCAAAAAATGCTTCAACAATGAGTCTGCCTGTGCCTGGGACAATACGCATGAGTGTTTTACCTGCTTCTACAAAGCTACCCAAAGTGTGGATACTTAAATCGTCAATGCGTCTATCAATAGGTGCATAAAGTGATAAGTGATTAAGACGATATTGGCTGCTGTCAAGTTTAGCTTTTAAGCCTTGCAGAGAGAGTTCTGCTTCACGAGAAAGCTGCCGATAGTGGGCGATTTCATCGGAAATAAGACTTTGTCTTTGTTGGTGGAGTGCTTCTATTTCAGCATTATTTTCTTCCAAGCGTCTTTTATTGGCTAAAATTTCATGTTCTACATTTTTAAAGTCATGGAGACGTTCTAAATAAAGAGAGTTGCTGATGACTTTTGTTTCCATCAGGCTTTTGGCAGCTTTGAGTTTTTCTTAGCTTAATTGTTGATCATCTTGTAATTTGTCCAATTGCGCATATAGAACAGCACCGCTACGTGCAACACGGTCCGCCTGAGCTTTCAGTGTTTTTACTTTATCTTGTAGCGATTGAAGAGGTGAATGGATGAGTTTTTCCTCATCTATTTTCGCTGCTTTGTTGCTGGAGGAAGAGATTTTCAGATAAGCCAGTCTTTTGGTTACAAAATTTTTATCCAAAGGATCTCGTTCGCTCAGGGCAGCTAAAATAGCAGCGGAAATTTGCGCTTGAAGGTTTTGCAGTGCGATATCTGCTTGGACACGCGCACGCTCATTTAAGGTTTCACGGGGATCTAATTGTATAAGGAGATCACCTTGATGAACGAACTGTCCTTCTTTTACAAGAATTTTTTCAATGCGTCCTGTATTTTGTGCTTGGACGAGTTGAATATAGGAGGTGGGAATAACAGCCCTTTGTCTCCGCGCAACAATCTATGTTTTTGAGATAAAGCTATCAATAACGATAAAGAGAAATAAAGCGATAAAAATAGCCACCACCATATGAAGCATTGGCGATAAAGGGCGAAAATAAGGAGCCTTATCTGCCATTTTTTGCCTCCAGATCAGAGAAATTTAATACGGTTGCATGCTTGGGAAAAAGATTGTGTTTGTGAGTAATAACGAGAACAATACGATCTTGTGAAAGTTTATATAAATATTCAATAATTTGTGCACTAATCGTATCATCCAATGCGGAAGTAGGTTCATCCAAGATAAGAAGTTGTGGTTCGATGAGAAAAAAACAAGCCAATGCTAGGCGTTGTCGTTGACCACCTGATAAAAAGCCTCCTTGTTCACCTACTTGGGTATAAAGCCCTTGAGGTAATTGAGAGATCAAATCATGACAAGCACTCGCATACAGTGCAGCGTCGATTTCATCTTTAGTAGCATCTGGTTTGGCAAGAAGTATATTTTCAAGAATGGTTCCGAAAAAAGGCAAGGATTTTGGGGAAAATATGCGATTGTTTTGCGCACACTACGGATATCAAAATTTTGTAAAGATTGATTGTTAAGCAATATTTTCCCATTTGATGGGAGATAGAGAGCACAGAGAAGCTTGGCAAAGGTTAATTTTCCACAGCCTAAAGGACCGAGTAATATAATAGGCTTACCAGGTTGTAAACAGATATCAAGATGATTGATAATGGCCTTATCTCCATAAGAAAAACAGATGTCTTTAGCTTTAAGATAGGGCTTGGTGGTGAGTTGAAGGAGTGGCTTTTCCTTTTCTGAAGGTGTGTTAAGAATATCACCCAAACGAAGATGAGAGATTTTTTAATGTTGCCATTCTTTCCATAAAGAGGCAAGACTTAAGATAGGACCAGAAACATTGCCAGCAAGAAGATGAAAGGCAATAAGTTGTCCTAGTGTAATCTGGTTTTGCAATACTGCTTGAGCGCCAAAAAAGATAATAAAAATAGTGAAAAGGTCACTAAAAATATGGCTTAAAGCCCCATTTAAGAGATGAAATTTACTGGTTGTGAGGCTTTGATCTAGACTGTGGGCTAAAGTTTCTTGCATACGTATCGTATGCGCTGGTTCTTTTACGTGTGCTTTGATGGCTTCAAGATTGGTAAAACTTTCAATAAAGCGTGATTGATGGACGGCTTGCAGGGTGAAAGTATGGCGTAATTGGCGGCGAAAAGGGACCAACCAATGCTAAAGAGCCCATTTGTAAGGATAAAATGATAAAGACAACAAAGGTAAGTTTCAGACTAATGGAAAAAAGTGCAGCAAGATAAATAATGGCAAAGAGAACATTTAGTATAGTTGTGGCAATAGTTCCTGTTAAAAAACCGCGAGTTATATCAACCTCTCCAATCCTTGTAAACAATTCTCCTATTTGCCAATGACGTAACACAGGCAAAGAGAGACTCAAGAGATGGTTGAAAATGCGCCGTACAAATTCTAATGTAAGCCGATTGGCTAAATAAGCGCTTAGGTAACCCGATAGAGTGCTAAGAGCTGTACCAAACAGCATGATAGCAACCATCAAGACAACGATAGCATAGAGACTTTCGATGTGCTGAAAGGGTAAAATACGATCAATAATCGCTTGAAAAATAAAAGGATTTACCAACCCCAGTAAACGCAAAACAATGGCAACACAACTGAGTTCAACAACATAATAAATATATTTCTTTATTATACGTGTAAACCAAGAGAAATATACTAGTTTTTTGCGGATTAATTTAAATTTATGATTTTGTTTAAGAGAAAGATGGCTTTTTGTCGCATATTTTAACAGTATTGTAAATAGTATTATTTCTTAATTGAAATATACATTGTGTATGATTTCAATATAAACATAATGTATTTATTATTTATAAAGTGTTTTTATTGTTATTTTTAAAAATTATATTTGATAGTTGCCTAAACTGTATGCTAACTATTTTAATTATATCGATATGATACATTTTTTAATAAATAAGGAGGATTTATATGTTTGGTTCATTTGGTTCTAGTTTTTCTAATGGTTGGTCTTATGTTTCTAATACGTGATCAAATATTTCATCAATGAATTTTTCAAGCAGTGGATCACAACTTGGCTGTACTGTTGGAGATTATCTCTCGACAGCACATTCATCGGGATTAGTAGGATTTCATATAGGACAGACTTGTAGGGTAATTATAGGAGGTGCCGCGGGAGCACTCGGAGCAGGCGCGGGTATATGGGCAGGTGCGGGAACTGGTGGCGCAATTGGTTCTGGTCTTGGCTACGGTGTTGGAGGACTTGTAGGGATAGGTTCTCAGTATAATGCATGCTATTAAGTTATAATATTTTAATGTATATTTAAAGCTATATTAATTTATATACATATTTTAATAAATATATCTATAAATGTTTATAGAATATATTTTATTAATAAATTTTTTATAATTATATGTTAATTTAGAAATTTTATGTGTCATGTATATTTTAAATATATTTTCAATTATTTTTTGCAGTTTGTTATTTAAGCATATTTATATCTTTGTTTGAATTGTATTATATCTCTAAGGGCTGTGATGAAAAAAATATTAAAAAAAAATCATTAATAAGAATAATTTTATTTTTCAGCGTGTTCTTTATTTTCTTTTCTTTATTTAAGTTTTATATAAGTTAGTATATATTGTTTAACTAATTTTTATGTATCATAATAATATGTTTTATATTATTTAATTAATTGTAAAATATTA
>NZ_JH725065.1:96546-252636 GCF_000278215.1 Bartonella rattimassiliensis 15908
AATATATTAATGATCTTTTTAAAAAAATGTTTACTGATTACATTGGGATAGAACCTTTAAAATCAGTATTGTCATTAAGAGTTCTATTTTTTAAACTTTTTAATTATTTCAAGCATGGCTTGTTTTGAGATTATTGTCTTTTTTATAAGGATTATCAGTTTATAGTTTTTGAAAAGTGATTGTTTGTTTATGTATCATGTTTATTGAAAAATAGGCAATTGTTATGGACATAAAATGCCTTATCTCTCTTGATTGTTATCCATCGTCTTGTGAGAGAGGAAGGGAAGCGATTTCTGTATCAAGGGCATCCATAAAATCGATAATAAAAGCAGCATTGGTTCCCAAATCTCTTGGCAAATATCGAGAAGCAGAACGCATATCAACAAAGGTTGTATTACCTTCATCAGTTAAACGAATGACAATGTCTGAAATAAAACTAAGGTAAAAAGTTTTAGCTCTTGTTTCAATATAAATCTCATTTTCTTCGCCTTTGAATTCTCGTTGTGCGACAATAGGCCAATCGTAGGCTTCTAAAACATTGAGAACGGATTCGCGAATGCGTTTAGGTGAGCCATCATAACGGCGTCCCGACATTTCTGGCCATTGTGACATCTGTAATGTTGCTTGTTCAGTTAAGGTACTTTTAAGTGGCAAAGCATTACTGGGACGTATTGTGCGAAAAAAAGCCGGTGGTCTTTGTGTATCGGTAGAAACATCATAAAGAGCAGGTAAGGTAAACCAAAGTCCAAAAAAGAACATCAATGGTGTCGCAGTTATTAATGAATAAACGATCCCTTTTAAAGCTTTCATTCCTCCTAGGGCGCCATAGATCCACAAACTATGAAGTGCTTTTATAGCGAAAAAAAGGGAAATAATCACACAGCAAGTAGAGATACCTATCAAAATTATGAAGTCAGTTACGTTAATGACAGAAAAGCGTTGTAAAATAGCTGAGAATAATAAAATAAAGAAGGCTAAACCACCAAATCGAGGGGACCATATCGCTGCTCTTGAAATTAATCGAACATATCTCTTCTTCATGAAGTTTTTCCCCTCAACTTTAAACTATAAGCAAAGTTTTTCAGATTGCATATCTCACAAAAAGTTTCAGCTCATAACAAAAGTAAAGCACTTATTTTTAAGGTCAAGGATGTGTGATATCTTATCAATTTTCAGCAATTATTTTAGCGCTTCATTAAAGATAATGAGTACTTCTTTAACAATTTATTATATCATTGATTGAATTTTATAGGAATCCTTATGAAGATATAAAAATATGCTTAAATAACAATTTTTCCAGTTGTTATTAGCATATTTGTTTAAAAATTTATTCTTTTCTCTTCTCGTTGCAGGGAGTTTTTCCTGTCGGATAAGCCTATTGAATAAAAGAACATCATTGAATTGTTCATTCACACGCTTGTAAGAGACATCTTTCAATGCTCTTAAGTCTCATTTCCCGACGGTGCTCGTGAATGCTATAACAATAAAGCGATTGAGCATATCCATCTTTATTATGTTTATGAAGGAGAAAACTAGCACCATCACTATTTGTTAACTCTCAATATTGCACAGCCTTTGAGCAGACGATTCATAAGGGGTATTTTTATTATACAGTTTTTATTCACCTGCCACTCTCACTTGTAATATGCAAGCGAAGGGTTTTGATTGATTCAACATGAAAAGATTTGGAATGAAAGAATATTACGATATTCGGAGTGCTTATTCAACGTGTAGAAAAATAAATTATCATTATAAATCAAAGTATTGTACAAATATAATATGCGTGTATAAATAAAAATTTTATTCTATCTTATATCGATCATCAATGGGCTGATTTTTTCTCTCTATATATGTTTTGTATTTTAATAGAAGATTCTGTGAGAGGGTTAAAAATACTTTGTCTATTTCAATAAAAAATTTAGGGATCTAAAATTAGACAAACCTGAATTCGAATCTTCGATTAGTAGAGGAAAAATATAACCATTTTTAAGTTTTTTTTTAGTTTTTATAGAAAGTAGGTCATTCTATAAGTGGGAAGTGAGGATATTTTTATTCATAAAATATGCGGCAAATAGCAGATGAGAGAAAAGCTTCACTTTCTTTTTTTGCAAGAGAAGAAGAGACAAAAATACGTAAAATGACAAAACCTTCATTCAAATTTTTAGCAACTAAAACTGAATTGGCATTTTTTTTAGGTTTTGATTTTTTGAGTTCTATTATTTGTATTGGTTTTCCAATGATAAGATCGAGTGTAGCATCAGGGGCTGTTTGGTCATTAAGGCTGTAGAAAATAATTCCGTTGTGTGTGTAGGCTGCCAGTGACCAAAATTGTCGTGTTTTCAAAGCTTTTAAATGAACAGGTCCATTTTCAAGATTAAATCTGCATACTTTAAGAAGAAAAAGTGGATCAGCAAATTGTTGAATAGGATTATCCGGAGTAAAATCAACAAATTGATAAAGGGGGCCAGATTTTTTAAGAGTTGTCCATATATTATTTTGTGTCCAATGAGGCGTTAGAAATAAAATACAAATATGAACAATAATAGCGCCAATGATTGTAAGAAGTGCAGTATGAATAAATTTAATCACAATTTATTTGTCCTGAGGGGATTTGTTCTATTGAGGGCATTGTGAGCTTTTGTAACGCCGTTGCAGAGATGATTGAGGTATCGTATAAGGTAAGAATAAGCCCAAATTCTTTTTGACTAACTACTGCAAGCCAATTGCCGGTTTGCGGTGTAGGTGAAATATTGATGCGCAATGAGCCATCGTGCTCATAAGTAATAGCATTCGTGTGGAGTTCAAAAGGTATTTCTTTCGACGAAGTATAGGGTTTAAGAGATTTATCAGCTGTATAAAGGGTAAAAAGGCGGGTTTCAGGAATGTAACCTTTGAGCAAATAATGACAGTAAGGGTGGAGTGGACGCCCTTGATTATCTTGCCAAATTTGGAATTGAATACCTTCAGTGTGTCCGAGTGAAACAATGCCTCGTTTGGCAGTGCGGGCGCGGGTGTAAGGATCCATATTGACGGTTCCCACTTGTGGATAAGCACTCCATTTTCCAATTGTAAAGCGTCCAAAATGATGAAAGGAATTGAGCACATAATCGACACTCAATTTTCCACATAAAATGGAGAAAACGAAGATAAAAAAGAAAATGGTGATATTAAAAAACATCAGTGAATATTTTGAATTCAAAATGTTGAGTCTCCAGTCATTTTCAAAGAGATTGTAGATGTTTTTTTCAGATCTTTGTTAATTAATCGCACGATATTTAATGTTTCAGGAGAAAGTGTAGAGGGTATTGGGGAGGAAGATTCAGGATCTGTATGGGAGGAAAGTATTGGAGGGTGATAAGAAAGGAGAGAATCTTTAACACCATAGAGCTGTTTGAGCATGATATTTTGATGTGCAGAGAGCATGATACGATGCCATATCATGGCAGGAACTCCCCCCCCAAAAGCACGATTCATTGGTGAAAAGTTATCGTTTCCCATCCATACTGCTCCAGTATAATTTCCCGTAAAACCAACAAACCAAGCATCACGATAAGATTGTGATGTTCCAGTTTTCCCAGCGACAAGAGTCATGGGTAAAGCAGCACGCTTACCCGATCCTCGTGTTGTGACGCCCACCATCATTTGATTCATATAAGCGGCTGATTGTCCACTAAGAACTCGGTGTAGTTTTTTCCCGTTATGCTCGAAGTCCCATACTACACGACCATCGATTGTTCTGATTTGTATGAATCCATGACGATTACCCGCTATCCCGCCGTTCGCAAAGACATTAAAGCCAGTTGCTTGATCCATGGGGGTCATATTAGAAGTACCAAGAACCATCGTTTTATGTGATAAAACATGCGCTTTAATCCCCATATTCTTGATAAGGTCTATGATGGGTTGGGTATCGCGGTTAAGATATTGATAGGTGAGATAAACAGGAACTGTATTAATGGAAAAGGCTAAAGCTGTTGCTAAATCAATTTTTCCCAGATAACGACCAGAATTATTTTTGGGGGTCCAACCACCCCAATTGATTGGAGCATCTAAAACGGTTGTTGAGGGTGATAGACCATGTTCTAGTGCGGTTGCGTAAACATAAGGTTTGAATGAAGAACCAGCTTGTCGTCCACCTTGAGTTGCTCTGTTAAATTGACTTTTTTTATAATCTAGTCCTCCAACAATTGCACATACGGCTCCGTTATTGGCAAGTATAACAGTAGCGGCTTGTGTTACGCGATATTGTTGACCATATTGATGTAAATGATATGCAATTGATTCTTCTGCTACTTTTTGAAGTGCTGGATCAAGGGTTGTTTGAACAATTAAACTATGGCTTGGAAGTTGATTACGCATGTTTTTGATTTCCTCAAATGCCCAATCAAGAAAATAATCAGGTTGATTATTTTCTATTTGGAGAAGTGCCCTAGCAGGGTAGCGATGTGCTTTGATAATCTGGCTCTCCGTCATAAAGCCACTATTAACAAGATTAGAAAGGACGATATTGGCGCGTGTTTGAGCAGCAAAGAGGTGGCTATGAGGAGCATATTTTGTTGGAGCTTTAAAGAGCCCTGCGAGCATAGCCGATTCACTTAAAGATACATGACGTATGTTTTTTCCAAAATAAAATTTTGCAGCTGCTGCAATACCAAAATTGTTTCCTCCCATATAGGCACGGTCAAGATAAAGTTGCAAAATCTGTTTTTTGCTAAAATTGGCTTCTAACCAAAGAGCAAGATAAGCTTCCTTTATTTTACGTGTTATGGTTCTCTCATTTGTTAAGAATAAATTTTTAGCCAATTGTTGTGTGAGAGTTGATCCACCTTGTACTACACCTTTAGCTTGTATATTTTGTGAAATTGCTCGTGTAAGTCCCTGAAAATCAATTCCCCAATGATCAAAAAAACGACGGTCTTCTGTAGCGAGAACCGCTTTAATGACAGTATCAGGCATTTCTTCAACGGGGACAGAGATAGCCGGGAGTGCACCACGGTGTCCAATTGGATTTCCATAGCGATCTAGAAAAAGAATGGAAAAGTTTTTAGGAGAAGACCAATCTGTTTTGGTAAGCTCAAAAATAGAAATACCTAAAATGGTGAAAAGAGTAAACCCTATTAACCCTAATGTCAGTATTTCATCTAGAACTTCAACGATAAAGCGTTTCCATCCTTGAAGATGAAAATTTTGTGAGATGATTTTTGCCTTTTTCCAGAAAAAACTGTTAGCAGAACGAATGCGATAAAGCGCTGTGTCTAATCGTGCATCTAATTCGATGAGAGCAGGGCTGTGAAATGGCTTATGCTGTTGTCCTTTCTTTTTTTTAAAAAAATTAAACATTTAAAAAGAGCCTATGACAAAGCAATACAACCAAACAAATCTAAAATAACTATATGGAGTAGAAATATTTTTTTGCTATAGTTCTAACATAGAAAAAGTATTTAGAATTATTCATTTTTTGTGAGAAAGTGTATTAAGCTTTTTATTATTTTATTACATAAATTTTCTCCTTATTATTAACAAAATTTTATTTTGAAGGTTTAAAAATTTGGAGTATTATTAACGCGTTTTTCTGTAAGATTAGAGGATGAACTATTTTCCATTTGTGATTTTTAAATCGACCCCCAAAAAAACATTATTTCTTTTATTCTTCAGAAGGAAGAAAATAGGTTATTGAAGTATTTATGATGAAAAAAATTTCTTTATTTGTAATGTTAGCAGCTTTTGGGGGAGCAGATTACGTTCTGGCGGCTGGCTGTTCTGAGGTGGGCAAGAAGATTGCAACTCAGGAGAAGGGGATTCTCGTCCGTTCAAAACTGGTTGTTGAGGCTGGAGCGGATATGTGTGCAATTGTGGTTGTTGTTCCAGCTCGTAATGGTGAGAAGTTGCGCCGTGTTGAGTTTTTTGTTCCTGCTGATTAGCCTTTAGCAGATGGTGTTCTGATGCGTATCTTAATCGTTGAAGATGATCGAAGTCTTCACCATCAATTAGCAGAAGCTGTAAGACGTGCAGGATATGTTTTTGATAGTGCTTTTGATGGTGAAGAGGCTTATTTTTTAGGCAGTACGGAGTCTTATGATGCGGTGATACTTGATATAGGTTTACCGCAAATTGATGGTATTCGTATTGTTGAAAAATGGCGTCAAGAAGGGCGTACCATGCCTGTTTTAATGCTAACGGCACGAGATCGTTGGTCTGATAAGGTGCACGGTATTGATGCAGGGGCTGACGATTATGTTGTGAAGCCATTTCATTTGGAGGAAGTAATGGCACGCTTGCGAGCGCTAATTCGTCGTGCGACAGGACATGCGACAAGTGCCTTATGTTGCGGGAATGTTTTGTTGGATACGAAGACATCTCGTGTTTTTGTGGATGGTCAATTGATTAAACTAACATCTTATGAATTCCGACTTCTTTCGTATCTTATGCATCATTGTGACAGGGTCATTTCAAGAACGGAGCTTACAGAGCATCTTTATGATCAGGATTTTGATAAAGACTCGAATACGGTGGAAGTTTTTGTAGGGAGGTTACGGAAAAAGCTTGGAGTGGATTTGATTGAGACTATTCGAGGTATGGGGTATCGCGTGAGAACGCTAGGTGATGAATGAATGTTTTCAAAGAGAATAATTGGCTTAGGAAGTTTTGTTTTGTAATTACGAGATCTCTCAGTTTACGTGTTATGATCTTATCAACATTATGGGTTGTTATTTCTCTTTTATCGATTTCTGCAGTGAGTATTTTATTTTATAAGCGTTCAACCGAACAAAGCCTAGAGCGTATCCTTTCTGCTCAACTTTACAGTCTTATTGCAACAGTTACGGTGTCACCGGAAGGAGCTTTGAAAGGAGGGGCGGGAATTGATGATATTCGTTATTCTGATCCAACAACAGGATGGTATTGGGAAGTTGTTGCGATATCCCATAATTTAAAAGGAAGATTGACATCCCCATCATTGGGAACAGAAGAAATATTTACACCGAGTGATGTCGATATACCTTTTGACAATAAATTCTTTCGTTCTTATCGGATAAAGGGGAGCAGTGGACAAAAGTTACAAGTGATTGAGAGTGATGTTGTTCTTGATAATAAAAATCATATTGCACGTTTTCGGCTTGTTGGGAATATCGATGAAGCTCATGCTCAAGTAAAGGAATTTAAGCGAACTTTACAAATTTTTCTTTGGAGTTTTGGTATCGGGAGTGTTCTTGTTAACATTGCTATTATTATCTTTAGTTTTCAACCGTTGAAGCTTATTCGGCGCGCATTGAATGATATTCGTGAAGGAAGAGTTCACTATGTGAATACGGATTTAGTAAGCGAAGTCATGCCGCTTGCCCAAGAGATGAACGCTCTCATTAATAATAATCAGCGTATTATTGAGCGATTTCGCACACAGGTTGGTAATCTCGCACATTCGTTAAAGACTCCTCTGTCAGTTATTATGAATGAGACAGATAAGATGCGGGGAGAACAGGCTTTTTTGTTGAGAGAGCAAACGCAAATAATGCAAGCTCAAATCAATCATTATCTTCAGCGTGCGCGTATTGCAGCACAATGCGATAGTATTATCTATCATACGTCTGTTCGCAGTGTAATTGATCGTTTGGTGCGGGTTATGAAAAAGCTTAATCCTGAAAAACAAATTCAATTTATTATGGATGTTGATGATATTGTTTTTTCTGGAGAAAAAGAAGATTTAGAAGAAATTATAGGAAATTTGATTGAAAATGCTATTCAGTGGTCTTGCGCAAAGGTTTTGATCTCTTGCTGTTTAGAAGAAAACATTGAAGAAACAGAATATTTTAGTATCTTTATAGAAGATGATGGTCCTGGTTTAACAAAAGACAAAATTGATGAAGCATTAAAAAGAGGGCGGCGGTTTGATGAAAGTAAACCGGGGACAGGTTTAGGATTAGCAATTGTTTCAGATATGGTCCATGAATATGGTGGCAATCTTTTTTTATCGCGTTCTATTTTAGGTGGATTGTATGCAAAAGTCCTATTACCCAAGGTAGGAGAATAACATATTTTTTCTCATTCAGGAAATGTCTATAAAATTTGTAAAGAAGCATTTTCAAATAATACAAAACAGTAGGGAGAAATTTAGAATATCAGTATTTATAATTAAATTATAGAAAGAAAGCCCTATTTTCTTTATTTAATTGATATATAAGATAAAAATGCATAATAGGTTTTATAATATATTTCATAAAAAGGTGATTTTTTATCATTTCACATTATTCTTTTCACGAAACTCTTCTAATAAAAGAGGGTAAAATGTAAGTGAGTTATTTTCTATTCATATTGGAAAAAAATTATATGCTCTTACTTATTTTTGCAGCATTTTTTCTAATTTTTCTGGCAAGTATTCTTTTTCTTTCACTACGTTTTGACAATGAGATAAAAAAAGTTCAAACCACAGATGGTTATAGGAATTATATGCATACAATTAAATTTAACAAACTTTGTATGTATACTAAAAAAGAAGATATCCTTAAAACTTTAAGTGTTTTGTTTGTTCTTCTTATGACATGGAGTATTTATGGCCTGACAGGCAATCCAGAAGTAAAAAGTTATTTTTTTAGCGAATTAATGGATAAGGATCCTAAAATTCTTAGTAAGCAAGAAAAGCTTGTTCGTTTACAAGTGCTTTTTTTTCGTTCACCTTATGATGGCAAACTAGCAGATGCATTAGCGATAGGGTATCTTGAAGAAGGCTATTTTCAGGAGGCTGTAAATACTTATTTAGATGCACTTCGTTTGAATGGAGAAACAGCTCCAAGGCTTGTAGGATATGGTTTAGCATTGGTTGGTTATGAAGGGGGGGTGATAACGCAAGAAGCACAAAATGCTTTTCAAAAAGCAGCAGATTTAGCACCAACAGATTTTTATCCACGCCTATTGTTAGCTGATGCGTTTCATCAAGCAGGAAAAACTGCGCAGGCAGTGCAGTTTTTACAAAGCTTTCTTGATACAATGCCTGAAAATTTTGCCGGACGATCACGGGTTGAAAAAATGATGATTCAGTTACGCAATTTATCGAGTGAGCATACAAAGAAAAGTAATCATCGCCAATTGAGATGATGAAATAAAAAAGAAGAGTCGCTTAGAAAGATAAGGGAAGTGATCATTCTAGAAGGGGAAGATATGTGTGGAGGAAATTGAAGAACAGAAATGAATAATTTAAAGAGTGCGATATAAGTTATTGTATATTCAATAAAAATTAGTTTGTAGATTAAAAAAGTAAAAAATATTAATAAGCTTATCGGCAAAGATGAGAGATCGGATAAAAAGTTGCCTCTATATGGAAGACATGCAAAACTCTTAAAAAAAATAAAATATAGGAATGGATGCTTATAGAACGTGTTTCAATTTTTTTCGTAGAATGTCCATGAACAATCAATTTTTAGAGAATTTTTCTTCGTTTAAGATTATTTTAAAGCAGCGAAAAAAAAAGCGCTTACTGATCATCTTATTGTGTTGTTTAGTTATGGCAATTGCAACAAGTCTCATCGTGTATGCAATGCGTCATGCGGTTAGTTTTTTTAGAATGCCCTCTGAAATTACAAGAGAAGATATTTTAACCGGGCGCCCTTTGCGTTTAGGTGGATTTGTTGAAAAGGGAACTGTTAAATATGTTGGAGAGAGTGGCGTTATTTTTTTTGTAATGGATAGCACAAAGCGTAAAAAAGTATTTTTCAATGGTATCCTACCAGATCTTTTTCGTGAAGGACAAGGGGTGATTGTAGAAGGACATTTCGATAAACAAGGGTTTTTTATAGGTAGTCGTATTTTAGCGAAACATGATGAAACTTATATGCCTAAAGAAACAGCTGTTCGTTTAAAAAAACATTACAGTATGGAGAAATAATTCGATTGTGCTTGTTGAACTGGGTCATATTTTTTTAGCAGCAGCTTTTTCAGTAAGTTTATTAGCGATTTTATTACCTACTTTAGGTTTTTGGTGGAAAGAGCGCTTGTTAATGCAAACAGTTGTTCCTCTAACATATATCACCTTTATATTATTGTTTTTATCTTTCTTAGTGATGATTTACGCTCATGTCGTATCTGATTTTTCTGTTTTGAATGTTGTTGAGAATTCTCATTCAGAAAAACCGATGCTCTATAAAATCACTGGCGTTTGGGGCAATCACGAAGGCTCTATGTTATTATGGGTTTTAAGTTTAGCTTTTTTTAGTGCATTGATGGTATTATTTAGCCAACAGTTGCCAGAAGATTTTAAGACACTTGTTTTAATTTGCCAAAGTTGGATTACAAGTGCTTTTCTTTTATTTATTCTTTTTGTATCCAATCCGTTTTTACGTGTAGATCCACCAGCATTACAGGGAAATGGTTTCAATCCTCTTTTACAAGATATTGCGTTAGCCATTCATCCACCGCTGCTTTATTTAGGCTACGTTGGTTTTTCACTTTGTTTTTCTTTTTCAGTTTCTGCATTGATTATGGGACATGTTGATAGAATTTGGGCGCGTTGGCTTCGTCCTTGGCTTTTACTTTCTTGGTGTTTTTTGACATTGGGTATTATGGTTGGCTCTTATTGGGCTTATTATGAGCTAGGATGGGGGGGGTATTGGTTTTGGGATCCTGTTGAAAATGTTTCATTTATGCCTTGGCTTTCAGGAACAGCTCTTTTACATTCTATTCTTGTTCTCGAAAAACGAGAAATATTGAAAAGTTGGACTTTGTTTTTAGCACTACTTACTTTTTCCCTTTCTTTGATGGGAACTTTTCTTGTCCGTTCGGGGCTTTTAGTTTCTGTTCATAGCTTTGCTATTGATTCGGCCCGGGGACAAGCAATTCTTGCACTTTTATTTTTCTTTACGGGAGCGGCTTTTTTTCTTTTTGCTTGGCGCATCCCGCTTTTAAAAACAGAAAGATTTTTTCAACCAATTTCGCGTGAAGGATTTATTGTTTTAAATAACTTATTACTGATAACAATAACAGCAACAATCTTGATTGGGACGCTTTATCCTTATTTTATTGAGATGTTAACAGGGCAAAAAATTTCTGTAGGGGCTGATTTTTTTAACCTTACCTGCGGACCATTAATGCTTCTTCTATTGTTGTTTATTCCATTTGGGTCAATGATGGCATGGAAATGCGGTGATTTTCTCGCAGTTTTTGAACGGTTGTGGTGTGTTTTTGTATTGGTTGGTATTATTTGCTTTATATTATTTTATGCGACATCTTTACGTGATATTTTTGCAGTTTTAGGCATTGGGCTTTCAGCGTTTGTTTTTTTAGGGAGTTTAGCGGATCTGTGGGGAAAGAGTGGATATGGCAAGAAAGCTTTTTTAGTACGCGTTAAGAGATTTATTGGATTGCCATGGTCTGTTTTTGGTTCAGCAATGGCACATATGGGATTAGGTGTTACATTATTTGGTATTGTCTTTGTAGCAAGTTTTAGTCAAGAGCGTATTTTAACCATGAATATAGGAGATAAGGTGACGATAGCGGATAAAACGCTTCATTTTATTGCAGTGCATGACGGTGTTGGTCCAAATTATTCGGCAATGGAGTTTTATTTTAAGCTATACGAAAATAAAAACATTATAGATTATATAATAGCTTCAAAGCGGTTTTATTCAAGCCAAAATGTGTCAACAACGGAAGTTGGTCTTCAAAGTTATGGCTTATCGCAGCTCTATATTGTGCCGGGACGTATCGATAATCGGGGGCTTGTTGTGCATATATGGTGGAAGCCTTATGTAATATGCGTTTGGTTAGGGGCATTCATGATGGCTATGGGAGGATGTCTTTCTCTTCTGGGGTATCGGTTTCGCATTAGCATGTACAATAGGATACTGTTTGCTTTAAATTTTTGGAGAAGATGATTGAGATGAAAAAAAATCTTTGGATTTTATTTTTTTTAACCGCAATATGTCCTTTTCGATTGGCTATAGCAGTAGAGCCGGATGAGATTTTAACTGATACAGTTTTAGAATCGCGAGCACGCGATATTTCATCGCGTTTACGGTGTCCTGTTTGCCGAAATCAGTCAATTGATGATTCAGATGCTTCTCTGGCACGTGATTTACGGCTTTTAATTCGGGAAAAATTAAAAATGGGCTATAGTAATCAGCAAGTCGTTGACTTTCTTGTTGAGCGATATGGTGAATTTATTCTCTTGAAACCACCATTGAATAAAACAACTTGGTTTTTATGGTTTTCGCCTTTGATGATTATTATCATTGGTGCAAGTGTCATATTTCTCCAGTTAAGACGGTTTAATCGTAAGAAAATAATGATTTATATCGATGAAAAAGAACAGGCAAAAATGCTATTGCATTAAAAAAGATGTTACATAAAACTCAGATTATCTGCAATGATCATTCATTATATTGAAGGATACTGAAACCTTACAAAACTTTAATAATTTAGACAGAAAACGGTAAGGTCTGATATTTTATAAGTCATTAAATTAGGATAAAGGTATGATTGAATAGGAGCATAGAGTAAATGTTAAAAAAAACTTTCTTTAAAACATTTGTCGCAGTAAGTTTTTCCGCAGTGTTGGAGAGTGCACTATTTTTTAGTGGATGTACAGCAAGCTTATGGACGACAAAGGCTCATGCAAGTTCTGTATTTTCTTCATTGGTGCAACAACAAGGATTTGCAGAGATCGTTGCTCAAGTGAAGCCCGCCGTTGTTGCAGTGCAAGTGAAGAGCAATAAAAAGAAAGAAGATTGGTTCTTTAGCAACTTTTTTAGTGGTCCAGGGATTGATCAATTACCCGATCAACATCCTTTGAAAAGGCTTTTTAAAGAGTTTTATGATTTTGATAAGCCTAAAAATAAATTCCCTCATCATTCCCAAAGACTCCGTCCTGTCGCTTTTGGATCTGGTTTTTTTATTTCGTCTGATGGTTACATTGTGACCAATGATCATGTAATTTCTGATGGGACCAGTTATACTGTTGTTCTTGATGACGGTACAGAATTGAATGCCAAGCTCATTGGGAAAGACCCCAAAACCGACCTTGCTGTATTAAAAGTGAACGATAAAAGAAAATTTTCCTATGTTGATTTTGGAGATGATTCAAAGCTTCGTGTTGGAGATTGGGTTGTTGCCATCGGGAATCCATTTGGTCTTGGTGGAACTGTGACAGCCGGTATTGTTTCGGCACGTGGACGTGATATTGGTACAGGTGTTTATGATGATTTTATTCAGATTGATGCCGCTGTTAATAGAGGGAACTCTGGTGGTCCAACATTTGATCTTAATGGAAAGGTTGTTGGGGTTAATACAGCCATTTTTTCTCCGTCTGGAGGAAATGTTGGGATTGCTTTTGCTATTCCGGCAGCGACTGTGAAACAGGTCGTACAACAACTTATCGAAAAAGGTTCAGTCCAGCGGGGTTGGCTAGGCGTTCAGATTCAGTCGGTAACAAAGGAGATTTCCGATTCAATAGGTTTGAAAGAAGCTAAAGGTGCTTTGGTCACTGATCCGTTAAAAGGACCAGCAGAAAAGGCCGGTATCAAGGCTGGTGATGTCATTCTTTCAGTGAATAATGAAAAGATTGCTGATGCGCGTGAGTTGGCGAAACGTATTGCAAATATTAAACCAGAAGAAACAGTAACCATAGGGATTTGGAGATCAGGTAAAGAGGAGAATATCAAAGTCAAACTCGCTTCAATGTCTGAAGATGAAAATAAGAAAGAGGGCTCAAAATCTTCAAATGGACGCGGTGATTTAGATGAAAGATTAGAAGATTATGGTTTGATTGTTATTCCTTCTGATGATGGTGTAGGGGTGGTCGTAACGGATGTCGATACCGATTCAGATGCTGCAGATAAAGGGATACGCCCTGGTGATATCATTGTGACAGTGAATAATAAATCGGTTAAAAAAGCCTCTGATATTATCAGCACAATCGAAAATGCTCAGCGGTTAGGACGAAAAGCTATCCTCTTACAAGTGCGAACAAATGATCAAAATCGTTTTGTTGCTCTTCCAATTTTCAAGAAATAAGGCTTTAGCTGTAGAACAAATGTTTATTAAACATTTGTTCTACAGCACAATAAAATGATGGAGATGCGTTTTATGAAAATACTTGTTATTGAAGATGATCATGAGACGGGGCGTTATCTCGAAAAGGCTTTTTTGGAAGTAGGGCATTCTATTGATGTTGCGTATGATGGAGATACGGGATATGCTTTAGCAACTACGGAAAATTATGACGTTATGGTTATTGATCGAATGCTTTTGCGTCGCGATGGTCTTTCTATCATTGCTGAATTGCGTGCTAAAGGCAATGAAACACCGATTCTTATCTTGTCAGCTTTAGGGCAAGTTAATGATCGTGTAACGGGGTTACGTGCAGGGGGGGATGATTATTTGACAAAGCCTTATGCTTTTTCTGAGCTTCTTGCGCGTGTTGAAGTATTACAACGGCGAAAGAATCCTAAAGAAGCAGAAACTGTTTATTGCGTCAGTAATCTTGAGCTTGATCGGTTGGCACATACAGTAAAGCGGGGTGATAAAACCATCTTATTGCAACCACGAGAGTTTCGTTTACTTGAATATTTAATGCGTTATGCAGGGCAGGTTGTTACACGTACTATGCTTTTGGAAAATGTTTGGGATTACCATTTTGATCCACAAACAAATGTTATTGATGTCCATATATCCCGTTTGAGGGCAAAAATTGAAAAAGATTTTGATGTTCCACTTCTCCATACTGTGCGTGGTGCTGGATATATGCTGAAAGCGCCAGATAATAAAGCATGAGTCGTTTGGTGAATATAATGCGCACGACAGCGCTAAGGCTTTCAGCACTTTACATTTTATTGTTTGGATTAGTGGCAACAGGACTTTCTATCTATATGATGGTGTTTTCTGCTTCGTTATTAACAGAGCAAACTAAACAGGCTTTACATGAAGAATTAAAGTATATTGAAAATGCTTATAATTATGGTGGTCTATCTTTATTAATGCGTACTATTAATTATCGTTCAAGACAACCAGGGGCGTTTCTTTATCTTGTCACGGATCCTATGGGGCGTATTTTAGCAGGAAATGTAGCACGTATTGAATTAGGTCTTTTAAATCAGAGTGGTTTTATTTCTACCTCTTTTTGGTATTCTCGTTTTGGGGAACATGGCCAAACAAGTGAACATCGCGCTTTGGCAGTTATTGTTGATTTACCTAATGCTATGAAGATTCTTATAGGGCGTGATTTGGATGAGCCAGAACGTTTTGCGGCGGTTATTCGTAAAGCTGTAATTATCGCACTTGCAGCAATGGTTGGAGGAGCTTTACTCATATGGTTTTTTGTTGGCAGAAGAGCTTTACAAAGAATTGACCAGGTAACGGCTGCATCACAGCGTTTGATGGATGGTGATTTTAGTGGTCGTTTACCTGTTTCTGGGGTAGGGGATGAGTTTGATCGATTGTCAACTAATCTTAATGTTATGTTAGATCGCATAGAAGAGTTAAATATTGGTTTGCGTCAAGTATCAGATAATATTGCTCATGATTTGAAAACACCTTTAACGCGCCTTAGAAATCGCGTTGAAGAGGCACTTTCGAGAAACAAGACAAAGCTTGAATATCGTCAGGTCCTTGATAGTGTTATTACTGAATCAGATCAACTTATTCGTACGTTTAATGCGATTTTAATGATTTCACGCATTGAAGCTAGCAGTGCAATTGAGCATCTTGAGATGATGAATATGAAACTGATTCTTGAAGATGCTGTTGAGCTTTATGAACCTTTTGCTGAAGAGTCAGGTGTTTTACTTCAGTTAGGAGATATATTTGATAAAGAGCTTAAATTGAATCGTGAGCTTGTTGCGCAAACAATTTTTAATCTGATCGATAATGCGATTAAATATGCGTCTAAAGATGACGGAAAAGTGAAGGTTTGCTTATCAATGGAATATCGTGATGAACATTTATTAGTTGTTGTGCGCGATAATGGCCCAGGAATACCAGAGGATAAACGTGATAAAGTAACAGAACGCTTTGTTCGTCTTGAAGAAAGCCGTACACGACCTGGTTTTGGGATTGGTTTAAGTATAGCAAAAGCGGTTATGAAGTTGCACGGGGGTGAATTATTACTTGAAAATGCAAATCCCGGGCTTAGGGCTATTTTGTTATTTCCTTAACGATATTTTCTTCACTTTTTTCTTTTTATACGTAACGGCTATTTTAAAAGTATAATGCGATAGAAAGGAAGGCCAAATGCTTTTCAAGGGAGATCAGACGAAACAAGCTTTTTTAAAAACACAGCTTCTCCCTTTATGCTCTCTCAATAAAAGTGATCGCCAATGGTTAAAAGACATGGAAGAACAAGCAAGGAAAGAAGGATTAGAACCGCTTGTTTTTCTCATTTCAGAGAATGGAACGCAGATTGATTTTATCAGTGCGGTTATGACCTTATCTCCTTTTTTGCGTGAAGTTTTAATTGCCAATCCATCATATCTTAGTCCTTTATTGCACGTTGATATAGAAACAAGGCTGAGCGAAATTGTCGATGATATTACGGTTATTGATAAGGCTGAATTTATAAATGAAACTTTATTGATGGCTGCTTTAAGACGTAAAAAACGAGAAGCACATGTTCTTATTGCTTTAGCTGATTTGGGTGGTGTTTTTACTTACGAAGTTTCATGTGCTTGGTTGACACGTTTAGGTGAAGCAGCATTAGGTGTAGCGTTGCGTTTTCTATTAAGAGAAGCACATGATCATGGTAAGATCAGTTTGTTAAGTCGCGAGAATCCGGAAAAGGACTGTGGTTTAATTATTTTAGGAATGGGAAAATTAGGAGCAGGGGAACTTAATTATTCTTCTGATATTGATCTTATTGTTTTCATTGATGAAACGTCATCTCATATTGGTAATCTTTCTGAAAGTGTCAACGTATTTTCTAAAATGGTACGTCGATTAATCCGTATTATTCAAGAACGTACTGAGGAAGGGTATGTTTTTCGTCTTGATTTTCGTCTTCGTCCTGATCCAGGATCGACACCTTTGGCTTTACCAGTGAGGACTGCATTGCGTTATTACGAAGGGCGTGGGCAAAATTGGGAACGAGCAGCTATGATTAAAGCTCGTCCAGTTGCTGGCGATAAGAAGGCAGGTTTCAATTTTCTCAAAGAGCTTTTTCCCTATGTGTGGCGGAAATATTTAGATTATGCTGCGATTGCTGATATTCATTCGATCAAACGTCAAATTCATGCGCATAAAAGTTACGGTCAAATTGCAGCTTATGGCCATAATATAAAGTTAGGTCGTGGTGGTATTCGTGAGATTGAGTTTTTTGTTCAGACACAACAACTCATTGCTGGTGGGCGTTTTCCTCAATTACGTGGACGTCAGACAGTTGCAATGTTAGCAGAACTTCACACGCTTGGTTGGATCAGTGAGGAAACGAGAGATAGCCTTATAAAAAGTTATGCTTTTCTGCGAAATGTAGAACATCGTATTCAGATGCTTGCAGACGAACAAACCCATCTTCTTCCAGATGATGTTGCTCAATTCACGAGTGTTGCATATTTAATGGGTTATCAAGACAGTAACAGCTTTATCCATGATTTATTAAAAACACTTCAGATTGTTGAAAAACATTATGCAGCACTATTTGAGAATGAGAAAGAACTTGGTTTAGAAATTGGCAATTTAGTTTTTACAGGAGAAGAAGATGATCCGGAGACATTAATAACGTTAAGTCATTTAGGTTTTGAAAGAGCGAGTGATATTTGTCGTATTATGCGCACACTTCATTGTGGTCGTTATAAAGCAACGCAATCGGTAGAAGCGCGCGAGAGATTAACGGAATTAACCCCAGCTCTTTTGAAAGCTTTTGGCGGGACAAAACGAGCTGATGAAGCGATGTTGCGGTTTGATAGTTTTTTACAAGGCTTACCCTCAGGAATACAACTTTTTAGTCTTTTGCAGTCTAATCCCTCTCTTTTGAATATGCTTGTACTTATTATGGGAGCTGCTCCACGTCTTGCAGAAATTATTACACGCAGATCTCATGTTTTTGATGGAATGTTAGACACAAATACCCTTTCAGAGTTACCGACAAAAACGTATTTAGAAAAACGGCTTGAATATTTTCTTGAAAATGTTCTTTCTTATGAGGAAATTCTCGACCATTTAAGGGTTTTTGCAGATGAACAACGTTTTTTGATTGGCATTCGAATTTTGAATGGTACAATTACAGGAGAAAGAGCGGGTTTTGCTTTTACGGCACTTGCTGACCTTATGATTACAAAAACCTTTGCTGCCGTTCAAGAGGAATTTTCTCGTCTTCATGGTCATATTAAAGGGGGGCGTGTTGGCATATTGGGTATGGGAAAGCTTGGAAGTCGTGAATTAACAGCTGGTTCGGATATTGATCTTATTTTTCTTTATGAACATGATGAAGATGCAGAAATATCTGATGGAGAAAAGCCTCTTTATATCTCTCAATATTATACGCGTTTAGCACAGCGCCTCGTTTCTGCTTTATCCACTCTTACAAGCCAAGGTATTCTTTATGCCGTTGATTTAAGGTTACGGCCCTTAGGCAATAAAGGACCTGTTGCTGTTTCTTTTCCATTTTTTAAAAAATATTATCGCCAAGAAGCATGGATCTGGGAACATCTTGCTTTAACAAGGGCTCGAGGTATTACAGGGAATCCTGATTTTTTACAAAAGCTAGAAAATGAAGTATGCGCAATTATTGCGATTCCTCGTAATAAAAAGGAAGTTGCAAAAGAAGTATGTGAAATGCGTTCTTTGATTGAAAAAGAAAAGCCGCCCAAAAATCAATGGGATTTTAAAACGATGTCTGGTGGCATTATGGATTTGGAGTTTATCGCTCAATTTGCTCTTATTACACACGTCATTGAGTTTCAAATTGGAAGGACGATAGCAGATATTTTAGACCACTTACCAAACAGCTTTCTTAATCAGTCGTGTATTGCTGATTTACATTATGCATATAGTCTCTATACCAATTTGAGTCAAATTATACGGCTTTGCTTAAATAATTCTTTTGATTATACTGATATGCCACCTGGATTAAGTGATCTTTTGTTAAATAGCGTTGGGGAGCCTGATTTGCTTCGTGTTGAAAAATTAATTGCAGAAACTGGAAAACTGGTCTGTTCAGTTTTTACAAAAGTTATGCAACATTAAATGAATTCTATAATAATTTCATAAAATTATTATATTCTGATTTTTAGATAAAACATAAAAAGATATTATAGAAGAATAAGAATTATTAATTTCATTTTTATCTTAATTTTTATTTCATTCTACGCTTCTTTTGATATATCTATAGAGTAACAATTATTCATCTAATGATTTTTTCAAGTGTCATGAAAGAATTTATTAATTAAATTATCTAATTTTATGAGTTATACTTTGTACAAAAAGCAATAAGTAAATATCTTTCAACTGAATGGTACTTATTATATTTATAAGAAAATTATATAGATCATTTATAGATCAATCTTATATCATATACATTTAGAAATTGAAATATAGTATACACAATAATATTTACGATAGCGTTTTTATTGTATGTTTTTAGATAATAATATTATTTAAATTTTTTCAAAATTATTTATTAAAAGATTATTTTATATTAAAATATGAACTTTAATTTTTAAACTGTGTCATTTTTGTTATAGATTTTTTGAAAAAAGTGTGAAAATATTGACTATTATTTATGTATCACATTAGCTTTTAGAGGAGCAATTATGATTACAAAATATTTAATTTCAACATCTATATTTTCTTTAATTTCAATTTCTGTAGTACAGGCGGCGGATATTGTTATTCCTGAACAGCCTGTTCCTGTTATTGCAACGTCTGCTTTTTCTTGGACAGGATTTTATCTTGGAGGACAGATCGGCAACTTTTCAGGTAAAACAACTGAAAGTTATTTAAAAGATGAAACTCAAAAGATATGGGATACAATTGGAAAAGAGAATTTACCTAAACTTTCTGGTTTTATAAGAGGAATTTATGCAGGTTCCAATATTGATATCGATAATGGTTTTATTATAGGTATTGATACGGATCTTATGTGGTTTGATAAAAAGAATACAAAGGATATCCCTCTACCGAAACAAGCTCAACCTAGAAAAACATTAAAATCTTTAGAAAAAACAAGTCAAACAACAGATTCTCATGAGGATGAAGTTTCAGCGTTACTTATTGAGGCTGTACGTCATACTTTAAAACAAAAATGGTCTGGTGCTACACGGGTAAAAGTTGGTTTTGCGATTGAGCGTATGATGCCTTATGTTTCTGGAGGGATTGCTTATACGCAGCTTCAGAATATTTTTACGACAATAGCTGATAGCAAAAAAAGTGGAGTAATTGATCCTTCTGATTTGCAGCATGATGAAAAAAAGACCATGGTTGGTTATACTCTTGGAGGGGGTGTTGATTTTGCAATGACTGATAATGTTATTGTGCGTGCAGAATATCGTTATTCAGATTTTGGCAAGAAGAAGTTTGTACATGATAAATTTGAAATGGGCTACAAGACAAACGATTTCCGCGTGGGTGTAGCTTATAAATTTTAATTTTTTCAAAATTAAACAATTTAAAAGTCTCATTTTCAAATGAGGCTTTTATTTTTTAATATATGCTGAAAAATATCCTTTACTTATACTTAAGAAGAGGTATCGTTTTATTCGAAATACCTCTCATACAATCTACTTTCCTATTTTAGGCTAATAAAATATTTTATTTCATAACAAAAAATCGCAAAAAAATTATAAAGCATATAAAATTCTATTCGCAATATAATATAAATTGGTATTTATTACCATTTATATTTAATATGAATTATGGAAATAAATAACTAAAAAATGTTCATATTATAATTTTTTATTATTAGATAACTTATTATAGATAATAATGCATAAATATACAATAATTTTTAAAAATATTATAAAGTGATTTATAGCAAAAATAGGTAAAAGATCAGAAATTATATCGAGATATAATAAAATTATTATCTATGCTTATTATTGAGATATAATTGCTTATTTTTTATAAATTTTTAAAATGCATGATCATAACTACCTAGTAATAATAGGGAAGCATTTCAAATCTATTTCTCATAAATAAATCGATATCATTTATTTGCGTCTTACAAGTGGAATGGATTATTGAAACATATATTTTAGTTATCACCGGGTTTTTATAGTCATTGATATTCAAGCATAGAATCTGAATAATACTCTATTATGCTATAAAATATCATCATCTAAGGTAGTAATCTAAGGATTTTACGCATTAAATGCGTTTGGATACGTGTGATGAAGTTTAAAGCAGGGTTTCTTTAAGGTTTGTTTGTAGTATTTTGTGAAGTAAATCACATGTGCGATCAGCAGGTTGAGTGTTTGATAAGAATTCGGATTATTTATTAATCAGATATGGTAAAAATTTTAGTCCTTTGAGACAGAAAGAAAATAAACCAATAATTTTATAAAATAAATTACGTAAGTAGATTAGCAGATGGAACTTTCTGAGAGAAATTAGTCTATATACCAAGGAGGGAAAGATTTATCTTTTGAAGGAAGCGTTTTTACAAAGTGTTTAAAAATTAATTGTTTTGGTGCATGCAATCTCATTTTGGGGGTTAATAATGCTATAACGTTGCAATTGGCAATGCCATTGGTTTTGTAACCGTTCAATGGAAAATAAGTTAAAGCCTGCGGGTGGTGTTTTATCACCAAAAGCTTGTGATGCGGAAGGAACACCAACAATAGGAATTTTTTTGATTGGTCCTTCAATGTACTTTAATGTGGGTAAATGAGTGTGTCCGTGAAGAATAAGTTCACAACCATGATGTTTAATAATATCTAGAAAACGTTTTGTATCTCGTAATTTTTTATGCCAAGATACTGCCTTGGGAAAGGGAGGATGATGGATCATGATGGCACGAAAAAGGTTATGCTGTGCTGCCTCCTTTAAAAGATGGGATAAAGCTTGCGCTTGCATTTTACCAAAATAACCAGAAGCTTGAAAAGGTGGTGTCGCAATGGCTGAAGAAGCTGCTATGATGGCGATATCTTTGCGAATGCGCATATAAGGAAAAGGGAAGGCGCTTTTTTGAGGGACGTCACCTGTGATCCAAGGTTTGAAGAGAGTACATGCTTTTTGTAAAGCTCCACGGACATAAGCATCATGATTTCCAAATGTCAAAGAAATGTCTTGAGGTTGTCCTAAGTTAAGTAGCCAACGATAAGCTTGTTCAAATTCCTTATCGAGAGCAAGATTTACAAGATCGCCAGAGATTACAAGGTGATCAGGCTTTGTTTTGTACAAGGCATCTATTAAAGTTTCTAGGACATTAGTTGCCATTTGATTCTTACGGTTTTTTTGCCAATTCAGGTAACCGGTAAGACGTTTCCCAGTAAGCTCGAAGAGGGAAGGTTGCGGAAGAGGTGAAAGGTGTATATCCGATATATGGGCAAGATAAAACATAAAATCTCGTAGAATGTTAAAAATGACTAAAAGAGGAAACATAAGATAAGTTGGTGCTGAAAAACAAGTAAAGATTATAAAATGAAGAATATCTTATTAAAAATATGAGAAAATTTTGTATAAAATTAATGCTGTATTGATTTTTAAAATGAAAAAAGCAATATAATACAACATATCATGAGTTGTAACCAATATGTTTTTTGTATAACAGGATAAACTTTAGAAAGGTAATCATAAAGTTTTAGGACATTTAAACAGCTTTTATACGATCACACATTATTATAAAAAATCTAATCATTTAAGTGTGAAATGCAAAAGAATGTGTTGTATTTTAAACTATCAAGAGTTTTCGTGGCTTTGCGCTGCAATGTATTATTCTCTAATTAATGGGCGGCTATATTCCACGCCAAATAAAACATATCAAACAAAATGTTCGGGATAAAATATCCAAATATCATTGTGTTGTACAGACACACATTTATAAAAAAACGTTTTCCAAAGCGCTTGAGTCAATTTTACGAAGATATTCGGTGCTATAACGAGAAAGCTTCTTATGAAGTTGATAAAGCTTATTGTACACAATCATCTCTACGCTTATACAAACTGCAAATCAAAACCATCATGCTATTTCTCCTCCAACTTTGTAAAAATCTTTGCTTTTGGAGGATTCATAAGAGATATTACTCTCTCTTCTTCAATGTTTTCTTACCCATATAATACTCTTCTTCTAACGATATGCAAGAGAATGATTTTTATTGATTTAATTTGAGGATATTTAAAATATGGAAAATTCTACTATATTTAAAGTTATTACTCAATATACAACAAGAATGATAAATTATTATTATAAATCAATATGTTAAATAATTATAAAAGATAAGTAAAGACACAAAAGGATAAACTGAATTATAAAATCATTATACAAAATCTCAGACTTTTTAACGGCCTTCACGATACCACATGCTGCTCAACAGTAAAAGGCAAGCAAGTAGTGCAAAAAAACCAGAAAATATCGAAAAATAAGAAGTATTGATTAAACGGGTTTCTTTCGCTTCTTTCAGAATAATTGAATGTGCTGGGGAATGGGATGGACTTATTTTTGATTGTATCAACTTGAATGGAGGAAGATGAATGTTTTCTTTCCCCTTAACGTTTAAACGTCCGATGTAGCCACCAGTATGCTTAATAATGGGAGCTAGTTTTTCTTTTGTTGAAATTAAATCAAACAATTCAGGATTGTCGATAATCCCTACAGAAGAAAGTATTGTTAAATCACCATTTTTAATGGTAAAAATTCCTGTTTCATCAGTTGTCATAGTTGCGGTAAAGAGACCTTCCTGCTCTTTGGTGAGAATAATATTTTCTTTTTTCCCAGAGGGAAAGATTATTTCAACGGGGGCTGGATATTCTTTGAGGGTTTGGCGGCGAATTGTTAAATGATGAAGGCTGCTGCTTGCGCTTAATTTTTCTTCCTCAAGTTCTGGTTCTTTCATGAGCCAATGGGCAATTCGTCGATAAAGAGCTGCATAAGGACCGCCGCCTTCGAAACCTCGTGCCCAAAGCCAGCTTTCATCGGAAAGCAACATACCTACACGCCCTTTATCAACGTGGGAGAGAAGTAAAAGTGGTTGATCATTAGCTCCTTTCATGAGGGCGATACCGTTATTTATGTTTTGAATAGCAATTTGTCGCAACCAATGCCCCCATTGAGAAGCGGGATAGTCAGGTGTTGCAAGACCCCTTGTGACAGGATGGCGTTCACCTTCCTTTGTTAATGCAGGGCGAAAAGGTTTTTCAATAATCTTTCCATTAGGCAATGCCGGTAGAATGCTTATGAGCGGTGTTTTTGCAAGTGAGTTTGCTTGGGTAAATTCAGGTCCTGTTACCATCAGCAGTGCACCACCCTTTTGGACATATTGTACGATATAATCATAATAGATTAAGGGGAGAACAGCAGAGTGCTGGTAGCCATCAAGGATGATGAGATCAAAGTTATTAATCTCTTCAACGAAGAGTTTTCTTGTTGGAAAGACCACCAAAGATAATTGGCTTAAAGGCGTATTATCCGCTTTGGTAGGGGGGCGTAAAATAGTAAAGTGAACAAGATCAATATTGGAGTCGCCTTTCAAAAGGTCACGCCATGTCCGTTCTCCATTATAAGGGGCACCTGAAATAAGCAGAACGCGTAAATTTTCTCTGATACCTTCAATGGTTGTTATGGCAAGGTTGTTTTCAAAGCTTAGTTCACCTTTGTGTGGATCGGTGGTTGCTTCGATAATATTTTTTTCAGCATGAGGAAGGATAATTTCGGTTTGAAAAATGACGCCAGGAGTCACAGAATATTGGCCAACCTTTTGTCCATTGACGCTTACCGTAATATCGGCTTTCTGGGGTATTATTTCTTGGGGAAGACCTTTATCTTCTACCAAAATGGAAAGCATTTGTGGTTTGTTAACAAGAGCAAAGCGTGGAGGAGAAATAAACTTGATTTGACGATCAAATTCATTTGAGTGTCCTGTGATCAGAGCATTGAGAGGCGCTTCATAATGAAGATCTAATAGATCAGGGATGTCATGCACTTGTCCATCAGTGATAAAAATGGTTCCTGCATAACGAGAGGGCGGTACATCAGAGACAGCTTGTGTTAAAGCATCAAACAAATTCGTTGAGGGAGAATATTGATTATCAGCAAGTTTTCCAGCTTCAATAAAACGTGGTTCAAATTGTGGATAATGTGCCAATGTTTCGATTAATTGCGCGCGCGCTTCATCACTGTCGCTTATCCGTGTTCCAAATGTTTGGCTTTTGCTGCGATCAATGACAATACCTACCGTACTTTTCAGCGGTTCGCGCTGTTCTTTGATAATCATGGGATTGAGCAAAGTAAGAATGAGGGCACTCAATGCCATTAGACGAAATAAAGACCCCTGACGCTTTGTTACAAAACCAACAATGATAAAAAGAATGGATATTCCGCTTAACAGCAGAATCCAAAAGAGTGGTAATAAAGGCTGAAAAGTGAAAAGTGGTATCATTACCTTCTTTCTCTTTTAAAGCGTTCCAAGAGTGCAGGAACATGAACTTGGTCTGCTTTATAGTTTCCTGTAAGCACATAAAGAACAATATTTAAACCTGCACGAAATGCCCATAGGCGTTGCATTGGATCATTGGGAACAAGGGGATATTTCCATTTTCCCTTTTCATCGAGAGCCCAAGCGCTGGCAAAGTTATTTGCGGTGATGAGCAGGGAACTTACATTATCGCCGCTGGCAAGAGAATTTGTATTTTTTTTGTTCGTTGATGAAGATTCAACCCATAAAGGTGAACCACGGTAGAGACCAGGAAAATCTGGCATAATATAAAAAGAACGTGCAACAACATGATCTGTTGATGCTGGCTCAAGGGATGGAATGTTTAACTCTTTTAAGATAGTTCGTAATTTTTGCGTTTCTGGTGTGGACTTTCCTTCAAGATTAAGGTTACTCTTTATCTGGTCACGTGTGTCAAATAAAATTGTTCCTCCATGTTTCATAAAGTTATTTATTTTTTCAAGAATTTTAGGGGTTGGTATAGAACTCTGAACATCAATTGGCCAGTAAATAAGGGGATAAAAGGAGAGTTCATCTTTATCGAGGTCAAGTGCTGTAACAGAGCCCGGGGAAAGCATTGTGCGCTCTGCGATAAATTGGCTTAAGGCTTCTAGACCATTTTTACTCGTTGTATCAATTTCATGATTGTTTGTTATAACATAGGCAAGGTGCGTTGCACCAGCAGCTTGTACATCATCATGATGATTTTCTATGGTTTGTGCATGAAGGGTTGGATCATATGAAAACAAGGCAATAAGAATTATGAGAGAAAGAAAAAACATATTATGTCGTTTATTGAAGGAAACAATACCTCTTATCCATAAAATGAGAAAATTGTCAAAGGCGAATAATAAGGTAGCTAATCCTAAAAATGGACCGATAAGATTTTTTTCTTTTGTATCGTAAGATAAAGGACTCTTGTTAAGTGAAGTTGGTAATGATGATTGTTTCATCAAGCGTGATGAATGGGTTAAGAGATTGAGCGCATAAAAATCATTTTTAACACCATAAAGTCCTGGTGGAGTATGATAGGAAGGACGGGGAGGATTTTGAGCATTAAAGCTCAGTGGAACAACATCAGAAGACGGTACTTGTAGTTGTCCATCAGCGGCTATAATTCGCCAAGGGCTTTGTAATATTGTTCTTTTTTCTCTGTGTGTTGGGTTTGGGGTTTCGTAAGATCCTAATGTAATTAGTTTTTGCAACATTTGTGCAAAAAAGCCAGAAAGAGGAAGATTAGACCATGTTAGATCAGGGGCAATATGAATGAAAATGAGTGTACCTTTACCACATTTTGCCGCTGTAATAAGAGGGGTTCCATCCGAAAGGCTAAGCCATGTTTTTTCAAAAAGGTTTGGAGTTGGTTCTGCCAAGATTTGGCGCGAGACAGTGACATCTTCTGGAAAAGGAAGATTAAAGAAAAAGCTATTTTTTGCAAAAGGTGCAAGCTTTTGTGGTTTTGTCCAAGACATAATACTTCCAAGAGAACGTTGCCCCTGACGCAGCGGTATTGGAAGGAGGCTATCGTAATGTTCTGCGCTACTGAGCTTTTCTCCTGCAAAGCGAATGAGTGTTCCCCCTTCATTTATAAAATCAGAAAGTTTTTTTTCCGCTTTTTCAGGGATATTAACAATGTCGCCTATAATCAAAACAGATGGATTTTGTTTAAGCAAATGATCAATATCCATTGAAAGCTCTCTTCCCGCAGCTGTTATAAGCTGTGTGTGACCTTGTAATGCTTTAATAATATAATAAAATGGAGAAAGTAAAGGCTGTGCCATTTCATTGGTATCTGGTGAGAGAAGAGCAACACGGCTTATCTTGTTATGGCTGTCTACTAGGAAGGTTGCTGCAGCATGGTTTTGGTTATTGATTTTTATCCACGCGATATCGTTGTGTAATTCAAGGGGGATATCAAAAGGAACCAGGGCTGTTGTTTCTCCTTCTGAGAAACTTTTCGTAAATTGACCGAGAAGTTGATTGTCTGAATCATAGAGGCTGAGTGTAGCGGGAGCTTGGCTGTGTGTTGTTGAGCGGATAATACGCGCAACCATATTTCCATTGTTATTTTCTATGGCTGTTATGCTGATTAAATCGGAAATATCAGCCAAATACCATAAAAAGTTTCTAGGTTTTAATTCTTCAATCAGAGCAAAAGTTTGCTCATCTTCATTTGTTTGTAATCCATCGCTTAAATAAGCAATATCAAGAGGTTTTCCTTTGGTTATTTCGCTGAGTTTTTTGAGTATATGCACACGGTTGACAGGCCAAGGATGTGGTTGCAAATGCATTAAGTGTTGTTTTATAATCTTTGCTGATTGAGGCTCCATATTGGAGATATCATTTTCAGCTGTTGCAACAAGATAAACATTTTTTTGCTGTTTTTCTGCTTGTGCAAGGATTATTTCAGCAGTAGAGATGCGTTTTTTCCACTCTTTTACAGATACCCAACCATTATCAATGATGAGGGCAAGGGGTTGGGATCCAGACAAGTCTATTGTTTTTTGATTCCAAGTGGGACCGGCTAAAGCTATGATAACAAGTGCGGCTATGGTTAAACGCAACAAGAGCAACCACCAAGGTGTATGTTTTGTGGTTTCCTGCAGCTGAGTTAGTTTGGGTAAGAAACGTAAAGGAGGAAAAAGCTCTTTACGCGGAGATGGGGGAGTTATCCGCAATAGCCACAAAATGACCGGTAGGAATAAAAGTCCTAGTAACAGAAAAGGAGCGGAAAAACTCAAAGCGTCCTCCTTTTTTGCAATGAAGAGTCGCTCATTGTATTTGCAAGATGCAAAATGGTTTTTGTTAAGGGTTTATCCGTTGTACTAACGTGATAAGACCATCCTTGACGTGCGCAAAAATTTGCTAATTCTTGTCGTCGTGCTTTATATAGCTTACAGTAGTTGTTACGAAGGTTTTCTACTTTTGCGAAAACGTGTTTTTCTTTCGTTTCAGGGTCAAAAAATTCTGTACGACCTGCGTAGGGAAAATTTTCTTCTGCGGGGTCAGCAATTTCGATTAAATGAGCTGTTACTTTTTTTGTGAATAAAACGGTTAAATGTTGGATGATTTTTTCAGGATAATCGAGAAAATCACTTATTATAATAGCATGTGAAGAACGTGTAATCGTTGAAAGATCCGGAAATGAATTTTCATCTGAACGATTTTCTAAAGCGAAAGCTATTTGTTCTACTACATTGGATGTCATTGTGGGGGGCATTAAATTGGGCATAGCAATATGTTCACCACTACGTGCGAGAAGTGTTGCCACGGCAAGAGTCAGAATGATAGCATAATTGCCTTTAGAGATTTTAGAAAAGCGTGAACAGTAATGCATCGATGCGCTCTGATCAGGCCAAAGCCAAACGGTTTGTGTCATTTGCCATTCGCGCTCACGTAGATACGTATTTTCATCACGTGCTGAGCGACGCCAGTCAATACGAGCAATAGATTCTCCTTCAACATAAGGGCGAAATTGCCAAAAATTTTCTCCATTACCGTGTTTCCGTTGCCTATGCCATCCGGTTATCAGTGTATTAGCAATATGACGTGCTTGTAGAAGGAAATATGGCATTTTACCAATATCTTTATGCAGTACAGCTGCCAACGATAAGGGAGACTTTTGTAAAACTTTTTTGCCAATAGCCATTCAAAGAGCATCTTTCACAAGGTTATTGATAATATTTTTTACAGTTATATCTTCAGCACGTGCGGAGAAATTGAGCGCCATGCGGTGTTGTAATACAGGATAAGCCAATGCTTCAACATCATCAAGCGAGGGAGCTAAACGTCCATAATAAAGAGCACGGGCGCGGCTACAAAGTGCGAGGGCTTGTGATGCCCGTGGACCAGGTCCCCAAGAAACATAAGTATTAGCAAGGTTATTGTCTTTATGAGGGCGAGCTGATCGGACAATTTTTAAAATAGCTTCGATAACATTTTCTGAAAGAGGCATTTTGCGAACGATATTTTGAATTTTTTGCAATTTTAGGGCGGACAAAATCGGTTTTGCATTTGATTTTTTTTCTTTTGTTGTTTCTAAAACAATCCGTCGTTCTGTTGTAAGATCAGGATAGTCAATATCGATTTGCATCAAAAAACGATCCAGCTGTGCTTCAGGAAGTGGATAGGTTCCTTCTTGTTCGAGAGGATTTTGCGTTGCAAGAACATGAAAAGGTTGTGGCAAATCATAACGGGTACCTGCAACGGTAACATGATATTCTTGCATAGCTTGTAAAAGGGCTGACTGTGTCCGTGGAGAGGCACGGTTGATTTCATCGGCCATGAGAAGTTGCGTGAAAATAGGACCTTGAACATAGCGAAAAGAACGTTTACCATTTTTATCGGAATCCATAATTTCAGAACCGATAATGTCTGATGGCATTAAGTCAGGGGTAAATTGGATGCGTTTTTCATCAAGTCCTAAAACTGTTCCCAATGTTTCAATAAGACGTGTTTTAGCAAGACCCGGAACACCGACAAGAAGGGCATGACCACCAGCAAAAATAGCGATTAAGGCATATTCAATCACATGACTTTGTCCAAAAATAACTTTGTCAATTTCTTGTTGTAGAATATCCAGTTCTTTATATGCCATATCGATATCATCAATAATTACTTGGGCCTCACGGTTGGTATTAACTTTTTTCACAGAACTGGGTGATGGATCACGGTGACTCATATTTCTTCCTTAAGGCATTTGTTGTAAAAATAGTAATTTTTTCTGCATGATAATGGATATCTTATTGTTTGTAACAGAAAATGAAAAGAAAAGAAGTAACATATGCTGTTTTTTTATATTCGTGTATAGCAGAGAACAGTTTTTGGGAAGTAATAGGTGTGTTTTTGAAAGGTTAAAGGATAAACTATGAGGCAGAACTTCAAACAAGCTATGTGGTTGCGACAAAGTGATATCCAAGCGCTTCTTCATGTTTTGTCTTTGGATGGCGAAGAGGCACGTATTGTGGGGGGAGCTGTACGCAATCAACTGCTAGAGCAGCCTATTAGTGATATTGATATTGCAACAACCTGCTTGCCGCAACAGGTTATTGCGCGTGTAGAAGAAGTAGGATTTAAAGCTATTCCTACAGGGATTGATTTTGGTACAATAACAGTGGTTGCGCATTCATGTTCTTATGAGGTGACAACGCTGCGCAGCGATATTGAAACAGATGGTCGTCATGCAAAAGTAGCATTTGGTCGCGATTGGAAAAAAGATGCTGAACGGCGTGACTTTACAATAAATGCGCTTTATTGTGATGCTGCTGGCAACCTTTATGATGATGTGGGAGGTTTGAGTGATATTGCGAGCCGAACAGTTCGTTTTATTGGGGTTGCAGAAGATCGTATTTGTGAAGATTATTTGCGTATTTTACGATTTTTTCGCTTTTTTGCGTGGTATGGAGTAGGGCGACCTGATGCACAAGGGTTGAAGGCATGTGTTCGTTTAAAACACGGTTTAAAAAAACTTTCCTCTGAGCGTATTTGGGCAGAAATGAAAAAGCTTCTTGCTGCTTCTGATCCGACACGTGCTCTTTTATGGATGCGACAAAGCAGAATTTTGACACTCATTTTTCCTGAAACAGAAAAATGGGGTATTGATGCCATTCACGCATTGGTGAAAACAGAGCAGGCTTTTGGTTGGAGAGTTGATCCATTGTTACGGCTAGAAAGTCTTCTTCCTCCTGACCCTATACGTCTTCATAAAATGGCACAGCGCTTGCGTTTTTCCCATAAGGAAACAACGCGGTTAAAGGAATGGGCAGAGTTAGAAAGAATAAGCCAAAACTGTTCTGATCATTTTGTGCAAAAACTGATTTATTTTCATGGACGACAGCCGGTTTTAGATCAATTATCATTGTCTGTTGCTGAGTTATATGTTGATACTCTGGAAGAAAGTGACGCTTTGCAAAAAGTAAAAGCTTATGTCAAGCTTTATCAGCTTGCCCAAAAATGGCAGATTCCAATTTTTCCTATTAATGGTAATGATTTAATAAAGAAGGGATTTGCTAAAGGAGTAATTTTAGGAAAAAAGCTTAAAGAGCTGGAAATGATATGGATTGAAAGCAAATTTTTAATGGATCGTCATGCATTGTTAGAAAAAATTAATTTATAATATTGCTTTTTAAGTTAAAATATTAATTCATAATTATTCATATAAAATTAAGAGCTTCGAATATTGTAAGGTTCGCTTAATTATTACTTTAACTTGTTATGAGCGAGGAAAACAATATGCATAAAAACAATTCTAAGGAAAGAAATGTTTCCTTATGGATGTTTATATCATTCACAGGTGATGGTATGCGATGGATGTGACGGCGCCTAGGAAATGTTTATGCATATCAGATGTATGACTGAGCAACACAATAGCGTTTTGTTCTTTGTAAGAGAAGTAACTTTATTGAAGAGTTCTTGTTATTTTGCAGCAATATAATTTTATAGTTATTTATTTTATCAGCATTTAATTATTGAGAAATGGCAGGTGTTATAAGCTTTAATTTGTATTTATATGATCGTATATTTTTCTTCGTGATAAGTTATAGGCTTTTAGAGATATTCTGTAATTTATTCCAAAAGTATAATTGACAAGTCTTCTCTTTTAATTACTTTTAACACGCTATAAATTTTTTTGCTTACTTTTAAAATCATAGTTTATGCATTTTTAACATTCTATTAAAGATTTTAATGGAATTGTTGTGTTTCTATAAATGATATTCTCTTTCATGATAGCCAATTTGGCGTAGTGCTTCTCCTGTTGTTATAGCCACGCTCATGGCGAGATTTAGAGAACGAGCTCGTGATTGCATAGGAATTTTTAATGTGCAATCTGCCGATTCATGAACGTAATCAGGAACTCCAGCTGATTCACGACCAAAAAGTAAAACATCATTTTTTTGATAACATATCTGCGTATAGTATGTTTTAGCTTTTGTACTTAAGAGCAATACACGACGGTTAAAATGTTTCATGGAGCTTATAAAATGTTGCCAATCAATGTGTCGTTTTAGGGAGGCAAATTCAAGATAATCCAAACCTGCGCGTTTAAGATTACGATCCGACAGATTAAAACCAGCGGGTTCAATAATATGCACATGTAAACCAAAACAAGCGCTAAGACGTAAAATTGTTCCAGTATTACCAGCAATATCAGGTTGGAAAAGAGCTATATGAAGTGTCATATTTCATATAATATGACTTTTCTTTCATATTTGTAAAGAAGCGTCATAATTTATTTAAAAAATATGTTCGAAAAAATATGCTTGAGGAATACATGTTTTTTTGCATTTGTTTTTTTATTTGTTTTAAATTTCAGAAAAAAATTACTGACATGGATTTGTTTGAGATAAAAAGGAGTTTCTTAATTAGGTATTTTATTAATCAACATATTGATATATAATGATAATTTATCTTTATTCAATATTCAATTTGAATTAGAACTCTGAATATCGTAAAATTTTCTCATTTCAAATCTGTTTCATGTTGAATCAATCAAAAACACTGGCTTGCATATTACAGGAAGAGAGTTGTGGGGATAAAAATACGAAAGAAAATATTAAAGAAAGTCTCTCATGCATCATCTCAAATGCTAAATGCTGTAGTGAACACTGAATGATATATAAAATGGATTGGCTTATTATGATGAAAAGAAGGATATTTTCAAAAAGAGGTTGGATCATTCATTTTAGTTAAAATCGATAAAACAGAATTTTTATATATTTATATAAAAGTATAAGCAGGAAAATATTCATACAACCAGTTGGAGGATGGAACTATATTCTGTAAATTTCTTTGAAGAGATTATCGATAAGTGGAGCAGTTTATTCACTGAGATTTAATATTATGTTTCTTTTTTCTTTCTTTAAAAGTTTTTATTTACACGTTATCTCTATTTGAAACAGGCAGAAGAGTGGTTTTGGTTGCTTTAATATGAATAGGTTTGCAATAAAAGAAACTTACGATATTCTAGGGATTTTATTCACTCTATAAGATGGCAAATCATTATTAAACCAGTTTTAGTTATAAAGCATACAAATAGTAGGAGTTTTTTACGGTGATATTTTCATGGTTAAGGCAACTGAATGAGCAGGCATTGTACAAGGGGGAGGGTATGATAAAAAAATGTTTTAGCAAAGTGTCTCTTTAAATTAAGGCAATGAGTGAGCAAACAAGACGAGATTTTTTGTTTTTGGTAACAGCTGTTGCAGGAGCAGTTGGAATAGGGGTGGTTGCGTGGCCTTTTATCCGTCAGTTGCGTCCAGATGAGAATGTTTTGGCATCTTCTTCCATTGAGGTTGATGTTTCTGGTATTGAAGAGGGAATGTCGGTGACGGTAAAGTGGCGAGGACAACCTGTTGTTATTCGAAATCGTACAGCAAAAGAAATTGCTGATGCGCGCGATACTGAATTGAGGCTTCTAAAAGATCGTCAAGCTCGCAATCCTAATTTTGAAGGTGAAAAGGAAGCGACGGATTTTGCACGTTCAGCAGGTAAAGGGCGTGAAAATTGGCTTATTGTCATTAATCTTTGTACACATCTAGGTTGTGTAACACTTGGGCAGTCAGGGAAATTTGGAGGGTGGTTTTGTCCGTGTCATGGGTCTGTTTACGATACAGCTGGAAGAGTCAGATCGGGTCCAGCTAACTATAATTTGGCTATTCCACCTTATCAATTTCTTTCTGATACTTTGCTCAAAATAGGATAAGGTTATGGCAAATTTTCTTCCTTATTGTCCTAAAAATGCTCTTTCTCGTTGGTTTGATAAGCGTTTTCCTCTTCCTCGTTTTTTTTATAATGCATTTGTAATTTTTCCTGTTCCGTGTAACCTTAATTACTTTTATACATTTGGCGGTATTTTGGCCATTATGCTTTTATCACAGCTTTTGACCGGTATTGTCTTAGCTATGCATTATGTTCCAGATATTCATTTAGCTTTTGAAACGGGTGAACGATTTCGGCGTGAAGGGCAGTTTGGCTGACTTTTTCGTCCATGGCATTGTGTAGGTTCTTCGTTTTTTTTTATTGCCGTTTATATCCATTTGGCGCGTGGTCTTTATTATGGTTCTTATAAAAATATGCGAGAAATGGTTTGGGTTACAGGGATTTTTATTTATATCATCATGATGGCAATCGCATTTTTTGGTTATGTGCTGATTTGGGGGATGATGTCTATTTCGGCCGCTTCAGTGATTGCAGGTCTTTTAAAAACGATACCTTTGGTGGGGGCATGGTTGCATGAGACATTTCTTGGTGGTTATAGCGTAGGACAACCAACATTGAATCGTTTTTATGTTTTCCATTATGTTTTATCATTTGTTTTGCTTCTTTTTGTGTGGCTTCATATTTGGGCAATCCACTGTGTTGGGCAAGGAAATCCAACGGGTCTTGCTATACAATTAAACAAGGAAACGGTGCCATTTTTGCCTTATGCGTTCATCAAAGATATTTTTGCCATTACTGTTTTTCTGATTTTTTTTGCTTGGTTTTTATTTTATATGCCTGATTATATGGGGCAAACCGAAAATTATAGCGTAGCCCATCCTTTAAAGGCACCACTTCGTGTGGTTCCAGAGTGGTATTTTTTGCCTTTTTATGCAATGCTGCGTTCTATAACTTTTGATATTGTTATTTTTCCCTCAACCTTTATGGGCTTTGTTCTTTTAGTTAGTTCGATTTGTGTTTTAGTTTTTGTTCCATGGTTAGATCGCTCTAAAATATGTTCAGCAAGGTATCGACCTGTTTATAAAATTTTCTTTTGGGGGTTGGTTTTTGATGTCATTTTTCTTGGGTGGCTGGGGTCAAGAGAAATAAGTGAGAACATCCTTTTATGGACGCAATTGGCTACGGTTTATTATTTTATATTCTTTTTGGTTATTTTGCCGGTTTTACCTACGTTTGAAAAAAATTGTTCTCTTCCTTTTTCAATTATGCACGATCTGAAGCAGAAAAGAAAGAGACTATGGTAAATGTTTTTGTTGGATTAATTGTTATTGTTGCTATGAGCTTTTCTATTCAAAGTACGGCCAGTCATACTGATATTCAATTGGCTCAAGAGGAGGAACTGATTTCTTTTTCTTTACAAATTCCTAAAAAACAAGAATGGAGTTTTTCAGGGCCATTTGGGCTTTATGATAAAGCGCAATTGAGGCGTGGATTAAAGGTTTATAAAGAAATTTGTTCCAGCTGCCATGGGCTAAAATATGTGGCTTTTCGCCATTTAAAAGCTCTTGGGTATGATCAAGAACAGATTAAAGCTTTGGCAGGGCAATATGAAGTGCCCGATGGCCCTAATCAAGAAGGAAAGTTTTTTAAACGAGCTGGGGTTGTAACAGATTATTTTCCTTCTCCCTTTGCACATGAAGAAGAAGCAAGATTTGTTTTGAATGGTGCTTATCCTCCAGATTTATCATTGATAGCACGTGCACGTAGTATACCTTCGCCGTTTCCTGCTTTAATTACCGATATATTGACTCATTATGATACGACCGGCCCAGATTATATTACAGCTCTTTTAACAGGATATCAAGAGGCACCCAAGAAGATAAAAATTGCTGATGGTTATTGGTATAATCCTTATTTTATTGCCAGTAATTCTTTAACTATGGCACCTCCTTTGAGTGATGGTATCGTTATTTATGAAGATGGAACTCCTCAAACTATTGAACATTACGCGCGTGATGTTTCTGCTTTTTTGATGTGGGCTGCGGATCCCCACATGGAAATTCGAAAAAAAACCGGTTTTCGTGTTATTTTATTTTTAATCATTTTTGCAGGGCTCGTTTATATTTTAAAATGTCGTATTTGGCGTAGTTTAGAAGAAGAATGTAGAAAAGAAATAAAAGTCAAAATAAATAAAAAATGATATGATTTTTCAACAGTATAAAGAGCATAAGGAACAAATCTGTTTATGATGCATTGAGACTTTATAAAGTAAAAGCAAAGTAAAAACGGAGATGTTAAAATGAAAAAAATTGCATGTACTACTCTGATGTCAATTTTGATAGTTTCTAGTACTTATGCTCAGTCTTTTGAAATACCCTCTAAACCTGAAATGATTTCTTCTACGGGTATTGTACAGGTAGGGATAGATAATTCTGTGCATTACGTGACACCTTTAGAAACAGATTTTGTTGCTTCTAGCCTTATAGGTGCCAATGTCTATAATATAGAAGATGAAAATATTGGTGAAGTAAAAGATATTATTTTACGTGAAAATAATATTGCGGGATTTGTTATTGCTGTTGGCGGTTTCCTTGGTATAGGAGAGAGGTATGTGATTATTTCTCCAAAAACAATCCAGATGACGAATGATTATGGTAAGTGGAGACTTATTACAAATGCGACAAAGGATTCTTTAAAGGACGCTCCAACATTTAAATACGAAGGACGTTGGACACGCTAATTTTATACTCTCATTCTTTAATGAATAAAACAGTTGCTATCATAATAATATGATAGCAGCTGTTTTTTGCTCAAGAGATTCTTGAAGCTTTTGCGACAAGTGTTCATGAATTTATTAAAAAATTTTTAATATAAAATACGAAGGGAGAGCGAAGATTAGGTATTATGTTTAAATAACATGATATCGCCGTCTTGTACAATGTATTCTTTTCCTTCATCGCGGGCTTTCCCTGCTTCTTTTGCACCGCTTTCTCCACCCAGAGCAATGTAATCATTATAGCTAATGGTTTGGGCACGAATGAAGCCTCGTTCAAAATCTGAGTGAATAACGCCAGCTGCTTGGGGAGCTTTTGTACCACGCGTAATTGTCCATGCTCGTGTTTCTTTAGGCCCACAGGTGAAGTAAGTAATGAGATTAAGTAAATGGTAACCAGCACGAATAAGGCGGTTTAAACTTGGTTCAAAGAGACCTAAAGCATTAAGATATTCTGATGCTTCAGTATCACTAAGTTGCGTGATTTCTGCTTCGATCGAAGCAGAAATGATAATGCTTTGCGCATTTTGTTCTGTTGCCATTTTTTCAACTGTTTGGGTAAGACTATTTCCATGAGCAGCATCATTTTCGCTTACGTTGCAAATATAAAGTACAGGCTTGGAAGTGAGAAGATTTAAACTTTTCAGAATATGGTATTCATCTGAAGAGATATCTTTGAGTAATAACCGGATAGGACTTCCTTGTTGCAGGATATTTAATACTTTTTCCATAACCGGCCGAATTGTGAGAGCTTCTTTGTCTTTTCCAATTGCTCGTTTACGGATTTGTACGATTCGTCTTTCAAGACTTTCTAAATCCGCTAGCATGAGTTCAGTTTCAACCATTGTCGCATCAGAAATAGGATCAATACGTCCTTCTACGTGGGTAATATCTTCATTTTGAAAACAGCGTAAAACGTGGATAATTGCATCGACTTCACGGATGTTGGCTAAAAATTTGTTTCCTAAACCTTCGCCTTTTGAAGCACCTCGTACAAGCCCCGCAATATCAACGAAATTAATGCGTGTGGGAATAATTTCTTTTGAACCCGCAATCGATGCAATTTTTTCCATTCTTAAATCTGGAACAGCAACTTCACCGGTATTAGGTTCAATGGTGCAAAAAGGATAATTGGCAGCCTGTGCAGTGGCTGTTTTTGTTAATGCGTTAAAAAGAGTTGATTTCCCAACATTAGGTAATCCGACAATACCGCATTTAAAGCCCATGAGAGTTTTTCTTTTCTGTTGATTTTCTAAACAAGGTAAAACTTTTTCATCTATAGCATATTTTCAGAGGAGTTATAGTCTTTAGTATTGCGATAAGTGAGAAAAAAGTCTCCAGCAATGAATAATCTACTTTTTTACCTTTTAAAGTTCGTCTTATTTTAATAATTAAGAAAACTTCGAGTTAATGTTAATAGTGTGCTAAGTTTTTCATGGTACGCAAATTTGCATAAATAATTAATCGGAGAAAATAGAAGAGTGTTATCTCGTTGTGTCTTTTTAATTGCATCACTTTTAGCTTTGGCTGGATGTGCTACACATCAATCAGATATGTCATCGGCTTCTTTTCAACAAGCCCGCTATATTCCGCCAGAAATCCAGGCTTTGTATGCTCCTGTAACGAATGAGACTTATTTATTACCTGCTGTTGATCTTGCGACAATTGATCCGAAGTTTTGGCGACAAGAAGTGATTTATTATACATCTTATCCACCTGGAACATTGGTTATAGATATGCAAGAATGTTTTCTTTATCTTATTGGTGAGAATGGAAAGGCTTTACGTTATGGGATTGGGGTCGGTAAGGAAGGCCTCGCATTTGAAGGTGAAGGAGTTGTACAGCGTAAACGCCGGTGGCCAAATTGGGCTCCTACTGCAGCCATGATGACTCGAGAACCAGAACGTTATGGTCATTTGGGGAAAGGAATGCCACCAGGACCCGATAATCCATTGGGTGCACGGGCACTTTATCTTTTCAAAAATGGGAAAGATACACTTTTCCGTATTCATGGCTCACATGAATCCTGGTCAATTGGACGTGCTATTTCAAGTGGATGTATCCGTTTGCTCAATCAAGATATTATTGATCTTTATGATCGTGTTCCTATTGGTTCGCGTGTCGTGGTGTTGCAAAACAATAGGAGTGTACCTACAGTTTACAGTCAACACTCAAATGGTTACGATCCACTACAGTCGACTATTCAGCCAAATGAATTTTTTTAATTTTTGGAAGAAGATTGGAGAGAGCTATTTGAGTATTTTAGTTTGCTGTTCAATCTTCTCTTTCTCAAATTAAAGAGAATACAAACTTTTTCAAAAATATGTACAAGCTGGTATCATTATTTTATTTTCCAGCTTCTAATATTGCCAACAACTTTTACCTTTGAACAGGTTTATAGGGAGGCATTTTCTTTTTTTTTCAAGAGCTTCTATCCATATGCCTCTAACTTGTGAGGCACAGACCAATGGTTTTGATTATTTTATGGTCAACAAATGTAAAATAAATCTTATGATATTTGAAATTTTTGTTACAGGTTTAAAAAAATATTACAAATTAATATTTATATAAATTTCCTTTGAGAGGAGTTTATTTTTTATCAACGAGAGAAATGAGCTGTTAAGATAAGTTATTATTTTTTTACTGTTTGTGAAATTTCATTCATAAAGAGAGATTTTTCATCTTTTATGAGGAGAGCAATATTTTTTGCAATCGCACCTAAGAGAGAGTGTAACCACTCTTGATCAGATTTGGTAAAATTTCCAAGAACATGCTGATGAACAAGTTCTTTGCTTCCAGGATGACCAATTCCTATGCGTATACGACAATAGCCAGTGCCACAATAGGCATCGATAGACTTAATACCATTATGCCCATTATTTCCTCCGCCAATTTTTACACGGACTTTTCCTGGTGATAGGTCTAACTCATCATAAATGATGATTAAATTCTTCAAATCTAATTTATAAAACCGCAAAGCATCACCGATAGCTTGACCAGAGAGATTCATAAAAGTTTGCGGTTTTATAAGAAAAATTTTCTCATTGTTTATGAAACCATTGGAAATTTCTGCTTGAAATTTCTTTGACCATGGAGAAAAAGAAAAAGACTGATAAATAGCATCAACAGCCATAAAACCAATATTATGGCGGCTATTTTGATATTGTAAACCAGGATTTCCAAGACCAGCAATAAGCCACATGTGCACTTTCATCAAAATATGAGAGAGGGTAATACCTCATAAATCATAAGGCGGGGAAAATTCCCGCCTGTTGAATTTTATGAAGTTTATGTATGGCCTTCATCATTTTCTTGTTCAGAAGTTCCATCACTGACATCCATGTTAGCAGGAGCAGCAATGGTTGCAATGGTAAAGTCTCGATCTTGGATGATGGGAGTCACACCTTTTGGCAATTGCACTGCTGAAATATGAATAGAATCACCAATAGAGTAACTAGAGAGATCAATTTCAATAGCTTCAGGAATAGCATTTGCTGGAGCAGTACATTCAATTTCGTGTCGTACAATATTGAGCACCCCACCCTTTTTAAGTCCAGGTGCTATATCTTCATTGAGGAAACGGACAGGAATATTCACTTCTACAAAGGATTTTTCTGAAATACGTAAGAAATCTACATGGAGAGGAAAATCACGCACGGGATCTAATTGATAATCTTTTGGTAAGACCATAATTTTTTGCTTGTCAAGAACAATCGTTGCAATAGTTGTACGAAAGCCACCGGCGTGAATTTTATAGAAAATTTCTTTATAGGGCACTGTTATTGTCAAAGGAGGTTGTTTTTCACCATAAATGACAGCAGGAATAAGACCGTTGCGGCGAAGTTCACGGGAGGACCCCTTACCAACCCGCTCGCGTTTTTCGGCCTTAAGAGTATAGCTTTTGCTCATAATATAAGTCCTTTATTATATGATTGGAGATCCTTCAAAAACAATAACAGTTTTTGCATGGATATGAAGATATACGCTGATAAGTCGCGATCGCTCCACTCTGCGTTGCCTCCAAGGGTGTCTACGCAGAAGTTTATTTTATAATTCAAACTATTCATAGATGCAAGAGTTGTGGGAAAAATCGATGATTTCTACCGTTAAAAAAGAGGAAATGCTACAAGTTATGGTGTGGATGGAGAATCAACCAATATGCGCTGATATGTTCAAAATTAAACACTGGAGATGTTATGAAGGTTGAGATTGCCTTGGGTGAGAAGTCAGAGAGTCGTGTTTTGCATAAATCTATGCCGGCACTCCTTGATTTGGAAGAATTATTGGCGACACGTCTTCTTGTACAAGGTAATTCCGGTTCAGGGAAATCACATCTTTTACGCCGTCTTTTGGAGCAAAGTGCTCAGTGGGTGCAGCATTGTGTGATTGATCCAGAAGGCGATTTTGTAACTTTGGCAGATAAATTTGGTCACGTTATTGTAGAAGCTCAACGGAGCGAATTAGAATTGACACGGATTGCCCATCGTATTCGACAACATCGGGTTTCGGTAGTATTTAACCTTGAAGGTTTGGATACGGAACAACAGATGCGTGCTGTGGGAGCTTTTCTTGGGGCACTGTTTGATGTGGAGCGTGATTATTGGTATCCTATGCTTATCGTTGTTGATGAAGCACAATTGTTTGCTCCAACTGCGGCAGGGGAAGTTTCTGATGAAGCACGTAAGATTTCTCTTAGTGCTATGACCAATCTTATGTGTCGAGGCCGTAAACGTGGTCTTGCTGGTGTTATTGCGACACAACGTTTGGCTAAGCTTGCTAAAAATGTTGCTGCTGAAGCTTCAAACTTTTTAATAGGGCGGACTTTTTTAGATATTGATATGGTGCGCGCTGCCGATCTTTTGGGAATGGAGCGTCGCCAAGCGGAAATGTTTAGAGATCTTGAGCGGGGGCATTTTATAGCTTTAGGCCCCGCTTTATCGCGACGTCCTTTACCAATCATTATTGGCTCTGTTGAGACTTTTGCACGCTCTTCTAGTCCCAAATTAATGCCACTGCCAACAGAGCGGAATGATGTACAAGAACTCGTTTTTACCGCTTCACCAGAGGAAATTTTAACGCCATTTAAACAAATACGAGAGCCGGTGAGGGAAAAATCAATGCATGAGATGTTAGAAGAGGTGGTACATAAAAAACAAGAGTTATTGGAAGAAAATCCGAGTTTATTTCCTGAACTTTCTAATATTGAACGTGATGGCCAAGCAGAACATGTTATTCGGGAAATTCTTGAGGATCCTGAGGCGTTTTATCGTTCAACAGCGGTACTTTATCAAGATTTTTTGGTTCGTTGCCGTATCCATGGTATGTCAAAGATTCCTTTTAATCTTTCACAATTTCGACGTAAATTGGCGATTGCTCAAGCTTTTGTCGATGAACAAACAGCTGTTAGTGAGCACTGGAAACATATTTTACAGATATCAGAAAGTTTGGAAGATGATGTTCAAGGAGTCTTCTTGAATGTAGCACAGGCCGCATTGAGCGGGAAGCCATGCCCATCCGATGCATTTTTAGCTCGTCTGTACGGGACTCATTCTTTAAGCCGTGCACGTCGGCTTTTAACCTATTTTGAAGAACGCGGATTCATTATTATTCATACGCACTTTAGTGGTCAACGCATTGTTGCATTTCCTGGTCTTGGTGTTGAAACGGCACCTGGAGATCCCAAAGAACCACTTTAACCAAATAAGCTTGAAACGGATTGTTCTGCTGCTGTCCTTGCTATTGCTTCTCCAATGAGATCAGCAATGGGCAGAACGCGAATATTATGAGCTTTCTCAATGGCTTGTGTTGGCATAATCGAGTCTGTAATAACTAATTCTTTCATTTCTGAATTAGCAATTCGCTCGATCGCATTACCAGAAAGAACACCGTGCGTGATATAGGCCGTGACACTATTGGCGCCATGTTTAAGCAAAGCACTTGCTGCATTGCATAAAGTTCCACCGGAATCAACAATATCATCCAGCAAAAGACAATCTTTTCCCGATACATCTCCAATAATATTCATCACTTCTGATTCACCGGGGCGTTCGCGACGTTTATCCACGATAGCAAGCAAACTGTTCAAGCGCTTGGCAAGCGAGCGAGCACGTACCACACCACCCACATCAGGTGAAACAACAATAACATTTTCAAGAGAATAATGCACTTTGACATCGCGAGAAATGACAGGAACAGCATAAAGATTATCTGTAGGGATATCAAAGAAACCTTGAATTTGTCCTGCATGAAGGTCCAATGTTAAAACGCGATGGGCGCCTGCTTCAGCAATCAGGTTGGCAACAAGTTTTGCAGAAATGGGAGTCCGTGGTCCAGGTTTTCGATCTTGGCGGGCATAGCCAAAATACGGTATCACTGCTGTAATGCGACGTGCAGAAGAACGACGAAGAGCATCAATCATGATGAGCAACTCCATCAAATGATCATTCGCGGGATAAGATGTGGATTGCAAAACAAAAACATCTTGTCCACGGACATTTTCATGTAATTCTACGAAAATTTCTTGATCAGCAAAGCGTTTTACAGTTGCCTTTCCTAAGGGAATATTCAAATAATTTGTAACATCTTCAGCTAGGCGTGGATTAGAATTTCCGCAGAAAAGTTTCATAGTAGAGCCTCTAAATAATTATAGTGGGAATGCGACACGGTTTTTAATTTTTTTTTACTAAATTGCAAGAAAACAATTACAAAAGCATTACAATTTTATTAATTATTGTTAAAGAATTATGCAGTGTATTTTCTTTTTTTCTCAAATTTTGTTCCTTGTAGAGTTAATTGTTGAAATTATTAAGAAAAAACAAAGGATATAATTTCGTATGGAGGTACCTGTAAGAGAAGGACTTATTTATTTGTTGTGATTATTGGGCAATAAGATTGCTTAAAGAACTTTGTTATAAAGCTCCATTTAAATATATAGCTCTTTTATTAAAAAAATGAGACAGTTCATAATATGATAAATTTTATTGCCTAATTTAAAAATATTTTTCATCGTTATAAATTTTTCTATATTATTTGTTTTAAGGTTGCTTTTTTCTATCGTGATGCGGATCATATTTTTTATTTTTGTTGGTGTTTTTAGGTGTTTTCTAAAGTCGATGGCTTTTGTTTATAGATATAATGAAGGCAATGGAGATATTTTAAATCATTCAATCTAGTTTTTTCTGCAATACTTAATTTAGAGAAAAGCTTTAATGATATTTTATTAAATAATTAGGTTATTATAAATAAATGTTGAAAAAATGCGTTAGTTTTATCTCTCATGGCTACCGTTTTCATGTTTTGTGAAGCCAATGAGAATTTTTATGAAAAAAGCATAGTATAAAGGAGCTTACTTATTTTATTGGCGTTATTTTGTTTACCGTTTTGATCTTTTTGTGAGGAAAAAATATTTATTATCTATTTCAACATAATAGCGGAAATTTGTCGACCATAATCAGATTCGTTGCGGTGTATTGCACGTCGATAAGAAAAAAAATGCTGTTCATCTTGATAGGTACAAAGCTCTACACAAGAAGCATCAACGCCTGCTTTTTTTAGTTGATTTATAATAAATGCCCATAGATTAAAACGAAATTGATTGACTTTTTCTGTTTTGAAAAAATATTTTTGAAATTTACTATGGTATTCAATAAATTGGTTGTAGAATTCACTTGTTACTTCGTAGTTGTGTGGGCCAAGACAAGGTCCCAAAACTGCTGTTATTGATTGTCTTTTGGCTCCTTGTTTTTCCATAACAGCAATTGTTTTCTCGATAATTCCATTTAAACTGCCTCGCCAACCAGCATGAGTTGCAGCGATGACACCAGCTTGTGGATCAGCAAACAGAATGGGGCCACAATCTGCTGTAAGAACCCCAATAACGAGACCTGGTGTGGTTGTAACAAGAGCATCAGCTTTAGGAGGTGCACCGATAATTGCTTGATGAGCTACGACAACGTTACAGGAGTGTATTTGATTAACCGTGACTAAATTTTGTATCTCAATAGAAAAATAATTGGCAATCAAAAGACGATTCTGTACAATATGTTCAGGTTGATCATTTGAATTTTTCCCAACATTAAGGCTATGATAAAGTTTTTTTGAAACACCGCCTTGACGTGTGAAAAATCCATGTTTTATTCCATGCGTTTGTAAAACAGAAAGATTTTTTGCAAGGATGGGATGAGGAGTAGGTCTCATAAAAGTTCCTTATGGATATTATTTGAAATGAAGTTGGAGATGTTCATATTTGTCAATGAATATTTCAGAGAGTTGTGTGTTTTTTGACAAAATTTCCTATCATCAAAATTGGGGAGGTATGGGAATGTTTTTATCACTAAAATGTAAAACTTTAAATAATTTGCCCATTTGATCTGGACTAGCAAGCCGTTCGATGTCTTTGCGGATTTTGTCTTGCAAGGAAGCGCTTTTACCCACTCCAAGTTGTTTTGCACGCTCCAGTAACCCCATTTTAAAAAGAAAATCTCCTTGCTCGAAGATTTCAGCAAAACAACCTTGTTTAAGGGCTATGTTTTTTAAAAAAGAAAAATTAACATGGGATGTTAAATCATGTTCACCAGGCGCTTCAAAAACATTACAAAATCTATGTTTTGAGAGCGCTTGTAACGTATCGCCAAAGGCAAGATCACAAGCACCATAGTCGATAAGTAAAGCGGAACCTGTCACTTGTACTAAATGGTAGCTGATTTGTTGCATGAATTGATCTCGTAAAGGGGAATGTTCAAAAATTGTTCCGTCAGGAACCTTAGAACAATAGGTTTGCAGACAAGAAGAAGGAAGTTTATGCGGGGTAGCAATAAAGATCAAATCTTCATCTTGATTGATTGTAATGCAGCGCTCTTTCCATTCTCCATTGACTTTAATATATTGGTTAATAGGGAGTGTATCGAGGAATTCATTGGCAATGAGGAAGAGAGGTTTTGAAGGAATTTGATTAAAATTTTCAATGCTATGAATTTGCTTTTGATAACAACAAAGCCGTTTTTTTTGTTCTTTTGCGAGTTTTTTACTTATTTCGATCAGAAAAATTTCGGCAGCATTAAAGGCTGTTGTAGAAAGCTTTTGGATAGTGCGTAGAATGTCATCCATCAAAGTTCCACGTCCTGGACCTATCTCAGCGAGAATAAAAGGATGAGGACACTCTTGAGCTTTCCAGCTCGCAAGAATCCAAATGCCAATCATCTCTCCAAATAGTTGGCTCACCTCCGGTGCTGTTATGAAATCACCAGCACACCCAAAAGGCGTTTGTGTTTGATAATAACCAAATTGGGGGTCTGTAAGTGCCAACGTTATATATTGGCTAACGGTGATTGGTCCATGAAGGGCAATAATTTCTTTAATCTTTTCTTTGAGACTGGTCATTGTTTGTCGATTTATATGCAAAGGCATGGAGAAGGAGATAAAACCCTAAAAAAAACATGGGAAGGGATAAAGCCATGCCATAGGTAAAACCAGTAAGCTGGAAAAGGGCCGAAAACCATTCTGGATCTTCTTGAGGGGCACGGTAAATTTCAGAAATGCTGCGGGCTATTGCATAACCTATAATAAACATTCCTGATACAATACCAGAACGTTTTAATGCTTTGGAAACAAAAATCAGAAGATACAGAATGACGAAGAGAAAAAAGCCTTCCATGAATGCTTCATAAAGTTGGCTTGGGTGACGCGGTAGATAGAGTGGGTCGAGAGGAAAACAAACAGCCCAAGGATGTATTGTCGTATTGCCCCATAACTCTTGGTTGATGAAGTTGCAGATTCGTACAATACCGATACCAATAGGAGCACCTGCAGCAATGATATCAAACATAGCATATATGTTAATATGATTCTTATGGGCAAACCAAATCATTGTAATGGTAATACCAATGAGTCCGCCATGAAAGGACATTCCCCCATCCCATACGGCGATGATGGCACTTGGATGATTGAAATAGTAAATGGGATCCCATACAAGGACCTGTCCTAAACGGCCACCGACAACAATACTTATGGCAGACCAGACAACAAAATCCCCGATCTTCTCTTTATCCATAGGGGGACGGTTTCTATGCCATAGAGATGTTTTTTTTAATAATTTTTGCGCATACCACCATGCAAAAAGAATACCTACCATATAACCAAATCCATACCAATGAAGAGCTATAGGACCCATCTGGATAATGACAGGATTAAGAAAAGACGGAAAAGCAATGGCTGGACAGACAGGATTGTTCATGAATTAAACATTTTGCAATTATGTGAGATGGATATGAAGTGACTCTAATAATCAGAAATGACAGATGGATGCGCAATGGTCAAGTCAGGAGAGAGACAAGTTAGAAAGGGAAATAGATTTCCACTAATTTATCATGGTAAAAAAATTATGGTGATAAAAAAAATTATGGTGATAAAAGGAATATAAAATTTTTTAACCAAAATCGTCATGAAAAATCTGGAAAGTAGAATGAAAGGAACAAATTACCGTACCTGAATGTTATTATAGTACGTGCATCAATTTAAAATTTAAGGAAAAATGTTATGCGTAATGGATCAAACCGTATTCTTGATGAATTAGCAAAATTAGCAACAGATGCCGTTGGCGTTGCGCAAGGTATACGACGTGAAGCGGGAACCGCTTTTCGTGTGCAGGCTGAAAAGGTAGCAAATAAACTTGATCTTGTTTCACGTGAAGAATTTGAGACCTTTAAGGAGATGGTGCTAAAAGTTCATGCTGATAATGCTGATTTGAAAAGTCGCCTTGATGATTTAGAAAAAATGCAGACACGAGAAAAGTAAAATAATTTCTTAAATAAAGGAATCTTCAAAAAATATCCCCAATTTTTCGAGGTGATACATAAAACTAAAAAATGCTTAATCTTAAGTCTATTAGAGAGGAGCATTTGTTTATTTTTGATTTTTTTGGGTAAAAATACATTTTTTTGAATCAGGGGGGCTGGCGCTATGAAATTGTATCAATACACTGAAGAAATCTGGTGATTCGTTTTGTGATTATCAGGTTGCCCTGAAGAGTGCGATTGTGTTCTGGGGGGGTAATGTTTTTAATGTATGCTTGTTTGGTGTAAAGTTTCTTATTGTAGCAAAGTATTGTTACAATTTAAGCGGTTTATATTCTGTTGACAATGTTTTAAGATGATTGAGGATTGTAATGAGGCTTGCATTTTGCGCCACAGAAAGAAAAGAGCATCCTGTTGACTTTATCGAACAGATTGCTTGTGAATATGATTGGTCGTTTGAGCGGGATGCGCAAGATGAAATTAGTGTTTGTGTAGAAGGAAAACGGGCAAATTATCGTCTTGCTTTTTCATGGATGGAAGAGTACGAAGCGCTTCATTTGGCTTGTTCATTTGACCTTTCTATTGACAATGCTCGAACAGCTGAAATACAACGCTTATTACTAGCGATTAATGAGAAGTTGTTGTTGGGGCATTTTGATTACTGGAAAAGGAATAATTCGGTTATTTATCGGCAAGGTCTTCTTTTGGCTGGTGGAGTGCATCCATCCCATATACAGGTTGAAACGTTGTTAATACACGCACTTAAAGCTTGTGAGAGCCATTATGTTGCCTTTCAGATGGTGGCTTTATCGGGAGAAAGCGCTTATAAGGCATTGCAGTACGCTTTGTTTGAAACTGTAGGGAATGCCTAAAATATCAAGTCTATTATTTTTTACAGATGGTTTGCTGAAAGATTGCTCATAGGGGGATATCAAGAATAGCGCGTAATCCCCCGAGAGGACTCTCATCTAGTTGTATATTGCCACCATGGCTGCGTGCTATGTCTTGGGCAATAGAAAGACCAAGTCCTGTGCCACTTGCATCTTGATTGCGTGCCTTATCAATTCTGAAAAATGGTTTAAAAACTTCTGTACGCATATTTTTATGAATTCCAGGCCCATTATCGTCAATGATCAATATGAAAGATTCTTGTTGAGAGTTGGCTGTTAGTTTAACGATTGTACCGTAACAAAATGCATTTGATACAAGATTACTAACCAAACGTGTGAAAGCACGAGGGCGTACCTGTATTTCTTTAGAGCCTTCAATGGTATAAAAAAATTGACGTTTGTGAAGATAAGCATCGGCGGAGAATTTCTGCATAAGAGCATTTAAATCAAAATTCTTGACACTTTCACTTCCTTCACCTCTGGCAAAAGCAAGATAATCTTCTAACATATTTTGCATATCATTGACATCTTGTTCAAGCGGTTTAATATCAGAGTCATTATTTGCTAATGCTAGCTGAAGTTTAAAACGTGTAAGAATAGTTCTTAAATCATGGCTTACACCTGAGAGCATCATAGTGCGTTGTTCTATTTGACGTTCAATACGTTCGCGCATACGTAAAAAAGCAATGCCTGCACGACGGACTTCATCGGCTCCTTGTGGTTGAAATCCTTTTGGTAAAGGACGACCTCGTCCAAAACTTTCAGCTGCTTCAGCGAGTTGTTGAATTGGTTTTATTTGATTGCGCAAGAAATAAATTGCTATCAGTAATAAAACAAGAGCTGTTCCTACCATCCAGCTTAAAAAAATAGCGGTATTAGAAGCATAAGCTTGGCTGCGTGGAGCAAAGACGCGCAAGATATTATGATCAAGGTGGATACGGATTTCAACAAGATCAGAATCTCCTACGGTATCAATCCAGAAGGGACGGTTGATTTGGCGGGTGATTTCTTCACTTAGAAAATAATCAAGAATTGCAAAAAATGGCTTAGGTCCTGGTGGGGGTAAGGGGGCAGGAGAGAGAATAGAAATGTTTAATCCCATACGTTGTTGTGCAATACGCTTGATATCTTCATAGTTATTTTGTTGTGGATATGTTTCAATAATATCAATAATGGCTGAAATATCATGTACAACAGCAGTTGAAAGGCGCTCCGTCACCATTTGCCAATGACGTTCCATAAAGACATAAGCAATAACCGTTTGTAGAAGTACCATGGGAGCGATAATAATGATCAAGGAGCGAGCATAAAGCCGTTTAGGCATCTTTTTCGTTAACCACCGAAAAAACAATCTTAAAGGTTTGATCATTCTTGCGCCTATTCAATTGAGAGCTTATACCCTATTCCTCGCACGGTTTGTAGCCATATAGGCAATGCTGGATTTTTTTCGATCTTACGACGAAGGCGGTTGATTTGTACATCAATGGCACGTTCACTGATGGTGTTGTCATCTATTGCAAATTGATGACGTGGGATAATGTCACCAACATTTTCGGCAAAAATGACCATCATTTTTCGTTCTTTATCGGTTAATTTAATAATTTCTCCTCCTTTTTTAAGTTCACGCCGTGAAATTGAAAATATATAAGGACCAAAAACGATTTGCTCAATTTTAGGTTGGCTAAGGGGAACACCTCGTCGTAAAATGGCGTTGATGCGAAGGAGGAGTTCACGAGGGTCAAATGGTTTAGCCAGATAATCATCTGCGCCTGCTTCTAATCCACGGATACGATTATCTGTTTCTGATAAAGCTGTTAGCATGAGGATAGGAACATCTTTTGTTTGGCGGAGTGAATGGGTAAGGCTGATCCCGTTTTCACCAGGCATCATGACGTCAACAATAAGAAGATCAAAATCTAAACTTGCTAACAATCGTCTTGCTTCATTGGCATTAGCTGAAACTGAAACACGAAATCCATTTTTAATGAGAAACTGAAATAAAAGATTGCGAATACGTGTATCGTCATCAATCACAAGAAGATGAGGAGCATCGTCACACAAAACTTGAACGTGATTGGTCATTCTTCAAAACCTTTAAACAGAGTTTTCAAAAGATCTAACTTTACATAAGTTGCATAAAGCTGTCGAGCAGGCTATTCTATAGAAAGGAGAAAATGTTTCTTGTAAGCTTAAAAAGGATTTCATGAGTTATTTTAGTACCCATATTATTCCCGTTACGCCTTTTCAGCAAAATTGCACCCTGCTTTTTGATAAAGAACAAAAAGGAGGAGTTTTAGTGGATCCTGGTGGAGATTGGCTTCGAATTCAAGAGGTCATAAAAAAGAAGGGTATCAACGTTGAAGCGATTTGGATAACGCATGGTCATTTTGATCATGTGGGAGCAGCAATGCAAGCAAAAGAAGCCCTTGGCGTTAAAATTATCGGTTCACATTGCGATGATAAGCCTGTGATGGATGCTGTTCGTGAAAGTGCAAGAAGCTATGGGATCACTGATGCTTCTGTTTGTATTCCTGATCAATGGTTAGAAGATGGTGACAGTGTCCATTTTGCCAAACATGTATTCAAGGTTTTTCATACTCCAGGACATTCTCCTGGTCATGTTATTTATTTTAATGAAAAAGAACGTTTCGCTTTATTGGGTGATGTTCTCTTTCGTGGTTCTATTGGGCGGACAGATTTTCCTTTTTGTTCTCATGAAAAATTAATGAAATCACTTAGAGAAAAAATTTTACCTTTAGGTGATGACGTTCGTTTCATCTGCGGGCATGGTCCTGGAAGTTATCTAGGTTATGAGCGCCAATGGAATCCTTTTCTTCAAGAGCTCAATGTATGATTGAAAAACGCTTGAAGCGTTTTTCAATCATTTGAAATTTAGCAAAGCAAAAGTTAATTTAATGGAGCATAGCAAAAGTGGTCTTGTCCATCGTATCCTCGAAAAGTACCTGTTTGGGGGTTAAATGAACGGTATTTTTTCTTGCAATATCTAAGCCAGCCATGAGTCCATGGTTGCTGGAGCGGTTGGTATGTAGCTGTTGATTGGGATTCATAAATGATTTGGGTTTCAGGAACTTGTTGATATACCACTTGCGGGATTTCTTGATACACGACCTGTCTTTGTGGCGCGGGTTGGTAGATAATTTGTGGCTGTTCTGTTTTTTTCAAAACATTGCCAAGAACTGCTCCGGCTGCGAGACCAAGAATACCTGCTGCTAAGGCGTCTCCTGAGTTATTGCGCGTTACGTGATGTTCATGTATATGATGATGGGTTGTTTTTTTGCGCTCGACATGACGATATGTTTTGTGTTCAACATGATGACGATGGTGTTCTCGCCTTTTATGGTCTACATGATGATGGGGGTGAGCATGAGAAGAGTGATGTCTTTCAAAAGTAGAACGGCTGTTAGAATTATAAGAAGGGAAATGTGCATTCATTCCTTTCTTCATGTCTTCTATTTGCTTATTCATATTTTTTCTCATATCATTTATTTGTTTTTCAATGTGATTTTCACTATGCATCCATTGGTTATCGGCAAGCACTGTACTTAGTGGCAACAAAATGGTTGCTGCTGATACCGCCGATAATACCGCTAGTTTAGTAGATTTTTTCATAGCGACACTCCTTAACTTAAATTCATATTTCTTACATTGTACATGTGACAAACTGAATATAATCTGAATAACTTTTGGTTTTATTTTGACAAAACGACTAAAGAGCTATTTAGTTGACAAAAAACGATAAAATAAACAAAAAATAAAGATGCTTTTCATAAAACACTAATTTATTTATGTTAATTGGCAAAAAACACATTTATAAAATCTTATTTTTTACAAAATAACAAAACTTTTTATTGAATAGATAATTCTTGCATCAGATGATTCCATATAACTTAAAAATAAAATCTGAATCAAAGATATCATGAATGATATCATAGTTTTATAATTTTATGATAAGGAAATATTTTACATTTTAGGGTAGATAAACCATTATTCACTTTCCGATAGGTTAAGTTATTTAGAAGAGTAAGAAAAAATTAGTGAGCAAAGAATTTTTCTTCAAGAGATTTACAGTTTTGCTTGCTGAAAAAAAAATGGTTATCGTAAAGATTTTTACAATAAGGTTACTGTTTTATTTTACCATGATACTGTTCATCTGTTTTCTATAATTTTATTATAGTTTTTTATTAACAGAGAGTTTGTGAAAAAAGAAGTGTTTTGTGGAGAAAGTTTAAGAGTTTTGTTACTTATTTTTATGAATGTATTCTTCAACTTTTAAAGTGCATTAAACTGGCATATTTTTATTGATCAATAAAAATCATACCATATGTTACCATATGTAAAGCGTAAAGATAAAAAATCACTCTTATGTTGAGTTCCTTTTTTTAATTCGGTTTTACGATTTTTAAAAGCATTCACATGCAATGTTTTTAAAAGAAAAGATTATATATTGCTTTAGGCTATTGTTTATCGTGTTCTTCAAGGACATGCTCTTTATGTAAGACGAAAAGCAATGTGTGTATTCAAAATATTTCTTGTTATTTTCACTCCCATTTCAACATATTGCTCGGAAAGGGTATGCAGCATCATCTTGACACTTAATAAAGGTACAAGGGGAATGACATCATTATATTGAAGAATTCTTCATTATTTTAATGAAAGAATATCATGGTACTTTTTCTTCTTATGCAATATAAAAAACGATAAATTATATTTATAAATCAATTTTGAGGCCATAAAAAAACATTCTCTTTAATTTGTTATTATTGATTTGGAACTTAGTCATGCTTTTAGAAAAAATTATAGCCTTTTAGTCTAATATATTTAATAAAGAAAATTATTTTAAAAAATAATATTAGAAAAAACTAATATTTGAAGTTTTTCAAATATTATTTTTCTTTTTTTAATTTTTCTAAATGTTGGTATCCATGACTGCATCTTTGTGATTAAGATTTTTGTTACCTAAAAGTTAATAGGATGATGGGAGGGGTTTCACTATACTATTTTAAGGCTCATTCGCGATTACCAGTTCTATTTTTTGGAGTTGTTTTATTTCATCACGAAGTCGTGCTGCTTCTTCAAAATTGAGATCTGCTGCTGCTTTACACATTAATTTTTCTAAAGATTGAATATGGATTGCTAAATTGTTACGATCTATATTATTTCGCGTAATAAACTCAGGAATATTTGTAAGAGTTTTGATATTTTCATTGTCTGCATAAAGAATATCGTCGATGTTTTTTTTGATACTGGTTGGTGTGATATGGTGCTCTTTATTATAGGCTATCTGTTTTTGTCGACGTCTTTGTGTTTCTTGTAAAGCACGTTCTATAGAGCCTGTCATTGTATCGGCATAAAGAATAACACGACCATCTACGTTGCGTGCGGCACGTCCAATGGTTTGTATGAGAGAAGTTTCTGAGCGCAAAAAACCTTCTTTATCGGCGTCTAGTATGGCAACAAAACCGCATTCAGGAATATCTAAACCTTCTCTAAGGAGGTTGATTCCAATGAGGACATCAAAGGCGCCAAGCCTTAAATCACGAAGAATTTCAATACGTTCTAATGTATCAATGTCAGAATGCATATAACGTACACGAATACCTTGTTCGTGGATATATTCCGTTAAATCTTCAGCCATACGTTTGGTGAGGACGGTCACTAATGTGCGGTAGCCTTTTTGAATAGTTTTATGAATTTCATTGATAACATCATCGACTTGAGTGCATGCTGGACGAATTTCTGTTTCTGGATCAATAAGTCCTGTTGGGCGAATGATTTGTTCAGCAAAAACACCATGAGATTGTTCTATTTCCCAATGCCCAGGTGTTGCGGAAACAGCAATTGTTTGTGGGCGCATAGCATCCCATTCTTCAAAGCGCAAAGGACGATTGTCCATGCAGGAAGGGAGACGAAAACCATATTCTGCTAAAGTTGCTTTTCTACGAAAATCACCACGATACATGCCACCAATTTGAGGAATGGTTACATGGCTTTCATCGATAAAAACTAGGGCATTAAGTGGAATATATTCGAATAAAGTTGGTGGTGGTTCACCGGGATTTCGTCCTGTTAAATACCGTGAATAATTTTCAATTCCCGGACATGAACCAATCGTTTCTAACATTTCTAAATCAAAAATTGTACGCTGCTCTAAGCGTTGTGCTTCTAAAAGGCGTCCAGCTGCATTCAATTCATCAAGGCGTTGAACGAGTTCTTTTTTGATCAGTTTCATTGCCTGATTTAATGTTGGTCGTGGTGTAACATAGTGTGAATTAGCATAAATTTTAATGGATTGAAGATCATCTGTTTTTTGTCCCGTTAGAGGATCAAACTCCGTAATTTTTTCTACTTCATCGCCAAAGAGCGAGATACGCCAAGCACGATCTTCAAGATGGGCTGGAAAAATTTCAATTGTATCCCCTCGGACACGAAAGGAACCACGAATGAAATTGATATCTTGTCTGTGATAGTGTTGAGCAACTAAATCAGTTAAGAGTTGCCGTTGATTAAGCCGATCCCCTTTTTCTATTTGGAAAGTCATGGCTGTATAAGTTTCTACGGAACCAATTCCGTAGATACAGGAAACAGATGCAACGATTATAACGTCATCACGCTCTAAGACAGCACGTGTTGCAGCATGGCGCATTCGGTCGATTTGTTCATTAATAGAGGATTCTTTTTCAATATAAGTGTCAGAACGTGCAACATAGGCTTCTGGTTGATAATAGTCGTAATAAGAAACAAAATATTCAACAGCGTTATGAGGAAAAAAACTTTTAAATTCCCCATAAAGCTGTGCAGCTAAAATTTTATTGGGTGCTAAGATAAGAGCTGGACGTTGTGTTTTTTCGATAACTTTTGCCATCGTATAGGTTTTTCCCGAGCCTGTAACTCCCAAAAGCACTTGCGTACGTTCGTTTTTTTTAATTCCCTCAACTAAAGATTTAATAGCTTGAGGCTGATCTCCCGCCGGTTTAAAGGATGTTTCGAGTTGAAACGGAATACCGCCTTCAGACTTTTCAGGACGAATAGGGCGGTGAGGTGTCCATAATGCACCATTCTTAAAAAGAGGATTACCTGAAGCAATGAGAGCAGAAAGAGCTTCTACTGTTGCAGTAACACCATTTTTCATTGTTGTATCCTTTGATAGAAAAGTGCTGGTAATTTTAAAGGAAATACTAATTTTTACAATTTTATTGCGATAACTGCAAAAGGTTATTTAGCAGTTTCGTTTTGGTTTACTGGGTATTACATAGGATATTAATCAAGTTTTTTATGAGACGCATTCTTCAAATTATTTCTTTGGAGGGAACATATTTGTGGTTGTTCGTGAATATTATTGCATTTTTACTATGATGATGTTCAAGAGGGCACAGTTTATTATGGCTGTTATGGAGAGTAATCATATGTGGTATGTTTTGGAATTAAAGACTATGGTTTTGGAACTAAAGACACCGTGTATATGTGATAAAGATCATTTCCATTTTTAAATGAAAGATAACGAGATGACACCCAACCTATTTGAGCGTTATATCGGATATGACACCAATTTCCTTCACAATTTTTAACAAAGACCAATTTTCCTGCAGAGATTGAACCGTAAAGTGCATACTGAGTGCTGGGACCTGTTCTAAAATTAAGATTCTTCGTAACAAAGGCATCTGCTGCTTTAGAAATTGTTGTGGCTAAAAAGAAAGAGCCAAACATAAAAAAAAATATGATTTTCTTCATTTTACGGCAAAGACTTCCTATCATTTTCTCTTTGCAACACATATGACCTCTTTTTCCAGATTATGATAAAACAAAAAAAAATACAACTCTTTCTTCTTTAGGAAATTTTCAGGAGGAGAGAGAAGTTTAACGTTTTCAATACAAAAATGAGATATTTTAAGCACTATTGGTGTATGTTTTGTTTCCTTTCATTATTTTTATATGGAAAACGAGGATACTGTACTATATAATGGGAAATATCGTAGTTTTCGGATTCCAAAAGCAATTTTGGAAGCCGTTTTTTGTATTTTTATTAAACTTTCCGTGTAATAGAAAGGGACGGATTATGGAAAAAGTTCCGATGACTACAGCTGGTTTTGAAAGTCTTAAAGAAGAGTTGCGTTGGCGTCAACAACAGGAACGTCCGCGAATTATTGAAGCAATTTCTGAAGCGCGTGCACATGGTGATTTGTCAGAAAATGCTGAGTATCATGCAGCTAAAGAAGCACAAAGTCATAATGAGGGGCGTATAAATGAGCTTGAAGATTATATCGCGCGGGCAGAAGTTATAGATGTCTCGCGTCTTTCAGGCGACAAAATAAAGTTTGGAGCAACTATTAAACTCTTGGATGAAGATACTGAAGAAAAAAAGGTGTATCAGATTGTAGGGGATCAAGAAGCTGATGTAAAAGTTGGTAAGATCTCTATTTCTTCACCTATTGCACGTGCCCTCATTGGCAAGCAAGAGGGTGATGTGATTGAAGTGAATGCGCCCGGTGGTGCACATAATTACGAAATCATTAAGGTTCAGTACATTTAAACTATATCTAAATTGTTATGCGTGTGTCTTTGGAAGAAACTGAGATTATTGCACCTCACTTTAAAAGGCGTTTATCGGGAGTGACATCTACGATTATTCAGCTTATTCCATTGCAGCACGAACAGGGGGTGCTTATATCCACTTTGGGATTTGGATTACCTCAAAGTTTACCGGCTCTTGCCTTTAGGGACCTTTTCAGACTTTGGAAAGGTCCGAAAGGCAAGCCGTTTCGTATTTGGCATGCACGACGCAATATTGAGATGCTTTGTGGGATCTTTTTGCGCGATATCTTGAAAATGAAGCTGAAACTTATTTTCACATCGGCTTCTCAACGCCATCATAAGCCTTTTACCAAATGGTTGATTCGCCGTATGGATAGAGTTATTGCGAGCAGTACACACACGGGTGCCTATTTAGAAGTTCCTCATAAGGTTATTATGCATGGGGTGGATGTGAGGCGTTTTTCTCCACGACAAACTCTTGATGATTATTTTTCCTCATCTGGGTTTCCTGGAAAATATGCCGTAGGGTGTTTTGGACGTGTACGCTACTCAAAGGGAACAGATTTATTTGTTGATGCAATGATAGCATTATTGCCTCATTATCCTGAATGGACAGCACTTATCGCTGGTCGTACGACAGGGCAACATTATCATTTTGAAAAAGAGTTACGCCAAAAGATTGCTAAAGCTGGTCTGAATGATCGCATTATTTTTCTTGGTGAGATTCTAGACACACCTTTGTGGTATCGTCGTTTATCACTTTATGTAGCACCTTCTCGTACAGAAGGTTTTGGTTTAACACCCTTAGAGGCAATGGCATCACAGATTGCAGTTGTAACGAGTGATGCGGGAGCTTATAAAGAATTAGTAGTAGAGAAAACAGGAACGGTTGTAAAAGCAGGAGATGGCTCGGCTTTAACAGCAGCGATTGAACCTTATTTTGCTGATATAGAAAAAACATTAGCTGCAGGAAAGAAAGCTTTAACCCATGTTCGTACTCACTTTCCTTTGGAAAAGGAGGCAGCCGAGATTGAGAATGTTTATAAAGAACTGTTTGCAGAAAAAACACTTTAAAGGATATCATTTCAAAATCTTCTCGAGGAGTGATAGAATGTGTTTTGCTTAAAGGTTTTTCATAATCATCAAGAAAGTAGCTCAATTATATAAATGTTATTTCAAAAGATTTATCATGTTTTACTTCAGTAATATTTTTAATATAAGAAAATAATGTTTTAATTTTTTAAAGTTAAGAGATTTAACCACCATCTCAAGGGTGTTATGCTAATATTATTATATTTTCATAAGAAAAATATACAACAAAAAATGTTTTCTTATCTTAAAAGATTATAACGGTATTCTTTTCATGAGAGTATATTTTTGAAGATGTTTATAGTATTTTCACAGATAAAATAGTCATGTATGTTTTCAATAATAGCAATTCATAATAAAATATGTTCTAAGATTAAGATATTGATATTATATAGATAATTTATATTTGTAATTTGAATAAGATATTGGATTATCGTGTAATTCTTTCATATCAATTCTGTTTATATTAAATCAATGAAAACTATAAAAACTATATTCTTGCCCGTCATAATTGAGAGAGGGCATGTGGTGGATAAAAATTATTGAAGATAAGGTGTAAAGAGGCCTTTTATAAATTGTCTGCAATGCAGGCTGTTACAATATTAACAGCAGAAAAGTAATATGCTGATGTTAGCTTGCATCTTAATTTGTGGTACCAGCTTGCACTTTATTATTTTAAGTAAAATGATGAGGACAATCCGATTTCGTGCTTTTTATGGGGAGATTATGCATGAAAAGGGACATTCTATGTGCTCATTTTTTATTTGATAAAGAAGATTAATAAACTAAAGTGTTCTATGTTATGGTAGTGAAATCTCTTGATACTTGATTATTCTTACAGAGTTATTTTTATGTCAATTTATATAATCATTTATATGATAAATTGTTTGATATTTTAGAAAATCTTTAGTCGATTGAGTGAAGGTTAAGTGTTATTACGCTTATTGTTCATATTTTTTATCATGATAAAATAAAATACTATGTATTAAAATTGTTCACGCCAGAAAGCGGGAATAAAAAGGACAAAAATCGTTATGATTTCAAGACGTCCAGCTAACATCAAAAAACTTAAAATCCATAAAGCATTATCATTGATTTTAGAGAAATTACCAATGGGACCAATAATATTTCCAAAGCCTGGACCAACATTTGAAAGCGCGGTTAGGACTCCTGTAAAGGCAGTGGTAAAGTCAAGACCAGTTGTAAGCAAAAGTGCAGTGCCGATGACAAGGCAGAACATATAAAGACATACAAAAAATAAAACGGCTTGAGCAACATCGTTTGATATATTTGAATGATCATAGCGAGCCTTTACAACGACATTAGGAGAAAGAAGTTTTTCTATATTTTTTTGTGTAATACGCCAAAGAATAATGAGGCGATTGATTTTCATGCCCCCAGAAGTAGAGCCAGCACATCCGCCTGTAAAAGAAACAATAAAGAAAATTCCAAGTGCAAACGGCCCCCAAAGTTGATAATCTTCAGCGCTGTAACCTGTGGTACTAATAATGGATGAAAGGTGAAAAATGACATCAAGAAAAACCAAGTGGAAAGCACGATGATCATGAAACTGTAGCCACGCTGCTAAAGCAAAGCTGAAAAAGAGAACGATATGAAGAAAAACAATTGCTTGTGGATCAAGAAAGCGTTTTGAGTGTCCAGGAAGTACTAATTTAACATAAAGCACGAAAGGTAAAGCAGAAAGCAGCATAAAGATTGTTGATATAATTAAAATGGCTGGCGTATCGGAAAAATAGCCAAAAGAAGCGTCATGAGTTGAAAAACCAGCAGTTGCTACTGTACTCATTGCATGGTTAATAGCATCAAATAAATTCATGCCGGTGGCAAAATAAGAAAGCATACAAGCCAATGTGAGTCCAACATAAGCTATGATAATTCCATTAGCAATTTGATTGATGCGAGGCAATATTTTTTCAGATTTATCAGATGATTCCATATGAAAAAGTCGCACGCCCCCCACGCGCAGTGAAGGCAAAAGCAAGAGGGCTAAACCGATAAAACCAATGCCTCCAATCCAGCATATGATAGAACGCCATAACAAAATACTTCGCGATAAATTATCAAGATCAGAAAGGACTGTAGAGCCCGTTGTTGTAATTCCAGAAACAGATTCAAAAATAGCTCCTGCTAGTGAAATAGGTAGAGGGGAAAGATAAAGAGGCAAAGCACCCACAACGCTTCCTGTAAGCCAAAGACATACAGTGAGCATAAAGCCAAGCCGTGCTGAAAAACGACAAGTAGCTCCCTTGGTTGCTAAAAGAATTAAGATTGCTAAAATAGTGATTATGGCACAAGAATAGAGGAAGGTCACCCAATTAGGGTTGTTATCGTGCAAATCCACCAAAATTGGCAAAAGCATCGCCCCTCCCATGATTAACGCGAAACGTGCACAGACATTGATAATAAATTGAAAAATGATCGTTCCCTATCTTTGATTTCTTTTTATTATATTTTCCACTTTATAGGATAAAGATTAATTTTTACACTAAGTGCGCTTTGATAAATCGGTAATTAAATCCTTTCAGATTCAAAAAGAAATATATATATATATATATATACAACATAATTTAGGTTGTTGAAAAATATTTTTTTAAAATGTTACATGTTATTATAACGTTATAAAATAATTAAATCATAAAAAGTGAAGGGGATTTAATGGTACAATCGCATATTCGCTTGCTTATTATTGGTTCAGGTCCTGCTGGTTATACAGCAGCAGTCTATGCAGCAAGAGCAATGCTCAAGCCGGTTTTAGTGACGGGTTTGCAGCAGGGAGGACAATTGACAATTACAACTGATGTTGAAAATTATCCAGGTTTTGCTGATCCCATTCAAGGACCATGGTTGATGGAACAAATGGCAAAGCAAGCTGAGAATATGGGAACAAAAATTGTCTATGATACGATTACAAAAGCTGATTTATTGAAGTATCCTTTTATCTTATATGGGGATTCAGGAACACAATATTCTTGTGATGCATTAATTATTGCAACGGGAGCTCAAGCACGCTGGCTTGGTTTGGAAAGTGAACAGACCTTTATGGGCGGTGGTGTTTCTGCTTGTGCGACATGTGATGGCTTTTTTTATCGTGATAAGGATGTTATTGTTGTCGGCGGGGGAAATACGGCTGTTGAAGAAGCGCTTTATTTATCGCATGTAGCAAAGAGTGTAAGCGTAGTTCATCGACGGGGGCAGTTTCGGGCAGAGAAAATTTTGCAAGATAGGTTGCTGGCTTGTAATAATGTACATGTTATTTGGGATCATGTGGTTGAAGAAATTGTGGGGATGCCAGCTCAGGGAACAAAGGGGGCTATTGTAACAGGGGCACGTCTGAAAAATGTTAAAACAGGTCACGAGATGAAAATGAATGCAGAGGGTATATTTATTGCTATTGGGCATGATCCAGCTGTTTCTCTGTTTGAGGGACAACTGAAACAAAAACGAGGCGGCTATTTATGGACAGCACCGGACTCAACCGCAACAAGCATTGCTGGTGTTTTTGCTGCAGGGGATGTAACAGATGAAACATTTCGCCAAGCTGTAACAGCCGCGGGAAGGGGATGTATGGCAGCGTTGGAAGCAGAACGATTTTTGGATAGATTTAAGCGTTAGTAACTCATTGAGAACATAGAAAATTTAGAGGTACAATTAATTGTGTCGCCACCGTTGGATTGGGATAAGTTAAGGGTTTTTCACACTGCAGCAGAAGCGGGATCTTTTACGCATGCTGCACAACAACTGCATTTATCCCAATCAGCTGTTTCACGACAGGTCTCGGCTTTAGAACAGGAGGTTGGGGTATCCTTATTTCAGCGTCATGCGCGTGGTTTGATCCTTACAGAACAGGGAAAAATTCTTTATCGTACAGCTCATGATGTTTTGATGAAGCTTGAAAGTGTACGGTTAGAATTAAGTGAAAGCTATGCAAAACCAACAGGGCACTTACGTGTGACCTCGACTTTTGGGATGGGTGCAGGGTGGATTGCAGAGCGTATGCCAGAATTTCTTAGTCTTTATCCTGATATGCAGGTTCAGCTTTTGCTTTCCGATGAAGAGCTTGATTTGACAATGTGTCATGCAGATTGTGCGGTTCGCTTACATCAACCTCAGCAGCCTGATCTTATACAAAGAAAATTATTTACAATTCATATGCATGTTTATGCTTCGGAAAAGTATATTGCAAACTGTGGAAAACCAGAAAAATTATCTGATCTCGATGATCACCGTATTATTTCATTCGGTGAACCTGTTCCACCTTATTTAGCTGGTTTAAATTGGTTAGAAAAGGCTGGTAGAAGTGATGGATCGTTGCGCATTTCTGTCTTACAAATAAACAATATCATCTCAATTAAGAATGCACTTATGCGTGATCTTGGTATTGCCGTACTGCCCGATTATATCGTCAATAATGATGAGCGATTGGTACGTCTTTTTCCTGATATGGTTGATATTCCTTCTTTTGATACTTTTTTTTGTTATCCCTATAATTTAAAGAATTTGGCAAAACTGAATGCTTTTCGGGATTATATTTTTTTGAAAGCTCGTCAGTGGTCTTTTTAGCGTTAATGACTTAATTTATAAGGAATAATTAATTGTCTTGCAACTTAAATGAGAGACTCCCGTAATATTCTCTCATTTCAAATTTTCCTCTATTGAATCAATTAAAATAATTTTCTGCCTATTACAAGTGGAGAGAGTTCATGTGGGTTAAACACTTTTGAAGAAAGGAATAAAATATTGTGTATGAATATTTTCAAATGTAAAGGTTGTCACAATATTGAAAATTAGACAGTTATATGATGGTGTACCTGACATCTTTATATTTAATTAAAAAGAGCAGTACACGATTGAGGGGCAACTTAAAGCTATGTGTTTATTGCATAGCAGGTACGCTTAAGTCTTTATTGTACTTCTTCTTATAAAATGACATAAAATACTATCTCTCGATTATGTTGCCTCCCATTGCATTTTCTTGAGTGTTCCCTTACGAAGGTCTGTCAGATTGATTTTATCTCTGAGGATTTTCCAAGTTTGCCGGGCGTTTGTCCGGCTTTTTTTTTATTTCTGATAGAGTTCTTAGAAATTGTAATACATAGGAAGATGATGAGAAAAGGATTTGACAACTTATTGATATAAAAATTTTTTAAGTATACTAAAGTTCAGTGAGGGATTTGAAAGAGATTTATTTTGTTGTGCCATAAAAATATTATCTTTAGGGACATGATATAAGATATAAAAATTTTTATACATGAAGTACTCTTTATTAGAGAGTATGAGATGGATGTTCAGGGCAGGGATTCATAAAGCCTATGACGCAAATCAAGTGGTTATTAGTTAGGGGTACCAAGAGAGATTAGACTATTTATACAGCGACAAGAGGCAGTTTCTTCTTCATTTTAGGGTAAAGAAGAAGTCAATTTTCTCGGGTATACTAACGTTTAGTAAAAAACGATCACAAGAGATGATGTTAAAAACTTTAAATTAAACTGTGGCAAAAGCGCTGGATACGTGAGCAAGCTTCTTCAAGTAATTTTTCTGATACTGCATAAGAAATACGAAAAGCTGATCCAAGTCCAAAAGCAGACCCTTGAACGACAGCAACAGCTTCTGTTTCCAGAAGCGCTATGGCAAAGTCTTCATCATTCGTAATACATTGGCCGTTAGGTGTTCTCTTACCAATAAGTCCTGCGCAAGAAGGATAAACATAAAAAGCACCTTCAGGCGTTGGACAGTGAATGCCAGAAGTTTGATTTAGCATGGAAACAACGAGATCACGGCGTGCTTGAAAAATACTTTTATTTTTAGCAATAAAGTCTTGTGGTCCGTTGAGTGCTTCAACAGCAGCCCATTGTGAAATAACACTTGTGCCAGATGTTTGCTGACCCTGAATGGTATCCATAGCTTTAATGAGTTCCTGTGGACCGCCTGCATAACCGATTCTCCACCCCGTCATCGCATAGGCTTTAGAAACACCATTCATTGTGAGTGTACGCTCATAAAGTGCTGGCTCTACTTGAGCTGGAGTAACAAAGGTAAAACCTTCATAGGTGAGATGTTCATATATATCATCGGAGAGGATATAAACATGAGGATATTTTACTAAAACATCTGTAAGTTTTTTTAATTCATTATGTGTATAAGCGGCACCTGAGGGATTTGAAGGAGAGTTAAAAATGAACCATTTGGTTTTAGAGGTAATAGCAGCTTCTAGCTCTTGTGGTTGGAGTTTATAAGAAAATTCAGCTTTTGTTTCTAAAAAGACAGGTATACCATCATTAAGAGCGACCATTTCTGGATAACTAACCCAATAAGGGGATGGAATGATAACTTCCTCTCCTTTATTCAAAGTTGCCATGAATGCATTAAAGAGAATTTGCTTTCCACCGGTACCAACAATAATTTGTTCTGGTTGATAGAGAAGGTTGTTCTCTCTTTTAAACTTTGCGGAAATTGCTTGGCGCAATTCTGGAATTCCAGATATAGGAGGATATTTTGTTTCTCCTCTCCGAATAGCCTCAATAGCGGCGTTTTTGATGTTTTCTGGGGTATCAAAGTCCGGTTCTCCAGCACTTAAAGCAATAACATTGCGTCCCAATGCTTTTAAATGGCGGGCCTTTTGGGAAGCAGCAATTGTTGCAGAAGGTTTGATCCGAGACAACTTGTCGGCAATAAAAGCCATAATTTAAAATCCTTATATTATATCAACAAATGATCATTGCTTTAAGGATATTCTATAAGAGATTATATCGTATGCAATAAAAAACTTTCCAAATATCCTTACACGGGCTTTACATTCTTCTTTTTTGAAATTTTTTAAGGTAGTCTCCTCTTAGATTTAATGAAAATTTTAGAGGGAAAATTAAAGGATATTTGATAAATTGTACAAAGGAAACAAGCAGTTTCTGATTTTAACAAGATAAAATTATGCTTTATACAAAACAAAGAAAACTTCGTCGTTTCAGACGAAGTTTTTTAAATAAAATATTGCAGAATTTAAACTTTAAAGGGCAGCAAGATTGCTAGCAGCAAATTTTCCTGAACGACGATCTTGAAGCACATCATAAGAAATTTTTTGCCCTTCATTAAGACTACTTAGACCAGAACGTTCAACAGCGGAAATGTGTACAAATACATCTGCACTACCATCACTAGGCTGAATAAATCCGAAACCTTTTGTTGTATTAAACCACTTAACTGTTCCTGTAGACATAGGAAACTCCTTAGAATATATAATTATTTGAGTATTGAAGCTTCCATTCTCCAATACGGCTATAGATCGAAATTGGGTGGGAGAAGTCTCGTCAAAAGTGCAGATTGCACAGGAAAGAAAGTCACGTAACCGAAAATTCGACAGAACCCTTATAGAAGTTTTTATAACAAAAAGCAAGCTTTAATTGTTTTTTATATAAAGGAAAAATCAGAAAACAGCATATATTTTGCTGTATAGCAAAAAATTCAACTGAAATAACTTTGTAGTGAACGTACTTCAAGAGGCCTTTGTTTGAGAGCTTTGATTGCTTCTACGACGGCTTCGGCTCCAGCTATTGTTGTATAATAGGGAACATTTTGCATTAGTGCTGCATAACGTAATGATTTGGAGTCTGAAATGGCGCTGGCAGTACTAGTTGTGTTAAAAATCAATTGAATCTGGCGATTACGAATAGCATCTTCAATATGAGGATGTCCCTCTAAAACTTTGTTGATTTTTTTTGCTCCAATCTTATTTTCAGTAAGAAATTTTTGTGTTCCACTTGTGGCAACAACAGAAAAACCAAGTTCAGTTAAACGTTTTACAGGGTTTAAGATGCGTTTTTTGTCTTCATCTCTTACAGAAACGAACAAAGTTCCCTCCTTGGGGAGTTTTACACCAGCTCCCAGTTGGGCTTTAGCAAAAGCAAGCGAAAATTCATAGTCAAGTCCCATAACTTCACCGGTTGAGCGCATTTCTGGACCAAGAAGTGTATCAACACCTGAAAAACGAGCAAAAGGAAACACTGCTTCCTTAACAGCAATATGTTTTTTTTCCGGTGAAGAAGGTAATCCACCATAAGCTTGAAGAGCATCATTAAGCGTTTCTCCAGCCATAATACGTGCAGCCATTTTAGCAATAGGACGCCCAATCGTTTTTGCAACAAATGGAACAGTACGTGACGCACGGGGATTAACTTCTAAGACATAAATGGTGTCATTTTTAATGGCATACTGTACATTTATTAAGCCACGAACATGAAGTGCTTGTGCTAGTTCCTTGGTTTGACGTTCTAATTCAGCCACTACTTTATTTGAGAGCGTATGGACTGGTAAAGAACATGCTGAATCACCAGAGTGGATACCAGCTTCTTCAATATGTTCCATAATACCAACAACCAGTGTATCTTTACCATCACATAGACAATCAACATCTACTTCTATTGCTTCTGTTAGATAGGTGTCGAAGAGAAGTGGATTTTTACCAAGCAATATATTGATTTGTCCTGTCTTATCGTTAGGATAACGGGCTTTGATACCTTCTGAAATTAATTCAGGAACACTTTCAAGTAAATAATTTTGTAAGCTACGCTCATCACGGATAATTTGCATAGCACGTCCTCCTAAAACATAAGAAGGGCGTACAACCAATGGGAAGCCTAGTTCATGAGCAATGAGGTGTGCTTGTTCGATGGAATGGGCAATACCATTTTGAGGTTGTGTTAAATTAAGTTTAAATAACAGTTTCTGAAAGCGATCCCTATCTTCTGCTAAATCGATGGCATCAGGTGAAGTGCCTAGGATGGGGATGTTGTGTTTTTCTAGAGCGCTTGCCAATTTCAATGGAGTCTGGCCGCCAAATTGAACGATGGCTCCAACCAATTCGCCTTTTTCCTGTTCTGCTTCTAAAATAGCGATAACATCTTCTGTTGTCAAAGATTCAAAGTAAAGGCGATCAGAGGTGTCATAGTCGGTTGAAACCGTTTCGGGATTGCAATTAATCATGATAGTCTCAAAGCCTGCGTCACGCAGTGCAAAAGCAGCGTGGCAGCAACAGTAATCAAATTCAATACCTTGTCCAATGCGGTTTGGTCCACCGCCTAAAATAGCAATTTTCTTGCGGTTAGAAACGGATGCTTCTGAGTGTTCTACACCTGCAAAGGGAACTTCATATGTTGAATACATATAGGCTGTAGGAGAAGAAAATTCAGCGGCACAGGTATCAATTCGTTTAAAAACATGTCTAACATTCAGTGATTTGCGCAAAGCTGTAACGTCATCGGGTTCTTGTCCGATAAGAGCGGCTAATCGTGCATCTGAAAAGCCCATGGCTTTTAACATACGCAAGTTATCTGCATCTTCGGGTAATCCATGAATGCGGATACGTTGTTCCATTTTAATGATGGAGGCTATTTGTTCTAAAAACCATGGGTCAATTTTACTAATTTGGTAAATTTCATTTAAAGGTAAACCTATGCGCATGGCCTGAGCAATGTAGCGTAGCCGATCAGGGCTTGGTATTGCAATGGCTGAGCATATAGAATTTTTTTCATCACCTTCAGCATGTTCAGGAATTACAATTTCATCAAGACCAGTAAGCCCTGTTTCAAGTCCACGGAGTGCTTTTTGCAACGATTCTTGAAAAGTGCGTCCAATTGCCATGATCTCTCCTACAGATTTCATCGCAGTTGTGAGGATAGGTGATGAACCTGGAAATTTTTCGAAGGCAAAACGAGGAATTTTTGTCACAATATAGTCAATAGAAGGCTCAAATGATGCTGGTGTTGCTCCTCCTGTAATATCATTTTTTAATTCATCAAGTGTGTAACCAACAGCCAGTTTAGCCGCTATTTTGGCAATGGGAAAACCTGTTGCTTTTGAGGCAAGGGCTGAAGAGCGGGAAACACGTGGATTCATTTCAATAACAATAAGGCGACCATTTTCAGGATTAACAGCAAATTGTACATTAGATCCTCCCGTTTCAACGCCAATTTCACGCAAGACAGCAATCGAAGCATTGCGCATACATTGATATTCTTTATCGGTTAAGGTAAGAGCTGGAGCGACGGTGATCGAATCACCAGTGTGAATCCCCATCGGATCAACGTTTTCAATAGAACAAACAATGATACAGTTGTCGTTTTTATCACGAACAACTTCCATCTCATATTCTTTCCACCCTAAAACACTTTCCTCAATCAATACTTCTGTTGTAGGAGAAGCTTCAAGCCCACATTCAATAATTTCATAGAATTCAGAGCGATTGTAAGCGATTCCACCACCAGTCCCACCAAGGGTGAATGAAGGACGAATAATGGCCGGAAGTCCAATAACATCAAGAGCTTGAACTGCTTTTGCTGTTGCATGGGCGATATAATGTTGTTTGCGATCAGCTTCAGTATGCCGCCAGTTTCGCTCAAGTTCTTCGAGTGCTTTGTCAAGCGCAGTGCCAGAAAGTTTTGCTTTAAGTTCAGCACGCATTTTGGCGTGCTGTTGGCGATTTTTTTCTTTCAATTCTGTTGCATTGGCTAACATCGAACGTGGTGTTTCCAAACCGATTTTTGCCATTGCTTGGCGAAATAAAGCACGATCTTCTGCTTTATCAATAGCATCGGCATTAGCTCCTATCATTTCAACGTTATAACGGTCTAAAACTCCCATACGTTTTAATGATAAAGCGGTGTTGAGGGCTGTTTGTCCTCCCATAGTGGGTAAAAGGGCATCGGGACGTTCATGGGCAATAATTTTGGCAACGATCTCAGGAGTAATGGGCTCTATATAAGTTGCATCCGCTAGATCTGGATCTGTCATGATCGTGGCAGGATTAGAATTTACCAGAATAATTCGGTAACCTTCTTCTTTTAGTGCTTTACAGGCTTGTGTGCCTGAATAGTCAAATTCACATGCCTGACCAATGATAATAGGTCCTGCTCCGATGATAAGAATAGATTTTATATCTGTGCGTTTGGGCATGGCTTTTTCCTATGACAAAGATTTGTGCACGATTGTGGCAGGCAAAATATTTCAGTTTCGAGGCTACAATCACTTTATAAGTTAAGTGACAAAGAAAGTAAGTACTAAAATACCTTTTCCATGCTTTTTTTATAAAGTTGAAGATAAATTTCTTTTCTTGGTTGAGACATCTTATAAGTATATTAAAACTACGACCTTTGATAAAAAATAATAATTCTCTCAAAAAAGAGAATATTCAGGCATACTGTAGAGAATAAAAGATAAATCATTATTTATGATTTATGGTTCGATGGAGTTTTGCCAAATGAAATGGGAAGCTTATCTTATTGTTCCGTATAATATTATCGTTTAGAGCGATGATATAGGGCATAAAAATTATGCATTAGGCGTTTTTGTTAGAGTATGTGATAAAATTCAGTACAGATTTGTCTGTAGAGCTTGTGGAATGAATTATATGAAATAGTTGCGGCTAGGATATGCAAAACAAGAAGCTAGATTGTTTACAAATCAGTTTTGATCGAAGGTTTGATTCTTTAGGTTAGAAAGAAAGTCAATCTATGTATTTTTCCATTCCATGAAGGGTGAGAGTGTATTCTAATATAATGTGGCTAAGGAGATAATTTCAAAGATGAACTTATTTGGTGTTGAAAGATAGTGGTAAAATACTCTTCCTTGACTTTATGTATGATGTTCAAAACTTTTTTAAAATATAAAGGAAGTTAAAATGCTGAACATTTCTCAAACAAGAATATTCTGCTTGAAAGATGTATCCATAGGAAAGCTTTTGGTGGCTAAGTCCCCAAAAGGGATTTGTTATATAGCGTTAGGAGACACCGCAGAGCAATTATTACAGGAGTTCACGGTACACTTTGGTAATGCACAACAAGTTGTGGGTGATAATACATTTAAGAGAGAAGTTGCTCATATTATCGCTATGATAGAAACTCCTAAGTTGATAAAAAAATATACTTTTCCCTTAGACATAAATGGTACAGTTTTTCAACAAAAAGTATGGGCGGTATTATGTACCATACCATGTGGTGAAACAATTTCATATGAGATATTAGCATGCCGTATTGGTATGCCAAAAGCTTTTCGTGCCGTTGCTAATGCGTGTGCGCATAACGAACTGGCTATTATCATTCCTTGTCATCGTGTAGTGCGTAAAGATGGTTTCATTTCAGGGTATCGCTGGGGGATCGAACGAAAACAGATTTTGTTACAACGAGAACAATAATGAGGAGAATTAAAAATAAATTTAACTTTGTGTGATGGGCATTATAATTGTTACTGTTGTTCCTTTCATTTCTTTTGAAGTAATTTCAAGTTTTCCTTTGTGTAGCTCTAACAGAGAGCGTGAAATGGCTAATCCAAGACCTGAACCCGTATGAGATTTAGTAAGCTGATTTTCAACTTGTTCAAAAGGTTGCCCGAGTTTTTTAATTGCTGATTGGGGAATGCCAACGCCTGTATCTGTAATTTTAAAAATAAGATTATTTCTTTTTCTAAAAGCGCAGACATCAATATTACCGCCAGAAGGAGTAAATTTAACCGCATTAGAGATGAGATTAAGGAAAATCTGTTTCATTGCACGACCATCAACTTCAGCATGAAGTTCTGGGGTAATGTTTGTTGTAACAACAATATTTTTTTCTTGTGCTTGAGGCGTTAGTGTCCGTACTGCTTCACTAATGATGGGTTCAAGATCAGTATTTTTACAATCAAGCGTAAACCTTCCAGCCTCAATTTTTGACATATCAAGGATGTCGTTGATAAGAGTTAGAAGATGAGTTCCTGAATTGTAAATATCACGCATATATTCCTTATAGCGTTGTGAACCAAGAGGGCCAAAAGTCGATTGCAACATGATATCTGAAAAGCCGAGAATAGCATTTAGTGGAGTCCGCAATTCGTGAGACATATTGGCTAAAAATTCTGATTTAGCCTTATTAGCACTTTCGGCACGTTCTTTTTCTGCTTTCAGACTTTTATTAAGTTTTTCAACTTCTGTTGCGCGTTGTTGAGCACTTCCTCGCGTACGTTTGAGTTCTTGAATAAAAGAAAAAAGACGCCTTTCACTGTCTTCAAATTTTTCCTGTTGTTGTTTAAGCTCAGAAATATCAGTACCAATACAAACCAGCCCTCCGTCTTGAGTTCTCCGTTCATTAATTTTAAGCCAAAAACCATCTGCAGTTTGGCGAATACTGGTTAAGTTACCATTCCCATCATCTTTAAGGGGATATTCACTGATGGCAGGGCGGGCCATGGCTTCGACGGTTGCACGTTGGATACCTGATTGTAGAATTTGTTTAGGGATAGTGGCATATTCGCAAAATTTACTATTGGACATAACTAAGCGTCCTTCGGCATCCCACAAGACAAAAGATTCTGAAATGTTTTCAATTGCATCGCGGATACGAAGATCTGCTCGAGCTGTTTGTTCAGCCAATTGTTGTTGTTCACTAATGTCGAACGAAATACCAACCAAATGGGGTTCTTCTTCATCAGTAACTTCGGCACGAAGTCGCATCCATACATAATGACCATCAGCATGACGCATGGGAATATTGATATCAATATGATTTTTTTTGCCCCCCATTAACTCTTGAGCAATATCAAAAAAATTGGCATCATTTGGATTAATAATGGCGCTAATTTGGGAAATTGAAAGCAATGCATCTTGAGGGACATAGCCGAGCATTTCGTACATTGCTCGTGACCAGTAGACGCGTCCACTTGCCATATTCCAATCCCACAATCCACAACGTCCACGCATCATTGCCATATCAATACGGTTTTGAATTTTTTCTGAAATAATATCTGTCTTACGTGCTCGAACTAGTTGATTATAATAAGCATAAAGAAGAACGAGAATAATAGCGCTTGTTCCGATGAATAGAGTTATATTAAGCGAAAAAAAATTGCGCCATTTCAGAGTGCTATCTTGTATCGTTTCACTAATGAATACGCTATATTGTCCATTTTCTGTTTGGTGAAATGAAGCAAGAGCTGGAGTATCTCTTCCTATTGTGATTTTCATAACTCCAGTGTGTTGTCCAAGAGATTGTAAAGCAATGCTATCAGAGATAAAATTTTGCAAAGGTTTCCCCAAAGTGATCTGTGAATTAGATGAAGCCAAGACATTGCCTTTTTGATCAACGATGGCGATTAGAGTGTTGGGCGTAATAAGATCTTTATGACGAAAAGTATTGATGATATTTTGCAAATGATTAGGAGAAAGGGCAGAAACTTTTCCTTGTTGAGAAACAGCCAATAAATCATGATCGATTGTATTGGTAATATGAGAAGCTAAGAGAATGATGGTAGAACGTGTATTTTTATCGATTGTATCGCGCCAATCATAGATTGATATAAAACGAATTGCTGCAATGACAATAAGAAATGCCACAATGACAAATGGAAGTGAGCGTCGCAACCAAGGTTCAATAAAGAGAAGTTTTTGATAGGCAGAGCCAGAAAGCAGATGAATATGCTTTGTTTGCGCTTTCTGACTTTGAGCACTTGATTTTGAATCAGCATAGATCTCTGTTGGCGCATTATATGCATCCAATTTAGTCATCTCTTGTTCCTTTAATTCCGGAATAATGCGATTTAAAAACTGCTTCCATTTTCATGAGTAAACCCCATGAAAGTACAGTGAATCAAAACAGGAGTCTTCTGTCCAGTATTTTTTTTAAAAAAAAACAACTTTAACTTTTATGAACTTGGAACATGAAAAGGAAAAGGCATTTTAAACATGGCCTATAAACAGGCTTAGATTGCCTGTTTATAGGCTTAATGATAATCGATGATTTTGTAGAATTTACTTTTAAATATTATAATATATTGATTTAAAATACTTTTTAAGTAAGAAGACGATTGATGATATCAGAAACATCGCTTGATAATTTTGGCGCAGCAGCAATCATCTTTAATTCAATTTTAAGTTTTTGTTGCCGAATAGGTTCTAATTGTCGCCAAGAGCGCATCATTGTTAATAATCGTGAAGCGAGCTGTGGATTTTTTTTGTCAATTTCCAAAATGATTTGGCAAAGAAAATGATAAGCAGCTCCATCCATCCTGTTAAAACCCGTGAGGTTGTTAGATGCAAAGACACCGACTAGGGAACGTACACGATTAGGATTATCTTTTGAAAACAGCGGGTGTCGCATAAGCTTTTGAACATTCTCGAGTGTTGATGCGCCAGCAACCATTGCTTGAATAGAAAACCATTTATCCATGACTAAAGGGTCATGTCGATAGCGGTTTTCAAAATCATTTAAGGCATTTTTTGTCTGCTCACTTTTATTAAAATGTTTCACGAGAACAGTGATACTCGCCATACGGTCAGTCATATTATCAGCTATTTCATATTGTTTCGCAGCACGATTTGGATTGGCTTCAGCAATAGAAAGATAATCCAATATTATATTTTTCAAGGCTCGCTTTCCAGTTTGTACAGTGTTTGGTAAATAGGGCTCTTGGGTTTGCATTTGCACATAAAATTTTGTTAAAAGTGTTTGATGTGTTTGTGCAAGTGAAACTAGAAACTGATTGCGAACATAATGAATACGATCTGGATCAATATTTTGACCAATTATATGAGCAAGCTCAATTTCACTAGGTAAATTTAAACAGAAAGCACGAAACTCGGGCTCTAAGTTTTCGTCTGTTATAATATTTTCAATCAGGTCTAGCAAAGCAGGGGAGATTGTTTCTTTTTCTTGTGTTTTATCTTGAATGCTTTGAACCAAAGCTTGCGTCATTAAATGATTAAGAGATTGCCAACGATTGATGTGATTGTCATCATTTTGTACAAGAAAAATAAGTTCTCTTTCATTGAATGGAGTGTTTAGGATGATTGGCGCAGAAAAGTCTCTCAGCAGTGACAAAATGGGTTTTTCACGCAGTCCTTTTAATGTAAATGTTTGATTTTCTTTGGACAAAAGCATGACGTCTGATTGAATTCCTGTATCGGCTTCATAGGTGAGGATTTCTCCGTTAGATCCTAACAAGCCAAATGCGATAGGGATAAGCATGGGCTTTTTTGTATTTTGTTGTGGGGTTGCGGGAATATGTTGCTTTGCATGAATTGTTAAAACACCATCGCTATAATGACTATCGATTTCTACATTGGGGGTTCCAGCTTGTTCATACCACAGCATGAATTGGGAAAAGTCTTGGCCAGACACTTCAGCAAAACAGGCGATAAAATCTTCAATTGTACAAGCTTGTCCATCATGACGTTGAAAATAAAGATTAGTGCCTTTCCGAAACAGAGAAGGTCCTAAAATTGTTCGTATCATGCGAACAATCTCAGCACCTTTTTCGTAAACCGTTGTGGTGTAAAAATTATTAATTTGGCTATATTGACGAGGGCGAACAGGATGAGCAAGAGGTCCTGCATCTTCGGCAAATTGCGTCGCTTTTAATATTTTCACATCTTCAATTCGCTGTAGGCTGCGTACATTTTGATCTGATGAAAATTCCTGATCACGATAAACAGTGAATCCTTCTTTTAAACAGAGTTGAAACCAATCACGACAGGTAACACGATTACCGCTCCAATTATGGAAATATTCATGGGCAATGACACGTTCAACATTTCTATAATCCTGATCGGTTGCTGTTTCAGGATTGACAAGAACGTATTTATCATTAAAAATGTTGAGTCCTTTGTTTTCCATTGCCCCCATGTTAAAGTCTGAAACAGCAACAATATTGAAAACATCAAGATCATATTCGCGTCCGAAACATTGTTCATCCCAACGCATGGAACGTTTGAGAGCATCCATTGCATAGGTTGCACGTTGGGTTTTTCCTTTTTCTACATAAATACCAAGCTCAATACGTCGTCCGGATATAGTTGTAAAATGGTCTTCTAACTTATCAAGATTGCCACCTATTAAAGCAAAGAGATAAGATGGTTTGGGGTAAGGGTCTTCCCAAATGGCAAAATGGCGATTATTCTCCAAAGTTCCTGTTTCCACCAGATTACCGTTTGAAAGCAAAATGGGGACTGTTTGAGAATCTGCTTCAATTTTCACTCTATAGGTAGAAAGGATATCTGGGCGGTCATAAAAATAAGTAATACGACGAAAACCTTCCGATTCACATTGTGTGCAATAAACACCATTTGAAAGATAAAGCCCCATAAGTTGGCGGTTGCTTTCAGGATTCACTTCCGTAACCAATTTCAATGTAAAAGGAACCGTTGGTGGCATTGTGATTTCTAAACGTGAAGGCGTAACTGTATAAGTGTTTGGAGCTAATATCTCACCATTAATTGCAACAGAAATTAAAGTAAGATCATCGCCAGAAAGTACAAGGGGTATTAATTCTTTTGTATCGTGACGGGGCTCGATAGACAATATAGCTGTAACATAGGTTTTTGTTGGTGCCAATTGGAAAGAAAGCTGTGTTTTGGGGATAGCATAAGGGGTTGGCTGGTAGTCTTCCAAACGATAAATAGATTTTGTTGGTTGTTCCATAGTTTTTTCCCATTTGTATTTTAAGAGTTAGAAAAGGCTATTTAATTTTATAATCAAGATAGGACTAAAGAATTACAAAAGGCTATCGAGGTGATTTTTTACTTCTAAGAAGTCCATCCATGTAAGCTTCTTTTGACTAGGGGTTCGGAGAAGATAAGCTGGATGGAAAGTTGGCATAACAGGTATTTTGATATCCTCGCTTTCATAAATATGCCATTTCCCTCGTGTTCGGATAATTCCGTTTTGAGATCCGGTGAGAAGCTGTGCAGCAACACCCCCCAGTGCTATAAGAACACGAGGACGAGCTAAATAAATGTGCCGTTCAATGAAAGGGCGGCACAATGCAACTTCTCTTGGTGTTGGTGTACGATTTCCTGGTGGACGCCAAGGGATAGTGTTAGCAATGTAAACATTATTTCTTGTTAAGCCAATTGATGCGAGAATTTTATTAAGTAACATTCCTGCTTTTCCCACAAAAGGAATTCCTTGTAGATCCTCTTCTCGTCCTGGTGCTTCGCCTATGAGCATCAGGGGGCTTCCTGCTGTTCCATCTGAAAAACAAGTGTTTTTTGCCGTTAATTTTAATGAACAGCCATTAAAGGCAAGGAGAGCAGATTTTAATTCATCAAGTGTCTTTGCATTTTTTGCACTCTCTATAGCGGCGGGTTCGTTTTGTATAACCCTAGAGTTATGCAGTGGATGATTATCTAATTTTATGGCTGGAGATGTCTGTTGATTATGAGAAATATTAATAATAGGTGCTAATTTTTTCTCTGAACAAGCAGATTTCTTAAAACGATCAATAGGTAAATCTGTCAGAACAGCATCTACACCACTTTCTTTATAAAAGTTTAAGAGTTCTTCATAGGAAATTGAGCATGGGGTTTGATTTAACATTTTATTTTTTCTAATGATCTAGCTATTATAGATCAAACAAAATCATCCTTCAAATTTTATAAATATATTCGTTAGTATTAATGTATAAGAACGATGATAGCATTTTCTCTGTTCAAAATAAAGTCAGATTGTAAAATGCAGGTTCTTGCAATTATATACATTTTAAAATGCACAATTTATTTAAATGCACTATTTTAGCTTTTTAAACAGATTAATCTCTTTATATAATAAGAGCATTTTCTACTGAATGTGAGTGATATAAATAATAGTATTTTTGACCATTATATTTTATATTTAATAATTAATGAAAATAATTTTTATAGTATTTTATTTGTAAATTTAAGTATAAATTTTCATCTTTATTAAATAATTTTTATTAAAAAATATTAAACATATAAATGAACTATATAAATATTATTTTTGTATGAGAAAATACTAAGATTTTAAAAGTTGTTTTTACAATGAGTTAAAAGCAAAGTGTGGGTATATGCTTTTGCTTTTTTTACGGCTGAAATAAGAGGTTCATTTAATGCTAAGTGAGCAGCAATAGCACTCGAGAGAATGCAACCTGTTCCACGCATTGTTCCTTTTAAACGTGGAGCAGAAATATTTATGATTTCAGTTTTGTCAATGAGGCTATCAATTGCAAGAGGACCATCTGCATGTCCACCTTTTACTAAGATAGAGCGTGCACCCAATGACAAAAGCTTTTTTGCTTGTTCGATAGCTTGCTTATGATGAAATGCCAATGGAGTTTGGCTTAGAAGAGCGAGTTCGTTTCTATTTGGTGTTAAAAGAGTAACGTGTGGAAGAAGCTGATTGATTATAGTTTCTATGATTTTTTCCGTTGTCAGTTTTCCGCCCGATGAAGCAATCAGTACAGGATCAAGAATAACCGGAATATGGGGATAATCTTCGAGTACATGACAAATTGCTGCTATAATTGCTTGATTTCCTGTCATGCCAATTTTTATTGCGTTGATTGAATGAGCCTCTAGGGCTATGCGCATTTGCTCGGCAACAAGCTTTTCATTCATGGGTACAACTTTAGCAACGTGATGATCATCTTGTACATTTACACAAGTGATGGCTAAATTTATTTTTATGTGAAAATATGCAGTTGTTTCTATATCACGAACAATACCAGCACCTCCTGTTGGATCAGTGCCTGCAACAATGAGAATAGAAGGGGTTAACGCCATGGTTGGGTTACCTTGATCCATTGTTGTACCCGCACTTCGGGTTTTTTATGGAGGATAATGTCGGTTACAACAGCCGCGCTATTGGCTCCTGCTTTCAAAATGTCTATTGCACGTTTTGGGTTTAAACCACCAATGCCAACGAAAGGTAAGGCACCAATCCGATTTCTCCATTGTTTGATTTTTTCTAATCCTTGAGGTTGCCATTTCATTTTTTTTAAGATTGTCGGATAAATAGGACCAAGAGCAATATAGTCAGGGTTAATAGAGAGCGCGATATCCAATTCATGTTCATCATGGGTGCTAAGACCAAATCTTATACCATTTTTACGAATTGCAGGAAGATCAGCATTGCTTAGATCTTCTTGCCCAAGATGAATAAAATTGCATTTTTCATCAATAGCAATGGCCCAGTGATCATTAATAATTAATTGTGCTCCCCATTTATCACATATATTTTTTGCGCGCTTGATATGTTGACTGATCGTTTTAAGATCTTCATCTTTCATCCGTAATTGTATAAGTTTGATACCAAGAGGGACCAAGCGTTCAATCCAATCAGCATTGTCAACGATGAGGTAAAAAGGATCTAATTTCATTAAAATACCGCTTTTCCAATGACGGGGGTTGAAGGGACTGCTACATTGCGCGCTTCAAGAATACCTGCTTTATATCCCATACGTCCTGCCTGAATAGCTTTAGAAAATGCTTCAGCCATTAAAACAGGATCACCAGCTTTGGCAACTGCGGTATTAAGAAGGACTGCATCGTAACCAAGCTCCATAGCGACAGTGGCATGGGATGGACGCCCAATACCGGCATCAATAACAAGAGTAACATCAGGAAGGTAAGCACGGATAGAGCGCAGCCCATCAGTATGATGAGGGCCTTTGGCTGATCCAATAGGTGCACACCAAGGCATAATAACAAAGCAACCAACATCTAAAAGTTTTTCAGCAACAATGAGATCATCGGTTGTATAAGCAAAAACTTTGAAATTTTCACTGTTTAAAATTTTTGCTGCTTCAATTAAAGAAAAAACATTTGGCTGTAAGGTATCTGAATTACCGATAATTTCAAGTTTAATCCAAGAGGTTTTAAAAAGATCACGAGCTAAATGGGCTGTCGTTACAGCTTCTTTAACAGTATAACAACCAGCGGTATTGGGAAGTATCGTTATATTGAGTTCTTGAAGAAATTGCCAAAACTGCCCCCCTTGTTTTCCACCCGCACTTTCTCGACGTAATGAAACGGTTACAATTTCTGTATTCGATTTCTGAATAGCATCACGAAGGATAGCAGGAGAAGGATATTGCGCTGTACCTAACATAAGACGGGATGAGAATTCACGTCCATAAAGATTCAACATAATCTTAACCTCCTTGCATTGGGCTTAAAATTTCTACTTTATCTCCTTCATGCAAAATAAATTTGTCGCGCGCCTTCACAGGAATAACTTCAGCATTAACAGCAGTTGCTAGCCAATCTCCTTCATATCCCAATTCCACAAGCAAAAGACTAAGAAAAGTGGCTTCTGTTTGAATTTTTTGACCATTAACAAATATTTTCATTTTTTATCCCAATGCCAATTTTATCCCAATGCCAACCTCATTGCTCGTTTTGCCATTTCCGGAGACAAAAGAAAACCATGTCTATAAAATCCATTAATAGAGATATGGTTACCATATTTGCATACAGAAGGGAAGTTATCAGGATAAGCTGGACGGACACCAACGCCGGATTCAATAATTTCTGCTTCGGCAAAAGCAGGGTGCAATGTATAAGCCGCGTTGAGCAATTCCATCATGGATCTCACAGAGATTGCACCACCAAAGTCACTTTCAATCATCGTTGCGCCAATCATGAAAATATCATCTTGCCGCGGAACAATATATAAAGGAAATCGTGGATGGAGGAGACGAATTGGGCGGGAAAGTTTAATATCTGTACTCCGCACGAGCAGCATTTCACCTCGCACTCCTCGTATATTTTTATCTTTTCCTAAACGGGCTATTCCTGTTGAATCGATAATTATATCAAAATTTGTTTCGGATGTTTTGATATCAACAAAATATGCACCATTTTTTATCAGAATTTCTTTTAAAGCAATAAGCGCTTTACGAGGATCCAGATGAGCTTCATTTTCATAAAAAAGCGCGCAATCGAAACGTTCAGCAATATCTGGTTCAAGATGAGCTATTTCTTCACGGTTTATGGTTCTATGATGATGTGTGCGAAGTGAAAATCGTTCAAGTTCTCCTCTATCGCGTATAGGAGCCACCACTAAAGTACCTTTTTGGATAACAAGATTTGGAAATGTTTTGCGCCACCATTTTATAGCTTGTACACCAAGGTCTTCAACAATCTGTTTAGTATTTTCTTTTTCACAATGAGGAGCTAACATTCCTCCTGCATACCAACTGGATGATCCTATAGGAGAGTTTAGAGGCGCTGATACAGTAACACGAGCGCCTTTTTGTTGTAACATAAAAGCAACGGTTAAACCAGCAACTCCCGCACCTTTGATAAGAATATTTTTCAACTATTTACTCTCTTTTTTTGAGATGCTTCAACATAAAGGTCACCACTTTTTTGATATTTTTCAGCCATAGCAATCATACCTTCACCTTTTATTTTTTTGAGTGCTGCAGCATCACGAATATTATGGGAAATACGCATCGAACAGAATTTTGGTCCACACATAGAACAAAAATGCACTAATTTATGGGCATCTTTAGGCATTGTTTCATCATGAAAGCTACAAGCTGTTTCTGGATCAAGAGACAAGTTGAATTGATCATGCCATCTAAAGTCAAATCGTGCGCGTGAAAGAGCGTTATCGCGTAACTGTGCTCTGGGTAAACCTTTTGCAAGATCAGCAGCATGAGCGGCAATTTTATAAGTGATGACTCCAGTTTTAACGTCATTTTTATCGGGAAGTCCTAAATGTTCTTTAGGCGTTACATAGCACAACATGGCAGTTCCAAACCATCCAATCATAGCAGCACCAATTGCTGATGTAATATGGTCATAACCGGGAGCAATATCAGTAGTAAGAGGTCCCAAAGTATAAAAAGGTGCTTCATGACAAAGATTGAATTGTTGCTCCATATTTTCTTTAATTTTGTGCATTGGAACATGTCCTGGTCCTTCAATCATAACCTGTACATTTTTTTCCCAAGCAATTTTTGTCAATTCTCCTAAAGTTTGAAGTTCGGCAAATTGTGCTTCATCATTGGCATCGGCAATAGAGCCAGGGCGTAATCCATCTCCTAATGAAAGAGAGATATCGTATGTCCTTGCAATATCACAAATTTCATCAAAATGTTCATAGAGAAAGCTTTCTTTGTGATGATGGAGACACCATTTTGCTATAATGGAACCACCTCGTGAAACAATACCTGTTACACGATCAATAGTCATAGGAATAAATGGTAATCTTAATCCTGCATGAATAGTGAAATAATCAACACCTTGTTCTGCTTGTTCTATAAGAGTATCGCGAAAAATATCCCATGTTAAATTTTCAGCAATTCCTTGTACCTTTTCGAGTGCTTGATAAAGAGGAACAGTTCCAATGGGTACTGGAGAATTTCGAATAATCCACTCACGAATATTGTGAATATTCCGCCCTGTCGAGAGATCCATAACTGTATCAGCTCCCCAACGAATAGCCCAAACCATTTTATTAACTTCTTCTGACATTGATGAAGTTACCGCTGAATTGCCAATATTGGCATTAATTTTAACACGAAAATTACGTCCAATAATCATTGGTTCGCATTCTGGATGGTTGATATTTTGCGGAATAATGGCTCGTCCGTTTGCAATTTCATTCCGAACGAATTCTGCAGTATAAATTTCTGGTATTTCTTCATGTGATATATTTGAGTGCACTTTTTGTTGATCTTTTATTGCTAGCCCTTCATTTTCTCGTATAGCAACATATTCCATTTCGGCGGTAATAATACCTGCGCGTGCATATGCCATTTGTGTAATTTCTTTTCCACTTTTGGCTCGTAAAACAGGTCGTTTTTGTTCAAATTCTGGTATAGGAGAGCTCGTTAATCCGTTATCTTCAGGTTTAACTGAGCGAGCAGGGTAAGATTCAGTATCAGCACGCTGAAAGAGCCAAGATGAGCCAATTGCGGGTAAACCTTTTGTAAGATCAATGATTGCATCTTTGTCGGTATAGGGCCCAGAAGTATCGTAAACATTTAAAGGTTTTTCACCACTACCATCGGTCAATGAAATTTCACGAAATGGAACACGCACATTAGAAAAAAGAGGACTTTGTTGATAAATTTTACGTGAGGCGGGAAAGGGACTACAACTGATTGATGGAATATTTTTCGGCACAAATTTTTTCCTTCTAAACACAGAGTTCAAAAATTAAGGTGTCATGGGGATATATTCAAATGATCAATTATATACTCTTGAATGAAGAAATGCTTATAACATCCTGTAGCAAGCGATCTTCAATAAAGCTTAAGAAAATTTATTTTGAAAAGATTAATGCAATATCTCAATAATATCTGCATTCCCCCATATTAAACACTTTTATTAGTACGGATATGATTGGCTTAAATACCGACATTGTCAATCACAAAGATATATTTTTAACGATTTTGGTGTGTTTTTTGAGAATGAAAGTAGATATTATGAAGCGATAAACTACAATATTAAGAAATTATCTTTGACAGCTGAGGGGATATTAAATCGATAGAGCATTTTTTATTTGGATTGATGAGGTAGATGAGTTAGCAAAATAGTTTGGAGAATACTTACTTTTATATTGCAATGAATTAAAGAGTAATTGCAAGATTATGTTCAGAAGAATTTATTGTTCTTGCAAAAAAAATATACATATAATAAAATATATATGTCGAGAAAGCCGTTTGTAAGTGCGGGAGGAGAACAGGCGGTTACAGAGAGTTGAGTTTTATAAACCGATGATGTGTGTCCATAAAAGGTTTAAGTCTAGGTTATATTTCTTACTATCTGAATTAGATGCAATCTTCAGCTTGAGGGGGCGATATCTTTTGAGTATCTCAGATCATTGAAGAGAGAAGAGTTATCGCATCGAATATATTCCTTATGATATATTGAAGTTGAGAAGAAGTCTATTCAAAAAATATTGGTGCTAATTTTGTAGCACAATTTCAGGAATAAATTGAATAAGATAAAGCAAAGTATTTGCCTATAAATTAAAGATATAATATGTAAAAAATTTGAGGCTAACTGTTGAATTGTTATGAATAAAAATCACAGTCAAAAGATAGATTTAACATATTAAAAAAATAAAATATCTTATTAAAAATTTAAATCAGAAACTTTGCAGATGACAAGTTATCACATTCTATGAAATCCATAGTAAGGAAAAATTTGAACAGCCTTTGTAAATTTTGCAACAAAATACAAAATATTGAAAGTTTAAATATATAGCATCAGCAAAGCAATAAAACGATATATTAGCAATCTCAGATAAGGAAGTTATATTAGCAGTGGTAGCATTAATGCTGATGTTATGAAAAATGTCTAATGAATTGAGGTTATTAAATTGAAAGGAGTAAAGAGAGACAAAATACGTAAAAATAGAGGATGTAGTGGTTGTGATGTAGCAATAAATAGCGGCTGCACATTCTAGTGTGCAGAAAAAAATTATTAAAAAAACGATGAAAATAATGGGGGATTTAAAATGTCTAACATTTATGATTGGTCGCTAAAAGCTGATGAAAATGCTCATTCAGATAGTATCATTAATTGGGCAGAAGGTCAGCCGCCTAGCTCTGTCAATGATAGTGCACGGGCGATGATGCAGCGCGTGCGTGAATATCTTGCAGATAATGGTGGATCTATTAACTCAAGCTTTATGGTAAACGCGGAAGATAAAACAACATTAATTACCTTAAAGACAGTTTCGCCGATTAAGAACTACAACAACGATATTATTATACGTTTTAAAGCTCGTGGCGTAAATATTGGCACGACGACAATAACTGTTAATAATATAGGAGAAAAGCTTATCTATAAAGCTACCGATGCGGGTATTAGACCATTAGAAGGGGGAGAATTGCAAACTGGTGGCATTTATGAAATGGTATATAATAACGGTGTTTTCATAAAAGAACATGAGGGATGGTATTTATTAAATCCTACACCACCGAAGATAGAAAGTTTTCCTGCTGGATTCATTGCAACATTTGCGATGCAAAAGGTGCCAAATGGTTGGCTTTTATGTGATGGTAAGGCCTATAAGTGTGAAGATTATCCGCAGTTATTTAGGGCAATAGGTGATAAATGGGGAAAAGATAGCTATAAAACTTTTAGAGTTCCTGATTTTAGAGGCATGTTTTTACGCGGCTTTGATGATGGTCGTGGTTTAGATGGTAATAGAAAATTTGCCGATGAACAACAAGATAGCATAAAATCACATACGCATATTGGAACCATTGAAAAAGCAGGAGAGCATACACACGATTTTGAGTATAAAGGAGTTGGATGGGAAACTGGTAATATTGGGAGGCATTCGAATTATTATACTTATAATGCTACCTTGAAAGGAACAACAGCTTCTGCTGGAGCACATACACACAAGGTAACTCTTTCTCATACGGGTGAGGCAGAAACGCGACCTGTTAATACAACTGTTATCTATGCTATAAAATCATGAGTATGATTGAGGAATAAAAATCTATACATTCTGGTAATTTTGTTAACGCGGAGCAGATCTACGGTCCGCGTTATTCTTATGCATATAAAAAGACAATATATTGATTTATAAAGATAAATAATCTATTTTCAACTTGAATTAAAACCTCGAGTATCGTAAGATTCTCTTATTGTAACTCTTCCCAAATTAAATTGATGGGATATAAGGGATGTAGCAACACCCAAGAGTTGATAGATAGTGTGATGATGCTCTTAAATTTTATCTTATTTATGGGGGGTATCGTTATACCATTTATGGGCACCGTCGTGAAATGGAGGTGATGAGCTTTAAGACATGTCTCTTTGAAAAGAAAACTAGGATATTTAGGAGAATCAAAGAATAATTTTTTAATGATTTGAAGGAAAAGCTAATGATATAATTTATTATAAGAATAAGAAAATTATAATTTTTTATAATTGTGTGATGAGATAAAGGAGATATATCAAAAATCATTTAAAATGTGTCGTTAAGTGATCTGAAAACATATTTTTTCATAAGGTATTTTGATAGTGGTTGAAGTGATAACATTATTCAATTTGAGGCATGAGAAAGTGCAATATTTGTAACATTTTGTTACGAAAAATAGTACCCCTGTATGAGTTAATTCATTCTCATAGAAAGGTTTCTCGTCTTTTTGTCAATTCCATTTCTTTGCATTGCTATAATATGTATTTTACCTGTAAGTGGTATACCACTTTGAGTGGAAGCAACGTTATGCTTATGAAGTAACAGATCAACGTTATCGTTATACTTTCTCTTCATCCTTATATTACTATACATTGTTTTTACATTAGGAGATCTACAAGAAGAATTATTGAGTTTATTTGAAAAAAATTTTATTCAATTGTTTACTTTTTATGATGTGCCAGTAAACAATTTTTTTATAGAGAGAGAAAAGGAAAAAATATGATAATATTCAATATTCTTTTTGATTCTAGAGATTGATAAATAATCATTATAAATTGATACTTACTTATTTAGAAAAACAATCAAAGCATATGCGTTATAAAAAAATAGCGCCATTAAAGGCATAAATAAATCTTCTATGGATAGGAGAACGGCATTTGATTTTTATCTGGTCCTTAGAAAATATAAATAATACCTCTAATTATTATGAAAAAAGCATTTGTATATATTTTTTGAATCATTTTCATAAAGATAAGAGCGATAAGTGGGAAAACTCATATTTAATGTTATATAAATTTGTATTATAAAAGGTCTGATAGTAAAGAAATCAAGTTTTTTAGCTATGTAAAATCTTGAAGGATTTTCAACAGGTAGTTTTCCCCTCAATACTCCAAAAAGATCTTTGAAGTATGTGGATCTCTTTTTAAAAACACAGAAAAGAAGTTCATGTAAAATAAAACAGATTCTTAAATAATTGTGTGTTTTATTTTGCTATGTACTTTAATTTTAGATTAAAACCAATAGCCTTAAGATTTAGTTTTATAGGAGGAGGCTGTTTGAGGAAGTATAAATGGGATATTTTCTTTAGGTAATTCAGAAACGTTTAAAGAACAATGATAAACATCGCGGAGATTTTGTGTTGTCAAAACGTTAGTCACATTTCCTTCACAATAAATTTTCCCTTCCTTGAGTAAAATTATGTTGTCTGCATAATGTGCCGCAAGATTGAGATCGTGAAGAACAGTAAGAACGCCCCCACCAGAATGGGCAAATTGTTTAGCAATATCCATAACGATAATTTGATGCTGAATATCAAGGCTAGCAATAGGTTCATCTAATATCATCCAGCGAGGAATTCCATTATAAATTGGTTTCCAGATTTGGCAAAGAACACGCGCAAGTTGTACTCTTGCTTGTTCTCCACCTGATAATTGGTGATAATATAAGTTACCATAATTAGAAAGATCAACGCGCTCTAAAGCTTTTTGGATAAGATTTTGCAATTCGGCTCTGGAAGTGGTCAATTGGTTTACAGAAAGGCCAAGACCTACAACTTCATGGACTAAGAATGGAAATACGAGCGCTGTTGATTGTGGTAATACAGCACGCATTTTTGCCATTTTATAAGTTTTTGTTTGTCGTACCTCATAACCATTTAAGGTTATTTTTCCACTGTAAGAAATTTCCCCACTCAATGCTTTGATAAAAGTACTTTTTCCCGATCCATTAGGACCGATAATAATGGTAAAAGCACCGCTTTTAGCTTGAAGATTAATGTGATTAAGAATCTGTTTCTTTCCGCGCTGAACGCAAATATCTGTTGCTTCAATCATGAAAAGTCCGCTCCTCGTTTGCATATAAGAATCCACAGAAAGCAGGGAGCACCAAAAAGCGCTGTTACGATTCCAATTGGCAATTCTGCGGGAGCAACAACTAAACGTGCAAACGTATCAGCAAAAATAAGTAATGAACTTCCCAAAAGAGCAGAGCAAGGAATGAGATAGCGGTGATCAGGACCAATAAGCTGGCGCAAAATATGGGGAACAATAATACCAATAAAACCAATACCACCACTGACAGCAACAGCACTACCACACATAAGGGCAACAAGAGGAATAGCAATATTTTTAACGCGTTGAATATGAAAACCGATATGGCCAGCAACAGCTTCTCCAAGCGCAAAAGCATTCAGTGCTCGTGATAAAAAGGGAGAAAAAAGAAGACCAATAAAGATGAAAGGGAGAACAAGCCATACTTTCAACCATGTAGCGCCTGCAAGAGAGCCAAGACTCCAAAAGGTGATATCACGTAATTGCTGGTCATTTGCAATAAAAATCAACGTTCCGATAACAGCACCGCTTAATGCACCAAGAGCAATACCGGCAAGTAACATAGTTGCAATAGAGGTAAAGCTATGATGCGTTGCTATTATATAGAGAATAATGGTTGATAAAAGCCCACCAAAAAAAGCACCTATGATAACTTTGTAAGGTTCTAGAAAAGGTGCAAATGAAACAGGAAAGGCAAAACCTACAACAATGGCTAAAACAGCACCAAGACCGGCCCCTGCTGATACACCTACAATTCCAGGATCAGCAAGAGGATTACGGAAAAGTCCTTGCATCAGAGCACCAGAGACAGCCAAAGCGGCCCCTATCAATAATCCTAGGATAACGCGAGGAAGCCTTATATCAACAAATATGAGATAATTATGTGTTTTACTACTTACTGAAAATTCTTGCGTACACATGATATAAAGAAACTCAAGGAAAGAAATATTTGAAGCACCATTAAAAAGTCCACTCAAAATACTAAAGATGAGGAATATTATCAGACCTAATAAGAATATTTTTCTCAAATTTTCGCGATTTATTTTTTTGTTTTTTTTTGTTTTAGATGCATAAACCATGAATGGATTCTCTATCAATTCTATCCGTTTTTATCATTTTGGTTTGCACCATAAAGCATCTGAATAAGTTCTCTTGATGCATCTGCTGTGCGTGGACCAAATCCTAAAAGATACATAGCATCCATTTGTTTAATAGCATGATTTTTGGCTGCAGTTGTTGCTTGAATTGCTGGTATAGCTAAAATCTTTTCAAGATTAATGGATTTTCCACTATGTTTTATAAGCAAAATAACATCAGGATTCGCTTTCAATAACGCTTCGTTATTGAGAAGTTTATACCCTTTATAGCCAGTAATAGCATTAATACCACCTGAAAGTCTTATGATACCATCAGCCGCTGTATCTGTTCCAGATGCCATAACGCGTCCATTTTGCACAGAGAAAATAAAAAGAACACGCTTTGGTTTTGTTACTTTTGCTAAAAGAGCATCATTGTCTACAAAAGCACGGCTTACTTTTTGAATTAATGCAGCTGCTTGTGCTTCACGGTTGATGGCTTTTCCAACAAGACGAATTTTCTCTATTACACTTTCTCGAGAATAACTTTCTGGTATGATCACGATAGGGATTGATGTTTTTTTGAGAATTTCAATTGTTGAAGGAGGACCGCTTCCTTCAACAAGTAAGATGCCTTCTGGAGCAAGGGACAGAACACCTTCAGGTGAAAGAGCACGCATATAGCCAAGCACGGGAAGTTTGAGGGCTTCTTTTGGATAAACGCTTGTACTATCGCGGGCAATAAGCTGATCTTGTGCTCCTAATGCATAAACAATTTCTGTAAGAGAGCCACCAATAGAGACAATTCGTGCATTTTCAGAGAAATGTGTAGTAGGTTCAGCGATGATTCGCTGCGAAAAGAAGCTAAGAGAAAGCAGCATAAAAAGGAGAAAAAAACTTAGTTTCCTGCGCAAAAGAAATGTAAGCATATTTTATCTCTCTAAGCGAGGCTTAATTCTTGATATGGAGGCAGAGATTTCAATAAAGAACGCCAATCTTCACGTTCTTTTTGACCTTCTTTTCGCATACCAAAAAATTGAACAATCATTTCATCATTTTTATCGAAAACTTCAAGTGAGCTGACATAACCACCACTGGTAGGTTTACGGACACACCATACGCTATCAACACCAGAAATAAGCAAATGCAGATCAAATTTATCATCAAGAACATTAAGCCACGGGCCCATTTTCTTAATATTTTTTACTTGCCCCGTAAAGATTTGGATACATCCTCTGTTTCCAACAAAGCACATAATAGGTATCTTTTGCTGTGCAGCTTGGTTAAGCATCACTTCAATAGCTTCTATCTTTAATTTACTAGCAAATTCATGACCAATATATTTCACCGCATCATGTCGATTGATTTTAAACTTAGAAATAATATCATGAAGTTGGTGTACATCAGTCATTTTTCGCCAACAATCACGGAATTGTTCAATATCCAAATTTGTACTATTCCACTGGGATGGAACAGAAGTGGGAAGAATATCTAAGGCAGAAGATTGATCTTCAAGAAGGAGCTTCTCAACAAGCTTACTCCATTCTTCCATATTCGTAGTGTCCTTAGAATAAATTTTTAAAATAGCACTCCCATATTGATCAAAAAATTGCAGACTTTTTGCAGGCTTACCAAGAATAACTACATCATATTCAAATCCAAATTTCCATTGCTTTGCAAAAATACGCAGATCTATTTCACCAAGTGTGATAGGGACGTGTTTATTGTGAACAGTTTTTTCAAAACATCCTGTAATTTCGTGAACAGCATATTCATTACGTGTTAAAGCCATAACTGTTCCAAAATGGGGTACACTTTCCAAAAAAATGGCAATATCAATTTGTAGTCTTTTTGCTTTCCCAATTGTACAATAAGCCGCAATAAGCTCCGCTTCAGATATACCAATAGCAACCGCAAAATCACGGTTTCGCATTTCTTTTTTTTCTTCACGCAAACGAATAATCATTTCAGCTGTATGCGCCATGGACTCTACCTTATGTTACTTAGTTTAAGAACTAACTTTCAAACTCTACAACGCTAAAGCAATAGATTGAACTCTTTAAGAGTTCAATCTATCACAACAACATATACCTTTATCACTAACAGCAGAATAATCAAAAAATGATAAAACAGAAAAAATCAAAACTTTTCTATTTAGTCTTTGTAATTTTAAAGATGCTAAAAATAGAAACACAAATAATTTATCCTTTTATCGATATGATTTTCTATTGACTTAAGAGTTAATAGAAGTGATTAAAATTTTTGTACGAATGATAGCTTAAAGTTACGACCAGGTTGGCTATAATAATCTTTCGGTGTATTACTTTTTGAAGGAAGTTCTGATGCATTCCAATATTTTGTATTGAAAAGATTATAAACTCCAGCTCTTAAAGTAGGTCCTGTTTCACCGAATGGTTTCCACCATCCTGTCATATCAACAACATGGTATCCTGGGATTTTTGAGTACTCAGATTCTTTAGCTACTTTATCACGTTTGGCTGCCAAAGTAAGGATAATATCGCTTCCCCAAACCTCTTTTGCATATCCTAATCCGATAACTGTTTTCAAAGGAGGAATTGAGTTAAGATATTCTTTTTTATCAAGATCTTTTCCTTGTGAATAAGCAAGAGCAATATTGCTATGAAAACCATTTTTAAGAACTAAATGCGCTTTTGTTTCAACACCAAAAATTTGTACGCGAAAACGATTCATGTAATGCCGACGTGCAAATCTAAATTCTTCTGATGGCCCTCTATCCTCAGTATCTATGAAATTCTTATATTGGTTAATAAAGGCATTGAAAGAACCACCAAAATTTTCATTTCCATACTTTAGACCAACATCATACCCATTGCTTGTTTCCGGTTGAAGATCAGGGTTTCCTTTCACGTAATAAGCAGAAGGTTTGATATAAGAGACGTAAAGTTCTGAAATACGTGGTGCACGAAAAGCTTGTGCCCACTGAGCATAGAGCGTTACTTGATTATGAATATCCCACTCCATGCGTAATTTAGGAGAAAAGCGCGCTCCATTTCTTTCTGGAGGGAATTTATCAGAAATTAGCGCTTTCTCATAAGAAGATGTTTTCTGAGGAATATATTTATACCAATCATACCGAATCCCCGACGTTACACGAAAACGATTATCAACCAGACCAATTTCATCTTCAAAAACAAAACCTAAGTTGTAACCATTTGTATCTGGTGAATCTGATCGATTAGCAGGAACAAAAAGACATCCTCGAGCGTATTCTTTTACATGACAATTGTCTTTCCCTAATAAATAGTGATGAAACTTAGATGACGAAACATTCGTTGCAAACTTTAACGTATGGCTTATAGTGTCAAAATTCACTTTTTTAAGTGCATCAGCATTGAAACCATAGTTGATATTACGCAAAAAATTATCTCTCAAATAATCCCCTTTGGGAGCTGAAACACGAACCCCAGTCATGATGTAACGATTTGATTGCCTTTGCCAATAAAGTTTCCCATTAAATGCATCAAGTACCGCATCGTCATTACCATTATAACTATAAGAAAGAGAAAAGCGCTCACGAAGTTTATTATCCCGCTCATAAACAGAACCTGGAGCATATCTTTTAGATGAATTTAATGAATGTGTGTTGCTATCATGACCAAAACGTTCTGCGGTAAAGCCAAGCCGATGATTATCGCTCAAATATTGATGAATTTTAAAAAGCAAGTTATTTTTGTCAAAATGAGAAGGATTCTTACGCGTGCGCTCTTCATATCCTTCCACTGTTCCCATATTTTTGCGTTCATGACCTTCTACATAAGATCCTTGGAAAAGCAAGAATGTTCGGTAATTGCGTACAGCAAAAGCTTGATCGATTCGCCAGCTGTTATCAACAGAATGATAACCACTTTTTATAAGGCTTCCCCAATTCTTTCCTTCTACGATAAGGTCTTCAGGATTAAGGGTACGCAATGCAATTATGCCTCCTAAGGCACCAGAACCATAAAGACTAGAATCTGATCCTTGAATAGTATCAAACGTAGAAAGTGCATTGAAATCAAAAGTTGTATTTCCACCTCCACCACGCAATATATCATCAAACCACGGAAGAGAAATACCATCCATTGTTGTAAGAACACGGTTCGCATCTAAACCACGAACAACGAAACTGTTATTTTCTGAATTATAGGATACGAAAGGATTAAGACGACTAACGTCATAAACATCGGTTACTTGTTTTTCATCAATATTTTTATCGGTTGTACGATCAGTCAGAATGGTTATCGAATTTGAAGAATCTTCTACTTTTTTTCCTTTAATAAAAATTGGGTTGAGCTCAGTTACACCATTCTTACCGCTGTTTTGTGCAAAAACAAATGAAGGTATACAGACCGACAATGCACCTAAAATCATACAGCTTTTATGGATATTTTTTCGTATTATTCGCATAACATATTATAACCTTTTTTTGAATATCCCCTCTCTAAGCTTGAAGTTTTAATATTAAGAAACGCTTGACTTAACCCTATCATAAACTCGTCGCCCAGAATGATTTGATAAGATAAAATCGCACAAGAACCATATTAAACATGATAAAATCAGTCAAGAAAAAAGTTGCAATTTCAAAATAGCCTGTTTTAATGAGACGAAATACCGAATGACAAAATACTGAATATTGCATTATAGAATAGCAACGGAAGAAACGATGAGCTTTGCAAATACGAGGCAGTTATCAACTCTTTGGGTTTGTGCATTTGTTGGTGCTCTCTTTTTGCATATAGCATTAGGAGCACAGTTTTATTTTCGAAATATTGGTGTAAGTAAAGGTATACTCTCATCAACGGTTATGCTAACTTTTGCTCAAGAGGCTCTATATCTGGATGTTGGTATAGATTCGTCGAGTCCAGATCGTGATACAGATTTATCAAATGTTAGCACGGAACCAGAACTATTGCCGCCAGATCTTGCAAAGCAAGAAGCTGAGATATTAGAAACAGTGGATGAAGTTCAACCGGAAGGGCTACAGCGTATTTATGATGTAGAAAAAGATGATTTTACAGTAAAATCTTTGGAAGAATCTCTTCTTCAAAAAGTAGAAGATAAAATTTTTGAAAAAAAACCGATACCGGTACCAAAAGCAGTCGTAAAACAGCTATCTGTAAAGGCCGTGCATTCATCTGTCGCCAAACAGGGGGGCAGCACAGCGGCACTTGAAGATATGTTGTTAATGGAGTGGTTAGCAAAGGTGCAGTCACAATTAGAAAGGCAAAAAAATTATGTTGTGAGACAGCGTACCAGTTGGGCCAAAGGAACGGTGAAGTTAGAATTTAGGGTGCATAAGCAGGGGAATATTTTTTCTAGCCGTGTTGTCGCTTCTGCTGGAGATCCAGAACTTGATCGATTAGCAATGGCGGCACTTCAACGTATTGGTTCTTTTCCACCCCCTCCACCATCAAAAGTGAATAAAGCGATTAGAGTATCCTTGATATTTAGCTGATTTTTATGGGGCGCTTTATGTTAAGTGATATATTGATTTTTTTATTACTTATAGTTTGAATAAAAGTTCAAATATAGTTCTTTGGAAATTTTTTTGACATTGAAGCAATCAAAAACATCTGCTTACTTATGATATTAAGTGGGCAAGTGGGGAGTATGGTAAAAAAAATTAAGAAAAGCAGTAAATATCTTCCTTATGAATACTCTAGATGAAAGGGGTGTTGCAACACTGGGAGTTATGGAATAATAGGAGTATAGTGTTTATTAAGTGAAGGTTAACCGTATCTAATAGATTTTATACCATTCATGAGAAGATTTTCGTAAGTACTTTTTTAAGGCTTTTAAATCCAATGAGTCTATCTTTTTGCTTTAGAGATGATCCAAACAGGCATAAGTAATGACCCACCCCTATGGGTTATAGAAATATTGTAAGCAGAAAAAATACCTTCAAAACATGCTATTGTACAAGATTTGAATGTTAATGAATCAGCAACAATAAAAGAATGTGCTATTCATTTCACTTTTCTTGTATTGATAATCTCTATAATAATGTCGTTTATGTATTGAGAAGAAATGAACTATTTATGCAACATGATGATTTATAATGATAATTCATTATTTTATATTCGAAATGAAAGCTTTGAATAGCATAGGATTTTCCTATTTATACTCTATTGAGAATGAATCAATCAAAATCGCTTACTTATACATTGTAAGCAGGCTGGTGTGTAAGTACGATTTAAAAAAAGAATTAAAATACTTTTTAAGAACGCAATGCTATTTGGGAAGATTAAGGTATATTATTTCCATCGACCAGAAAGCAAGTCGGTTTTTAGATCTATTTTCCCAGTGAGTCTTGCTTTGTAGACACCATAATTCTCCATGACACGCATCACGTAATTCCGTGTTTCTGTATAAGGAATGCGCTCAATCCAATCAATGACGTTATCGAGAGATTTTCCTCGAGGATCGCCATAACGTTTTATCCATTCATTAACTCGACGGGGGCCCGCATTATAACCAATAAGCGTTAGGATATAGGATCCATTAAAACGTTCCAATTGTTCATTGAGAAAGTGGGCGCCTAATGTTGCGTTATAATGAGCATCACTGCTGAGTTTTTTAGGAGACCATGCTATTGAGTATTTTTTTGCTAGTGCTTTTGCTGTTGTAGGAAGTAATTGGAGTATACCTTGTGCACCTGCTTTTGATATGGCTGTTGGATTAAATTCACTTTCTTGGCGTGCAATGGCATAGATAAGCGATTTTTCTTCTACAGAAATATGAGCAGAAGCTGGTATGGCTCCCAAAGGATGAGAAAGTGCTCCAACATTTTTACCTTGAAAAGCAGCCATTTTTCCGATTTTTAGGCTGGTATAATAGTCACCATTTTTTTCTGCCATAACAGTCAGAAGAGCTAATTCACCGGGGCTTTCTATATTTTTTCCGAGTTCTCTATAAAAAATTTTAGCAAAATCAGCATAGCCGGCTTCTTCAAGACGTTGAATTGCTTTGATAGCTTTTCGTGCACTAAAATGTTGTCGCTCAGCGTTTGTTGGTTTAGGAAAAGAAATGTTAAGCTTTTTTTGATTGAGTCGTGCAGCGGCTAGTTGACCATAATAAGTTGCACCAAAATGAGCTGCGCGATGAAAGTAATACTGGGCATTTTTATGTTCGCCTAGCGCTTCTGCTGCTCGCCCCATCCAGTAATATCCACGTGATGCAAAAAAAGGTAAAGGAGATAGTTGAGGAATACGTGAAAAATGGTGCATTGCCAATTTAGGATTATGAAGAAACCGTAGTGCGTACCATCCGGCATGAAACTCAGCATCAACTGCTAATGCAGATACTATACTAGTGTTAGTATGCATTGCAACAAGTTGATAAGCGATTTTGGGTTTGTTTAAATCGAGCATTTCGCGAGAAAGGGCACGTTGTTCTTTCCACAATGAATGAGGGTTCATAAGACGAAATGCATCTTTTGGTGTTTTCATCATAAGTTCTGCAGCTACATCATATTGCTCTGTTCGCCGAAGATAGCGCATTCGAGAAAACTGAAAGAGTGGGTCTTTTTGCCATGTTTTCTCTACAGCTTGTAATTTTTGTGTGGCTCTAGGATCATTTTTTTCGACAGCCACAAAAGCATTAAAAAGAGATTGAGCATGGGCTAATTTTGCAACACGCTCTGCTGAATCAAAACGGTGCGCATATAGCATAAATTGCATGCGTTTTAAATGATCAATAGGTTTTAAGGCCGCTTTTGCATTTTTAAGGACAAACATTTCTTCTTTTGCATTAAGCTGTGCTTTATGCCACCACGGTGCAATAACGTGTTGAGCACGAGTGGTTTGTCCTGTTGCAATAAGTGCTTTAGCGAAAAGAGCCATACCTTGTGCTGTTCGGGGTGGATGATGAGAAAATTTTTGAAGGATTGCGTGTGTGACGTTGGTTTCGTTAAGAAAAGCACGCTCAGCATTGCGTTGCATTGTTTCTATACCAGGCCATCCTTTTAGCATGTTGATTGCATTAAATATTTCAGCGCTTGGTATATTAGCTTGGTTTGATATCCCCAGCGCCCATGTTAAAATATGATGGTCAAGGCTATGTTTTTCCATTGAATTACGCAGGTTTATTGTTTTTGCAATATTGTTGTTTGCAAGGGCCTCTAACCCAGCTTTTAGTTGTTTGAGTGTTGCAGTATTGTGTGATGTCGTGTGTATCTGTTGAAGAGGTTTTTGAGCTTCTTTTTTTGCGGACGAGGAGGCAGGACGCGCCAAAGGGATAGGCGTTTCCCCATGTAAAAGAGGTGTTTGTGCATATGCACTTGAAAATAAAATTCTTATTGCCAGTATAAATGCAGTAAAGGTTGATACGAAAAGAGAGGTGAAAAATACACGCATAGAGAAAAGACCTTGAGACCTTGCTTTTGTAAAAACTTAAGGATTTATAGAACACAAGCATGAAAAACGCGTTAATATAGACTGCCTGTTTTAAAGAAATGTTCAAAATTTAAGGAGAGACATGGTCATCTTATGAGAGCTTTTTTTAAAATTCATCTTGCTTCAATGATAGAGCAAGATTATGTTCTATTTAAATTTATAAAGGCGATTGTTAAAAAAATATAAAGCGAACATTATAGGGAGTTTATCATGCTCAAGGGAGCTATAACTGCGCTTATTACACCGTTTGATCAGAAGGGAGCAATTGATGAGAGAGCGTTTTGTGATTTTGTTGAATGGCAGATTAGACAAGGGGTCAACGGCGTAAGTCCTGTTGGGACAACAGGTGAATCAGCAACTTTAAGTCATGAAGAACATAAGCGAATTATAGCATTGTGTGTTGAGCAGGTCGCAAAGCGTGTTCCTGTTATTGCCGGAGCAGGGTCCAATAGCACAAGTGAGGCTATAGAGCTTGCACAATACGCACAAAAAGCTGGAGCAGATGCGGTTTTAGTCGTCACTCCTTATTATAATAGACCAAATCAGTCTGGTTTATACAAGCATTTTTCTTCTATTGCTAAAGCTGTTTCTATTCCGATTATAATTTATAATATTCCTGGTCGTTCTGTTATCGATATGGCAGTGGAAACGATGAGAGATCTTTATCAAGATTTTAAAAATATCGTTGGTGTTAAGGATGCAACAAGTAGAATGGAGCGCGTTAGTGAACAACGTGAAAAATGTGGCAAGGATTTTGTACAGCTTTCCGGTGATGATTGTACAGCGTTAGGTTTTAATGCACATGGAGGTGTGGGGTGTATTTCTGTTTGCTCCAATGTTGCTCCTAAGCTTTGTGCAGAACTTCAAGCCGCTTGTTTTCGTGGTGATTATAAAACGGCACGAGAATTAAATGATCGCTTAATGCCTCTCAATCGTGCTGTGTTTATTGAACCTAGCCCGGCAGGTATTAAATATGCTGCTGCAAAATTAGGGTTTTGTGGTGATACTGTGCGTTCACCGATTGTTTCATTAACAGAAAGTACAAAAAAGATTATTGATGCAGCTCTCAGTCATGCTGGTCTTTTTAAAGCATAAAATAATATTGACAAAACCATGAATAAAAAAAAGAATGCGCTCGTACGAAAAATAATTGCTGACAATCGTAAAGCACGTTTTAATTTTGAGATTATCAATAATCTTGAGGTGGGACTTGTTCTGCATGGAGCGGAAGTTAAGTCTTTACGTTCCAATCATGCTAATATTGCTGAAAGCTACGCTAGTTTTGAACATGGGGAATTATGGTTAGTCAACAGCTATATTCCTGAATATACGAAGGCTAATCGTTTTAATCATGAACCGCGACGTTTGCGTAAATTATTACTTTCAAAACGTGAGATGGCACGTTTTTTTAATGCAACATCCCGTGAAGGAATGACACTTATTCCTCTCAAACTTTATTTTAATGAACGTGGGCGCGTTAAGTTAGAGATTGCTCTAGCACGTGGGAAAAAACTTCATGATAAGCGCGAAACGGAAAAAAAACGTGATTGGGAGCGTGAAAAAGCAAGATTTTTAAAAAAATATGGATGATCGATTTGGGCTATGCTTTATTTATTTAGCATTGATCTAAATATGTTTTAGCTGCTTGAAAAATTTGGTGAAACATAGCGTCTGTCAAGCGACCAGTGTTCGTATTATAACGAGAACAGTGATAGCTTGAAAAGATGCGTAATCTGCCAATATTATTGATTTTGCCATGTCCAAAAGGGTGAGCTAAAACTTTTGCATTAAGAGCCCGTATGGTTGAATGGTGTGCAATGGCGCCCAAGGTAATAACGGCTTTAAGTTTTGGAAGATTTGTTAAAAGAGGCGAAAAGAAAGAGCGGCACGTATTAATTTCTGTACCGGTGGGTTTATTTTCTGGTGGAACACAACGAACAGAGTTAACGATTGCAGCATCAATCAGTTCAAGATTATCATCTGCTCTTTCCTCAAAGGTTCCTTGGGCAAATCCGAATTTTTTCAAAGTAGAATAAAGTAAGTGCCCAGCATAATCACCCGTGAATGGACGTCCAGTTCGGTTGGCTCCGCGTAATCCAGGAGCAAGACCAACAATGAGAAGACGCGTTGTGTCTGCTCCTTTATAAGGAAAAAAAGGGCGTACCGGTGCGTTATGCCAACTTGGTTCTTTTATACGCCAGTCAGTGATAAATTGATGGAGCCTAGGGCACAAATTGCAATTTTGGGGTGGCTCTGGGCAAAGCGATGTGAATGGGCTATTCATGGCGTTAGGGATCAATTTTTTATTCTTTTGAGTCTTTTATGGCGTATCTGATGGATCATGTTTTGATAAACAATCTAGAATATAAATAAACTGTTTTAGAAGAAAGCTTAATATAAACTTATAACTAATTATAATGTAACAAGAGATACTCTTTCAGTCATTTATTCGATGAATTAAGAGTGCGAGATATATAATGTTCAAAGAAAGAATTCCATTTTTCATAAATTTATAATCATAAAAATAAAAAGTATGCATAAGGCTGTTGTTATTGGAAAGAACTCTTAAGAGCCAGCATTTTTTTTAAAGGATCAAGACTCTAATGAGATATTTTGTCAAGAAACATCTTCCTTTGCTTGAATCCAATCTATTGGAATGCTTTTAAGGGCAACTTTGATAACGAACATAAATAGGATATACATTTTTTATAAAGTTTCCAAGAATTTTCTTCAAATAAGTTCTTTAAGCAAAAAATTGAAAGCTTGTATTGTTTTTCTTGTGTTTTATTCTGATTATTGTATATACTCCACTTATCCACTATTAAGTTTTTTTTTATGAGAGAGGCATAAATGGCCCGCGTAACGGTAGAAGATTGTATTGATAAAGTTGATAACCGCTTTGAATTAGTCCTTTTAGCAGGTCATCGGGCACGTCAGATTTCACAAGGCGCGCAGATTACCGTTAATCGTGATAATGATAAAAATCCAGTTGTTGCTTTGCGTGAAATAGCAGAAGAAACATTATCGCCCGCTGATTTAAAAGAAGATCTTATTCATTCGCTGCAAAAACATGTAGAAGTGGATGAGCCAGAAATAGCAAGTGAATTTATTACCCATTCAAGTAAAACTGAAAGTGTTTTTAATACATCATCGCAAGAAGAAGGAATTTCTTTTGATCATATGTCAGAAGAAGAGCTTTTAGCGGGTATCGAAGGTTTGGTTGTTCCAGAAAAAAATGACGATTATTAATTGCATTGGTTGATATTACGAGGGGCAAGATACCTTGTTATGTGAGGGGAGTTATTTTTCTTATCTTTTATTGATAAGATGTTCTCAATAAGGATTAGAGGTGTGAAAAGATAAAGGATGTGTTTGTATGATGCGTCAGTGTGAGCTTGTTAGGCGTGTTCAGCATTACAAGTCTGACGTAGATGAAGCTCTTTTAAACAGAGCTTATGATTATGCAATGAGAAAGCATGCACATCAAAAGCGTGCGTCAGGTGATCTTTATTTTTCTCATCCTTTAGAAGTTGCTGCTATTTTAACAGATATGCGGTTAGACGAAGCAACGATTGCTGTTGCTCTTTTGCATGATACAATTGAAGATACAAGTGCTACGCGAGCAGAAATTGATCAGCTTTTTGGTTCTGAAATTGGGAAGTTGGTTGAAGGGCTTACAAAGCTTAATAAGCTTGATCTTGTATCAAAGAAAGCTGTACAGGCAGAAAATCTTCGTAAACTACTTATTGCCATTTCTGATGATGTTCGTGTTCTTTTAGTTAAACTTGCGGACCGTCTTCATAATATGCGTACTCTGGGCGTTATGCGTGACGATAAACGTCGACGAATTGCTGAGGAGACAATGGATATTTATGCGCCACTTGCGGGTCGTATGGGTATGCAGGATATGCGCGAGGAATTAGAGGATCTCTCTTTCTTTTATTTAAATCCAGAAGGTCATCGTACGATTACCAATCGACTTTCCGAATTATTGAATCACAACCGTGATTTGCTTTTCACAATTGAAAATGAGTTGACAAAACTTTTTTTGGAAAATGGCATTAAAGCAGATGTTAAAAGCCGTCAGAAAAAAACGTATTCAGTTTTTCGCAAAATGGAAAGTAAAGCATTATCTTTTGAACAGCTATCGGATATTTTTGGATTTCGTGTGATTGTTGAATCCGTGAATGATTGTTATCGTGCTCTTGGTGTCATTCATACGACATGGCCGATGGTTCCTGGTCGTTTTAAAGATTATATCTCTATACCAAAGCAAAATGATTATCGTTCTATTCATACAACCATTGTGGGGCCTTCGAGACAACGGGTTGAATTGCAAATTAGAACGGCTGCTATGAATGAAGTTGCTGAATATGGAGTTGCCGCCCATTCCATATATAAAGAACAAGGTTCCAATTATTCGACTTTGAAATTATCAAGTGAAACGAATGCCTATGCATGGCTGCGTCAAACGATACAATCTTTATCTGATGGAGATAATCCGGAAGAGTTTTTAGAACATACAAAACTTGAGCTTTTTCAAGACCAAGTTTTTTGTTTTACCCCAAAAGGTCGATTAATTGCTTTTCCTAAAGGCGCTACGCCTATTGATTTTGCTTATGCAGTCCATACAGACATCGGTGATTCTTGTGTGGGGGTAAAAATCAATGGTCGTATTATGCCTTTAATGACTAAATTAAAAAATGGTGACGAAGTTGATATTATCCGTTCACATGCACAAATTCCGCCAGCTGCGTGGGAATTTCTTGTTGTCACAGGTAAAGCACGTTCAGCTATTCGACGCGCAAGCCGAGCTGCGGTACGTAAGCAATATTCGGGTTTGGGATATCGTATTCTTGAGCGTTCGTTTGAATATATGGGAAAACAATTTTCAAAAGATGTTTTGAAGAAAGTTTTGCCGCGTTTGGCACGTAAAGATGTAGAGGACGTATTGGCTGCTGTTGGGCGTGGAGAACTGTTTTCCGCTGATGTGATTAAAGCGGTTTATCCTGATTATCAAGAGCGTGTAGTACAAAAGCCATCTTTCAAGCCTGGGGAAGAAGGGTGGTTTAATATTGAAAATGCTCAAGGTATGATTTTTAAAGTTCCAGAAAATGAAAAGGATACAATAATCGAAAATCATCAATCTAAAGCATTACCTATTCGAGGAACGCGTGGAGATATACCCGTACGTTTTTCACCAGAAGGGGCTGTGCCTGGAGATCGAATTGTTGGTATTATGCAACCAGGCGCGGGAATCGTTATTTATCCAATACAGTCTTCAGCTTTGATGGCGTATGATGATCAACCAGAAAGATGGATTGATGTCCGCTGGGATATTGATGCCCAAATGAATGAACGTTTTCCTGCACGGATGAATATTTTGGCTGTAAATCGTCCTGGTTCTTTAGCTAAAATTACGCAAATAATTTCTACTAACGATGCCAATATCCAAAATTTGTCTTTTATCCGTACAGCACCAGATTTTACAGAAATTATGATTGATTTGGAAGTTTGGGATTTAAAACATTTGAATCGTATTTTTTCTCAGTTAAAAGAGGCAGGTTCAGTAAGTACAGTACGGCGAGTTCATGGATAAAAGAAAGATTTTGCAATGAATACACAAGATGTCATTGATATTTTTAAACAAGCAGATGCTATTCTAGAAGGACATTTTATTTTAACATCGGGGCGCCATAGTGCGATTTATATGCAAAAGGCGAAAGTATTTATGCATGCTGATTTGACGGAAAAGTTATGTCGTGGATTGGCGGAAAAAATCAAAGAATCTATCGAGGAAAACATTGATTATGTTGTTGGTCCCGCAATTGGCGGTCTTATTCCTTCGTATGAGACTGCGCGTCACCTTGGTGTTCCTTCTCTTTGGGTAGAGCGCGTAAATGGCATCTTTGAATTGCGTCGTTTTGAAATCAAGAAGGGTGCACGGGTTATTATTGTCGAAGATATTGTGACAACAGGTCTTTCCATTCGTGAGACCGTTGAGGCGCTTGTTGCAGCAAGAGCAGAGGTATTGGCTAGTGCATGTATCATTGATCGTTCTGGTGGTAAGGTCAATGTTGGGGTTCCATTGATTGCGCTTGCTGAATACGAGATAGCCTCTTATGCGAGTGATGCACTTCCAGCAGAGCTTTCTGTTCTTCCAGCGATTAAACCAGGCAGTCGAAATATTTAATTGTCTTTCTATTTTTTTTGATGCAAAAGCTTAAAAAGATTAATTTAGATGATATAGATTATTTCATCTTTAAGCGATGTATATTGGAGTTATATGCTTTTTCGTCGTCGAGAACCAATAGATTTTGTAACGCGTATTCGACTTTGGTTATGGCCAAGTCGTTCATTTTCTCGTTCATTTTGCTACATATATAAACGTATTTTGCGTATATCAGCAACACCGCATGAAGTTGCATTAGGGGTTGCTGTTGGCATTTTTTTAGCTTGTTCCCCTTTCTTTGGGTTGCATATTATTTTGGCAATATTTTTTTCTTGGCTTTTGCGTGCAAATTTTGCTGCCGCAATCATTGGTACGGTTTTTTCTAATCCACTCACATTTTTATTAATTGTAATGGCTGATTATAAAGTAGGGTATTTTTGTTTATCGTTTTTTAGCGATATCAATGAGATTTCTCTTTCTCAAATTCGTGCTCTGTTTAATGGTTTAACAGTGTCAAATTTTTCTCTTCTTTTTAAAGGTGCATGGGACACAATTATGAGACCTATGATTTTAGGTGGAACTCTTTTAGGTGTTGTTTTTGGTGGTTTGTCTTATGTAGGTGTTTATAGAGCAACGATTCGTTTTAAACATAAACGGTATCAAAAGATTATAAAAAAAAAGCGTTTAAAGAATCGTTCATCGTAGGAAAGATCGGATGATATAATATCTTATGATTGTTGGTCTTGGAAATGATTTGGTTGATATACGACGTATCGAGAGAATGTTGGTTCGTTATGGTGAGCGTTTTATCCAACGTATTTTTACGGATATCGAAAGGAATAGGTCTGAAAATCTCAAAAAAAGTTCTTCTTCTTATGCAAAAAGATTTGCTGCTAAAGAAGCATGTGTTAAAGCCTTAGGAACGGGAATTGCCTGTGGTATCAATTGGAAAGACATGGGGGTTGTTAATCTGCCATCTGGTAAACCAGTAATGCAATTAACAAATCGTGCACAACTGCAACTTCAAAAGTTATTACCTCCTCATCATGATGCAGCTATCCACCTCAGCATAACAGATGATTTTCCTTGGGCTCAGGCCTTTATTATTATCGAAGCACTTCCACGTGGATAGATATTGTAAGAGATTGTGCTTTTGTTATTTGAATATTATGATGAAAAAAAGTTATATTTGTGATGAGAAGGCAATGCGATGATAATCCCAAAAGATACAGTGCATACAAAAGAAAAAAAAGGTGGGATTCTTGAATTTATTTCTGTTTTAATTCAGGCTCTGCTTTTAGCAGCGTTTATCCGAACATTTTTGTTTCAGCCGTTTAGTATTCCTTCCGGTTCGATGCGTCCTACTTTATTGGTGGGAGATTATCTGTTTGTTTCTAAGTATGCATATGGGTATTCTCGTTTTTCCATCCCCTTTTCTCCTCCCATTTTTTCTGGACGCATTTGGGCATCTCAACCTCAACGTGGAGATGTGGTCGTTTTTCGTTTACCAAGTAATCCGAATATTGATTATATAAAACGTGTTATTGGACTACCAGGTGATCGTATCCAAGTTCGTCAAAGTGTTCTTTATATTAATGGAGAGGCTGTTTCACGTCACTTTATGGGTAAGGTTAACAATTCTGATATAACAGAGGTTGATTATCCTGTTAAGGTTTATCTGGAAACACTGCCTAACGGTGTTAGATATGATACACTTGATTTAGATTTCATTCCAAAAGTTGATGATACAAAAGTCTTTGAAGTTCCTCAAGGACATTATTTTGTGATGGGAGATAACCGTGACAATTCAGATGATAGTCGTTTAGATGTAGGCTATGTTCCAGAAGAAAATCTTATTGGCCGCGCGAGTGTAATTTTCTTTTCTATCAGTAATGGTTCAAGTGCTTGGAAGATTTGGCGCTGGCCATATGATGTGCGTTGGAGCCGTTTGTTTTCTGTCATAAATACGGTTCGTGTTTTACCGTTTATCAAGCAAGGAAACAACGATGAAATGTCTAATGATTGATCAGCTTTTCAAGTTGACTGGGCATCGTTTTAAAGATGAAGAGAGATTGAAAAGGGCATTAACACACTCGAGTGTACAAGATTCAGAACAAGGGAATTATGAACGATTAGAGTTTCTAGGGGATCGGGTTTTAGGACTTTTGATTGCAGAGATGTTGTATCAACTTTTCCCTCAGGCAAGTGAAGGTGAGTTATCAGTCCGTTTGAATCATCTGGTTAATGCGCAGACATGTGCTGAAATTGCACGCGAAATGAGGCTACCCGATATGATCCGTGTTGGTTTTGAGATGAAAAATTTCGAGGGGCGTCGACTCACTAATATGCATGCAGATGTTGTGGAAGCTTTGATTGCTGTAATGTATCTCGATGGAGGATTGGAAAGCGTTCGCCCTTTTATTCAAAGATATTGGCAAATTCGGGCAAAGAAAATGGATGCTGATCGACGTGATGCCAAGACAGAATTACAGGAATGGGCGCATATCCAAGGAAATGCACAACCACATTATCAGGTTATAAAACGTTCAGGTCCAGATCACGATCCTGTTTTTATGGTAGAGGTTAGTATTTCAGGTTTTGCTTCAGAGATTGGACAGGGAAGCTCTAAACGGTGTGCCGAAAGAATGGCGGCTGAAAAGATTTTACGACGAGAGGGTGTATGGAAAACAGTGGGAAAAAATGATCATGAATAACGTAATGAAAACGCGTTCTGGGTTTGTTGTGTTTATTGGGATGCCTAATGCTGGTAAATCAACATTGGTTAATCAATTGGTTGGAACAAAGATTTCAATTGTAACGCATAAGGTACAAACAACACGCACTTTAATTCGCGGTATTGTTATTCATGATAATGTGCAAATTGTGTTGGTCGATACACCAGGTGTTTTTCGCCCCCATAAACGGTTAGAATGTGCCATGGTATCTGCTGCTTGGGGAGGTACTAAGCGTGCTGATGTCTTGCTTGTTTTAATTGACGCTCAAAGTGGCCTTTCGGATGAAGTGTATATGATGTTAGATATTGTAAAGAATATGAAACAAGAAAAGATTCTTGTTCTTAATAAGATTGATACAATTGTTAAGTCATCTCTTTTAGCATTAACTACTAAAGTAAATGAACGTGTGGAATTTGCGCAAACATTTATGATTTCTGCTCTAAACGGTTCTGGTTGCAAGGATTTGCTTCATGCACTCAGTGCAATGATGCCGGAGGGGCCGTGGTATTATCCGGAGGATCAAGTTTCAGATATGCCTATGCGTCATCTTGCTGCTGAAATTACGCGTGAAAAACTTTTTCTTCGTCTTCATGATGAACTTCCTTATTCTTCAACAGTTGAAACAGAAAGCTGGGAAGAACGTTCAGATGGTTCTGTCAAAATTAATCAAGTTATTTATATTGAGCGTGAGAGTCAGAAGAAGATTGTTTTAGGAGCAAAAGGCGATACAATTAAAGCGATTGGTCAAGCAGCTCGCAAGGATCTCATGGAAATTATGAATCAAAAGGTTCATCTTTTTCTCTTTGTGAAAGTGCGTGATAATTGGGATAATGATCCAGAACGTTATCGCGAAATGGGATTGGATTTTTAAAAATAAGCTTTAAAAAATAATTAAAATAAAATGAAGTGGAAAGAACAAGGCTTTATTCTTGGTACACGCCAATATGGTGAGACAAGTGTTATTCTTGAGATTATGACACGTGAACGCGGTCGTTATATGGGAGTGGTAAAAGGGGGGCGTTCGCGGCGTATGGCAGCTCTTCTTCAACCTGGAAATTTTGTTGAGGCTGAATGGTGGGCACGTTTAGAAGAACATTTGGGACTTTTTCGGCTTGAAGCTCTTGATTTACATGCAGCACGATTAATCTGTTTACCAGGAGCACTTTATGTTTTGCAAGTGATCACTTTTCATTTACGGTCTCTTCCTGAGCGTGATCCCCATCCCGTTTTATATGATATTTTACACCTTTTTATGCAGAACTTTGAGGAACTATTTGTCAGTGCGGAATTGCTGGTACGTTTTGAAATGCGGCTTCTTGAAGAACTTGGTTTTGGTCTTGATTTATCTTGTTGTGCTGCAACAGGTAGTCAGGAAAGGCTTCATTACGTATCGCCAAAATCTGGACGGGCAGTTTGTAAAGAAGCAGGGGAACCTTGGAAAAAAAGGCTCCTCATTCTGCCACAATTTCTTGTGCAAAGAGCAATTCGTCCTACAGATTTTAGTGACATAATCAATGGTTTTATACTAACAGGCTTTTTTCTTATGCGTTATGTTTGGGAGCCACGAGATATAAGGCAGCCGTCAGTGCGTGTGAATTTTATAGAATTGTTTAAGCGTCGATTTGGTATGTAAGCGCTAATTTGTTCATCGGATAATAATTGATTAGAATAGAAAAATGAAAATTTTAAAAACAGTTGCTGAAGTCCGCCGATATACTTCAGAGGAACGACATTTAGGTCTTTCGATTGGTTTTGTTCCAACAATGGGGGCGCTCCATGCTGGTCATCTTGCCTTAGTCCAGGGTGCAAGGGCAATGTGTGATCGCGTATTGGTATCTATTTTTGTCAATCCAAAGCAATTTGGACTTCATGAAGATTTTGCTCAATATCCAAGAGATTTAAAAAGCGATTGTGCTTTATTAAAAAAAGCGGGTGTTGAATATGTTTTTGCTCCTTCTGTCGATGAAATGTGGCCATCGGGAAATGATACAATTGTGCAAGTGGAAAAATTATCACGTATTTTGATAGGAAGATTACGTCCAGGGCACTTTTGTGGTGTAACAAGTGTTGTTGCTAAGCTTTTTAATATTGTTCAGCCTGATAAAGCTTTTTTTGGAGAAAAGGATTTTCAACAAATTTTAATTATTCGGCGTATGGTTAAAGATTTAGCTTTTCCTGTTGAGATTGTTGGCGTTCCTATTTTACGTGAAGCAGATGGTGTTGCATATTCTTCCCGCAATCAGTTTTTATCCTCAGAAGATCGTAAAGCTGCCAAAATTATTCCTAAAAGTGGGAAGGCTGCTGAAAAACTTTACCATGAAGGTGAACGGTCTGTTGATAAGTTATGCAAAACTGTTCGTGATATTTTACAACAAGAAACACGTGCAATCACTGAAGCAGTAGATTTACGGGATGCGGAAACCTTATGCGAGTTGAAAGGAATATTGACTAAATCTGCAGTTTTACTCCTTACTGTTCGCTTTGGTGAAGTAAGGCTTATTGATCAATATATATTGCAAGAAAAGGGCATAAAATGATTGTGCATCAAACTGTTAAGCGTATAACATCTTCCGAAATATGCTCAAGAAAGGGACAACAGCCGATTGTTGCTTTAACAGCTTATCAAGTTTATACCGCACGGATTGCTGACCCCTATTGCGATATTCTTTTGGTTGGCGATAGTGTTGGTATGATTGTATATGGGTTTGAGACAACGCTTCCTGTTAATTTAGATATGATGATCTTACACGGGAAGGCCGTGGTACGTGGGTCTCAAAAATCTCTTGTCGTTATTGATATGCCTTTTGGTTCTTATGAGGAAAGTCCAGAGCAAGCTTTTTTAAATGCATCACGTATTCTAGCCCAAACGGGGTGTGGGGCAGTTAAGCTTGAAGGTGGTGTTTATATAGCGGAAACAATAGATTTTTTATGTAAACGTGGTATTCCAGTGATGGGGCATATCGGTCTTACTCCCCAGGCGGTGAATCGTTTTGGTGGTTTCAAAACACAAGGACGTAAGGAGAGCGATTGGCAAAGAATTGAGGCAGATGGAGCAGCGATTGAAAAGGCAGGTGCTTTTGCTGTTGTTTTAGAAGGAATTGTCGAACCTTTAGCTGTAAAGCTTACAGAAAAGCTTTCTATTCCAACCATCGGGATAGGCGCCTCCAATCAGTGTGATGGACAAGTATTGGTGATGGAAGATATGTTGGGCTATGGTGCTCATGTGCCTAAATTTGTACGTCGTTATGGAGACTTTGAAAAAGCTATGGAAACTGCAATCAAAAACTATGCAGATGATGTTATATCTCGTACTTTTCCAGCGGATAAGGAAGTTTATAAACTGAAATAAATTCTAGTTTAAGATGAAAGTTTTGAAAAGAGAGCATTTGTCTGTTTTTATAATGAAAGTGCATGATTTCATATATTTTTTATGTAATTTGAACGGTGATTTTTTTCATTTCTTTACTGATGGTAGTTCCCATTATATAAAACAGAATGTCATTGGGATGATAATTTATCTGCTTATTTAAAAGAAACATTTAGGTACCTAATTCCATTTGCGATGGTATGCCCGTGAATGGTATAACGGTAAAGTTTCCATAAAGTGTATAAAGCACTCCCATCTTTACGCTTCATAAAATAGCAAGTCGGCACCATCACACGTTTCTCCAACTTCTAATGTTGCTGAGGAGTTTGGCATTTGAAATGATGCATAAGAGGCATTTAAAGTCTTTTTTTATATAGTTTTTATTCCCATGGCACTCCCCACTTATGATGTGTAAGCAAAGTGACGATGCTGTAATGATAAGAAATAAACAATGCGAAGATTCTATAATCTTTGGATATCCAAGTCATTAAAGCGAGTTAAAAATGCGTTTTCAATTTGTTGGGTAGAGTAGGGATGTAAGATAAGGTTATTGGGTGAAATGTTATTGGGAGAGCCAAAATAGCGAAGAGCTTCTTCTATGTTAAATCCAGCAAGCGTGATTGCTTCATAATATGCAGCGATACGGTCGGCCTGTTTGATTTTTTTTAAAAGTTTTTGAGAAAGATCAATGGAAAGAGAAAAGCGCATATGGATAGCATCTTGGATGCGTTTTTCGATGCGTTCATATTGTTTTCCTATCACAGCTTTAAAGGGGGAAATCATATCACCGATAACATATTCTGGTGCATCATGAAGCAGAGCATAAAGACATTCATTGCTCTGCGATTGTGGGAAAAGTTTTTGAAATATTTGCTCAACCAAAATTGAATGTTGTGCCACAGAATAAGCATGCTCTCCTCGCGTTTGACCGTTCCAACGTGCCACGCGGGCAAGTCCATGAGCAATATCTTCAATTTCAATATCAAAAGGAGAAGGATTAAGAAGATCAAGTCTGCGTCCAGAAAGCATTCTTTGCCAAGCGCGTGCTTCTCCACTTTTTAATAGTTCAGCTTTAGCCATAAGTATTTTCTATAGTATTTTTTCAGGAAAGGTAAAGTTCATATTTTCAGCAATATGTATGGTGACAGGAATATTTTTTACAGTAAAGAGAATGTTATGATCCATAGCATCTTTAACGTGGTCAATACGCATTAGAGCAAGAGCTTCATTTGTAACACATGTTCCCAAATGGCCAAGCACTTTTGTTCCAGCTTCAATATTCGATTGAGGGATTAATTCACCTTGGCTTTTTATAATCAAAATACGGCGACGTGCGGCACGGCGATGGTGCATACGTGAGACAATTTCTTGTCCAATATAACACCCTTTGTTGAATGCAAGTCCATTGATTTGATCGTAATTAATATCATGAGGGAAGACTTTTCCGATTTCATAATCTTGACCACTTTCTGCAATTGCATAACGGATACGCAACTGATTCCACATGTCATTATATTCTGAAGCTAAAAAAGGCATTTTACCATAGATTCGTATTATTTTTTCTTGTTGTGGGAAACGCTTATCAACAAAACTTGAATCAAAATTTAAAGTATCTGTTTTATTATTCCAAGATACTGTAACAAGCTTTTGAAATGGTTGTATAATTTCTATTTTTTTACGCAGTTTATAGAGCAACAGACGCTTATAGAGCGTATCTGCTAAAGACATGGTAATATCAATCAGATAACCATCTTCTTTTTTTCCGATAAGAAAATCAGCAAGAATCTTTCCTTGTGGGGATAAAAGAGCTCCAGGGAACATTTCTTGTGGGCTGATTTTTTTTACATCTGTTGTGATCAGAGATTGCAGAAAATCTGTTGCTTCTTCACCTGTAATTTTAATAATTGCGCGGTTTTTTAAGCAAATGGCATTTTGTTTTTCAATCATGGTTCTTGCCTTTCTGCTCAAAGTTACATAATCGAGAAGTGAGTAGTATGTAAGGAGCGTGGGCTATGTTTAAAACATTTGATACAATTTTTAAAGGTGCAACACTTGTGAATCATGATGGAAGAAGCAAGCGCGATATTGGTGTGACAAATGGCCGTATTGCTGAAATTGGCGACCTTACATGTGTTTCAGCTGGTGAGGTGATTGATTGTACGGGACTTCATATTTTGCCGGGCATTATTGATAGTCAAGTGCATTTTCGCGAGCCAGGCAATGAATATAAGGAGGATTTAGAAAGTGGCTCGTATTCTGCTGTGTTAGGGGGTATTACAGCAGTTTTTGAAATGCCTAATACCAATCCATTGACAATATCAGAAGAAACATTACGCGATAAGGTTAAACGCGGATTTCATCGAATGCATTGTGATTTTGCATTTTGGGTTGGAGGAACGCGTGAAAATGCTCATGAATTGATGGAGTTAGAAAGACTTCCTGGTGCGGCTGGAGTTAAAGTTTTTATGGGGTCTTCTACTGGTGATCTTTTGGTTGATGATGATGAGAGTGTACGCCTTATCTTGAAGAATATACGCCGTCGTGCAGCTTTTCATTCTGAAGATGAAGCGAGGCTCAAAGAACGTAAAATGCTGCGTATTGAAGGGGATGCATCATCACATCCGGTTTGGCGTGATGAGGTTGCTGCATTAAAATGTACGCAGCGTTTGGTAAAAATTGCGCATGAGATGAAGGCGCGGATTCATATTTTACATCTTTCAACAGAAGAAGAAATTGATTTTCTAAAAAAACATAAAGATGTTGCAACAATTGAAGTGACACAACATCATTTGACTTTTACGGCTGATGATTATAAGCGGTTTGGTACATTAATTCAGATGAATCCACCTATTCGTGAGTCGCGCCACCGTAAAGCTCTTTGGTATGGTGTTCAGCAGGGGATTATTGATGTTTTAGGCTCAGATCATGCGCCTCATACCCTTGAAGAAAAGTTTCAACCTTATCCCTCTTCACCTTCAGGAATAACAGGTGTGCAAACAACGGCAGCAATTATGTTGACACATGTGAATGCAGGAAAAATATCGCTTGAGCGTTTTGTTGATCTCACTTCGCATGGCCCTAGTCGTATTTTTGGTATAAGCTGTAAAGGACGCCTTGCTGTGGGATATGATGCTGATTTAACTATTATTGATCTTAAGCGAGAAAAAATTATTACGAATGGCTTAATTGGTTCGCGTGCTGGTTGGACACCTTATGATGGTCAAAAGGTTAAAGGTTGGCCTGTTGGGACCATTATCCGTGGTATGTGTGTTATGTGGGAAGGTGAGATTGTTACTCCTTCACAAGGAGAGCCTGTTAAATTTATAGAAACTTTAGCGTAAATAGACTAAATTTTATGGCTTTTATCCTGTTGTATCTTCAAATATTGTTTTTTAGTGTGGTGTATGAGACATGGCAGCTTTCTTGACACATAAGTGTTTTTTTTAGTGTGTCGTAAATATTCTTGGTCTTGTTTGCAGAACCTTTCTTTTAGGGGTAACAAATTAATATATCACGATAGTTAATCATTTTGCATGTTGAATGAGAAGTTCGAATATTATAAGATTTTCTTAATTTCCAATTTCTTTTATCTTGAAGTAATTAAAATCACGTGCTTGCACATCACAAGTGGGGCAGGTACATAGAAGTGAAAATACGACAAGAAAGAAAAGAGTAAAAATACGGCTTATAAATACTCTCAAGTGCCAAGGGTTGTCGCAACATCTAAGAACTAGCAAAGTATGTGATGGTGTCCGGCTTGTTATTTTACAAGTTGAAGCATATGAGAGGTAATCCAAGAGGAATCTGCTCAACAAGAATCCAGATTGTTTACAAACCTGATCTGAGGGTGGGAAGGAAGCCAAAGAACGATTTTGTATGGGGAAAAGGTGCTCATAAAAATAAAAGCATGTCGAGGCATTATTCTTCAAAAGTTTCTCTATTTTCAGAAGTAACCTATTTCTCCTTTCATTTGTAAGGAGCGCATCATTGATACCGCTAATATTGAGAGAAATGTTTTTTATAGATTAATTATTTATAATGCATGAGGAGGTTTTCGGATAAAATTCTTCCTTCTTCAATGTATCTTTGATTGGCTTCAATTGCTGCTCGTGTACAATGATGATAATTTTCTGAGAAAGCACGATACGCCTCATTAAACGCTTCATACAAATAAGCGCGCCTCTGTGGAATTGGGTGTTCTGCTTCAATCAGTGCGTTCATGTAGTCATACCATTGGTTCGTTGAAGATTTGCAAAGATTTTGGAGAGAATGCAGTGATCCCAAAATTTCTGCTAGTCGGAGTAATTTTTTCTCATAAGGTGGAAATTTTTGCGCAAAGGCTGGCATTGAATTGACAATAAATATTAAAATAATGATGTTTATCAATCTATTACGCATCATTTTTATTGCTTTCTTTAAACAAAACTGTGTACAGATAAAATAATTTTGTCATAAGAACAATGTTAAAAAATAGGATTCATTGTTACATTATTCTCAATCATTGATTATAAAATGTAGGGCGTAAGAGACAGTAAGGAAACCATTATGGAATATTGAAAATATTGATGAAGTCTTTTGTAGTTAAAAATTTAAGAATTGTTTCCTGCAGTCTATTTTTCACATAAATTTATATTGTATTGCTTATAAAACTTTTTCTAAGCTCATTTTCTTTAAGGAGGGAAAAGTCTCTATTTTTTAAATGCTTTTGTCCAATTAAATAAAATGGATTGTTTTTATAATGAATGATGGATACAGCCTCTATACACTGGAGGAACTGGGGAAGAAGAGTTGGTTATAAGCTAAAAGTTTTTAGCCTAAACCGTATAATGCGATGATTTGAGGTAAGATAATCTAAAAGGATAGGTGCATAATATCGTTCATGGAGCCAATAATGAAAGAGTTGCGATTTTATAATACGCTGACACGTAAAAAAGAAAATTTTATACCAATCGATGCGACAAGAGTCCGTCTTTATGTTTGTGGCCCGACAGTTTATGATTATGCACATATAGGAAATGCACGTCCTGTCATTGTTTTTGATATTTTATTTCGCTTATTGCGTTATGTGTATGGCAAAGAGCATGTTCTATATGCGCGTAATATTACAGATGTTGATGATAAAATTAATGCACGAGCAGCTTGCGAATATCCAAACTTATCACTGAATGATGCTATCCGTCGATTAACAGAACGTACATATTCTCAGTTTCAACAAGATACAATGGCCCTTGGTTGTTTATTGCCAACCAGCCAGCCACGCGCCACCGAGCATTTAGAAGAGATGCGCTCTTTAATTGAAAAATTACTTGAAAAGGGGCATGCTTATAAAGCGAAAAATCACATATTATTTTCTGTAAGTAGTATAAAAAATCCTCCCTATTATGGGACATTTGCCAATCGTTCTTTAGATGAGATGAGGGCGGGGGCGCGTATCGATGTTGCTGCTTATAAAAGAGAGGAGATGGATTTTGTTTTATGGAAGCCTTCTGTAGAAGGAGAGCCAGGTTGGGAATCGCCCGCTGGAATTCCTGTTTTAGGTCGTCCAGGTTGGCATATTGAGTGTTCTGCAATGTCAATGGCAAAATTATTAGCGCCCTATGGTGGTGGTTTAACCTGTGATGATCCGACCGCTAATATTTTTGATATTCATGGTGGTGGACTTGATTTAATTTTTCCTCATCATGAAAATGAGATTGCACAAAGTTGTTCAGCTTTGGGGACAGAGAGAATGGCTAATTTGTGGATGCATAACGGCTTTTTACAAGTTGAAGGCAAAAAAATGTCGAAAAGCTTTGGTAATTTCATAACCATTCGTTCTATTTTAGAGAATAATTTTTTCGAGTTTAATGGTGTTTTAACCGATGAAATGAAGCAAAATTGGGCTGGTTTGTCTGCACGTTTTTCGATGCTGCAAACGCATTATCGTGAACCATTAAATTGGACAGTCCAGCGTTTAACACAATCGAGCAGTGAACTGTATCGTTGGTATGAGTTGCTTCGCGGTAAAAAGATTATAATAGAAAACAATGAAGTACTTGAGAATACTTTAATAGATGTCCTCAGTGATGATCTTAATACTCCAAAAGCATTAACTCTTTTGCGAAAATTTTATAAAACAGGTAATGCTTTGGCTCTTGCTAATGGTATGGATTTATTAGGACTATTACGACAAGAATGGGTTAAGGAAATAGACAGCCCATTATTTATAAAAAAAACATCTCTTGATTCAAAATTTATTGATAAGCGCATTGCCGAAAGGCTACGGCTTATCCATAATAAAGAATGGGAAGCTGCGGATATAATTCGTGATGAGCTTGCAGCTGAGGGGATTCTTTTAAAAGATAGTAAGGATCCGCAGAGTGGTGAGCGTATAACTATGTGGGAAATAAAACGACTCTAATTCCTCTATTCTAGCAGTTTTCATAAGAAAAAGGAGAAAGTTTGATGGAATTTTTATATCATTATGGATATATCGCGCTTAAGCTGGTTGTAGGTCTTGTTGCCTTCCTATTTATTTTAAGAACGACAGGTCGTGGTAGTCTTAGTCAAATGACTCCCGTTGATTTGGTCAGCAATTTTGTCATGGGAGGTATTATTGGGGGAGTCATTTATAATCAGAATATTAATAGCATTCAATTATTGCTTGTTTTACTCATTTGGCAAACCTTGATTGCATCTTTTAATTTTTTTGCCCGCTATTCTGTTTTTTTTCGTCGTCTTATTGCAGGGCAGAATGTTACATTAGTTTTAGATGGGGTTTTTCAAATGGATAAGATTAAGAACTTAGGGATCAATGTCAATGATCTCATTACGATGTTACGTCTTAAAGGGTGTCATTTACATGAAGCTGCTTTTGTTCGTTTGGAAACCAATGGTGATTGCACTGTTATTAAAAAGGCAGAGGGTAAGAAATCAACGATTGTAGTAGAAAATGGTGAAGTTATTGATGATGGTCTAAAAGAGATCGGTAAAACAAAAAAGTGGCTTCAGACAGAATTGAAAAAAAAGCATGTAAGAATTGAAAATTTATTTGCAGCAGAGTGGTATGAGAATACAGATCAAAATAATAAACTGTATAGTGGATTATTTCTTGTTCCGTTTTCAAAAACAGTCTAATTTCAAACACGAGTAGGTATAGCTTATCGGAAGCATAGGAAACTTATAAACAACTACAGAGAGGTGTTTTGCCTGTTTGTGTGGATGATAGAGAAGTAAAGGCTTTATGAAATGCAATGAAATGACAAAAACTGTCTCATCAGATACAGGAAAAACTCTGCGCACACTTTACAATTTATGGCCTTATATGTGGCCGATAGGTCGGCGTGATCTAAAAATCCGTGTACTATGGGCAATATTTTATCTTGTTTTGGCCAAACTCATTCTCATATCTGTACCGTATTTCTTTAAATATTCTACAAATGTACTTGATGCAAGCTTTCAGCCCCTTGAATGGTTTCCATCTAGTTGGATTATTCCCATTATGTTCGTTTTGGCATATAATGTTGCACGTATTATGCAGGCTGGATTAAATCAATTGCGCGATTCTCTTTTTGCCACTGTTGGTCAATATGCTGTTCGTCAATTAGCTTATAAAACCTTTGTACATGTTCATGAATTATCTTTGCGATTTCATTTGGAACGCCGAACTGGTGGGCTTTCTCGCGTGATTGAGCGTGGTACAAAAGGAATTGAAGCTATCGTAAGATTTTCAATTCTCAATACAGTACCGACAATTTTAGAATTTCTATTAACAGCACTTGTATTTTATCTAAGTTATGGGTGGCATTATCTTCTCATTGTTGTTGTAACAGTTGGCTTGTATACTTTGTTTACCATTAAGGCGAGTGATTGGCGTATTCGTATTCGGCAACAAATGAATACAGCGGATACTGAGGCGAATATCCGCGCTGTTGATTCTCTTTTGAATTTTGAAACGGTGAAATATTTTAACAATGAAACTCTCGAAGCTGGTCGATTCGATGCTTCTATAGTGTGTTATGAAAAAGCTGCAACAAAAATTTGGACATCGTTAAGCTGGCTTAATTTTGGACAGGCTCTTATCTTTGGTATCGGAATGACGATCATAATGTTGATGTCCGCTTATGAAGTTTATTATAAAACACAAACTTTAGGAGATTTTGTTTTTATTAATGCACTTTTAATGCAACTTTCCATTCCCCTTAATTTTATTGGTTCAATTTATCGAGATGTTCGACAAGGTTTAACGGATATTGAAGCAATGTTCGATCTTCTAGATGTTCAACAGGAAATCGTTGATAAATCGGATGCCAAACCGTTAGAGATAAGCGATGGGACCATTCGTTTTCATCAGGTAAAGTTTTCCTATGATTCGACGCGTCAGATTCTCAGAGATATTGATTTTGAAGTCCCTGGAGGAAAAACAGTCGCCATTGTCGGTCCGTCTGGTGCAGGTAAATCAACTATTTCTCGGTTGCTTTTTCGGTTTTATGATGTTGATTCGGGTTTTATCACAATTGACGGGCAGGATATTCGGGACATAACCCAAAAAAGTTTGCGTGCAGCGATTGGCATGGTCCCACAAGATACAGTGTTATTTAATGATACAATTGCTTATAATATTCGCTATGGGCGTCCAAGTGCTACAGATGAAGAGATACTCAAATCTGCTGAAATGGCACAAATATCAAAATTTATTAAGATGTTACCGGAAGGTTTTCAGTCTATGGTAGGAGAGCGTGGTCTCAAATTATCAGGGGGAGAAAAACAACGTATAGCGATTGCACGGACCCTCTTAAAAGCGCCCCCACTTCTTATTTTAGATGAAGCAACAGCCGCTCTTGATACGGCAACAGAAAAGGAAATTCAACAAGCATTGGATATTGTAAGCCGTGGACGTACAACATTGATTATTGCTCACCGTCTTTCTACTGTTATCAATGCAGATGAAATTTTGGTTCTTAAAAGTGGTCGTATTATTGAGAAGGGGACGCATATAGAGCTTTTACGTAAGAAAGGCTTCTATGCTTCAATGTGGAATAAACAGCTTGAAGCATCACAGGCTGAAGAAAAATTACGTAAAATGCGTGAAGAAGATGAGACGGGTATTGTTAATCGTAAAAAATAAATAGGGCAAAACGTAATCTACATCTTTATATGGAGTGATTGATTAAATACATAAAAAAAGACAAAAGGAACAAAAAGATTTATTACTTGTTTAAGTTTACGATGAATAGGAAATTATATGAGTATTCTGCAATCTGTCCACAATAGTTTTGTACCGATTCATAAAGAAGGTTATCCTTTTATTGTAGCGTTTTTTGTTATTTCGCTCATTCTTGGTTGGATCTGGAGTCCATTGTTTTGGTGTGGCCTTATTCTTACAGTGTGGTGTATATACTTTTTCCGTGATCCAGATCGCGTGGTTCCTTTGAATTCAAATTGGGTTATATCACCTGCAGATGGGCGTATTTCATTTGTCGAATCGTGTGTTCCACCTGAGGAATTAGGTTTAGGAAAAGATGAAATGATCCGTATTTCCATTTTTATGGATATTTTTTCATGCCATATCAACCGTATTCCTATAAGTGGTACGGTAGAGTCTATCGTTTATCATCCAGGTCGGTTTACCAATGCTGAGTTTGATAAGGCTAGTCAGTTTAATGAGCGTAATGGGATGATTATTGATAGCAAACATGGTAAAATTGGCATCGTACAAATAGCGGGATTGGTTGCCCGTCGGATTGTTTGTTGGTCAAAAGAAAATGACGCCGTTATTACTGGTGAGAGATTTGGATTGATTCGTTTTGGCTCTCGCCTTGATATTTATATACCAACTGAAATGAAATTGCGTGTTGCAGTTGGACAGACAGCAATTGCTGGAGAGACAGTTTTGGGTTCTTTCGATGATAAGAGTGCCACAACGGACTTCAGATACGATTAGGACGCACAATGAAAAATTTTTCGCCATTTTCTTCATTCAATCCTGAAGGGCAGCATGATGATGTTGCAAATCGTCGGCGTTCATCTACATCAATGCGGTATGTCATTCCTAATATCATTACTATTTTAGCAATTTGCGCAGGGATGAGCAGCATTCGTTTGGCTTTTGAGTGTCGCTATGAAGCTGCTATTTTAATGGTGCTTTTGGCCGCAGTTTTAGATGGTGCTGATGGTCGTATTGCTCGTTTAATAGATGGGAGTTCATCTTTTGGAGCACAGATGGATTCTCTTGCTGATGTTGTAAATTTTGGTGTTACCCCTGCACTTATTGTTTATTCCTTTATTTTGAATCAAGCATACCACATTGGTTGGGTTGCAGCTCTTGTTTATTGTGTTGCTTGTTGTTTGCGGTTAGCGCGTTTTAATGTGATGTTGGATAATATCGATATACCTCAATGGCAGAAAAGTTATTTTATTGGTGTTCCTGCACCTGCAGGAGCATTATTACTTTTATTACCTACCTATTTAGGTGCTCTTGGTTTAGTCCCAAATTGGGGGTGGGCATTGTTTTTTAGTCTTTATACTGTCATTATTTCTTTTCTTTTGATTAGTCGTTTACCAGTATGGAATGCAAAGACAATTGATCAAAATTTGAGGCGTGATATCGTTATACCTTGTATGTTGGTCATTGTTATTTACGTCGGTTTTCTTGCGACCTATATATGGACAACTTTATTGATTACAGCGATTAGCTATATGATTTTTCTTCCCTGTAGTTTTATAGCTTATAATAAACGCGCTACTTTAGAAGAGAAAAAGGCTGATTCTAATAAAGCTATCCAAGAATCATAAAGTATATTTCAGATGATGATCAATTAGGAATATGATAATCTACAAATCGATTTTTATGGACATTAAAGAGTTTTCCGGTTTCTTTTAAATCAGGCGATAGCAAATGTACCATTTTTTTTGCAACTTCTTGCGGTGAGGGGAGTGTTTTTGGATCTTCACCAGGCATAGCTTCAGCACGCATGGCAGTGCGTGTGGCTCCAGGGTTGACACAATTAATCTTAATTGGGGTTTGTTTGAGTTCTTCTGCCCAACAGCGGGCAATCATTTCTAAAGCTGCTTTAGAGGCTGCATAAGCTCCCCAGAAAGGGCGTGCAACATGCGCAACGCTTGAGGATAATAGAATAGCTCGTCCAGCATCAGATCTACGTAATAAAGGCTCAACGGCCTTCATTAAACGCCACTGGCTAAAAAGATTTATTTGAAAGACATCTTCAAATACTGTATTTTCTATATGCGCTATTGGTGAGAGTGTTCCAAGGATTCCAGCATTTACAACAATGATATCGAGTTTTTTCCAGCGTTTGGCGATTGAGATCGCAAGAGGATCGATGTTTTCCATATGATGCAAGTCAAGTGGAACGAGGGTTGCATGAACACCTTTTTCTCGAATTTGATTGTCCAGTTCAGTAAGTCCACTGATTGTTCGTGCAAGAGCAATAATATCAGCGCCGCGTGCAGCGAGCTCGAGAGCCAAATAATAGCCAATCCCTCTTGATGCACCAGTAACAAGTGCAGCACGTCCATGGAGACTAAAGTCAAGCTTTGTCATCATTAATCTCTTGTTTTAAGAACAGATGCTTGATGAATTTTGGAAAGATTTTCCTGATCAACCAGATGGGTAGGGTAATACCCAGTAAAATAATGATCAGTAAATTGTGGATCAGCGTTGTTTCGTTTTTCGCCTGCTACAGCAAGATATAACCCATCCGTTGAAAGAAATTCTAATGAATCCGCTCCAATAAAATCACCCATAGATTTTAAATCTGGATATTGATTTGCTAAAAGACTTTCAATTTTAGGTGTATCAATACCGTAAAAGTCAGGATAGAAAATCATAGGGCTAGAAATACGCACATGAACTTCTTTTGCTCCTGCATCGCGGAGCATTCGCACAATTTTAAGGGAGGTTGTTCCACGTACAATAGAGTCATCAATCAGAATAACACGCTTTCCTTCAATCACAGGACGGTTTGCAGAATGTTTTAACTTAACGCCAAAAGCACGAATTTGTTGTGTTGGTTCGATAAACGTACGGCCAACATAGTGGTTACGGATAATACCAAGCTCGAAGGGAATTCCGATTTCTTGTGCATAGCCGATTGCGGCAGGTGTTCCTCCGTCAGGAACAGGAACCACAACATCGCCCTCACAAGGAGCTTCCTGTGCTAAACGGATCCCCATATTTTTGCGTGTTGTATAAACATTACGTCCTCCAACGATGGAGTCAGGACGAGCAAAATAAACATATTCAAATAAGCAAAGTTTTTCTGGTTTTTCATTTTCTGATTTTATAATTTTTTTAGTAATTTTCCCATTTTTTTGTATTTCACATATGATGATTTCTCCATTTTTAACATCACGGACATATTTTGCTCCAATAATGTCAAGTGCACAGGTTTCAGAACAAAAGATAGGTTTACCATCAAGTTCCCCCATCACGAGGGGTCTAATTCCTGTTGGATCACGTGCAGCAATAAGTTTTGTACGTGTGAGCGCTAACATAGCATATCCACCTTCTACTTGCCGAATAGCATCAACAAAACGATCAGAAGAGGATTCATAACGTGAGCGGGCAATAAGATGGAGAAAAACTTCAGAATCTGATGTTGATTGACAAATAGCACCAGAAGCAATAAGTTCACGGCGCAATGTAAGGCCATTGGTAAGATTACCATTATGTGCGATAGCAATGCCTCCAGCTTTCAATTCAGCAAAAAGGGGTTGAACATTGCGTAATACCACTTCCCCAGTTGTTGAGTAACGGGTATGTCCAATAGCGCGATTTCCTGGTAAGCGTGCAAGCGTTGCAGGGTTTGTATAGTGATCACCAACAAGACCTAAATGCTTTTCTTGATGAAACATTCTGTTATGGTAGGAAACAATACCAGCTGCCTCTTGCCCACGATGCTGAAGAGCATGGAGGCCAAGAGCCGTTAATGTTGCTGCATCTTCATGCCCAAGAATACCAAAAATCCCACATTCCTCATGAAGTGTATCATCATCTAATGAAAATTCTTGACAGGAAATATCGCTTTTTATCATCGTATTCTTTCAGTTGTGATATGAAGGAAACATTAATATTACATTTTACATCATTTAATTTTCTTTTCTCATGAAAAGGTATTCTCTATTTTTTAGAATTATCTTTTTATGAGAGCGTTATTTATGTGTATGTTTATCCTTATCTTTAAACAAATTTTCTGCTTTTTCGAGAACAAATCCAATATCTTTTGGGAGTAATTCCCAAACTTTTTGCCCCAGTGAATCTAAAATAGGTTTTGTTTTTGCATTTTTTAACCAGTTTGCTTGGTGTTCAGGCGTAATGAGTGCATTAATTAGCAATATACCGATAACCATGATAAGTAAACCACGAAGTGCTCCAAAAATAAAACCAATAGTACGATCAAGGATACCAATTCGACTATCAATAATAAAATCGGAAATTTTCATTGTAATAATTGAAGTAATAATAAGGACAATAATAAAAATTGTGATCAATGTTGTGATCAATGCAATCATTTTATTAGAGAGATATTGTTCAAAGAAAGGTAAGACAGGTTTGAATAAAAACAGTGTCGTAACAGCTGCAACCGCCCAAGAAATCAACGACAATACTTCACGTGAAAATCCTCGAAGCATAGCAAGAAAAGCGGACAACAGGATGATTACTACGACAATTCCATCAAGGATTGTTATGATCATTTGTTTGTTCCTTCTACATAAAGTTGTTTTCTTTTAAGTCAGTAGGCAAGTATATTTTTGTTATGCCATTTTTTGTTCTTATAGCAAAGGTATTTTGTATTTTATATGTTTTTTTCTATATTATCCTTCCTGTGATGTATGCCATTTTTTACTTGCGGTAAGAGTAGCAACGAGTTCGGGAAGAGCGGAGAAAGTTTTTTGCTGAAAATTGGGCGACCTCATCATTTGAGTTGTGGTCGAGGGGTGAAATGCTCCCTGAAAACCAAGTTTTTTTGCTTCATTGATGCGTTGTGCTGAATGCGCAACAGCGCGGGTAGCTCCTGAAAGACTGACTTCACCAAAATATACATAATCCTTTGGCAAAGGAATATTAGCAAGAGAGGATATCAAAGCAGCGGCAACAGCTAAATCAGCAGCGGGTTCTGATATACGATACCCACCTGCTACGTTTAGATAGACATCATGCTGTCCAAAACGAATACCACAATGGGCTTCTAAAACGGCAAGAATCATAGAAAGACGATTTCCATCCCATCCGACAACTGCACGTCGTGGTGTTCCAAGGGAAGAGGGAGCAACAAGCGCTTGAATTTCTACTAATATTGGACGTGTTCCTTCCATACCCGCGAAAACAGCGGCGCCTGGTGCTTTTTCATTTCTTTCACCCAAAAAAAGTTCAGATGGATTAATCACTTCCTGTAAACCTTTATCGGACATTTCAAAGACACCAATTTCATCTGTTGGCCCGAAGCGATTTTTTACAGTTCTAAGAATGCGATAATGATGCCCTCCTTCACCCTCAAAATAGAGGACGCCATCAACCATATGTTCAACAACCCGGGGACCAGCAATTTGCCCATCTTTTGTAACATGACCAACAAGAACAACAGCAGCTCCTGTTTTCTTGGCAAAGCGTATCATAGCTTGAGCACCAATACGGACTTGTGTGACAGTGCCTGGTGCTGAATCTGCTGTATCTGACCATAAGGTTTGAATTGAATCGATAACCACCATATCAAGCTTTTTATGCTCGCTTAAGGTTGCAAGAATATCCTCAACATTGGTTTCAGCAGCAAGTTTCACTTCTGTATTATGAGCTCCAAGCCTTTGCGCACGCAAACAAATTTGTGCAATAGCTTCTTCACCTGAGACATAGATAATATTATGTCCTTTGCGCGATAAGGCCGCAGCTGTTTGTGTTAGTAAGGTTGATTTTCCAATACCTGGGTCACCACCAACGAGGAGTGCTGATCCACGGACAAAGCCTCCACCGGTAACACGATCAAGTTCAGCAATACCAGAATGAATACGCGGAGCATCTTGGATATCTCCAGAAAGAGATGTAAGGGCGACGATGCGTCCTTTACGCGTATTCTGCTTAGGAGCACTTCCTATGCCACCATTTATATTTTCTTCAACAAGAGAATTCCACTCTCTACAGGCACTACATTTCCCTGCCCAACGGGAGTAGATAGTTCCACAATTTTGACAGATAAATTGAATACGATCACGTGCCATAGTGGTTTAACCAATTTGCTCTGGAAGATAATTGCTATCAGCCAGATCGCTAAAGCGTGTAAAATCAGATTGAAAAGCAAGTTGCACAGTTCCTGTTGGACCATGACGTTGTTTTGCAACAATAACATCGGCTTTTCCAAAAGCTTTGTTCATTATTTCTTGCCATTTTGTATGTTCAGGGCTTCCCAGCTTAGGCTCTTCATTTTTGAGATAATATTCTTCGCGATAAACAAACAGAACAATATCGGCATCTTGCTCGATAGAGCCAGATTCACGCAGATCAGAGAGTTGTGGACGTTTATCTGTTCTGTTTTCGACTTGACGTGAAAGTTGTGACAAAGCAATAATAGGAATATTCAATTCTTTAGCTAAGGCTTTGAGTCCCGTCGTAATTTCTGTAATCTCTTGAACACGATTTTCAGATGAACGCTTTGAGCCACTTGTCATGAGTTGGATATAATCGATAATTAAAATATCCAAACCATGTTGTCGCTTAAGACGTCGGGCACGGGCCGCCAGTTGCGTAATTGATATTCCCCCAGTTTGATCAATATAAAGCGGTGCCTTTTGTAGCTGGTTCACCGCACGAATAATTCTTGAAAACTGTTCATCTGAAATATTACCACGTCGAATATCAGAAGAAGACACTTCTGTTTGTTCAGAAATAATACGTGTTGCAAGTTGTTCCGAGGACATTTCAAGTGAGAAGAATCCTACAATGCCGCCTTCATTTTCTTGAATATTGACATTACGGTTGTAAGCATTAGCAATATTAAAGGCAATATTAGTTGCAAGTGATGTTTTTCCCATACCAGGGCGTCCTGCAAGGATAATTAAGTCAGATGCTTGTAATCCTCCCATTTTTTCATCAAGTGTTTTAATATGGGTAGCTATCCCTGATAATTGTGAAGAGCGCTTTTTCGCAGCACTTGCCATATCAAGTGCTTTTTTGACAGCTTCATTAAAGTTTTCAAATCCGCCTCCGTATTTCCCTTTTTCTGCTAGCTCAAATAACTGATTTTCAACAGTTTCAATTTGTTGGGTGGGTGTAAGCTCTACGGGAGCATCAAAGGCTGTGTTGACAACTTGAGTTCCAATTTTGATCAAAGAACGACGGATAAAAAGGTCATAAATAACGCGTCCATAATCTTCAGCATTAAGAATGGTGACTGCCTCTTTGGCTAAGCGAACAACATATTGGTATACGGTAATATCTCCAATTTTTTCTTCCATTTGGAGATAAGGCTTTATTGTAACTGGATCTACAAGTTTTCCTTTTTTAATAAGATGAGATAAAACGTCATAAATTTTTTGATGCAATAGTTCAAAAAAATGTTCTGGTTTTAGAAAATCTGAAACGCGATCGAGAGAATCATTGTTAATAAAGATGGCACCAAGCAATGCTTGTTCAGCTTCAATATTATGTGGAAGCTGTCGAAAAGAAGGGGAAACTTCTTTTTTTGAAGAGCTGACATTAACAACGCCTTCTTCCATAATATTTTTCCATCAAAATCCAAATCTATCTATTTAAAACGATAAATTAAAAGCCATATATGAAAAGAATAGAGTTAAAGCTTTTATTTTAAGTTAAAATCATAAAATTCTAAAAAACTCTCTTTTAATTGCCCAATTTACCATTAGTGAATTAATAATATCTATTTCTTAAATTTTATTTTTATAATTATGATTTTTAAAGTGATAGTTTTGTAACTCTAAATTTAAGTGTTTTGTAGTTACGCAACTTCAATATTGATGTAAGTAGAATTGTTTTTTATAATTGAAATTATTTCAAATAATGTAAGAACATAATCAATTTGCTGCTCATGCAAATTTTATCTTTAAAGGGTAGAACTTTAAATTATTTTTGTTTCTTGAGGTAAAATAACAAGTATTCTCTCTGCTTAAATATTATCATTTGGGGCATGCAATGCTTTTATATAATATATTTGTAATTCCTTCATAAATATTAGATTCTTTACGTATGTAGTCATAAAATACCCAGTTTTAAGAAGCGAGTATTTTATGACCAATATTCAAATAGAGTAAAAATATAAAACAGAGAACAAAAATAGCAATCAAGATTTTTGATTAGTACTGTTTATATCGTTGTCATTAGTTTCCTCTACCAATAATTTTTCCTGACTTTCCTCTAACATTTCTTCTTGAATATTATATATTTCTTCAGCAGAAGTAAGAGTTTCACCTTCTGCTTGACGTTGTGCTTCACTGGTGGAACGTGCAACATTAATAACCACAGAAATTTGAACTTCAGGATGTAAGCTAAGAGTGATGGTATGAAGACCAATCATTTTTATTGGATGGTTAAGTTCAATTTGACTTTTCCCAATAGAAAAGCCTTCATCTGTGATGATTTCAGAAATATCACGCGTTGACACAGATCCATAAAGTTGTCCTGTTTCACCAGCAGAACGAACAACAATAAATGATTGGCCATCAAGTTTTTCAGCAATTTTTTGTGCCTCGCTTTTGCGTTCAAGATTGCGTGCTTCAAGTTGTGCACGCTGTATCTCAAAATGTTTTTTATTAGCTTCATTTGCGCGTAAAGCTTTACCTTGAGGCAAGAGAAAATTACGTGCATAACCATCTTTAACTGAGACAATATCACCCATCTGACCAAGACGAGGAATGCGCTCAAGTAGAATAATATCCATAGTTTTTCCTTTCGAACAAATAAATTTAGTGAAGTTTTTTGTGTGATTGAAAATTGTATTGAATAGAAGCCCAAATACCCATCAAAAGTATCATGAAAGAGATAGGTGGAGAAAAAACAACAGTTAAAATAGCAATATAAACAAGAGAAAGTATAATAATCCGACCGTTTATCCCTTTTGTAATATTGTGAAGATATGCTAAACCGCTAATTGCTATAATGATAATATAGGCAGAGCTAAAAACACATGTACCCAAATTAAGAGAAGCACTTAATTCAATCATTGATGCAATGGAAACAATAATAAAAATAACAATTCCAGAAATCGGAAGGCGAAAAGTTTTGCTCCAATCATCTCGAGGTCTTTTTAACCATTTCATATATTGAGCTGTTATCATTGAAAAATAAAGATTACCAATAAGAAAAATCAAACTATAAATTGTTAGAGCGATAGATGCTAAAGTTGCAGCATTTGCCATTAAAAACTCACTAACAGCAAGTATATTAGCTTCTTTTAATGACTGTGATTGTTGCAAAGTCTGTACTATATTTTCAGTAATTTTTTTTGCAGTAAGAGTGGTGTCTGGACGGGATTTTATATAGAGTCCAATGAAGGTTACTATGAGAGCAATAAAGTTGGTTAAACGAAAGATAACAGCTGATAATGGGTACCATATCAGTGTGTTTTCTTTTTGCGCTGGTCGTGCAAGCCCAAGAAGCCAAGAGGCATAAACAGCAGGAAGAAAAGACAACAGCATAAAACCAAGCGCAATATAGATATTAACGGTTATGGAAAGAATAACAGCAGCGCTTATTAAGGCAATAAAGCTAGCAAGTGTTCCTTGACTGAACGCAACAATAAAAATTGGCAATGAAAGAAAGCAACCAAGAAGAAGAGAAAAATAAGATGCGATATTTGCAGCGCTGATGATCGCCATTCCTATCACGACAGCAAACAATCCCGCCAATATACCGGTTAATATCTCATAAGTACGATTTTTTTTCATGGAGTGCTGTCCTGCTTTTTTGCAGTTAGAGGCATGTCAATACCTCAACTTTGATATTTAATAGCTTAAACAATACACAATAAGCTATTTCTCTGAATCACACAAGAAGAGCAACTGGAGAATCTCTCCAGTTGCATAGCGTATTGATAGTTTACTTTATAACGTATGGAAGTAATCCCAAAAAACGAGCACGTTTGATAGCGCTAGCTAATTCACGCTGTTTTTTCTGACTAACAGCAGTAATCCGTGAAGGAACAATCTTTCCACGTTCGGAAATATAACGCTGTAACAACTTAATATCTTTATAATCAATTTTTGGAGCATTTGCTCCTGAAAAAGGACATGTTTTGCGACGACGATGAAAGGGGCGACGTGCAGAGTTTTGATTAGTATCGTTCATAATTCTACCCCTTCTATAGCATTTTCACGTTGACGACGTGGGAGACGAGGGCGCTCTCCATCGTGACCAGTGTGACCATTGCGATCAAGGTGTGAGAGCATCGCAGATTTTTCTTTTTCGTGTTTTTCTACACGAATGGTCATGTAACGCAAAATATCCTCATTGATACGCATTTGACGCTCCATTTCAGCAATTGCAGGAGGTGGTGCGTCAATATTGACTAATACATAATAAGCCTTACGGTTTTTACGAATACGGTACGCAAGAGGACGAAGTCCCCAATTTTCCACACGCCCAACTTTTCCACCATGCGCTTCAATAACACCTTTGTAAAGACTCAAAAGTTCATCAACTTGCTGTGGTGCAATATCTTGTCGGGCAAGGAACATATGTTCATAGAGAACCATTGTTTTGCCTTTCTTCAATTAAATATCACCGGTTTTAGCGCAAAGCCTCTGCGACTTGTCTTTTTGGGAAATCCAAATAAGAAAGGACGCGTTTGCAATTCGAGACATCTCAGAGCAGAGACACGGGAGGCCGGAAACATTGTATTCCCTACTGATATTTTACAGCCCTCCGTTCAACCTCCAGCTAAAGTGCCGGCAATGAGCGTTTCACATTTACAGGTTATCTTTTAAAATAGCAAGTTTACGCACATAAAAAAATTGATTTATTAAATCTTGATATATTTCCTTCTTTGACGAAGAGATGGCTCTGTAATACGATAGAGATGGCTCTGTAATACGATAATGGGAGAGAAGAATGGATTTTTTAAATCAGGTTGATGTTACACTCTTTGAAATATTTGTTGGCAGTCATCAATCTTGGTCTATTTTAGTTTTATTTAGTATTTTTTGTGCAAAGTTTTTAATTTACATTATTCCTCTCCATCTTTGTGCATTATGGTTTTGCGGTAGAGAGAGGGAGCGCTGTGTCGTGTTAAGCATTTGCATAAGCATTTGTGTTGCTCTTTTTATAGGTTATCTTATTTCTCTTTTTTATTTTCATCCGCGCCCATTCGTTGTAGGTTTAGCAACACCGCTGATTAAACATCGTGCAACAGCTTCTTTTCCGAGTAATCATGCCTTGACCATTGCATCTTATACAGCTAACTTTTATTTTTACCGATACAAAGTTGCTTTTAAGTTTTCCGTGGTGTTTTTATTCTTGATTTGTTGGGCACGGGTCTTTGTGGGTGTACATTATCCCTTTGATATTGTGGCAGGTATCATTTTAGGAAGTTTTATAAGTCTGAGTGTTATTCAGTTTATCGCTCCCTATTTTCCTAAGTTTTTATATAAAATTCCGCCTTTAAAGTATAATTTTAAAAGAGATATTCATTCTAAATAAAGGACTTTATCTTGATTTGTGTAGATGAATAAGGTCAAAAGAAAATAATTTAATTGCACAATTTAGGAGTCGATTAATGGGTGCAGCTTTTATTTTTCCAGGGCAGGGGAGCCAACTTGTTGGTATGGGGAAGGCGCTTGCAGAGCAATTTATTGCGGCGCGGATGGTTTTCGAAGAAGTTGATGATGCTTTGGGTGAGAAATTATCAGAAATCATTTTTGAAGGACCAGCAGATGTTTTAACGTTAACAGCCAATGCACAACCAGCATTAATGGCTGTATCTATGGCTGTCATTCGTGTGATGGAGCAATTAGGGCTTCATATAGAAAAAAAAGTAAGGTTTGTTGCTGGTCATTCTTTAGGTGAATATTCAGCTCTTTGTGCTGTTGGTACATTTAGTCTCATAGATACGGCAAGGCTTTTGCGTATTCGTGGCAATGCCATGCAGGCTGCTGTTGCGGTTGGTGAAGGGGCTATGGCAGCACTTATCGGTTTGGAAGAGCAAGTTGTGGAAGAAATTTGCGAAACTGTTTTTAGCGAAGGGCTATGTCAAGTTGCCAATGATAATGGTGGTGGGCAAATTGTTATTTCAGGCGAAGTAAAAGCGGTGGAGATGGCGGTAGAGATTGCATCAACAAAAGGTGCAAAACGTGCATTTCTGCTTCCGGTTTCTGCACCTTTTCATTCGTCTTTAATGCAGCCTGCTGCTGATGCCATGAAGAAAGCACTTTTGACTGTTAACAAAAAGGCGCCTATTATTCCTTTAATTGCCAATGTTTCTGTGGCACCAGAAAGTGATCCAGAGCGTATTGCTACTCTTCTTGTTCAACAAGTGACGGGGAGAGTACGATGGCGTGAAACAATAGAATGGTTCGGTGCTAGTGGGATTGATACGCTTTTTGAGGTTGGTTCTGGAAAAGTATTAACAGGTTTAACGCGTCGTATTAACAAGGATATAAAGGGGATAACAATTGGAACGGTTGATGAAATAGAATCAGCGTTAGGGACGCTTAGCGTTTAATCTATAAGGAGTTTAAAAAATGTTTAAATTAACAGGACGTAAAGCTCTTATAACGGGGGCATCAGGAGGAATTGGTGAGGAAATTGCACGTTGTTTCCATGAACAAGGAGCCATTGTTGGACTGCATGGAACACGTGAAGACAAGCTTAAAGAAGTGTCAGCGGAATTAGGAAAGAATGCTTTTGTATTTCCCGCTAACCTTTCTGAACGCCAATCAATTAAACAATTGGCTGAAGTTGCAGAAAGAGAAATGAGTGGTGTCGATATTTTGGTTAACAATGCGGGAGTCACACGAGACGGTCTTTTTGTGCGTATGCAAGATAAAGACTGGAATGATGTTTTAGAAGTTAACTTAACAGCTGCTTCTCTTTTAACCCGTGAATTAATACATTCTATGATGCGCCGTCGTTATGGAAGAATTATTAATATTACATCTGTTGTTGGTGTTGTGGGAAATCCTGGACAAACGAATTATTGTGCTTCAAAAGCAGGTTTGATAGGTTTTTCTAAAGCATTAGCACAAGAAATTGCTTCCCGAAACATTACTGTCAATTGTATTGCTCCAGGATTTATTAAATCTGCAATGACAGATAAGCTTAACGAAAAGCAAAAAGAAAAAATTATGACTGCAATTCCAATGAAGCGTATGGGGAATGGGCGAGAAATAGCCACTGCGGCTGTTTATTTAGCGAGTGATGAAGCAGCATATATGACAGGCCAAACACTCCATATCAACGGTGGAATGGTAATGATTTGAGTATTTTCTTTATTCCACATTGATTTATAAACTGTATTATTTTAGATAGTAACGATTGAAATGGAAAAATTCATCTGTTTTTTAAAGATGATCGTTGATCAATTGATGTCGGAATGTCAGACTGGTTCATTTTGTAGGGGATATCCACAGGATGTTTTAAATCATTGCTAAAATCTTTTAAAGTAATGCATCTATTGCTTGATTAGATAAGCCGATATAGTTAACCAAATTATAGGAAAAATATAAATTCGAGGATTTTAACATGAGTGATACAGTAGAGCGCGTTAAGAAAATTATTGTGGAACATCTTGGGGTTAGTACTGATAAAGTTGTAGAAAATGCGAGCTTTATCGATGATTTAGGGGCTGATAGTCTTGATACGGTTGAACTCGTTATGGCTTTTGAAGAAGAATTTGGTGTCGAAATTCCAGATGAAGTTGCTGAAACGATTTTCACAGTTGGTGATGCAGTCAAGTTCATTGATAAAGCTTCTGAATGATTACTAAGGGCAAAGGCATAAATTGTTTTTGCCTGTGTCCTTCGGGGGCTCTTTTGAAAAGGGGGCTTGACAGTTGGATTCTAGTTCAAGGTTAGAAGTTATGAGACGTGTTGTTGTTACTGGTTTAGGGTTGGTATCTCCATTAGCTGGTAATGTTGAATATAGTTGGAAACGGCTTCTTGAAGGGAGAAGTGGTGTTCGGCGTATTACTGAATTTGATGTATCAGATTTGCCATGTCAGATTGCTGCGCGTATCCCCTTGGGAGATGGAACAGATGGTACCTATAATGCTGATTTGTATATGGAGCCTAAAGAGCAGCGTAAGGTGGATTCATTTATTGTTTATGCAATGGCTGCTGCTAACCAAGCGCTTTCAGATGCTGAATGGTTTCCTCAGAGCGATGAAGATCAGATTTGTACAGGGGTATTAATTGGTTCGGGAATTGGGGGGATTGAGGGCATTGTTGAAGCTGGATATACGCTTCGTGATAAAGGTCCACGTCGTATTTCTCCTTTTTTTATTCCGGGTCGTTTGATTAATCTTGCTTCTGGTTACGTGTCTATTCAATATGGTTTACGGGGACCCAATCATTCGGTTGTAACGGCTTGTTCGACAGGAGCGCATGCAATTGGTGATGCAGCACGTTTGATTATGTTGGGTGATGCAGATGTAATGGTGGCAGGGGGGACAGAATCTCCGATAAATCGTATATCTCTTGCGGGTTTTTCTGCTTGTAGAGCTCTTTCTACTTGTCGCAATGAGGATCCTGAACGAGCATCGCGTCCTTATGATATTGATCGTGATGGTTTTGTGATGGGAGAAGGAGCGGCGGTTGTTATTTTAGAAGAGCTGGAACATGCCAAAAAACGAGGAGCACGTATTTATGCTGAGGTTATTGGCTATGGTTTATCTGGTGATGCTTACCATATTACAGCGCCTTCAGAAAGTGGTGAAGGTGGGCAGCGTAGTATGATGGCTGCCCTTAAGCGTGCACAAGTGGATGTGAGTGGACTTGATTATATTAATGCTCATGGTACTTCAACGATGGCTGATTCCATAGAGCTAGCTGCTGTTGAGCGTGTTTTGGGAAATTATGCACAACAAGTTTCTATGTCATCAACAAAATCATCTATCGGGCATTTGCTTGGTGCTGCCGGTGCTGCTGAGGCTATTTTTTGTGTTTTAGCCATACGAGATAATATAGCTCCAGCGACACTTAATCTTGATAATCCATCGATTGAAACAAAAATTGATCTTGTCCCACACAAACCACGTGAGCGAAAGATTGATACAGTTCTTTCTAATTCTTTTGGATTTGGTGGGACCAATGCATCTTTGGTAATGCGGCGTTTTAGAGGATAATAGGTATTTTCATTTAATTTTTGCTTTTGAATTTTCATCTTTATTATAAGATGAATGAGAAATTATAATATTGTACTTCATTGCTATTGAGGATTTACATCCGATGTTAAAAATGGAAAATCACTAAAGAACGTAGGTAATTGCTTTTCGAAGCACTTAGCGGATAATTATAGCATGTTGACACATAAAAAGCGAAAAAAATCATCTATTGTACGTAACCCGTTGGTTATTGTCGGTCATTTTTTTCTCATGCTGATGGTGATTATTCTTTGCGGCATCAGTATTCCTCTTTACATTGGAAAAAGTATTTTTGAAGAAAAGGGAAAAATTACAGAAGAACAAGTTATTCTTATTCACCCAGGTACAGGAATTCGTGAAATTGCTTTATTGCTAGAAAAACGTGGTTTCATTCGATCATCAGACATTTTTGTTTATGGGGTTGGTTATCACCAAAAAACGAATCATCTGAAAGCTGGTGAATATTTAATTCCAGCACATGCTTCGATGCAGGATATTATGGACATTCTTGTGAAGGGAAAATCCATTGAATATACGTTTACAGTACCAGAAGGTTTAACTGTTCAGCAAGTTTTTGATCGATTAGCGGCAAATGAAATTTTAATTGGAGACCTTCCCGAGAATTTGCCTCCAGAGGGCTGCTTGATGACGGATACTGTTCGTTTTATTCGGGGAACGACGCGTAAAGAAATTGTAAATAGATTGCGTGAAGGACAGAAAAAATTAATTCACGCTATATGGGCTACACGTTCACCTGATTTACCCATTAAAACAATTGATGAATTCGTTATACTAGCCTCAATTGTTGAGAAAGAAACAGGAATTCCAGTAGAGAGGCCAATGGTTGCTGCGGTATTTTATAATCGTCTAGCAAGGCATATGCGTCTTCAATCGGATCCAACGGTAATTTATGGTCTCTTTGGAGGGAAAGGAAAGCCACCAGGGCGTGCAATTTACCGTTCAGATCTTGAGAAGGAAACACCATATAATACTTATAAAATTAATGGTCTGCCACCAACAGCTATTGCAAATCCAGGTCGAGATTCTTTGAAAGCGGTGGCACATCCACCGAGCAGTGATGCACTTTATTTTGTTGCTGATGGTTCAGGAGGGCATGTTTTTTCCCGAACCTTAGAGGAACATAATATGAATGTTCGAAAATGGCGAGAGTTCAAGGCAAAACATTAATTTATAATGATAACGCATCCTTTTACATTATAAAATAATAACTCAAAATAGAACAAGATTTTTCTATTTAAATATTTATGAGGAACTGTAAAAAATAATTTTCTTATATGTTCCAAGTGGGATTAGCGTATGGATAAAAAATATTTAAGAAAAAAGTCAATATACTGTTGATAAGTTATCTCAACGGAAGAGCAGGATAATCTTGAAAGCTGCTAAAGAAAATTAATAAAGGGCAAGATTGAGATAATGTATTATTTAAATTTTGAAGAAAAATTTATGAATAAAGTAGAGTGGTATGATGACAGTGTTTGAAAGTAAATTGAGTTCTATAAAAACAAATCAACGTCGTGGTTTTTTATTTATTCTTTCTTCACCTTCAGGTGCAGGTAAATCAACAATTTCTCGATTACTTCTAAAAGATAGACAATTAGAGCTTTCCGTCAGTGTAACCACAAGAAAGAGGCGTCCTAGTGAAGTAGATGGACTCCATTATCACTTTATTTCAAAGGAAGAATTTGAATATAAGCGTGATAGAGGTGAATTTATTGAATGGGCAGAAGTTCACGGTAATTATTATGGCACTTTACGTGAAACTGTTGAAAATGCTTTGAGTGCTGGGCATGATATGTTATTTGATATTGATTATCAAGGAACTGAGCAGCTTCAAAAAAAGATGCGAGACGACACAGTATCTGTTTTTATTCTTCCACCATCAATGAAAGAGCTTGTTTCGCGTTTATATCGTCGTGCAGAAGATAGTCAAGATATTATCAATTTACGATTGGAAAATGCACGAACGGAGTTAAAGCATTGGTGTTCTTATGATTATGTTATGGTTAATGAAGATTTAGATCAATCTTTGTCCTTTATTAAGTCAATTTATTTAGCTGAAACCGTAAAACGTGAGCGCTGTTCTTTTCTTAGCTCTTTTGTTGATGGACTTATTGCTGAAAAGATTGATAAACGCCTTTATTAAAAAAGTTTGTATAATAAAAAGTGTATTTTTTAGAGTACTAGATGCGCTAAATTTACAAATTCGGCAACTGAGAGTGTTTCAGCACGGCGTGTTCCATCAATTCCGGCTTTTTTTAACAACACTTCACCTCCAAGTGGTTTAAGGTTTTGACGAAGCATTTTCCTTCTTTGTCCAAAAGCAGTTTTTGTAACAAGGCTTAGTTTTTGTGCAGAGCAGGTAATAGGTTGTGTTCGTGGAATAATATGAACAACGGAAGAAGTTACTTTAGGCGCTGGTATGAAGGCTTGAGGAGGCACATCAAAAGCAATTTTAGCAGTGGTACGCCAGCCAGTTAAGACACTAAGACGTCCATAGTGAGCAGACTGAGGTTTGGCCGTAATCCGTTTGGCAACTTCACGTTGAAACATTAATGTCATTGATTCATAAAAAGGAGGCCATGGTTCAGCCAAAAGCCAATTTAATAAGAGTTGTGTTCCAATATTATAGGGAAGATTTGCAATAATGCGAGGTTTTTCTGGACTTGTTTTAAAGAGTTTTGAAAAATCTTGCTTCAGAGCATCATTACAAATAAGTTTTAGTTTTTGAGGATAGTGTTTTTCTATTTCTAGAAGAGCTGGTATACAGCGTTCATCGCGTTCTATTGCTGTTACAATGGCACCCTTTGCCAGCAAGGCACGAGTAAGAGCTCCAGGACCTGGACCAATTTCAATAACAGGTTTTCCTTCTATATTTCCTGCTTGATGAGCAATTTTAGATGTCAAATTAAGATCAAAAAGAAAATTTTGTCCCAAAGATTTATGTGCTTGTAATCCGTATATATCAATGACCTCACGCAGAGGAGGAAGATTATCTATTGGCATGGGTTTAAACTATTTGTTGCAAGTTTATTTGCAAGTTTAAGAGCGGCAATAAAGCTTTCAGGAGAAGCTATGCCTTTAGCAGCAATATCAAAAGCAGTTCCATGATCTGGAGATGTACGAATAAAAGGTAGACCTAATGTGACATTAACACTGGTATCAAAGCCTAATGTTTTAACAGGGATAAGGGCTTGATCATGATACATACAAAGAGCAACATCATACGTTTTTCTTGCACATTCATGGAACATTGTATCGGCAGGAATCGGGCCTATAATATTGAGTCCTTTCTTTTTAAGATATTCAATAGCGGGAGTGATAACTTCAATATCTTCTTTTCCCATTGCTCCTCCTTCTCCAGCATGAGGATTAAGACCAGCAATAGCTAGTCGGGGTGATGTTATTTTAAATCGTGTTTTTAAGTCACACTCAGTAATGAATGCCGTTTGAGTGATTAAATGATGGGTAAGCTGTGAAGGAACATCTTTGAATGGAATATGAACAGTAATTGGTACTGTTTTTAATTGAGGTCCTGCTAACATCATAACTGGATGATAAGATTTATGAAAAGCTTTATGTGCCAAATCAGCTAAAAATTCTGTATGACCTGGAAATTGAAAACCGGCATCATAAAGATTCTTTTTTGCAATAGGACAAGTGATAAGTGCATATGCCTCGCCACTTTGAATAAATTGAACACAGCGTTTAATCGCTTCAATGATTCCAGCAGCATTATCCGATGAAGGGATACCTAATTGATCACTTTGTTTGTTTTTTAACGGTATGATAGGAAGTGCATTTTGAAAGTTTTTTATGGGATTATTGATTAAAACAGGTTCCACCTCAACATCGATTTGTAAAAAGCGAGCACGCGAACGAATAACATCTGGATCAGCGAGCAACACAAAAGGTGGAATTTGACGCGTAATACGCAAATTCCACGTTTTTAGTACTATTTCAGGACCAATTCCGGCAGGATCACCACCGCTAACAACAAGAGCAGTCATTATTGAATACGTGCTATACGTCGCAGTTCTTCTAAATATTTTTCACTTAATTCTTCAAGTTTTTCCGGGCTTCTTTTTTGATTATCTTGAAGAGAGAATATCAACCGCGCGACATAATCATCAGAGATCCTTTTTATTTTGCAAACAGCAATTGCTTCAATTCCATCAGATGTCTCTTGTAATTTTGTCATTTTTCCAGCAGGTGTTGCAAGAATAGCTTGTTCCCATGCACTGGGAAGTTGGGGCTCCAAAAATTTTCCTAAGTTACGGATAGTAACGTCTAAAATACCTTTTGCTTGATTGTGAGCATTGGCACATCCACGGAAATGTGCGCGAAAATCTCTTGCTTCTCTTTGACGTCTTTCAAGGATTTCTGCACGACGATGTGCAGGAATAACAAAAATAATTCGCTGTAATGTATATTCGTTAGTTGAAGGTTTAACACCACCATTTTTTAATATTCTACGTACAGCTTCCTGCTCAGTAATCATACTAATCTGAGCTTGATAGCGCGCGTGAACAAGACGTCCCCATCCTATTTGTCCACGAATGTAATCTTTAAAGTGTTGCACAGTGATATCATTTTGGATCAGAATCTGGTTGAGCAGCTCAATCGTCATATTATTTTGTGTAGCAAAGTTTTCAAAAGCTCTATCGACTTCATCATTGCTTACTTCAATATTACGATGTTTTATTTCAATATTTCTCAGTTTTTCATCGATAAGCTCTTTTTTAGCTTGTGCCGCCAAATTGCCTTGCTTTTGTTGCAGTCTAAGAAAAGCAATGCGCCTTTGCATATCATAACTTGTGATAGGATGGCCATTAACTGTAACAACAATAGTAGTCTGTGCAAAGACCGCCGGAATCAAAAGTTCATTTATTAGCAAACTGCTTACGCACAAAAACGTAATATAAAATAAAACAAGAACGCGCTTTTTCAATTTATTCATGTAAATAGGCTTTCGCATTGTTTATTAATTCTCACCAATAGCTTAGAATATACCTTTTCTTTCATAAAAACAACGATAAGTTAAATCGCTTATACATTCTCTTTATAAATTTGAATCTATTTTTTTCCAATATCTGCAATTGTACGCAATGAAAGAGAGAAATTAAAGTTTTGTAAAGGTGTTTTTCTTCCTGGATTTGTTACTTGTTGATAACCAAATGTTAGCCCAAAACACTCATCTGTATAATTCAAGCTAATTCCTCGCTTTATAAATGTACCAGATACTAAATCATAACCGGCGTTGCTATTAATGGACCAATAGTCTGCCAGTTTAAGGCCTGTTTGAAAAGAAATTTCTTGGCGTTCTTTGGGATATTCATAAGATGGTTGGCTCGCGATATAAGCATATTGTACAGATGCCCAAAAAACTTTCCATTTTTGTGATGCTTCGATTTCACTACGGCGGACTTTTCCTGTTTTTTTGTCAAAGCGTCCACGAGTTTCTAAGGAAAAACCATTTTTATGGATTGCTCCGAACATTGCAACATAGTCTGAACGTTTTGCTTCGAGGCTAGAATGAATACCTACATTCATAAAGTCTTTTTCTGCAAAAGAATTCTTTCCTGCTAGATGAAAGGATTGTCCAATAAGACCATAAAGAGACCAATTATCATTAAAGTTTCCAGAATACCTTAAGCCTATATTGGTTCTTGTACCACCTTCTACACGATCATAACCAGAAAATTTATCTCTTTGAAAGAGAGTGGTTGCATCAAATACAAAGCTTTGAGCATCTTCATTAGGAACTTGTCCGATATATTGTTCATTGTTGCGTATAAAAATTTGTGCGGTTGGTTCTATAATATGGGTAGAATGAACGGCTGTAATGAGAAAGGGATAACGTAATTCTAATCCTGCTGTTGCCATGCCACGAATTGCTGAACCACGAATTTTGGATAATATATTGCTTTCTATAGTAGAATCATCATGATTTTCGCGTACATTAGTTGTAATGACATCGGCTCGTAAAGAGAGAAGGGGAGTTAAGATGAGTCCATTCTGCGTGTTGAAACGCTTTTTCCATAGAAGCTCGTTTGTTAAACGCAAACTATTTCCAGTCATACCAGAAAGTCTTACTAGATGATTTCCGTCCCATTCTATAGAATTGAAGTCAGCATGAGGACGATAAATTGATTGCATATTACTGTGGAAGGTAAGCTCTCCATTATAAATGGGGGTATTTGGTGTGAAAAAATAATCGATGCGCGGTAGAACCCACGCTTGCTGAGAGTGACGTTCATAAAGAGGATCATTCAGTATCGGATCTTGAACTTTAAAATGATAAAAACGCATATCAAAATGGTTTTTTCCTGCAAAACCATTCAGATAAATCTGAGAAAGCTGTATAGGATTGCTATAGTTTTCAAGTTTATAGACACGACTAAAATGACGATCGGATTGTGCAAGAATATCCCATCCATAAGTCCAGTGTGAATTAATACGAAAGTCTCCCTTTGTCGCCAGCATATAACGGTTTTTATGTTGTCCATCAATCGTATCATTCTCAAATCTATGCGGTTTCATTTGATATATATGAGCAAAGCGAATGTTATAACGGCCCGTTTTAAAACGTTGACGCCATTCCCCTTCGGTTAAAAATCCTTGTTGGGTATAAACCGTAGTAGAAAGCGTGAAATCATAATGGGGGGTGAGATTCCAGAAATAAGAATTCTTTATTCCCATACCGAGATAATCAGTATAAAAAAAATGAGGAGTAAGTAGGCCGCTAGCACGCCTAATAGTTGGATCATAGAGCTCAAAATTTGGAAATTTTATAATTGGTACCCCAAAAATTTCAAAACTGCTATTTTCAAATCGAATTTTTTTGATACTATTATTCCATATGATTTTTCTTGCTTTGATTCTCCACAAAACGTCTCTATCTGGTTTATAAGAGCAAGGTTCGCAGGCTGTATAGGTTGCATTTTCAAAAACTGTTATGTGATTATTTTTGCGTGTAGCATTTTGGGCTGCAAAGTGAACGTTATTGGCTGTATCAATACGTAAGGCATTTACAAACCCCTCGCCAAGATCTTTAGTCATATCAATTTGATTGGAATAAATTTTATTACCATCTTTTTGAGTAATTTCAACGTTACCTTGTGCTATAAGTCGTCCTGTTTTTTGATTGTAAATAATTTTTTGAGCGATAACTTTATTGCCATCATAGTCGATTTGAACATTACCTTGTGCAGAAATAGTATTTTCATCACGGTTATAGATGAGTTCATCCGCAGAAAGCAAAAGAGGATGTTCCTGATTTTGAATGTAATTGTGAGAAGGGGATCTAAAGCTTTGAGCGTGTGCACAATAAGGCAAATAACTCCCTAAAATAATCCCTATAACACTTTTAAAAGCGATAGCACTTAATTTTGTTAAAATGGTTTTTTTATGTGTTAAGGCCTTCACTTAGCTATCCTCTTTATGAAGTAAAAAAAAGATTCCCAAGAATAATGCAATAACAACAGGTGTCCAAGCTGCAATAATTGGTGGAATATAGCCAGCATTACCAAAAGCTTGAACGAGTACGAAAATAACATAAAGTATGAATCCAGCTATTACGCCACCAAGAATTAATGTTTTAGATTGTCCAGAACGCGTAAAATTTAAAGATACAGTTGCTGCAATGAGAGTCATTGCCACAAGCAATGCTGGTAATGCGATCAAAGATTGTAAATACATATCAAAATTATTAGCCGAATAGCCAAATGAACGTGCAATCATAATCTTTTTGGGTAATTGATAAAATGAGATAGTTGCTGGATTCGTTAGACGTTCCGTTAAAAATTCAGGTTTTAGATTGGTTTTTATTTGCAATACGGTAAATTTTTCAGGAGGATGCCCTATTTTATAGATTGTTCCATTTGTTAATAGCCAAGCACCATTGGTTAATGTTGCTTTTGGAGCGTTAATCCAGTTTTTGACGGTTGCATCGTCCTTATATTGTACAAAAGTTGTATCGATAAGAGAAAGTCCTTGATCGGTGATTAATTTAGCACCAATGGTTGTTCTGCCTAAATTTGTACGCTGTGTTAACCAGTGAATACGTGTATTCTGAAGAGGTGTTAGCACATTATTATTGCGCCATTCAGTCATCATTTTTTCTGCTTGAGAAAATCCCCATGCAGCAAGTGGATTAATGAGAAGAATTGACAATAATCCCAAAAGTAAGGCTCCTAAACAAGCTGGCGTAAGAAATTGCCATGCAGAGACACCGATTGAACGAGTCACTACAAGCTCAAGTTTTTTGTTAAGTGAGATAAGCGTTGTCATTGCAGAAAAGAGTGCAATAAAAGGGATAAGTTGTTGCATGATAAAAGGAATACGTAAAACAGAGAGAAGAAATGCATCTTTTGCTGTATAATGCGGAACGGATGATAGCCTACCGGAATTTTCTGTAAAATCAATTAAAAGAGCAAGAACAAAAATGCTCCCCCAGAAATAACAAGTTGTTTTAAGGTAACGTATAAAAAAATATCGTCCAAGTGTCCACCCAATCATGATATTTCATCCGGAAAATCTTGAGATTTTTTATGTTCAAATTTGTTCATTATTTTTTGAAAAACGATTTGAATAACCTCATTAATTTTTGTGGGGAGGCCAATTTTGTGATTCGTTAAAAGCATAAAAAAGGCAAATATACTTGTTCCTATGGGCGTGATGTAAAGGAGCGGAACGTATGCAAGATCGTTTTTGGCTTTTTCGGCGAAAAAATACCCTATCCAATACACCAGCGAAGAAAGGGCAATAGCCGAGAAATTTGCGGAATGACGTGCTTGCCGATGTGAGCATACATTTCCTACCGCTGCTAATGCAATAAGTGAAAAAACGATTGGGTAGAGCCATTGTGTTAGTCTGCGGTGAAATTCGGCTTTATATTGGAGAGGTTTTCGTTGATAGTAGGGATCTGTGGGATCAGGATTTTGTAAATAAGAAAGAGACCGATCTTTTGGATAAAGTATAGGTGTTTTATCACTGGGGATAAACTGCTCTAAGCTAAAGGTATATGAGCTAAATTGAACGATTGAAACGCTGTTATTTTGATGATTAACTCTTTCTATTTCACCGTTATTAAGGATTAAAAAGCGACCGTTTTGATTGCTTACAATGGATGCTTTTGTTGCATAATAGAAAAGATCAGTCTTAGGGTCCCGCTGGTCGACAATGAAAAGACGTTCAAGGATTCCGTTTGGATTTCGTTCGCCAATTTCTATATAAAGGTTATTGGCGAGTTTTTGAAAGCTCCCTTCACTGATGAAAAGATTAATAAGATCGAAATGGGCGCTTGCTAGCATGTGTCGCATGTGAAGACGCGCTTGAGGAACAACAAAGTTAGCTATAGAAAATGAGATACATGATGCAACAATCGCAAGCAGAAGAATAGGTTTCCAAACGGTACTTTTAGGAAAACCAGAAGCATTGATGACAGCAAGTTCTGAGTCTTGATTCATTGCTGAAAGAATGGTGATAATTGCGATCACTAATGCAAATGGAATGACAAGAAAAATAACAGAAGGAACCAATGAAAGTGAAAATTGTAAAACAGTAAGGAGTGTTTGTTTACTTGTTGTGAGGAAGTTTATCTTTGCAAGAATCTGTACCGTCCAACTAATGCCCACTGCCGCAATCATGACAGAACTAAATAAAAAAAAGACGCGTTTCAGGATATAGAACTCAATAATATACATATAATTGGGGAATATTCTCAGTCTTTAAAATTAGACAGCAAATATTTTATATTGCTTTCAGTTAAAATGTAATAAAATTTTAAAAAATATTCTTCTATGGATTGCACCTTTTTACCAAATAAATGCTATAAAATAGCCTATTAAGTTTTCTCTATTTTTCCATGCATTATATTTTGTTTTCAAGTATAGTACAAGGAATCTAGAAAGTAACGTAAAAAAAACTTCTTTATTAATGTATAAACTAACAGTTTTTTGTCTTTTAAAGATATACATAAAAAGATAGTATATTTTAATCGAAAAAGAAGTTTGTATCTTGCATTATTCCCTTTGTATTGGAGATATAGAAGTTTTTCTAAAGAGATGTTAGCTTTTTATTAAGGAGTAGTGAGGGTTTAAAGAGTTGGATATTTTATTCTATCATTTGACGCAGTCAACGCTAAAAGATATTTTGCCAACGCTTGTCGAGCGTGCATTGGCTCGTTTTGGTAAAGTAACAATACAATGTGTGAGTAAAGAACAACGCGATTCCATAGATATCCATTTATGGGTTTATTCTGATGTCTCATTTATTGGACATGGAACTGAATGTGATCAATATTCAAACTTTCAGCCTGTATTTCTTACTACAGGACAAGAAAATCCGAATGATTCCAAGATTCGTTTTCTCATAGAGGGGGCTGTTTGCTCGGATATTGATGCTTATCAACGGCTTGTTGTGATATTTGATGGTAGCAGTGTTGAACAGTTGAATCTTGTTCGTGCACAGTGGAAAAAATATAAAATGGAAAATCATAATTTAACGTATTGGCAACAGACTGAAGATCGTTGTTGGGAAAAACGGGTTTAATGCGTCTTGTATCTGTCATTCTGATTTTTATAGGATTAGTAGGAATAGTAAATCCAGCACTTTTTATTGCTGAAGGATTAGGGGGAGGACGTTGGATTTTTATTGTGATTTTCCTTTTAGGTCTTTTAAAGATATGGCCTGTAATAAGAAAAGCAAAACGGTGTGATAGTGATTATTGATCGAATTTTGCTTGTTTTATGGGCTGTGATGTCGGCTTTTTTTTGCGTTTCGTGGTTAGGGACAACGCATATTCTATCACAAATGTTTTCTGTTGCTTATATGAACTATATTGCAGATTTTTTATTTTTCTTTTTGAGCGCATTATTTTCGGGAATATTGTGGTGGAAAATACCTCAACCCATGTCTTTAAAAATGAAACTGGCAGCATTTTTGCTGCCAGTATTTATTTTATTCTTCTTTATTATATTTTAGTTAGATATTTCATCATCTGTAAATCCAATGAAGCAAATCAGTGAAATAAAAGAAGCAAGAAGCAAATAATAGCCGATATAAGATATACCAAAATGTTGGACTAGATATTCGGCAATATATGGCGCAAAAGATGCTCCTACAATACCAGCTAAGTTGAAAGTGATAGAAGAACCAGTATATCGAATTGTTGTTGGGTATGGTGAAGCTAAAACAGCACCAAGAGGACTGTATATCATCCCCATGATAGACAAACCAATGACAGACATTGCAAGGACTCCTATAACTCCAGAATTTAAGAAATAGGGAATTGCGAAAGAGTAAATACCGGTGATGATTGTAACCCAAATCATCAAAGTTCTACGTCTAATCCGATCAGCAAGTCTTCCTGTAATGACAGTAAAAATTCCACAGAAAATAGCACCGATAATTTCGACTTGAAGAGCTTGATAATATGACAATTGCAAATGGTTTGTTGAATAGCTTAATAAATATGCGGTGACCAAGTAAAACAAAACAAATGTTGCCATACCAGAAAATACTCCAAGAAATAAGATTCGTGGACATTTTAAAAAGACATCGATGATAGGAACTTTAACACGCTCTTTACTTTCAAGATTTTTTTTGAATTGAACAGTTTCATTGATTGAAAGACGAACCCATAATCCTATAATCATAAAAACAATTGAAGCAATGAAAGGAATGCGCCATCCCCAAGCTACGAGTGTATCAGGATCAAAGAAGTGTAACAGACCTAAATAAACAGCAATGGATAAAAATAAACCGATTGGAACGCCCAATTGGGGGAACATAGCGTACCAACCACGCTTTTCTGGAGGTGCATTTTCTGTTGCAAGTAAAACAGCTCCTCCCCATTCTCCTCCTAGCCCTATTCCCTGTCCAATACGGCACAAGGCTAACAGGAAAGGGGCAAACCAGCCAGCTGTTTCATACGTAGGAAGAAAACCAATAATAACTGTTGAAATCCCCATTGTGAGTAGAGAAGCGATAAGAGTTGCTTTTCGTCCAATTTTATCTCCAAAATGTCCAAAAATAATTGATCCTAAAGGGCGGGCAAAAAAAGCTGTTCCAAAGATCAGGAAAGATTGTAAAATGGCAACTTGATCATTTTGTGTTGGAAAAAACACACGAGGAAATATGATAGCTGCGGCAGTGACAAAGACATAGAAATCAAAATATTCAATTGTTGGGCCGATAAGGCTTGCAAACAAAATACGACGATGGGAATTTCTGTTGCTTGTACCTTGCATTTCTAAATTTATAGACATGAATAGAATGTCCCTTTCAGTATATGACAAAATATGACAAATCGAATATAACTTAACAAACTATAATTATAAAAATTTCAAATCAGTGTCGAGTCGATATTATGATATTTCTTAATATATCAGAACAATAATAATGAACTTATGAACATCAATAAGTGTTTTAGGGATTATCAAATTGAATAAAATAAAGAAACTATTTTAAATGCTGTAAAAGATGGCAATATGGGAACATCAAGGCTGCTCTTATTTATGGTGCTGTTTCTTTGTTTAGTATCTAAAAAATATTAAAAATTTTTTTTATGAATATAATTAAAACACTTTTTAAGTGTATTGTTAAAAACTAAATCTTTTAGTTGTGTATTATTTTAAAACACATGATGTATATTTGATCTGTTGAGCTTAATTATCGAATGCTTTGTTATCTCTTAAAAAAGATAAGATTGAGCCATTACAGTGTGTTGTTTTGGTTTATGCACTTTTTCTAAATGGGGGATTTAAATTTGGAATTATGGAGTGTGAATAATGCAACGAAAATTGAAATTAAGTTTTTATGCGTTAATGACCAGTAGTTTTTTTATCAAGATTGCGAATGCAGATGGAGTAGCAACAGTAAAAGAAAAGCTATTAACACCAGTAGGTATCAATGAATATCTAAAAGAAAATCGAAAATTGTCATCCAAAGTAAGGGGATTAAAAGCAAAAAAAGGGGAGGCAGAGATGATAGTACATGAAAAGACGATAGAAGGGAAGAAGTATTCAGAAAAGGAAAGGGATGGATTAGAAAACCTATTCTTTGAAGTTCTCACAAATTCAATAATAAGCGATGGTGCTACTATTTATATTACTAACCGTGACTCTGAAGATTCTGAAATAAATAGCTTTAGCTATGAAGATGCAGCCTATTCCATTAATAATACAGTTCAGGAGGGTGGAAAACTCTATATTGTTGAGGCGAGTGTTAGTAGAGATACGACAATTGAGCATGGTGGGATTGAGTATGTTCAAAACTTGAGCAATTCAGAATATACCATTGTTAAAAAAGGGGGAAAACAGATTGTTGAAAGTGGTGCAAATGCTGAGGGGGTGAAAATCTATGGTGGTGAGCAGATTATTTGGGGTAAGGGACGCCTTGGAAATGGTTTGTTGCTTAAAGATAAGGAAAGTAGTGTTTATAGCACTGAAATTTATGCTGCAGATGGAATGCCAGGAATACAAAGTGTCTATAGTGGGGGGATGGCTGTTGACACAAAGGTTATGAAAGGAGGTGTCCAGAATCTTGATGGTAAAGAGAATTTTAATAATGGCTTCTCAGAAGATGCTGATACGGAAGATGAAGATTTTACAATAAATGAGGGGGCTTTTGTACTTAATACCGAACTTTTTAAAAATGGGGTGCAGAATATTTTCGCAGGAGGCAATGCGAGCGAAGTTACTTTATACGATAGAGCTACTCAAAATATATATGATTCTGGATACGCGGATAATCTGACAATTAATCATCAAGCAAAGTCATGGGTTTTTGCTGGTGCAATATTAGATAAGGATACAAATGTTCATGATTTTGGAAGCCTTTATCTTTATGCTAGTAAAGGTGAATCAGTTACAGAAATAGAAAATCTTAATTTAAGTGGAGAAGATACCAAATCATACATTGTTGCTCCTGAAAATAACAGCAAAAAATCTCATGTTAAGCTCCAGAATTTAAAAGGAAATGGTAGAGTTATTTTTACGTCTTTAGGAACTGATAAGCATTATTCTCAGCTTAATATTGATGATCTTTCAGGTTCTTTACATTTCGATTTTAATGTCAACTTTGCCAAACACCTTAGTGATCATCTTGTCATTAAAAAAAATAGTTCTGGTTATCATACAATAAGTGTGACTGATTCTGGGCGTGAAATTACAAATTCTTCTCACAAAAAGCTTAAATTAATTTCTGATCACAGTGGAAGCGCTCATTTTACTCTGACAAATACTTTTGGTGAAAAAATCGAAACGATTGATGTCGGAACCTATAGGTATAGTTTGAAATACAGAAAGAATAAAAATACCGGTAAAATTTGGTTTTTAGATGCGAATTATGCTCTTGATGAGACAAATACCTCTTTATTTTCTGATGTTAGTTTGCAACCATCTGCTATAGCTTCATTATCGAATGATCTCACAGAACTCACAATTGAAAAGGGAATGATTGTTACAATTTCTGATCCTAGCTCTGATCGTAACAGTGAGAAAATTGATAGCAATGGAGAAACTTCAATTAGTAATACGGTTAAAGATGATGGACAGCTCACCATTTATAACGGTGGTTTTAGCTTGTATACGACAATTCAAAGAGGTGGTATTGAGCTTATTAAAACACAGGGTCTTTCACAGGATAGTATGGTTAAGAGAGGGGGAAAACAAAAGATTGAAGATGGAGGGAAAGCTGAAGGGGCTAAAATTTCTGGTGGTGAGCAATTTGTTTCAGGAAAGTCTAATATCAAAGGTGAGATGGTAAGAAGCAGCGCCTATGACATCGTTATTTCTGGTGAAAAGGATATGCGAGGCTATCAGAATGTGTACGATGATGGAGAGGTTTTTCGCACAAAGATCATGGAAGGAGGGGTACAAAATCTTTATGTAGAAGAGGATCTAAACAATTATGGCAGTTTTGCATTCGATACGAAGATCTTTTCTGGTGGAGAGCAACACGTATTAGCGGGGGGAATGGCTCTTGGAGTTCTTTTACAAGGGAGTGCTTTTCAGAAAATAGATTTAGGGGGCTACGTAAAAGATTTAATCATTAAGGATCAAGCACAATCGTGGTTACATTCTGGTGCAACATTAGAAGGAAGCACTATGATTCATGATTCTGGGCGAATTTATCTTTATGCTGGTGCTGAGCAATCTCGTACTGAAGTCGAAAAAATTGTTTTAAATGGCAGAGATACAAAATTATACGCTATTGCTTCCAATATGGATGGTGAAAGTTCCTTGATTGAGAATCTGAGTGGCGATGGCAGTGTTATTTTTACTTCTACCGTTTTTAATCCACATTACTCTAAACTTGAGGTCGGTAATCTTTCAGGTAATTTACATTTTAGACTAAAGACCAATTTTGAGGAGCAGCGCGGTGATTATCTTCTTATAAAAAAGGGGGAAGGACATCATACAATAAGCGTGATTGATTCTGGTATTGAAATTGCCAATTTTTCTCTACAAAACCAGAACTTAGTTTTAGAGCTTGATTTAATTCATGAACAAAGTGGAAAAGCTCATTTTACTTTGACGGATTTTTCCGGTGAAAAGATTAGTATGATTGATGGCGGAGTCTACATGTATGATCTAAAGATGAAAGATCATAACGGTGGAAAGATTTGGTATTTGGCTACGTCACAAACAACTTTTACTCCTGTAATTTCCTCACCTCATGCGGATTCTATAGATAAGCTTCTTGAAAAAGAAGAGAATGTGACATCTTCAAAAGATTTTAATATCTCTGATGTCATGAATTTCAGTATTCATCAGGGAGGAGGCATTTTACAAAATTTTTGGCTTAGTGATGATCGCATAGTTTCTATTTCTGATGATGGAGGGGCTCATAAGCAATCCGTTAATACGACAATTGAGGGATCTGGAATACTTTATGTTGAAGCTGGTGGGTTAAGTAAGAATACGACAATTGAAAATGGTGGTTCAGAGATTGTAGGGGAACAGGGAATATCGGAGTCTACGATTATTTACGAGGGTGGAAAACAAAAGATAGAAGGAGGAGGAACAGCATTGCAGACTACAATTTACGGTGGTGATCAACTTATTTGGGGAGATAGTTACGAGAACGGTGGGGTTGTTGGAAGTAGTGCTTATAACACGATAATTTATGGACAAGGTGATATACTGGGACAGCAGAATGTGTACGATGATGGAATGGCAGTGAGAACAAAAGTGATGAATGGAGGAATACAAACTCTTGCTAAATGGTTTCCCGGTGATGATAACTTTGCGGAAAAAGACGGTGGTTTAGCGGTGAATACTGAGGTTTTCGCGGATGGTGTACAAAGGGTATTAGAAGGAGGAAAGGCAGATCTTGTGACTTTACACAGTTATGCTGTTCAAGAAGTTCATGCTGGTGGTACTGTAAAAAATCTAACAATTAAAGAGCGAGCTAATTCATGGGTCTTTGCTGGTGCGATATTAGAAGGGACAGTAAAGGTTCATAATTTTGGACAACTCCATCTTTATGCTGGAAGTGATGGTTTTTATACGGAAGATAAAAATCATCATACTACAGTCGATGATATCAATTTAGAGGGAGAAAATGCTAAATTATACTCTATTTCTAATGGATATGGAACTATAGAGACGTATATTAAGAAGTTGAGCGGTATAGGAGATATTATTTTTGCTTCTACGGAATCCGATTTACATTACTCTAAGCTTCATGTTGATGATCTTTCGGGCAGTCTCCATTTCAAATTTAATGTTAGCCTTGCAGAAGGAGAAGGTGATTATCTCTTTATCAAGAATGGTCATGGTTCTCACACAGTAAGTGTAGTCGATTCTGGCATTGAAATTGTTGATCCTTCTTCAACGTTACTTGATTTAATTTGGGATCAAAGTGGAGGTGCGCATTTTACTCTGCAAAGTTTTTCTGGTCTAAAAATTGGAATGGTTGATGGTGGAACCTACACGTATGGTTTAAAACAAAGAATTGGTGAGGATGAGGTGGGCAAAGTTTGGTATTTATCTGCGGTCTTTATTGATAATTTTCCATTTCTTAACAGCTTGCCACGGAGTAGAAGCAGATCTGCGCGGCATTTAAGTCAAAATCAACCGGTTTCTTCTCTTTCAACTATTACAGCTACAAAAGAGTATGCGATTAAATTGTCGGATCGAAGAGAAAATGGCCAAAACTTGAGGCAAAAGTCTCCAGTATCTGTTTCTCCAACTGTTTCAACTCAAGCACAACAAGTTATTGAAGTATCAGGTTCATTAGCTTCTCCTTATCTTCCTAATGTAAAACAACAAACTGTTTCTGCAGTGTCTTCTCAATCTTCAGCTGATCAGACGATGTTGCGTCCAAGCACTCAGGATCAATCTTCTCCACAAGTGAGTGAGACGCTTTCAGTTTCTCAGTTTTTAACAACACCTTCTACAGATGCAGTATTGTCTATGTCTGTAGCTCCAGCGATGATATTTCACAATGAAATACAAACTGTGCGTTCAGGACGGGGAATTTTAGATAAAGGTAAAAAGAATACGGCTTTATGGACCTATGCGATTAAATCTAAAGAGAGCATTGCAACAGAACATATAGATTTTAAGCTCGATCAGACTGGTATCGTTTTGGGGATCAATGGTTTAAGCGAGTGGGAAAATGGAGAGTTTTATATCGGTGGTTTTGGCAGTTATGATCGTGCCGGTATTGCGCATGCACGGGGAGGCACCAGTGATCTCAATACTTATGGCATTGGCGCTTATGTCACTTATTTGGATCATAGTGGATGGTATATCGACGGTATTTTAAAATACAATCATTATCAAAATACTCTGAAGGCAGTTTCAACGAATGGTTTAGGGATTGAAGGAACCTATACGCAATGGGCAGTAGGTACCTCCTTTGAAGCGGGTTATCGACTTCAGACGTCAAAGAGCAGTTGGCTCCAGCCTTATGGACAATTTACATGGCTGAAAGTTGAGGGTAAAGAAATCAAGTTATCGAATGATATGACAGGTGACATGCGTCCCTTTACTTCATTACGCAGTGAGGTTGGCTTATCTTTAGGGTATGAATTTGGCTCTCCTCGCGAGGTTTCTTCATCACTTGCATATATAACAGCAGCATGGTTACGTGAGAATAAAGATGACAATCAGACGTTGATTAATCAACGACATCCATTTACCACAGACTTATCAGGCAATGCGGGTAAATTAGGAATAGGTTTGAGCAGTTTTGTGAGTGAGAAGTTAAAGTTATATGGTGAGGCTCATTATGTTAAAGGGCGTAAAATAAAACAGTCTTTTCAGGGTATTTTAGGTGTACGCTATAGTTTCTAAATATAAGGTTATCCTTTATTTTTAAGGTATGATTGTTTTTTAAAATCTTTAATTTAAAGTGCAATTTTCAGAGCATGCAGCTTCGCTTTTCATGACAGATTATATACTCTATTTTATATTATAGTTTATTATATGTTACTTTTTTCTTTGATAAAAAACTTTAAAGAAATATAGGAATTCCCTTATATTCTCGATCAGAAACGCATCTAAGAGATTGTAAAGAATAGTTTTTAGTGAAGTAATGGAGCTACTCAGAAGAATTATTACAATCTAAGATTGAAAATGTATTTTGTAGAGCTAATTACATTTGGTGTCTATGCAAACGTGAAGGGGGGCGTATATGACTATACAATATAAATGGAAACGGAATTTTTGGATATTCATATTAAGTAACTGTTTTGTGTATACTGCTGCGGCAAATGAGGGGAGAAAACAACTTTTTTGTCAATCTTCAAGTTATGAAAATGAGCCAGGAAGCTGCATACTTAGAGCATCGAATGATTTCACTGTAAAGAAGCGCAATAAATTAGATTTTTTAAAAAATCCGAGCGATTTTACTATTGTTAAAGATGTGAGAGGGTTAGCGAGACAACAAGAACTTGATGGAAGTAGTTATGAAAATGTTGGATGTAATGTACAAGAAAATACTGCATTTCTTAAAAAACCTGAACTTATCTCTATTAAAGATGGGGCATTGCTAGAAAATTATGTCCTTGATAATGAAGGTAAAGCTTACATTTCAAATGATGGTGAAAGTGATAATCCAGGGCAATCCATTAATAACACCGTAAGGAATGGTGCAGAGCTTTATGTATATGCAGGAGGTCTCAGTGAGGATAGTAAAATTGAACATGGTGGAATTGAAAATGTTCAGGCTCTAAAGGGAAAACAAGGCTTTTCGAAAGGTACTATTGTTAAAGAAGGCGGACAACAAAGTGTTGGAAATGGAGGGAAAGTAGAGGGGACTAAAATTTATGGTGGTGAGCAGCTTGTTTTCGGCGAGGGGGATGTGGGAGGAGAGATTAAAGGGAGTATTGCTTCTCATACTGTCATTTATGGTCAAGATGAAACATTCGGCCAACAAAAGGTATATGATGGAGGGAAAGTTTGGAATACCAAGGTTATGCGAGGGGGCGTACAAGAGGTTGGAAAAAAATCTCAAAATGTAAAAAATGGTGGTTTTGCATTTGAAACAGAAGTTTTTGGTGGTGGAAAACAACGTATCTTAAAAGGTGGTCAGGCTATTGGTGTCACTTTAAATGAGAGCGCTATTCAAGAAATAGATAGTGATGGATCTGTAAAAAATCTAACAATGCATGATGAAACAAAATCGTGGGTGCGTGCTGGAGCTATATTAGAAGGAAAGACACAAATAAATCATTCTGGAAAGCTTCATCTTTATGCTGGCAATGATCAACATCGTACCACGGTAGAAGATGTTATTTTAAATGGAAAAGATACAAAACTGTACACTATCACTGATGAGTTTGATGGAAAAAGCTCTTTGATACAAAGATTAAGCGGTGAGGGGAGTGTTATTTTTGCGTTTACGGGTTCTGATCCATATTATTCTCAGATTCATGTAAATAATCTTTCAGGAAATTTACATTTTGCATTCAATACCACAATTGCTCATAACCGTGGCGATTATCTCTTGATTGAGAAAGGTACTGGGAAGCATACGATAAGTGTTGCTGATTCTGGAGTTGAAATCACTGATCCTTTTTCAAATAAACGTGATTTAATTACGGATCAAAGTGGTGGGGCGCATTTTATGCTGACAAATCTTAAAGGTGAAAACATTAACGCCATTGATGGGGGAACCTATATGTATGGCCTGAAAGAAAGAAAGTATGAAAATGGAAAAGTTTGGTTTTTATCTGCAGACCGCCTCAATGGACCGGAAACTTCTTTTTCAGATCTTACAAATCCATTCGTTCCTGGTGGAACATCAACCACTCCCTCGACTGATGCAGTGTTAACACTGTCCGTAGTTCCTGGAATTATTTTTAACAATGAGTTGCAAATTGTACGGAATGGTAGAAAAATTTGGGACAGAAATAAGAAAGATATTGAACTATGGACTTATGCCATTAAGAGCAGAGAACGCGTTGCGACAGGCCATATACATTTTAAACTTGGGCAAACAGGTTTAGTTTTTGGTGCTGATCATTTGAGGGAGTTAAAGCATGGTGAGCTGTATGTTGGTGGTTTCGGTAGCTATGATCAAGCACGTATTTCTCATGCACGAGGTGGTGATAGCGATCTGAACTCTTATAGCATTGGAACTTATACAACTTATTTCGATCATCGTGGATGGTATATGGATGGTGTTTTGAAATATAATTATTACCGAGATAATTTGAAAGCCATCTCAACGAATGGATTAGCTATTCAAAGTCATTATAATCAGTGGGCGATAGGTGGGTCATTTGAGATTGGTTGTTATTTTGAACCGGCACAGAATACTTGGATGCAGCCTTATATAAAGCTAACAGGTTTGCAGGTTGAAGGTAAAAAAATAAAACTCTCCAATAAAATGATAGGTGACCTAAGCCCATTGATTTCATTCCATAGTGAAGTTGGATTGATTGCAGGACATGAATTTTTTGTGAACTCAGAAACTTCATTAACAGCTTACATTATGGCAGCTTGGTTGCGTGAGAATATAAATAATAATTATACGATAATTAATAATCAGCATAAATTTATCACAGACTTATCAGGTAATGTGGGTAAATTGGGAATTGGTTTAAACAGTTCAGTCAATGATAAATTAACACTTTATGCGGAAGCACATTATTTAAAAGGACATAAGCTTAAGAATGCTCTTCAAGGTACTTTAGGATTACGCTATAGTTTCTAAATATACGCGTACACGATTGATTAACTTTACAAATGTAATTGTTTTGCAAACTTAAGCAAACAACGCTCGGCTTTATCTTTTTGAGAGTGTAGAGACTTTCTAAACAATGAGGATGTCTTTATACTCTTTTTTAGAGGTGCGAGTGTTTTTTTTATCTATAACTTTAAATATTGCAAATTGTTTCTTGAAAAAAATAAACAATTTGAATTTTATTTAGTTTTTTAGTGATTTATAAATTTACAACTTATAGTTGTTTAATTTAAAAAATAACACTATTAAATTGTATATAGACATAAATAAAACACATTACGATACAATCTAAGGCCTGTTACCTACGTAGCCGCGGGATATTTTTCTAAATAATTGAAAGTGGAGTGTAGATTATGCGGTATAAGTACAAGTTAAGTTTTTCAGTATTGATGATCAGTAGTTGTCTTGTGCAAGTTGCAAGTGCAGTTGAGAGTAAAGGGCTAAAAAGAGTGGAACATTTGGGGAATGGAGTAGAGGTACCAAAAGGTTCAGCACTGATTTCTCGTATTGTCAGCAATAACGTTAAGATTGAAGATGGTGGTGTTGAGATCGTTGAAAATGGAGCAACTTCTATAGGTTCCACTATTAAAAAAGGGGGGATGCAAATAGTTACACGTGGAGGAAATGCAATAAATGCTAAAATCCTTGGAGGTAAGCAGTTTGTTCATGAAGAGGCAAATCTTGATCTTACAAGCGTGGAGAGAAAAAGTACTGCATATAATACCACAGTTTCTGGGGAGGGGGGAGCAGTGGGACAGCAGAATGTGTATGATGGGGCATGGGTTTGGAAGACAAAAGTAGGAAATAACGGAGAACAAAATCTTTACGCGGCGCAAAGACAAGAGGGGGGAAAATCAATGGATACAGAAGTATCTGGGGATGGGAGACAGCATGTTTTAGCGCATGGAGGAGCTTATAATACTAATTTGAAGGGGAAAGCTGTTCAAGTTGTATATCCTAGAGGGTTTGTTGATACTTTAACTATTATGGATTCTGCTAAATCGTGGCTACATATTGGTGTACAAGCAGTTGTTGGAGAGGTAAGGGTCAATAGTGGTGGAGAACTTTATTTATTCGCTGGTGATAAAACAAATCACATTACCAAGAAAAATATTCCTATAAAAGGAAGAGCTGATGAAACGATATTTGAGATTGGTGAACGAAAGATAGGAGAGAAACCTCAGATTGAAATTGAAGATTTAGGAGGGAACGGAGGAACTGTCATTTTTACTTCTATTCCGTATGATCCACGACATATTTCACTTCATGTTGAGAAACTTTCAGGGGATTTACATTTTCGATTCAATATTAGTGCTACGTGGGATGCAAGTGATTACTTGACGATTGGTGAGGGTGCAGGTAACCACAAAATAAGCATTGCAGATTCTGGTCATGAAATTACAGGTTTTCTCTCACAAGAAAATAGTTTTGTTACTGAGATTCCGTTAGCTACCGATAGAAGCCAAAATGGAGGAGCTAATTTTACTCTGGAAGATTTTTTTGGTAAAGAAATTACAACTGTTGATGGTGGAACCTATCAGTATCAATTGCTGAAGAGAGAGAGATGTGCTAACTCTAGTGGTAATTCAGCAACTTGGTATTTAGGCAGAGTATCTAAAGACAAGGAGCGTTCTAATAATGAGGTACAGTGTGTAAGCAAGAAAACGAAGGTTCCTGTTGCATTATCTGCTGGTAGTAGTACATCATCGCAGAAAGGCGCTTCTTCTAGAAGAAAAAGCAATAATTCCGGTGGATCTAACAAACCACCAGCTAAATTGCGGCCTCCACGTCATTTAAGAGAGGGACAGAATGTTTCTAGTGTGTCGGTATCTTCAACTCAAGCACAACAAGTTATTGAAGTATCAGGTTCATTAGCTTCTCCTTATCTTCCTAATGTAAAACAACAAACTGTTTCTGCAGTGTCTTCTCAATCTTCAGCTGATCAGACGATGTTGCGTCCAAGCACTCAGGATCAATCTTCTCCACAAGTGAGTGAGA
>NZ_JH725065.1:252736-347606 GCF_000278215.1 Bartonella rattimassiliensis 15908
TAACTTCTCACTCACAAAACTGCTCAAACCTATTCCTAATTTACCCGCATTGCCTGATAAGTCTGTGGTAAATGGATGTCGTTGATTAATCAACGACATCCATTTACCACAGACTTATCAGGCAATGCGGGTAAATTAGGAATAGGTTTGAGCAGTTTTGTGAGTGAGAAGTTAAAGTTATATGGTGAGGCTCATTATGTTAAAGGGCGTAAAATAAAACAGTCTTTTCAGGGTATTTTAGGTGTACGCTATAGTTTCTAATGATAGGGCTCTTTTTTGATTGGTTTCAGTATGTAAGGGGGAAAACCTAAACATGTAGTGTTTAAGTTTATCTTCTATAAAATACAATATATTGATTTATAATTAAAATTCATCGTTTTTCATGTTGAATGAGAGGCTCGAATATTGTAGGATTCTCTCATTCCAAAACTCTTTTATATTGAAGCGATTAAAATCACTTACTTGTATGTCAAAAGCGGGGTTGGTGTGGGTGTAAAAATACTACAAAAATGCTTCTTATGAATCATCTCAAGTGACAAAAACTGTCACAACATTGAAAATATGACGGTGCTGACTTGCCTCTTTTATGAGGCGTGAAAATGATGCTACTTAATAGCTTTAATGTTTTTATGATTGACGTAATAGTTATAAGCTTATCATTATTATATATTGATATTATCTTAAAAAATTTATAGAATCCCACCTCCTTTAATATCTTACAAAAGGTATCTTTAGGGAAAATATAAGAACAAAATCTAACTTAATAGATGTTCTTTTTGAAGCCACTTATGCGTTATTTGGGCATTTTCATCTTGTCCAAGACGGCTGATAAGAAAGGGACTGAGTTTTTTCACTTCTTCTTCCAAAAGATAGGGTGGGTTGATAATAATCATCCCACTGCCATTCATTGTAGGTAGACTTGAATTTTTTCGGATACGCATTTCAAGCTGTAGAATTTTAGGAATTCCTGTTTGATAAAGCGCATGAAGAAAACTTTCAATTTCGTTGTCATATTTAACAGGATACCATAAAGCGTAGATCCCTCCAGAAAAACGGCGATAGGCCTTCCTTAATCCCTCAATGAGGCGTGAAAATTCTCCAGTTTTTTCAAAGGGAGGGTCAACAAAGATAAATCCACGTTTCTCTTTTGGTGGTAAATGAGCACTTAAGGAAAGCCAACCATCCAAATGCAGAACCTTTGTTTGATAATCGCCAACAAAATTTTTTGCTAAAATACGATAATCTTCATTGTGCAATTCTATTGCAGTGAAGCGGTCTTGTTTCCGTAATAATTGGCGAATAAGAATAGGAGATCCAGGATAAAATATCATTTCCTTTTCCCCTTGATTGAGGGCATCAATAATATTACACCATGGACAAAGAAGTTCTTTTAAATCTTCAGGGATGGGATTTGAAAAAATTCGTTGTACACCTTCATGCCACTCTCCCGTTTTATGTGCTTCTAGAGAAGAGAGGTCATAAATGCCGATTCCTGCATGTGTATCTATAACGCGAAAAGCTTTTTCTTTGCGTTTGAGATATTCTACAATGCGGGTGACAATAATGTGTTTAAAAACATCAGCAAAATTGCCAGCATGATAAATATGCCGATAATTCATGGGGTAAACTTCTATGATATATATAATTGTATTAGATTATTAGCGTAGAATCTTCAAAGTTGATACCCATAAAAATTCCTCTTGTAGAAATCAAATAATATTCTCATCAAAAAAATATTAATATCATGGAAATATTTATTCACTGGGCCGTTTTTATATGATGAGATATTGAGATTTTAAATCTTAATATAAAAGATGAACAGGAAGAAGGCAAACATTTTAATAGAGATATTTGTCATATATCGTAAGAGAAGTTTCTATGAACGCTGCTTCTTCTGAAAAGGCGATAAAAGACATCAGTTAATGAGAATATATAAGTGAAGTTTGTTGAAAATTTTATAGCTTTCAATTCATTAATAATTTTTTTTGTTTAAAGATTAAAGAATTTAAAATGCCTGATAAAAACATTGTTATATTCATCAGTTTCTTCTTAAAATGGAGCGTATAAAAGAATGGGTAAAGCAATAGCGTTCTGGTGTTATATTTGCTAGCTTTTGTGTTGCCAAAATTCTTGCATTTGAGATGATTCATAAGAAGAGTTTTAGTCCTTCCTTGTATATAATTTCACTCCCCATGGCTCTCTCTGCTTGTAATATGCAATAGACATGGTTTTGATTGGTTTAATATAAAATAGATTTGAAATGAGATAATCTTACGTTACTCAGGAGTTTAATTCAATTTAAATAATGATAAATTATCTTTAAAAACAATGTATTATCTAATTTCACTATTGTTTTTTCTCTTAAAAAGTCTATTCTCTTATCATTATGGGTTTCCTCTTCCAATTATTTTTAATAAATCAATGGGGTGCGTTCATAAAGCTGTCTTAAATAACAACTCTCATATTTTTTATGAAAGGTAGGTACTCTAAAATCATATTTTATGCTATAATATGTTATTTATGGACAAAAAATACTAAAGATATAAATAATCATTATTCAGTAAAAAGAACATCTAATTAAAGCAAACAAAAAACATTTCTTGATAAATGGAATGATCCTGAAAAATAATACAAATTATCTACCAATTGAACAAGAAAAGCTTTCTTTTCTCTTTAATCTTTCATGGAACAATGCCAATCAAAGCAATGAGAAAAATCAATTCCAAGGTGTCAAATTCATACAAGAGTTTGTGAAACACCTTCCACATAAACCAGGGGTTTACCGGATGATTGGTAAAAATGGCGATATTCTCTATGTTGGCAAAGCCCGTAATCTCAAAAAACGCGTTTCGAACTATACACGTGAACAAGGGCACAATAATCGTATTACCCGCATGATTCGTGCAACATATCATATGGAATTTATCGTTACCCACACAGAAACAGAAGCACTCCTTTTAGAAGCTAATCTTATCAAGAGATTGCATCCATATTTTAACGTATTACTCCGCGATGATAAAAGCTTCCCTTACATTATGATTACCAATGATCATAGAGTACCTGCACTTTACAAACATCGTGGTGCTCGAACACGAAAAGCCCATTATTTTGGTCCTTTTGCCTCTGTTGGCGCGGTGACACAAACAGTTCATGTTTTACAGCGCGCTTTTTTATTACGAACCTGTACCGATGCAGTTTTTGAAAACCGTACGCGTCCTTGTTTGCTTTATCAAATTAAGCGATGTTCTGCACCTTGCACCCATGAAATTAATGACAGTGATTATAAAAAACTGGTAAGAGAAGCAAAAGCATGTCTTTCGGGAAAAAATAAATCCGTTAAAAATGATATGGTTCAAGCTATGCATAAAGCCGCAGAAAATCTTGATTTTGAACAAGCAGCTTTCTATCGTGACCGCTTATCAGCCCTTGCTCACATACAGGGCCATCAAGGTATTAATCCTCAAACGATAAAAGAAGCGGATGTCTTTGCAATTGCACAAAAAGAAGGAATGACCTGTATTCAAGTATTCTTTTTTCGCATGGGGCAAAATTGGGGAAACTGTGCCTATTTTCCTAAAGCAGATTCTTCTTTTTCCTCTACGGAAATTTTAGCGAGTTTTCTTGCTCAATTTTACGATGATAAACCGCTTCCAAAAAGCATCCTTGTATCTGAAGAAATTCAAGAAAAGGCACTTCTTACAGAAGCATTGAGTCTCAAAGCAAATCGCAAAATATCTCTCTCTTTCCCCAAGAAGGGTGAACGGAAAACGCTTATTAATCATGCCTACCTCAACGCTCATGAAGCACTTGAACATAAGCTTGCTGAAACAGTCACCCATACAAAATTGCTTCAAGGTCTTGCTGAAACATTTCAACTGCCCTTTCCACCACGCCGTATAGAAGTCTATGATAATTCTCATATTATGGGAACCGATGCTGTAGGTGCAATGATTGTTGCTGGCCAAATGGGGTTTGTTAAAAATCAATATCGCAAATTTAACATTTGCTCAACAGATATTACGCCTGGCGATGATTTTGGCATGATGAAAGAAGTTATTAAACGAAGATTTTCACGTCTTATCAAAGAACATAATTTGCCAAATAAAAATCATGACATACAAGATAATGACCTTTTTCCCATTTGGCCTGATCTTATATTAATAGATGGTGGTGAAGGACAAATCAATAGTGTTCATGCAATACTTGCTGAATTACAATTAAATAATCTCTTCACAGTTGTTGGAATCGCCAAAGGTGCTGATCGGAATGCGGGACGTGAACGATTTTTTATAAAAGGCATCCTCCCCTTTACACTTCCCCCCCGTGATCCTATCCTTTATTTTTTGCAACGTCTACGTGATGAAGCACACCGTTTTGCAATTGGAACGCATAGAATAAAACGAAAAAAAACAACATTCAAAAATCCACTTGATGAAATCGAAAATATCGGGCCAACAAGAAAACGTGCGTTGCTTCATCATTTTGGAAGTGCCAAGACTATTGCTGGTGCCTCGCTGGAAGATTTGAAAAAAGTTACGGGAATCTCTATGACAATTGCACAAAAAATTCATAATCATTTTCATGAAAAATAGGCTTGTTTCATAACCGTAGCCTTGTTACGTTCAGGAAATATATTCTCGTTCACCAGAATTGAAAATGGCTCTATGAAAAATCATACTTTTTCTTTTCCAAATCTTTTAACTTATGCACGAATTGTTGCAGTACCAATGGTTGTTGCGTGCTTTTTTGTAGAAGGACGTCTACAATCGAGTGATATCGCACGCTGGATTGCAGTTTCCATTTTTGTCGGTGCATCCATTACTGACTTTTTTGATGGTTACCTCGCACGTATTTGGGAACAAACATCCAATATTGGTCGCATGTTAGATCCAATTGCCGATAAACTTCTCGTCTCTGCTTGCTTGCTCTTGCTTGCTGCAGATACTACCATCGCTGGATGGACTCTATGGGCAGCCATTATCATTCTTTGCCGAGAAATTCTTGTATCAGGATTACGTGAATATTTAGCTGAATTAAAAGTGAGTGTTCCTGTCTCTCGTCTTGCAAAGTGGAAAACTTTTGTACAGATGATCGCTATTGTATTTCTTTTAGCAGGGCCGGCCGGTAATAGAATTCTCCCTTATACGGTGGAATTTGGCATTACTATGCTGTGGATTGCTGCTATCCTTACATTGTGGACAGGATGGGATTATTTTCGTGCAGGTTTAAAACACGTGATCTCATGAAATAGTATGTAGATTTATAACGATAATCTATCTCAACTTAAGCGAAAAAAGAGATCTCGTAAAATTTCCTTATTTAAAATCTATTTACGATGAAACAATTAAAATACTTCTTTTGCATCCCATAAATGAAGCTAGCATATAGATAAAAGTTCTTTAAGAAGAGAGCTGATCTGCTTTTTCGCAAAAGCAATCACAGCATTAAAAGCTGAAAAAAATGCTGAATCTACATATTCGTTCAGAAAAATTTATAATCTCGTAAACAAAAAACCCGAAATATAACGTTTCAGGTTTTTGCTTTTTATTTATGCTTTTATTAACCAACAATTTCTATTTCAGAAAACCAAAAAGCGATTTCTGTTTTTGCTGTTTCACTACTATCGGATCCATGGACGGAATTTTCGCCGATTGACAAAGCATGAACCTTACGAATTGTTCCTTCTTCTGCATTACTAGGGTTTGTAGCCCCCATTACCTCACGGTTTTTGGCTATTGCATTTTCGCCTTCTAGAACCTGGACAACTGTTGGAGCAGAAGACATAAATTCAACCAATTCATTAAAAAAAGGGCGTTCTTTATGAACAGCATAAAAATTTTCAGCCTCACGTTTACTCATCCACACACGTTTAGATGCAATAATACGCAACCCAGCGTCTTCCAACATTTTCGTAATTGCACCAGTCAAATTACGACGCGTTGCATCTGGTTTAATCATTGAAAAAGTACGCTCTAAAGCCATTTAGTCACCTTTATTTTATTTATAACATTCTTTGACTCTTTGACTATAGCGAGCAAGCAACCCTTTGCCAAGTTACGTTGCAAAAATCTACATAAATTCTTAAAAACATAAAATTAACTGTAAAAAAAAATTTCAATAAAAATAGATATACCTGCAATGCTCATCCCATTATAAAAGTGCTACTGCTTCTCAGAAAATGTTGAATCCTTTAATTATACTCTCAAACATTTCCCATAAAATTTACCATTTAAGCAATAAAAAGTTAGAAGAAAAATCCAACATGCAAAATATATCTTTTATGAAAGCTTCATTTTTAACGAGATATATCTTAAAGCTCGCCACCTCCATTTTACGACAGCGTCTGTGAAGGATATAAGGAGTAAAGCCCTCTTGAATAATATAAAGCTTATAAAGCCCCCTCATCTTTACGCTTAATAAAGAAGTAAGTCACCAGCACCATCCCACTATTGACAGATTTGTAAGAGTCTTTAAGTGAATGAATCCCATTAACTGGAGCGCAAGCTTTACATTGCAAGTTATCTCAATAGAATGAGTGATTTTTAATTGCCGGAAGCAGCTTTCTCTATCTCTAACATATATTATTTAGCAGCTCAATATTGGGGTATTTTTGTAAATAAAGACTAGAATAAAGGATTCTTGTTGCATGGATTATGCTTCGATGACATGCTTTTGATTGAATGTGATTTGATATTCATGGGCATTTTGTTTTCGATATTGAGATATGTTAAGCACATGATATTCTAAGGACGCGTGCACAGGATTTGGAGATGTGTAATAGCTAGGGCATACAGCTCTGCTCAGAGGACTGGTTCATAAAGTGCATTTTTACCTCTTTTTTCTATTCGTTTTTATTTACGCACTAACTTTTTGATCGAATGCGATGATGGCTCGTATTATTTATGAAACGCTGATAGAGTTCCTACCAATGTGAAGAGTAAATGCCATCCGTAGAGATGGTCGTTTTTAAAGAGATTTATGATGTATAAAGAAAATTTTTTAGATTGAATACGTGAAGTTTTTTGACATCATGTTATAATTTTTCATTACTAACGATAATTTTGAAGAAATGTTTGTAATTGTACATATCAAATTGTTTTAAAATAAAAAAACGGAATATTATGGACAGCATTTGCAGGGACGAGGAGCAGTTTTAAGAGATCAGATGAAATTATTTTAGAAAAGCTTTTAAGCCTTTTGCATTTTGTATGAAACGGTTTATCATTTTTGAATGGTTTGTATAATAACAGCTAAACAGTGATGAGAGGATAAAAGATTCTTTTACACTAATAAAGTGTGTGATTGCTTTTAAGTTGAGAAAAAAATATTATAAGTAAGATACGATATTTGATATATTCTTCAGAGGAAGCATGAATAAGTGAAATCGAATTGAAAGCATAGAATTAGAGAGAGTAATGGGTAATATTTTTTCACCAGCACATTTAATTGTAATTTTATTGCTTATTTTTGTGCTTTTCGGGCGCGGTAAGATTTCTGAATTAATGGGCGATGTTGCTAAGGGAATTAAAGCTTTCAAAAAGAATATGAAGGAAGAAGAGGGAAGCATTGAGAATAAAGTTGAAATAGCTGATATTTCTCAAATAATTGATAAAAAATTTCAATCATCTCAGCCGTTATCGGTAAAACATCCAGCAACAGGTAGAAAGGTGTCTTCTGACACTAAAGGAGGCAAGGCATCTGTTGCTAAAAAACAGCGTGTCAAATAACAAAAACATAATTATCAATATGCATTATTTTTATGAGGAAGTCGAGTATAAGCGATGTTTGGGATTGATGGACCAGAGTTTCTCGTAATTTTACTTGTTCTTATCATTGTCATTGGACCTAAAGATTTGCCTAAGATACTCAAAGCAATAGCAAAGGTAAGAACTTATATGCGTTCAACAGCAAATGAACTTCGTCGCCAGTTTGATGATGTAATAAGCCAAATCGAACTCGATAATTTACAAAAAACATATTCGGATATTAACGATCTTAATCCAAGCAAGCAGTTGACAGAGACTTTTGATACCATACAGGATGCCGTAGAAGATATCCATGATAGTTTTGATGTTAAGATAATACGCCATAAATCAGAAATAGATAAAGAAGATATATCATGAATGCTGAGAAAGATGAAGTTGAAATCAACATGGCGCCACTTTTAGAACATTTAATTGAACTTCGTCAGCGAATTCTTGCTGCTTTGGTTGCATTTTTGCTCGCTTTTATGATGTGTTTTTTTGTTAAAGATTATATCTTAAATTTTTTATTATGGCCGTATCAGTGGGCAATGAAAATAGCAGGGAATGATCTTGAGAATATTCGTTTGCAATCAACACAAGTATGGGAAACTTTTTTAACAAAGATGAAACTTACTGCTTTTGGGGGGATTATTTTATCTTTTCCCTACACGGCTTTTCAGTTTTATCGTTTTATTGCACCAGGGCTTTATAAAAATGAGCGTATGGCTTTTTTACCATTTTTCATTGGTGGTCCTATTTTATTTTGTATTGGGGGAGCATTTGTTTATGCACTATTGGCGCCAATAATACTATGGTTTAGCCTTTCTCAACAATTTCTTCCAGATATTCATTTAAGAATAGATTTTATAGTGCGTATTTCTGATTATTTAAGCTTTATGACATCGTTTATCCTAATTTTTGGTTTGATTTTTCAATTACCTCTTATCGTTAGTTTTTTAACGAAAATTGGACTTTTAACATCTCATGATTTGGTATCTAAACGAAAATGGGCTATTTTGCTCTCTTTTATTATTGCGGCAATAATAACCCCTTCGGATCTTTTCACAATGTTTGCAGTGGCTTTACCAGCGATAGCACTTTACGAGATCTCAATTTTAATTATTTGTGGTATAGAAAAGAGAAGAAAATCCGCTTAAGAAAAATGTATAACCTTCTACTATAAGATAATGAATAAAAATAATATAGAATAAAAACAATAAAATGAGGAATTTTGATGCTTGATATTAAGTGGATTCGTGAAAATCCTGAGAAATTAGATAAAGCCCTCATAAATAGAGGTCTTGAACCCCAGGCAGAAAGGGTAATACAACTTGATATTGCACGTCGATCACATGTTGCTAAGGTGCAATTGGCGCAGGAACGTCGCAACACTGTTTCAAAAGAAATAGGACAAGCTTTAGCTATTTCTGATCAGCAAATGGTTGAACGCCTTAGAGCTGAAGTTGAAGAGATTAAAGTCTTTCTTTCTTCTGCAACAGCAGAAGAAAAACAGCTGACGGATAGTCTTGAAAAACTTCTTTCAGCACTTCCAAATATTCCATTGGATGATGTTCCAGAAGGCAAAGATGAAAGCGATAATGTTGTCATTCGACATTTTGGTATACCACCAACATTTAATTTTACACCAAAGGAGCATTTTGATCTTGGTCAAAATCTCCAGCAGATGAATTTTGAGCGGGCTAGTCGTATGTCTGGAACACGTTTTACAGTGCTTTCAGGAGCATTGGCACGTTTAGAGCGAGCATTGGGACAATTTATGCTTGATGTGCATGTGAATGAGCATGGTTATACAGAAGTTTCTGTACCTTTTCTTGTTCGTGATGAGATTGTTTACGGAGCAGCACAATTACCGAAGTTTGCTGAAGATCTTTTTCAGACAACAGATGGTCGATGGCTTATTTCTACAGCAGAAGTGCCATTAACCAATTTGGTCAACGATGAAATTCTTGAAATATCAGATTTGCCACTGCGATTTTCTTCTTTGTCTCCCTGTTTTCGTTCAGAGGCAGGAGCTGCTGGTCGTGATACGCGCGGTATGTTGCGTCAGCACCAATTTTGGAAGGTGGAAATGGTTTCGATTACCAGTGAGGAGCAGTCTTTAATTGAGTTGGAGCGTATGACAGAATGTGCAGAAGATATATTAAAACGGCTGTGTTTACCTTTTCGCACAGTGGTTCTTTCTACGGGAGATATGGGATTTGCGGCACGTAAAACCTATGACATCGAGGTTTGGCTTCCTGGTCAAGAGTGTTATCGTGAAATTTCTAGCTGTTCAGTTTGTGGAGATTTTCAAGGTCGTCGTATGAATGCTCGCTATCGTAAAGAAGGCGATAAAAAATTGCATTTTGTTCATAGCCTTAATGGATCTGGTACAGCTGTAGGCCGTTGTCTTATTGCAGTTCTTGAAAATTATCAACAGGTTGATGGATCAATTATTGTTCCAGATGTTTTACAACCCTATATGGGAGGTATGCATTGTATTACTGCTTAATTTTGTGGAAAGGGAGGATAATATGCATTTATTGCCAGAAGGTGATGATATGCAAATGCGGAGTTTTGCCATTTTGAAAGAAGTGGTTTATAGGGATGATAAAAATACATCTTCATTAGAGATTGAATGATACTATGGGGCAAAAGGGTACTTTACAATTTCGTGAGGAGTTGGCTGCTCTTGTATTAAAGATGCGTAGCAAAGGTATTGATGACGTGCGCTTTTTTTCAGCATTAGAGAAAATTCCACGTCAACAGTTTGTTTCTGCTCCGTGGTTCAATAGTGCTTATGATAATAAAGTTATTCCCCTTGAGTGTGGTGAATATATGGAACGTTTGGAAGAACAACTCTTAATTCTTTCAGCACTATCGTTGAAAAAAAAGCATCGTATCTTAGAAATCGGTACAGGATCTGGTTTTTGTACTGCTCTGATGGCATGTCTGAGTGATCGTGTGACAACGATTGATCGTTATAAAACGCTTGTTGATTTGGCACGCCAAAAATTTCAAAATTTGGGAATTGAAAATATTGTTATACGGCAGGTTGATGGAAGTCATAGTGTGCCAGGTTTTGAATCATTTGATCGCATTCTTATTTGGCCATCACGTTCTAATGAACCCACGGAATTTTTAGAACTCTTAGCTGAAAATGGAATTCTCATTCAGGCTATAGGACCAGATGAAGGAGTACAAACGGTGACACGCTATACAAAAATTGGTAGCCGATTTGAATGTTTAGAGCTTTTTCAAGTGCGTTATCAACCTTTTATTAAAGGTATTGCAGAGATACTCTAAATTTTAAGATTTAAGAAATAGCGTAAATTATTTCATCTTTTTTGTTTATATTAAATTCATTTTGATATTATGCGGGGATATTTATGAATAAAACATCTCATTTTAACTCTTCGGTAATTTAAAAAAGCTTTAATGGGATAAGTTGAGTATTGATGAGTGGGCAAAACTATGTGTTTAAAAGTATTGAATAATATTTTCTGGCATAATTTTCAGAAAATGACTTTTTTAACTGCGGTAACTATTGTTGCTGGTTGTAGTTCTGGTACACAGCGTTTTTCCGATGTTTTCCCTCATCGTTCGGTATCGCCTCAATCAAATATATCCAGCACTATGCCTACAGATCCGCGAATACTATCATCGTACGGTGATAGTATGATACAAAGCACTGAACTGCCTCCTGTAGAACCAAGTGGTGATTCATGGATGGATGATAATTCTCCACAACAAGGTAGTACAACTTCTTTAGATGGTCGGGTTATGGGGGCACCTCCACGTAATCTTGGAACGCTTTCCCGTTCACAAATGGATAACTCTCCCATTTTTCGGCGGAGTTCTTATATTGTCCAGAGTGGAGATACACTGCTCAGTATTGCGCGACAAATAGGAGTCAGCGTTGAAGCGTTAAAATTAGCAAATGGTATAAACAGCAATTCCATTCATATCGGCCAGGTACTTGTGGTTCCAAGTAGGCGTACATTAGCAACTTCAAATGCGCACAATAATAGTGATTGGGCAGTGTCAAAAGCAGAATCTTCATTCCAATCTCAAGTTTCCTCCTCTATAAAACGCAATAAAGCTTCTCCTATATATAAAGCTCCTGTAACAACGTCACCTTCTGCAACGATGAACAGATCAAGTTCTGAGGAAAATTCTTCTAAACAAATGATGCGATCGAATCATGCAACTAGTTTATCAAGTACTGTTGCAAATACAGATCATATTGTGACTCCGCAAGCCACGGGAATTTCTAAGATGCGTTGGCCAGTACGAGGGCGTTTATTAAGCCAGTTTGGTCAAAAAAAAGGAACAATAATGAGTCGAGGAATAGATATTGCTGTACCTGAAGGGTCATCGGTAAAGGCAGCAGAAAATGGTGTCGTTATCTATGCGGGAGATGGATTAAAAGAGCTTGGTAATGTTGTTATGATTCGACATGAAAATGATATTATCACTATTTATGGATGTAATAGTAAGCTTTTTGTTAACAAAGGACAAAGGGTAAGACGTGGTGATGAGATTGCTAAGTCTGGTGTTTCAGGAAATGTAAAAACTCCACGTGTCTATTTTGAGATGCGTAAGAATTCATTACCCGTTGATCCTTTTAAATATTTAGAAAACTAATTTATCGCTGATTTTTAAGGTTGAGCAATTTTATAGTTTATAGAAACTTCATCAAAAATAATTGATTTTCTTAAATCAAATAATACTGTAGAGGAAAAATCATTGTTTTAAGGAAAGCAGTTGATTGGGTTCATTAGATATTATTATCTTTATGCTTATGAAGATATAGGGCGACAGTATTATACTATTTGTCAGTTTTCCAATATTCCAACCGCTTTTGCATTTGATAGGGGGCATGAGAAGAGAGATTTTACGCTTTTCTTAAGCAGTTTTATTTACAGGCTTATTTTACATGGACGATGTGTGAGAAAATATGACATGCAGGAAAATCGTCTTGATTAATTTAGATGGAGTAACATGATAGAGTTGTACTATGTTTAGGTCTACTATTTAACATCGAAAACGATGAATTTCCTATCTAATTAAAAGTTTTTTTTATTAGAAAAATTATTTTGTATCATATATTGGGTTATTGAGAAGGCTTATATTGTAGGATATATAGATAGAGGGAAATAAATCTGTTTTTTAAGATTTTTCTTGTTGTATTCTATCTCTTAAAGATTTATTGCGTTTTATAAAGCTGAGATTATATCATCTAGTCATCGGCTTTTATGATAAATTCTTTAAGGAAAGTTTTTCTGAATCAGAATTTTATTTTGATAGAGTGGGAAATATCTGAGATTTAACTATAGGAGATAAAAATGTTTATTACGAACGCTTATGCTCAAGTTGCAGGCGATGTTTCCGGTGGATTTCCATTTGCTAGCGTTGTCCCGCTCATTTTAATTTTTGCAATTGTGTATTTTTTTACCATTCGTCCCCAGCGTGCACAAATGAAAAAACGGCAAGAAATGCTTAATGCAGTTCGTCGTGGTGATACAGTTATAACGGGTGGTGGCATTATTGGCAAGGTTAAGAAGGTTCATAATGATAGTGATGAATTGGAGGTTGAGATTGGTGAAAGTATGAATATTCGTATTATTCGCTCAACATTGTCTGATGTTCGCGTTAAAGGTGAACCGATTGCGGAAAAAAAAACAAAGATTAATGCTAAAACAAAAACTCCACAAAAGTTTAAATCTAAAACGGCAGAGAAAGAAAATGTGAGTGTATCTGAAGAGAAAAAAGCTATATCAAAGGAAAACGGGGAAAGTGCATCTTAAGGCGTGAGTACAGTTTATACATTTAAAAAAATACTTGTATAATAAAGTGTAGAAATGTAGAGATAGTTTCATTGGAGGGGTGGTTTTTATAGCGGATACGGAAGATGGTAGCTTTATTTCGTTTAGATTATTAAGTGCTTTGTTTATGGAATATTACAGAAGGTTTTCCTGTCTTTATAAACAATATTGTTTTTCTATAGAGGTTTTTTTTAAAAGTAAATAATAAATAAGCTGAGAAAATTTTTTAAAGGTAGATCTATTTAAATAAGTATAGCATTTAATCACGGCTTGTTGTTAAATTTTTATGTATTTGTGTATGAGTAGATGAGGGAAATTTCTACCTTGCTACTTTTGTAGGCTATGGTTAATATATTAATATTTGTATCCACGTTCTGTTAGCTTTTATGTTGAGAAAGAAAAGACAATTGGATTTTCAAAAATATAAAGGGTGCTTATTCATGTCCGATGCAATTCAAATTCGTGAGGCGCATTTTCCAAATCGTGCACCGATTGATGCTTATGGAAATGGTGGGTTTCGTTTTGCTGATATGTCGCATAGAGGTTCTATTATTTGCGTCCCATCAGGTATTTATGGCATCGATATGGTAGGGCCTATTCCTACTCAAGGGGATATATCTCGTGTTTTAGAAGAAGCATCTGAGATCGAAATTTTATTAATAGGTACTGGGATTGAACTGTTACGATTACCTGAAGATTTACGGGGTCTCTTATGGGAAAAACGTATTTCATCAGATACAATGAGTACAGGAGCAGCGGTACGTACATTTAATGTTTTATTGGCTGAAGATCGCGCTGTTGCTGCGCTATTATTTGCGGTAGAATAAAATATTATTTAATAAAATAAACGCCTTAGTTTATCAAGGCTCATGTAATATTATTCATTCGATGAAGTTTTTGTGATCAACGTTTCTTCTATAAGGGGATAGCGTTGTCATCTATTTAGTCAAAGAGTACTTTGCGTTGTTTGCTATCCCAAATTTCACTATACATGTTACGGTTAGTTTTTAATCGTTTTTACGACAAATCAAAATTTTAAGTTCTATAAGATAACTTTTATCAAAAAAGTTATTTATTTAAGTTTCAAAGAATTTCTTTCTAAAAGAAAAAAATGATTGATGCAAATATTGCAAAATGACATCAATAAAAATATTTCTATCATTTCAGGAAATATAAAACAATATCATTAGGTATCAACAAATCAGTATTTATAACGATTGATGTTTATATCAACAAAATATTATATGATTTACATGGAAAAAGCTATAAAAATTATAATTTATCTGATTTTGTAGAATGATTTTATAAGTATAGTAATATTACGAAGTTTTGCATTTCAGGGAGGGGTAATAATATACGAGTTAAAAAAATAATTAGCTTGCAGTTTAAAGTTTCTTCCATAATTTTTTTGAAAGATTATGTAAAAACAAATAGTTATAATAAAAAAAATTTAGTTTATAGGGATTGTGGAGGGATCTTTGTTGATAAAAGGCAGGAACATCTTTTCAATTCATGGTTGGAAAGTTTTGTGTTTTATGGCGTTGTTTTTCTAAGAGGAAAACACGTGCTTTTATCACTGCTTGTAAATAAACATCCAAACCTAATGCAGCTGCATGCTTGAGACAAAGATTAAGACGGTTCAGTGCTTTTTCTGTTGTTGAAGCTTTTGTATGCCAAATAGAGGAAAGAGTATGGCGTATCTCTATTTGGGTAATTTCTGAAACCGGCAGACAACCTAATTTAGGGAGAATATGAAGGCGTAATGGTAAAAACCAATCCCCAGCCTTTCCATCATCTTTTAATTTAGCTTTACGACTTTCAAAAGTCTCTAAAGCAATATCTTTTAAATAATGGAGATTACGCATTGCTTCACGCTTTTGTTTTTCACGTTCTTTAATGGGGTCACGACCCTCATGCAAAACAGAGCACCATTGATTTGCTAATTTACGAGCTTTTTTTAAAGAGACATGTCTTAAGGCACCCAATCCCATTTCGCGACGACGTCCGTGAATGGTATACCGTAAAATCCATTGAGCACCTCCATCTTTACGCTTATGGAGAAGCAAGCCAGCACCATCATTATATTTGCCAGCTCCCAATGTTGCGACAATCCTTGCATTAAGACGGTTCATAAGAGCAATTTTTAGTCCTTTCTTATATAAATTTTATCCACACATTCATCCCACTTGTTATGTGCAAATGAGTGATTTTGATTGATGCAACATAAAGAGATTTGAAATGAGAGAATCCTACGTTATTCGAGCTTCTCACTCAACATACAAAACAGTGAATTATCATTATAAATCAATGCCTTGTAAGATAAGGAAAAGAGTTAATTATCACATTCAAAGCTTCACTTTCAACGCTTAGCTTCTCTACTGCTCATCGCGATATTTTTCTAACAAGGGCGGAAGATATATATACAATCTCTGGTATTGCTATGAAGTAAAAAAAAGAAACAGGTTTGTGCAGATATTCTTGATTGGGTTCATCAGAAAAATGTACAATAAATTACCTCTGATTATATAATTTTATTGCCAAATAGTGAAGGTGATTTTTAGAAATGCCACCTTGTCGCCCTTATTCTCATTGGGGATATTAAAACGCTCAAGTTTTATAAAGTGGATTTTAAAACAGAGAAATATTTAGGTTTTTCTGAAGAGAGTACAAAAGATTTTATGGATCATGCCCTTACTCTTGCATGAAGTTATCGATTAGGTTTTCAAAAATCCCTTTCACTTTAACTCCTGATGCTAAAACAATGTTTCTTAACGAAGAAGAGATTTTCTTAATCATGAAGAGCACGAGAAAACGTTTCAAAAGTTTAGGTTGGTTGGTTTATGGAATCGAGAGAAAAGAGAATTTTTTAGCAGTCTATCAATTGCCAGATTGCGAGGTACAAATTCTTTACAATAATGAAATTGCAATAGATTCTCTGCAATTTGATGTTGGGTTTTCGATCACTATGGGCATTCTTGCTGCTGTTTGTAGAGCCATTGATCTCATAAATTCTCAAAGTTTAACCGGATCTATAACTGTATTTTAATAGAAATGGGCTGAAAATTTTTGAAGAAAAGATTAACGCAAGTCGCTTAGAGTTAGAGCTTAATTATACTGTGGAATGAGCAATAGAAAGTATTGATCTTCTTCAGAGTATTGGTTTTAAATACGGTATAGCGCCTTGGAAAACAAGCATAATTGCTAAGTGCGACGATGCGCATTATAGTTTGCTTCATAATGGTATTCTTGCTTTGTTGAATGCTATTGAGTCTTTACAAGTTTATCATAAAAGTTTTATGGAAAGAGATCATTTAGATTCTGATAATAATATTCAAAAGGCTTTATCTTGAACGTGCAATGATTATGGCACTAGGAATAGCAAGGATAAAGCACCCGAGCTATGATTTGATTAAGAAGGTGGAAAAGAGTTTTCTAGCTGCTTAGAGATTACAGTCTATTTTGTTTTAAATAACTTGCTTACGCAAACAATAATAAAGGATATCTATTGACATTAAAGATACTCTTTTAAGTGCATTTATATGCTGTAAAAAGGAGATAGCTCCACAGTAGAGATTAGCAAGGAATTCAATTAAAAATACTTTTTTGTTTGTTTTTCATAGTAAAATTTCAACATAAGAGAAATAGGCTATTGATAAGGAGAATTTTAATATAGGTGAATCAGAATGTTAGAGAGAATGAACTAGGAATATATTCAAAAAAATAATTTTATGGAAACCGTTAGCTATAAGTTCATCAATTAATCATAAATTGATCTATCACGATAATTAATCGTTTTGTAACTTAAAGGAGATTTTCGATAGTGACATTCTCTCATTTCAAGCCTATTTATATTGATGGGTTCTATCTAATTGAATATATGAGTAAAATTATAGAAAAGGATAAATTTTTGTTGATGAAAGAAAAAATAGCTTGCGGAGTGTAATCCTTAAAAGACTTTCTTATATGTCATTATGATTGCATATTTAACAGTTTTTTGGTGAAAGAGCGTGGTAAGGTGTTGGATGTCGTTTCTTTGATTGCCATTTTCAGCAACCTGCACAGTATGTTAGTATTTTTACGACGTTTTTCGTTTTTTTCATATCGCTTTTGAATTGGAATGAATAGAACTTAATATAGAGATTCTCGAATCTGTAAAGAGTATAATAGTTCCTTAAAAATATTTTATTTTTTCGTCCCTCATTCTTAAATATGAGTAAAAAGGGAATATTAATTTAATTGCTAAAGTAAGGGACGTTAATAGGTTCATAGAATGATAAGTTCTCTTCCTTATTGTCTTGATATTTTACGTACCATGGATCGTGATCGCTATATATCGGTTTTATTTGCACCTAAAAAAAAGCGCCAAGCATTGGCTGCTCTTTACGCATTTAATGCTGAAATTTCCCGTATTCGTGAAAGTGTCCATGATCCATTCATAGGAGAAATACGGTTACGTTGGTGGTATGATTCTATTGCTCATGGTGAAATACAAACGAGTGGAAATAATCCTATTTTGAGCGATTTGTTGACAGCAATGCCTCTTTTGGATTTACCTAAGGAAGCTTTTTTACGTTATTGTGATGCACAAATTTTAGATCTTTATCACAATCCAATAGAAACACTTCATGAGCTTGAGCATTATTGTAGTGAGACGGCAAGCATAATTTTACAACTTTCTTGTCAGATATTAGATCCTGATGTTGCACAAGATTTTACAGATGTCTATGAGCATGGAGGGATTGCTCAAGGATTAAGTGGTGTGTTGCGTCTTTTATCATTTATGCAATCACGATATCAATATTATTTACCTACTGATATGTTGAAGGCTTTAGGGGTGAATAGGGAAGATTTAAAATCTCATCGTCTCAGTGATAAACAAAAGTGTTGCATTGTTGAGGCTATGGTAGCATTATCACGTGATTACTATACCCAATTTTACGAGTATTCCTGTTCTTTACCTCAAGTTCTTAAGCCAGCATTTCTCCCATTGGTAATTATACCGGCTTCTCTTCAAAAAGCTATACAGCTAGGAGCTGCAACTTTTCAAGAAAATGCAACTTTACCATTGATACATCGCTATTGGTTGATAACAAGAGCAGCAATAAGCGGTAATTTTCCAAAGATATTGTAAAAGAATATTACTACGTTGGAATTAGAATGATTTTTTCATATTGAAGATAGTAGGAGATATTGGATTCAAAAGTATTTCTTTGTTATAAAAAACATTATGTTGGTGGCTTATGAACGCAAAAGAATAAGAAATTTTATGATTTTGAAAATACTATATATTTCCTCATCAGTAATATGTTTTATTCAATGTATTGAGATGGGTGAGCTACTGAGAAGGTACAATATGGAATGAAGCTTAATACATTATTTTATTTAATGAAGAATTTTTGATATTGAATCCTCTGAATGTATTGTTCACATCTCATTTGTGAATAAAATATAATTTCTATTTTATTATGAGAAACGTTATCATGGCAGTCTATTAAGTCTATAGACATAAAACTCTCATTTTTGAAAAATTACGAAACGATGATTAATAACTAGCATGATATATGAACATATTGATAATAAAAGTTTGTTTTTTTATATTGAATGAGAGCTTTGAATAGAAGGGGACTTCTTCATTTTAAATCATTTTTATCATGAGTTTTTAAAATAGTTCTTTATCTATTATAAGCCGAGTGCGTAAATAAAAACCATTTAAGGAGGAAACAGTACATTCCTTATAAATCAATATTCAGCAGGAATATAATGAGCTGTAAATAAATGATAATAGGAAGATTCATCGCTTAATTGACGACAATATTTACAGGATTTATATAGATAATACTTCTTAATGTATTGAAAAAGCAATTCTATATTCCATTTATTATTTTCTTGTAAATCCATATAGGCTCTGATTTGCAAGAAAATTAATCATTATACAAGTGCTGATCCTAAGATATGAGTAAAAAAAGATTCCTCTTATCCTTTCCACGATAAACGAAGAGCTGATAGAAACTTTATGAAATAAGTTCTCTAAATTATGCATATGCACAGCCTTTTTATTGGAGAGCATTGAAGATCTTATTATAAGTCGTATTATTAATTCCCAAAGGATGTTCTTTATTAGCAATTTGTAGCATTTCTAACTTGAGATCTTCTCTTATCATCATATCTATATTAGCGCGGGTGTCAGATGAAAGAGTATGAGGTGTAATGTCTTTAGGCGTCGTTACAGTTTTGATTTGATAAATGATACGATTTGTTGCAATCGGACCTTTTATGATACCATAATGACCTTTGGGACCAGAAAATAATGCTTTAACACCTTCAATACCAAGAGTTTCAGATGAATCTTGACGCCGAAGGGCTTGTGTTGTGTGTTTTGTAACACCGAGTGTACGAGCAAGAGAAACAAGATCTTTTCCTTCAGTGAGCTGTTTAAGAACACTTCGGGATTTTTCATCAAGAAGGCGTTGAGCTTCTTCATTTTTCCATTGAGAAAGAATATCTTGTTTGGCTTCTTCAAGTGTTTTATCGCGTGCAGGGATAATTTTATCAACTTTATACCAAAGATATCCACCACCTTGAAAAGAAAGGGGATCAAGATCAACTTCTTCATTTGATTGATAGATGGCATTTAGTAAGATATCTTTTTGAGGTAAATCCGTAAGTGTTGTACCATCAAGCGTTTTTCCCGTTTTATCAATAGTAATTGTACGCAGAGATAATTTGTATTGGTCAGAAAGTTCTTTAAGAGAAGCGCCTTCAAAGCGAGCATTTTCGATTGCTACATAATTTTTGCGAATAACATCAGTAGCACGATTTTTGGCAAGAATTTGGCGAATATTTTCTTCTACACGTTCAAAAGGAAGAGAGCTTGAAGGTTCAATATGTGTGACCCGAATAATAACAGGCCCCTGGACATCATTTATTACAGCACTGACTTGTCCTTGTTGAAGTTCAAAAATCTCAGATGCTAGATGGTTAGAAAGTTCATTTTCTGCAAGAGGTCCTTTTTTTATGTCATTAAGAGTCTTTTTTTCAGCTTTTACCAATTCATCAAAGCTCAACCCATCAGCTATTTTTTTTGCTGCGTTGTCGGCTTTTTCGCGCGTGGGGAAACGCAGTTCTTCGAATGTGCGTTTTTCAGGAGTTACAAAACGTGAAGCATTTTGTGTATAATAGGCTTTTGCCTCATCTGTTGAGATATCTTTAGGTTTTATGAAATCATTAAGTTCCATAGATAACAAAGAAACAGTGCGGTATTCTGGAACACGAAATTCACGTTGACGTGTTTCAAACCATTTTTGTAGTGTTTCGTGATCAGGATCGGCAATTGATTCGTCTTCTTTTAGATCAATAATAAAATAATCAGCAATCCGCATTTCTCCTTGATACAGAGCAAGCGCTTTATAAAAGAGATCTGGTGCTTTCATATTAGAAAGTACAGCTGAAATAAGTTGTTTACGCTTTTCTTTTCTGGTGTAATAATTAAGAAAAGCATTTTCGTTGATATTTAAATGCTGAAGATAGTTATAAAATAAATTTTTATCAAAATTGCCATTCATTTGGAACATATTATCAGTCCCAATCACATGAGCTATTGTATCTTTTGAAAGACTTATTTTCATTTTACGTGCTTGTTCATCAAGCAATGTATTTTGCTGTAATTGATTAAAAACAAAAGCTGGAATCTGGTATTGCTGCATTTCATTTGGCGTAAACATTCGTCCAAGATGAGCAGCATACGCTAAACGTGCGCTTTGATCGGCAAGTGCGAGACGATAATCATCGACAGTCACGGTAGACTTTCCAGAAGTAATAAGATCTCTTTCACTTTTGGTATGTAATTGTGGTATCCCCCATAAAAGAATGAAGCATAAGAGTAAAAAAGCAAGTAAAATCCTGGCAATCCAAGAATTTGTAGCATTTCTTATGATGTCAAGCATTGTTCAATTCCATTTTTAATATGAGTTATTATCAAAGCAGTAATAGAATTTGCAATAAAGACACGAAAGATGCAAGCTTTAAAGACTTGCTTTCATTTTATAATTTGATACCTACAGATAGACAATGTATTATGATAAATTTTGAGGTGAAAGTATGTCTCCAAATATTCGGCCTTTTCTTGCTGGAAATTGGAAAATGAATGGAACAAGTGAATCGCTTGGGGAGTTACGTGCTATTGCTACAGGCGTTAGCTCTGATCTAGGTCATTTGTTTGAAGCTTTAATTTGTATTCCAGCAACGCTTTTATCGCGTGCTTCTGATATGCTGGATGGTGAAAGTCTTCTTTTAGGAGGACAAAATTGTCACTTTGAGGATCATGGTCCTTATACTGGAGATATTTCAGCTTTTATGCTTAAAGAGGCGGGAGCCAGTCATGTTATTATTGGGCATTCAGAACGTCGTATAGCGTATCAGGAAACAGATGCAATTGTTTGTTCCAAAGTGCAAGCAGCATGGCGAGCAGGGCTTGTGGCTCTTGTGTGTATTGGTGAAACATTAGAGGAGCGCAACAATAATAAAGTTCTGGATGTTCTTGCGCAGCAGCTTGAAGGGTCTTTACCAGATGATGCAACAGCAGAGAATACCATTATCGCTTATGAACCTGTTTGGGCGATAGGCACCGGTAAGACAGCGACTGTAGAAGATATTGCAAAGGTACATCATTTTATTCGTGATAAGATGTGCTCTCGTTTTAGCGTTGAAGGAAATAAGATGCGTTTGCTTTATGGTGGTTCTGTCAAGCCATCCAATGCCTTTGAGCTTTTAAGCATTTTTCATGTTAATGGTGCTTTGATTGGTGGAGCAAGTTTAAAAGCGATTGATTTTTTAACTATTTGCGATGTTTGTCGTAAATTATAGTAGAGAAATTTGAGTTTTCTCCTTGGATTGTGTGTTATTTATGTATAAATAACCGTGAAAGATTTATTTGAAGAGCAGAGTTTATGCAAACAGTACTTATTGTTATTCATTTATTGATTGTGATTACTTTGGTTGGGGTGATCTTAATCCAACCTTCAGAAGGTGGTGGGCTCGGTGTGAGTAATAGCTCAGGGGTGATGAAAGCCCGTGGGATTCGAAACCCATTAACCCGTTTGACGGCTATTTTAGCATGTTGTTTTTTTGTTGTGTCTATTGGACTTAGTGTTGTGGGAAGTATATCAAATTCTGGTTCTGATATTTTAAAGCGCATACCGGTTAATTTAGAGCAGAATTCTACCAATAAGAGATCAGAATCAGTTCCATCATCAGATGGTGATTCTCAACCTTCTATTCTTGAACAGCTAGAAGGAATTTCAGATTCTCCGCAGGAACGAAAACAGTCCACAAAGCCTGAAGCAGAAAATCCAGTTCCACCAGTTCTTGAAAATCCAGTTCCGGACAACAGTGCAGAATAGTTTTTTAAAAAATATAAACTTGTAAAGAGGTGATTTTTTCACCTTTTTTATTTTAGAAGAAAAATTGTTTCTTTTTGCATTTTTTGCTAGAAAAATCATTATAAATTGCTTATCACTATAAGCCCATGGCACGTTATATTTTTATTACTGGTGGTGTGGTTTCTTCTCTTGGAAAAGGCATCGCAGCAGCGGCGTTAGCAGCACTATTACAGGCTCGTGGTTATCACGTGCGGCTTCGCAAACTTGATCCTTATTTAAATGTTGATCCAGGGACGATGTCACCTTATCAACATGGTGAAGTATTTGTAACCGATGATGGTGCAGAAACGGATCTTGATCTTGGTCATTATGAGCGTTTTACTGGGTGTTGTGCAAATAGCCAAGATAATATTACAACAGGGCGTATTTATCGCAATATCATTGAACGAGAACGGCGGGGTGATTATTTGGGGGCAACAGTTCAAGTTATTCCTCATGTTACAGATGAAATTAAGCGATTCATTACGACGGGCAATGAAAAATTTGATTTTGTTTTGTGTGAAATAGGCGGAACCGTTGGTGATATCGAGGCTATGCCTTTTTTAGAAGCGATTCGTCAGCTTGGTAATGAACTCTCTCGACAAAATGTTGTTTATGTCCATCTTACATTAATGCCTTATATTTCCTCGGCAGGTGAATTAAAAACAAAACCAACACAACATTCCGTCAAAGAATTACAATCAATTGGTATTTCTCCTGATATTTTGCTTGTGCGTGCAGATCGGTCTATTCCAGAAACAGAGCGGTGCAAATTATCACTTTTTTGCAATGTTCGCGCCAAAGCCGTGATTCAGGCATTAGATATGCCAACAATTTATGATGTTCCTATGGCATATCATAAAGAGGGGTTGGACTCTGAAGTTCTTTGCGCTTTTGGAATCGATACGGCACCTCTTCCTCAGATGGATCATTGGGAAGATATTACGCATCGCCTTCATCATCCTGAAGGAGAAGTTACGATTGCTGTTGTAGGAAAATATACGGGTTTAAAGGATGCTTATAAATCTCTTATTGAAGCGATTGCGCATGGTGGTTTAGCGAATAAAGTGAAGGTTCATATTGAGTGGATTGATTCGCAACTTCTTGAAAAAGAAGATTCCATTTCAGTTTTACAAAAAACGCATGGAATTTTGGTTCCTGGGGCTTTTGGAGCTCGAGGTGCAGAAGGAAAAATTCGAGCAATTCAATTTGCACGAGAGCGTAAAATTCCATTTTTAGGGATTTGTTTTGGAATGCAATTGGCTTGTATAGAAGCTGCGCGCAATATTGCACAAATTAAAAATGCTTCATCAAGTGAGTTTTGCGAAACAGAAAATCCAATTGTCGGTTTAATGACAGAATGGTTCAAAGGCGATGTTCTTGAAAAACGGGCAAGAAATGGTAATCTCGGTGGATCTATGCGTCTTGGTGCTTTTGCTGCTGAATTAAAGGAAGAAAGTCATATTGCTCAAATTTATGGGATGACAAAGATTGTTGAACGACATCGTCATCGTTATGAGGTCAATATTGATTATAAAGATAAGTTAGAACAGTGTGGTTTGATTTTTTCTGGCATGTCTCCTGATGGTATTTTGCCAGAAACCATAGAATATGCAGATCATCCATGGTTCATTGGTGTTCAATATCATCCAGAACTAAAATCACGCCCTTTTGATCCACATCCGCTTTTTTCTTCTTTTATTGAAGCCGCTCTAGCACAAAGTCGATTAGTTTAATGCATAAATTTGGTTACTGTGCTTTTGAGGGATAAAATGACGAAACCAAATTCTCATGTAAAAGTTGGAAATATTATTTTTTCAAATGGACTGCCTTTTTCATTAATTGCAGGACCGTGTCAGATGGAAAGTCGCGATCATGCTTTTGAAATGGCTGGTCGTATTAAAACAATTACCGATCAGCTTGGTATTGGGTTTGTTTATAAATCAAGTTACGATAAAGCCAATCGAACTTCTTTGAATGCGGCACGTGGCATTGGTTTTGAAAAAGCAATGGTCATTTTTTCTGATTTAAAAAAAGAGTTTAATTGTCCCATATTGACTGATGTACATACCGAAGAACACTGTACAATTGTCTCTTCTACGGTTGATATTTTACAAATACCTGCTTTTTTATGTCGTCAAACAGATCTTTTGGTTGCAGCCGCCAAAACAGGGTGTGTTATTAATATTAAAAAAGGTCAGTTTTTAGCTCCGTGGGACATGGAGAATGTTTTAAAAAAGGTTGTTTACAGCGGTAATCCAAATGTTATGCTTTGTGAGCGAGGCACGTCATTTGGTTACAACCGGCTTATTTCTGATATGCGTTCGTTACCTATTTTACGTTCATTTGGTGCTCCTGTTATTTTTGATGCAACGCATTCTGTTCAAGAGCCAGGTGGTCATGGTTCTTCATCTGGTGGACAGCGTCAATTTGTTGAAATTTTAGCGCGTGCGGCTGTTTCAGTTGGGGTGGCAGGTATTTTTTTAGAAACGCATCAAGATCCAGATAACGCGCCTTCTGATGGACCTAATATGATTAAAATTGATGATTTACAAAGATTGCTTGAGACGTTAATAAAATTTGATTATCTGTCGAAGAAGTTGAATTGAGAAGAGAAAAAAATCATTAATATGGCATTAGAAGTGAATCGCGCTTATTGAATGAGGAAACGCATATGACTGTAATTGTCGATATCGTTGGACGTGAAGTTCTTGATAGCCGTGGTAATCCAACGGTGGAAGTTGATGTTTATTTGGAAAATGGGGCCTTTGGTCGTGCTCTGGTTCCCTCAGGCGCTTCAACAGGAGCGCACGAGGCTGTAGAACTTCGTGATGGTGGTTTGCGCTATCAAGGGAAAGGTGTTGAAAAAGCGGTTGCTGCAGTCAATGGCGAAATTCTTGAAGAACTTGGTGGGCGAGATGCAACAAATCAAGTTGCTATTGATCAAGCAATGATTGCTTTGGATGGAACACCAAATAAAGCTCGTCTTGGTGCTAATGCACTTCTTGGTGTTTCGTTAGCTGTTGCAAAAGCAGCTGCAGATTCATTAAACTTACCTTTGTATCGTTATATTGGTGGTATACAAGCACATATTCTTCCAACTCCTATGATGAATATTATTAATGGTGGTGCTCATGCTGATAACTTGATTGATTTTCAAGAGTTTATGATCATTCCTATAGGGGCACCTACCGTGAGAGAAGCAATCCGTTATGGTTCTGAAGTTTTCTATGCGTTGAAAAAGCGTTTAAAAGATGCAGGTTATAATACTAATGTTGGTGATGAAGGTGGTTTTGCACCTCAATTTAAAAGTGCCGATCAAGCAATTGATTTTATTATGGAATCTATTATAGCATGTGGCTATAAACCAGGTGAGCACATTGCCATTGGTTTAGATTGCGCTTCAACTGAATTTTATAAAAATGGTTCGTATTTTTATAAAGGTGAGGGGAAGTGCCGTGATGTCCAAGAACAGGTAGATTATTTAGCGCAACTTGTAAAAAGTTACCCTATCATTACAATTGAAGATGGAATGGCAGAGGATGATTGGGAAGGTTGGAAGCTACTCACTGATACAATTGGAAAAAAATGTCAGCTTGTTGGTGATGATTTGTTTGTAACAAATTCGGCGCGTTTGCGTGATGGTATTAAAATGGGGGTAGGCAATTCTATTCTCATAAAAGTTAATCAAATTGGAACATTGAGCGAGACACTTGATGCTGTAGAAGTCGCCCGTAAAGCAGGTTATCGTGCTATTATATCTCATCGTTCAGGAGAAACGGAGGATTCTTTCATTGCAGATCTCGCGGTTGCAACGAACTGTGGACAAATTAAGACAGGTTCTCTTGCACGTTCGGATAGATTAGCAAAGTACAATCAACTTATTCGTATTGAAGAAATGCTGGGAGCGCAAGCATGTTATGCTGCTAATTTATATCGTTGATAGTCATGTGCACAAAATATGAGAGTATAATATCATTTAGATTATGAAATTGAGTTTCTTTATCAAAGGCATATAGGCAATAATTTTTAAACGTTTAAATTTATAGGGATTAAGATGAAAGGTGTAATTATTAGTCAAGATCAAGGAACGTATCTCGTTTCAGGTGATGATGGTAAGCGTTATCAGTTTGCAACTTGGGATTGGTTGGGAAAGAATCCGCCAAGGATCGGTGATACTGTTGATTTTGTGTGTGAAGGGGGTGTTGTCAGTTCTGTTTTTCCATTGTTGAGATTAGGTACAGAGCACTCAAAGATAATGTTTGCACTTCTTTGTTTTTTTACTGGCATTTTTGGTATTCATCGCTTTATGCTTGGTAAAGTTTGGACAGGTGCTTTAATGCTCATTTTATCTTTATCATTTTTTGGATTGATAATTAGCAGTATTTGGGCAATTGTTGATTTTATAGTTATTGTAGCTGGAAAATTTACGGATAAAGATGGGAATCGGATTACAAATTTTTGAAAATTTTATAATTATAATAATGTCAAAAGAAGATAATTAGATTCGCCTTTATTATTATAAATCTCTTAAGTTCATAATTCCGAATTATTTGTAAGATACTTCTTTCGTGTGAAATATTAAAAACCTATGCACAATTGAATAAAATCATTGAAAAAGATAGCGCTATTTTATGCGGGTAGAATACAGAGTGTAAACGGATAGATGTCTTTTGTATTGCAGCTTATAAGGGAAGTTGGGGATTTTTAAATTCTTTTAATTATTACGTTTATCGCATTCCATACAGATTATATTCAGGTAGTTAGCTTATCTAACATGCTATCAAATTAGAAAAAGAATCTCTTTATGGATAACATCTAAGGAATAGCTTTATAGGTGATTAAAGGATAAGGATGAAGAGTGAGGTTATTGGTTAGGATCAAAGGGGAGATTTCATTTCTGAGGATGATGATCAAGTTATCAATTTTCGAGTTGCGATTGGTTAGGAGAGAAATTGCCAAAGATTGATGATATAGTTGATTTTGTATGTGAAATATCATTAAATTTTTTTTCTGATCTTGGGTGACTATCAGTCGCAATTATCAAAATTACTCTTGACAATCATTTGTTTTGTTTGGAAAGATTGAGTATTCATCGTTTTATGGTTAGTAAAACGGGGAGAATACTATGATGACTCTTATAATATAGCAATTGTGGGAATGATTATAACTATACCTTGGGTCGTTATTAATTTTATATTTATTGTAATAGAAAACTTTACAGATAAAGTCGGACGTAAAATCATAAGTTAGTTGATATCCGATATTATGATATAGTAAAAGTGAATTATTCAGCTTACTTTGGATTGTATTGAGGGGGAATAAATTAATAATAACAAATTATTCGGGTCTAGATTTAGTAATGAGGTATTAATCAAAATCGTGTATAGTTAGGCTGATTATTAAGAAATTTGGACTAAAAGACTGTGCTATTTTATGTGGACAAAGCAGAAACGGAGATCAATTAAAGTACGCTTTGTACTACCTCTTATGACAGTGGGAGTCTTAAGCTATTTCAGTTATCATCTTTATCATGGTGAGTATGGATTATATTCACGCGGTGAAGTTAATCAGTATATTAGCGAATTGGAAAAGGAGCTTCATAAAATAGAAGCTGAGCGGATATTCATTGAAAAGCGTATTTCTCTTTTACGCAATGGATATATTGAAAAAGACATGTTGGATGAGTATGTCCGGAAGAATTTAAACTTTTCTAAGCCAAATGAATTGACAATCTTAACGCCTTGTAAATAGTGCCAAAAGTGAATCAGAAATCGCTTAATTAAAACAACAATCGCCTATGATATTGTTTAAACCGATTGATAATGCTTGTAACTTTTGTTTGTAAAGGTTATTCCTAAATATCATAAAAGGGAGTTTAATATGGCAGAACGACTCAAGAAAAATTCTGCATTGATGACGCACACTGCGTTATCAAGTATTACAAAGAAAGCAAAAATCGCAGATTTTACAAAAGAGGAAGAAATTGTTGTTTATCGTGAAATGCTTTTAATTCGCCGTTTTGAAGAAAAAGCCGGACAACTTTATGGTATGGGGCTTATCGGGGGATTTTGTCATCTTTATATTGGACAGGAAGCTGTTGTTATAGGAACATTAAAGGCAGCAAAAGAAGGTGATCAGGTTATTACATCTTACCGTGATCATGGCCATATGTTAGCAGTTGGGATGAGTCCGCGTGGTGTCATGGCAGAATTAACAGGACGTCAAGGTGGCTTTTCCAAAGGAAAAGGTGGCTCGATGCATATGTTTTCTAAAGAAAAGAACTTTTATGGAGGACATGGTATTGTTGGTGCGCAGGTACCCATTGGTTCAGGTTTGGCATTTTCGAATCAATATTTTGGTAAAGATAATGTGACATTGGTTTATTTTGGTGATGGTGCAGCAAATCAGGGGCAGGTTTACGAAAGTTTTAATATGGCTTCACTTTGGAAGCTTCCCGTTGTTTATATTATTGAAAATAATCAATATGCCATGGGAACGTCCGTTGCACGTGCATCTGCAGAAACGGATTTCTCTCGTCGTGGTCTTTCTTTTGAAATTCCAGGTATTGTTGTTGATGGTATGGATGTTCGCTCCGTCAAAGGAGCGGCTGATGAAGCAATTTCTTGGGCACGTTCGGGTAAAGGGCCAATCATTCTTGATATGCAGACCTATCGCTATCGTGGTCATTCCATGTCTGACCCAGCAAAATATCGCTCAAAGGAAGAAGTCCAAAAAATAAAAGAGGAACACGATCCGATTGATCAAGTAAAAAGTCGGATTCTTAAAAAAAATTGGGCGAGCGAAGACGATTTAAAGTCTATTGAAAAGGAGGTCCGTGCGATTGTTGCTGATGCAGCAGATTTTGCACAACGTGATCAAGAGCCAGATGCTTCTGAGCTCTATATTGATATTTTAGTTTGATGCGAGGGAAGCAAGTATGTCTATTGATATTTTGATGCCTGCTCTTTCACCAACCATGGAAGAAGGTAAGCTGTCTAAATGGCTTAAAAAAGAGGGTGATAATGTTAGCTCTGGCGATGTTATTGCGGAAATTGAAACGGATAAAGCTACAATGGAAGTAGAGGCTATCGATGAAGGTACGCTTGGTAAAATTTTTGTACCTGAAGGTTCTGAAGGCGTCAAGGTTAACACTGTTATTGCGGTTTTATTAGAAGAAGGGGAGCTTGCTGAGAATATTTCGCAATCTGCCAATACAGCACAAGAACCTGAGGAGTTTCATCTCTCTCCTCCTTCTTCAGTTCCGCAGTCTCCTATTTTTGATACATCTCCTGATTTTAACGTTCCAGCTGGAACACAAATGGTTATAATGACAGTCCGTGAAGCGCTTAATCAGGCTTTAGCTGAAGAAATGCGACGTGATCAAAATGTTTTTCTTATGGGAGAAGAAGTCGCGCAATATCAGGGTGCTTATAAAGTTAGCCAAGGTTTGTTAGAGGAATTCGGGGAACGGCGCGTTATTGATACTCCAATTACAGAGCATGGTTTTGCTGGGTTGGCTGTTGGGGCAGCTTTTGGGGGATTACGTCCTGTTGTTGAGTTTATGACATTTAATTTTGCGATGCAGGCGATGGATCAAATTATTAACTCAGCAGCCAAAACACGTTATATGTCTGGTGGGCAAATGACTGTTCCTATAGTTTTTCGTGGTCCCAATGGTGCTGCTGCTCGTGTTGGTGCTCAACATTCTCAATGTTATGCTGCATGGTATAGTCATATACCAGGTTTGAAAGTTGTTATGCCTTATAGTGCAGCAGATGCAAAAGGTTTGCTAAAAGCTGCTATTCGTGATGATAATCCTGTTATTTTTCTTGAAAATGAGATTTTGTATGGACATCAATTTGATGTTCCTCAACTCGATGATTTTCTTGTGCCTATTGGTCGGGCACGTATTCATAAGTCTGGACAAGATGTGACGATTGTTGCATGTGGGATTGGAATGCATTATGCTGTTCAAGCGTTACCAGAAATTGAAAAACTTGGTATTGATGTTGAATTGATTGATTTACGGACTATTCGCCCAATGGATCTTCCAACAATCCTTTCTTCAGTAAAAAAAACAGGTCGTTTGGTAACAATTGAAGAGGGATTTCCTCAGTCATCTGTGGGAACTGAAATAGCAACACGTGTTATGCAGCAGGCTTTTGATTATCTTGATGCGCCAGTTGCTACAATTTCTGGTAAAGATGTTCCGATGCCTTATGCAGCTAATCTTGAGAAGTTGGCATTGCCTAATACTGCTGAAATTGTTGAAGCCGTTAAGGCTGTGACGTATAGAGCATAACGGAGAAGAGCACGATGCCCATTAAAATTACAATGCCAGCACTTTCCCCTACGATGGAAGAGGGAAATTTAACAAAATGGAATATTAAGGAGGGAGATAAGGTTTCCTCTGGTGATATTATTGCTGAAATTGAGACGGATAAAGCGACGATGGAAGTGGAGTCCGTTGATGAAGGTACGGTTGCCAAAATTGTCGTTCCAGCTGGAACACAAGGCGTTAAAGTGAATGCTTTGATTGTTGTTTTAGCAGAAGAAGGGGAGAACTTAGCTGAAGCTGCGAAAGCTGTAGAAGAAGTGCCTTCTTCTACAAGACAAGAACCAGAGGGCGTAAAACAAGCAGATTCTCTGAAGCAGATGGACTTAAAAGGTGCTAAAATGACTCATGAAGTATTAGCTCAGCCATTAAAACAGCAAGATACAAAGAAGACTCGTCTTTTTGTATCTCCTTTAGCGCGGCGATTAGCATCTCAAGCAGGTCTTGATTTATCTCTTATTTCTGGAAGTGGCCCGTATGGGCGTATTATCAAGCGCGATGTAGAAAAAGCTGTGAGTGGTAATATTTCTGAGATTTCTCACTCGTCACAGATAGGAGAGTTAGTATCTGCAGGTGGTTCTGACAAACAGATATTAAAACTCTTCAGAGAGGATGAATATATTTTCACACCTCATAATAATATGCGTACCACGATCGCTACACGTTTGGTAGAATCAAAACAGAGAATTCCTCATTTTTATGTCACGGTAGATTGTGAACTTGATGCATTATTGGCACTGCGTACACAACTGAATGCTGCTGCATCAATGGTTAAAATGCAGGAAGAAGCTGAGCCTATTTATAAGCTTTCTGTTAATGATATGGTGATCAAAGCTGTCGCACTTTCTTTAAAGGCGGTTCCTAATGCGAATGTCTCTTGGCTTGAAGATGGAATGCTTCATCATAAACATTGTGATGTTGGGGTTGCTGTTTCTATTTCCAATGGGTTGATTACGCCAATTATTCGTCATGCAGAAGAAAAATCATTATCGCTTATTTCTAAGGAGATGAAGGATTTTGCAAAGCGTGCGCGTGAACGTAAATTAAAAATGGAAGAATATCAGGGGGGAACAACAGCTGTATCAAATATGGGGATGTATGGTGTAAAAAGTTTTTCTGCTATCCTTAATCCACCGCATGCGACGATTTTTGCGATTGGTGCAGGGGAGCAACGCGCAGTTGTTAAAAATGGTACATTAGCTGTTGCAACAGTTATGTCGGTTACACTTTCTGCTGATCATCGTGCTGTTGATGGTGCTTTAGCAGCAGAGCTTGCCCGGACTTTTAAGAATATAATTGAAAATCCATTAGCAATGCTGGTTTGAATTGTTTAAACAGTTCTTCATGTAAATTGTGAGAGAGTGCGTTAAGAGAGGGAAAACAAAATTTAAAGAGCAATGTTATTGCTGTTTCAGTTTGGGTAAAGCATTTATGTGAAGCTTAGAGTAAAAGACATTAATTTCGTCATGTTGATTTTCAGTCTTAAGTTCGAAAAGTGCATATCCATTTTATATATCTCCATGGAGGAATTACTGTGGCAAATCTTTATGATGTAATTGTGATTGGATCAGGTCCAGGCGGATATGTAACCGCAATTCGTGCAGCGCAATGTGGCTTTAAGACTGCGATTGTTGAGCGTGAACATTTAGGAGGGATTTGTTTAAATTGGGGTTGTATTCCAACAAAGGCCCTTTTACGTTCAGCGGAAATGAAACACTTTGCTGAACATGCAAAAGATTATGGATTAAAAATTAATGGTTCAATTGAAGCAAATATCAAAGATATTGTAGCACGTTCACGTGGTGTTTCAGCACGTTTAAATACCGGTGTTGGTTTTTTAATGAAAAAAAACAAAATTGATATCATATGGGGTGAAGCAAAGCTTACTAAAGAAGCGAAGGGAAATCAACCAGCAGAAATTATGGTTTCTTCATCCTCCAAACCAGTTATGCAACCACAAAATCCCATACCTAAAGGGACATTAGGGGAGGGAACTTATCAAGCAAAGCATATCATTATTGCCACGGGTGCACGTCCTCGTATCCTTCCTGGTATTGAACCAGATGGAAAACTCATTTGGACTTATTTTGAAGCTATGATACCTCCAGCAATGCCAAAGTCGCTTTTGGTCATAGGATCTGGGGCTATTGGCATTGAATTTGCTTCTTTTTATCGTGATATGGGGGCTGAGGTGACTGTTGTTGAAATGATGTCCCACATTATGCCTGCTGAAGATATTGAAATTTCAACATTTGCTCGTAAACAGTTAGAGAAAAAAGGTTTACGCATTCTTTGCCAAGCAAAAGTCACAAAGGTTGAAAAATCCTCTGATTCTGTAACTATATATATTGATGTTCAAGGTAAAATAGAGAAAGTAACTGTTGATCGGTTAATTTCCGCTGTTGGGGTACAGGGTAATATTGAGAATCTTGGGTTAGAAGCTTTGGGAATAAAAATCGATCGTGGGTGTATTGTAACAGATGAATGGAGCTGGACAGGGATTGCAGGTATTTATGCTATCGGTGATGTGGCAGGTCCTCCTATGTTAGCCCATAAAGCAGAAGAAGAAGGCGTTATATGTATTGACCATCTTGCTGGTTTAAAGAATGTTCATCCACTTGATAAGAAAAAAATTCCAGGATGTACCTATTGTACACCGCAAGTTGCTTCTGTAGGCTTTTCAGAAGCTGCAGCCAAAGAAGCGGGTTATGATATACGTATTGGTCGTTATTCTTTTTCAGCAAATGGCAAGGCGATTGCTTTGGGTGAAGATCAAGGGTTAGTAAAAACGATTTTTGATAAAAAAACAGGACAGCTTCTTGGCGCACATATGGTAGGAGCTGAGGTAACAGAACTGATACAGGGTTTTGTCATTGCCATGAATCTTGAAACAACAGAGGAAGAATTAATGCATACTGTCTTTCCACATCCGACTCTATCAGAAATGATGAAAGAAAGTGTCTTGGATGCTTATGGTCAGGTTTTAAATGCTTGATAACTGGATTATATGAAAAATCCTGTATTTTTCATCGCTGCTTCGTATTTATAAGGCAAAGGCTTAAATGGTTACGGTTGTTGATAGAGTTACGAATAGACGTTTGCGTCATCCTGAAAAGGCGCATCGTCCGGATACAATCATTCAAAAAAAGCCGGATTGGATTCGTGTAAAAGCGCCAACATCACCGATTTATAAAGAGACGCATGGTATTGTCCGTACTCATAAATTAGTAACTGTGTGTGAAGAAGCAGGTTGCCCAAATATTGGTGAATGTTGGAGTCAGCGTCACGCTAGCTTTATGATTTTGGGTGAAATATGTACGCGTGCTTGTGCTTTTTGTAATGTTGCAACAGGTATTCCGCTTGCAGTTGATGATAACGAGCCAAAACGTGTAGCCGATGCTGTTGCGCGGATGGAATTAAAACATGTTGTCATTACATCTGTTGATCGTGATGATCTTGCTGATGGTGGTGCTGAGCATTTTGCAAAAGTTATTTATGCGATTCGTCAAAAAGCGCCTAAAACGACAATTGAAGTTCTTACACCTGATTTTCGTCATAAGGATGGTGCTTTAGAAGTTGTTGTTGCTGCTAAGCCTGATGTTTTTAATCATAACTTAGAAACAGTTCCTTCTAAATATTTGAAGGTTCGTCCAGGAGCACGTTATTTTCATTCGGTTCGGCTTTTACAACGTGTTAAAGAGCTTGACCCGACAATCTTCACAAAGTCAGGAATTATGGTTGGACTTGGGGAGGAGAGAAATGAAATTTTGCAATTGATGGATGATTTGCGCTCTGCTGATGTTGACTTTATGACAATTGGACAATATTTGCAACCTACACGAAAACATCATCCGGTTATTCGTTTTGTGCCTCCTGAAGAGTTTGAGTCTTTTGCTAAAATTGGTAAAGTAAAAGGATTTTTACATATGGCTTCCAATCCTTTGACGCGTTCGTCTCATCATGCGGGGGATGATTTTGCCATTTTGCAAAAAGCACGCGATGAGAAATTTTCCTTACAGAGATAGCTATGCCAACTTTTTCAACACACCGGCAGGTTGCCCATAGTGCGCGTCAGATGTTTAATCTTGTGTCAGATATTGAACGTTATCCTGAGTTTTTACCAATGTGTGAGGCTTTAATAATACGTTCTCGAAAGGAATGTGAAGAAAAGACATTACTTGTTGCAGATATGACAGTTGGCTATAAGGTTATTCGAGAAACTTTCACGACCCAAGTTTTTCTTCAACCAAAGAAAAATTTGATAGAAGTTAAATATATTGATGGTCCATTTAAATATCTTGAAAACTGCTGGTCATTTTATAATATTGAAAACACCAATGCATGTAATGTAGAGTTTTTCATTGATTATGAATTTAAAAATAGAATACTTGGACGCGTGATGGGCTCAATGTTTGACATTGCATTTCGTAAATTTACCGATGCTTTTGAGAAACGTGCACATCAGATTTATGGCTTTCAGGAAACATAATCTGTTCTATTATTTTTTACAATACACATTGCTTATAAAAGCGTGAAGATAAAAATCGATTTCTATCCTTACTAGTTTTTTAATTCAGTTTTTCGGCTTTCAAAAGCATATAAAAAATATCATTTTAGATAATGGAGATTACGTATTTTCTTCCCCTTTTATTTTTGACGTTTTTAAATAGGAGGAAGGCTCTCGCGCAAAACAGAACACCCCTAAACAGAAGAGATTTTTGTTGTGCAGTTGCGTGCTTTTAAGAGACATGTCTTAAAGTATCTAAGACAATTTCAGAACGGAACTTATGAAGAATATGACGATAAAGCTCCCATAAATAAGATAAAATTTATAGAGCACTCCTATCTTTACGCTTAATAAAAAAAGCAAGTCGGCACTATCACACATTTTAGCAGCTCTTTATTGCTACAGCTCTTGCATTTGAGAGCATTTATAAGAGGCATTTTTCTCTTTTTGTACAGTTTTTACCTCCATGCCAGTGCTACTTATGATGTCACAAATAAGTGATTTTAATGGATTCAATATGAGAGAGGGGCAATGAGAGAATTTTACAATATTCAGGGCTTTTGTTAAAGTTAACAATTGATGATTTATCATGATCAATCAATGCATTGATCTTGAGGTGGGCATAGGTTTTTCTTTCTTTAATAATTTTTATCCATATAGCTTTTCTTGTTTGTAATGTACAAATAATTAAATTTTATTAATTCAACACACACAGAATTGAAATGAAATAATCTTACAATATTCAGGTCTTTCATTTCCACGTTATGCTACTAAATTATTTTTTCAAGGTGTTGATAATTATAAATTTTATGTGGAATAGAGCGTTTTGAAATTGGCGTGGAGAATTCAGTGAAGCAATTCCAGAATCATTTTAAAAGCATTTTCAACAGTTGCATGGCGGATAGCATTGCGATTAAGATGGCCAAAGTGCATTTTTTTGTGCAGAGTTTCATGGTTTTTATAAGCAACCGTGCAATGCACAAGTCCTACAGGTTTATTAAGACTTGCACCTCCTGGACCTGCAATTCCTGTTACAGAAACTGCAATGTCAGCTTGTGAATGTTTTAATCCGCCCACAGCCATTGCAAGAGAAACTTCCTTTGAAACGGCACCATGGGTTTTTATAAGTTCAGCGCATACGCCAACAAGGCGTGTTTTGGATTCATCTGAATAAACAACAAATCCACAATCGAGAATATCTGATGAGCCTGCAATATTTGTAAGGTTTGCAGCAATGAGACCGCCTGTACAAGACTCTACAGTTGTTAATATCAAACCTTTTTTGCGACAGGTATTAAGAACTTCACGTGCTTGTTTTTCACAAAAATATGTCATTGGGGAATTTCTCCTGGATAAAGAACGCTTACTGTTGCAAGAGCAGCAATTCCTTCACCACGACCAATAAATCCGATCTTTTCATTTGTGGTTGCTTTGATAGAGATTCGGTCAGGTGTAATTGCAAGTATTGTCATAAGATTTTCTGTCATAGCATGACGATAAGGACCAATTTTAGGATTTTCAGCAATAATTGTGATATCAACATTGGCAATACGACCACCTGCTTTTTTTAGAATACCAAGAGCATGACGTAGAAAAATTTCTGATGGTGCATTTTTCCATTGAGGATCAGAGGAGGGAAAATGTGTGCCAATATCCCCTGCACCTTGCGTAGCGAGAAGGGCATCTGTTAATGCATGAAAAGCAACATCAGCATCGGAGTGTCCATTTAATTTTTTATGAAAAGGGATTTTTATGCCACATAAGATAAGAAAACTTCCCTCTTCGAAAGAGTGAACATCATAACCATTACCAGTACGTATATCAAGAAACATTTGCGTTTTTTTCTGGAGATATAAATGGGCGATATCAAAATCTTCGTGCCATGTAATTTTTATATTATGAGGATCTCCTGGTATGGTTCGCATAGGAATCCCAAACCATTCGGCGATTGCAGAGTCATCAGTAAATTCTTTTTTACAAGTTTGCATTGCTTTTTCATGGGCATCTAAGATGCATTCAAAGGGAAAACACTGTGGAGTTTGTGCACTATAAAGATTCGTGCGTGGGATTGTTTCTAAAACATGGTATATGCTATCAACGCGTTTAAGAGTATCAGAAATGGCGAGAACGGGAAGAACGCCTTCTTGATGATTGACGGTGCTATGAATGTTATCAAGGAGCTTGTTTTCGATAAAGGGTCGCGCACCATCATGAATATGCACATATTGGGGCTTAAGTTTTTTGAGTGCCTGAAGTCCATGTAAGGTAGAGATTTGGCGTGTATTGCCTCCTTCAATTATAATAAGGTGCTTTTTAAAATCGGCAATAGCTTGTTCACAGATTTGACGATCTTCTGGATGAATAACAAGGATAATCGTTGTGATGGCTGGATGCTGCAAAAAACAATGTACGGTGCGATAAATAATCGGCTTTTGTCCTAAAAGCCGATATTGTTTTGGAGTTTTATGGGGAGATCCTGCTCGTTTACCGCGTCCAGCGGCTAATATTATTGCTGCAATAGAAATACTTAATCTCCTTGTGTTATAATCTTAGTTTACTCTTTTATCATTAATTTTAAAATGATTTTGAAATGGTTGTCGTTGTAGATCAGCCAAGGATATCACTGCCAACACCTCAAAAAAAGCATTTAATGCTTTTTGAAGTGCGGTATTTAAACCACAAAAATCTATCAATGGGCAAGTTGGTTCTGTAGTATTGAAACATTCTGCTAGAGAAAAGTTATCTTCTGTAACTTTCACAACATCAGCGACTGAAATTTCTGCTGCAGGCTTCGCTAATTTAACACCACCATTGCGTCCACGTACTGTTTGTATAAAACCTGCTTGAACAAGTGGTTGAAGGATTTTAAATAAGAAAAGTTCTGAAACGGCATATGTTTTAGCAATTTCTGGAACACGACTAAGTGATCCTTGATTATCTGCACAATACATGAGCATTCGAAGAGCATAATTTGTTTGTTTTGTTAATCGCATCTCATTTCCTTTGTAAAGTATTGTCGAAGGCAGTTTATTTTCAAGATATTTTGTAGAATGAAGAAGTTCTTTTTCATTGACTATATTTACCCTATTTAAAATGGAGTATTATTATTGTCAATTTTTGTCACAAAAGGTTATATGAGAACTAATAAGATAAGGATCTATAAGCTTATGATGAATGCAACATCCGTGACGAATCTTCAAGACATAGATAAAAATACTTATAATGATGAGTTGTATCGTTTAAGTAGGGTATATATCTTTTTAGGGGTTGCAATTATTGTATTGGCTTTACTTACAGCCTCTGTTTCGTTTATTATTCTTATTGGTTTGACCCCTGTTGTTCCTAGTAGAACAGTAACCCTTATTCTTATAGGGATTAATAGTTTTTGGGTTTTAGGGCTTGTTGTCATCGTTTTTTATGAGATGATTCCTATCATTCGTGCTTGGCGTTCAAGACGTGCAGGCTCGCGTCTTCATGTGCGCCTTATTTCATTGTTTGCACTTGTTGCAACAATGCCTGCTGTTGCTGTGGCTCTTGTATCGGGTCCAACACTGAATTTGGGACTTGATCGGTGGTTTGATACAACAACGCGACAAATTGTAGGTTCTTCTATTGATTTAGCGAATGCTTATGCAGATGAAATGCTTCAAAATTTAAAAAATTTATCCTACGCTATGGCATTTGCACTTGATAACAAAAAGCTTTTAGAACGTAATCCAGTTGAATATCGAATGCAATTAACGCGTCATGCTTTAGGGCGCAATTTGCGTGGTGCATTTTTGTTAAGTTCTAGCGGAGCTATTTTTGTATCGAGCGCTCTTGGTGGTGAGGATAAACTGCCAATCCCTCCTTCCAATCTTATTAAACGTGCAACCAGTGCGCGGCCTTTTTCTTTTCAACCAGGCGTTCATGATTATTTTGGTATTGTTTTAAAATTTACCAATATTCCAAATACATTTTTATATTTGGTCCGTGACGTTGATAAAGGCGTTTTATCTGCTTTGCGTTTGACAGAAGTTAATACAGATCGTTATCGTGATTTAAATGAGAATCGTCTGCTGACACAAATTGCATTTGGTATGCTTTATCTGTGTCTTTTTTTTAGTTTATTTTTATCAGCTATTTGGGCTGCTATTGCTGTCGCTGATCGTTTAGTACGTCCTATTCGTCTTCTCATTAGTGCTGCTGATGATGTTGCTTCTGGAAATATGGAAATTTTTGTGCCAGTACGAGCAAAAGATGGAGATATTGGGCAATTATCCAAAACTTTTAATTACATGGTCAGTGAATTGAAAAGTCGACGCAATGAGTTGATTGCAGTGCGAGATCAAATTGATGAGAGAAGGCGTTTTTCTGAAGCTGTGTTATCGGGAGTAACAGCAGGAGTAGCAGGTATAGATGATAATGGTGATATTACAATTATCAATCGGTCTATTGAATCGATGTTTGATATTCGCTCTGAACATGTTGTTGGACAAAGTCTTTTATCTTTAAGTGCTGAAATTTGGCAGGTTTTTCAGTTTGCACGTTCGTTGGATCGTAAAAATCATCGTGAGCAGGTTACTTTAAATGTTGCAGGAAAAGAGCGTGTCTGTAATGTCCAAGTTACGATGGAGGAGAAGGATGGACAGGAGCAATCGTGGGTTCTAACAATCGATGATATTACAGACCTTGTTGCAGCGCAGCGTACAGCAGCGTGGGCGGATATTGCACGGCGTATTGCTCACGAAATTAAAAATCCTCTCACACCTATTCAGTTATCTGCTGAGCGTATTCGTAAACGTTATAATAAAGTTATTACACAAGATAGAGAGGTTTTTGAGCGGTGTATTGAAACAATTATTCGACAGGTTGGAGATATTGGGCGTATGGTTGATGAATTTTCCTCTTTTGCACGTATGCCCAAACCCCAAATGCATGTTTTAGATATACGCGAATTGTTGCGCGAAGCATGTTTTTTGATAGAGGTGACACGACATGATATTCATTTTGAACAAGACTTAGGAATTCTACCACTTATGGGTGCATTTGATAATCGTCTTATTGTACAGGCTTTTTGCAATGTTATCAAAAACGCGAGCGAATCTATAGATTCGGTCATGCGAGAGGAAAATATTCACGGTCATATTCTTGTTCGTTCTTATCGTCAACAAGAATGGGTGGTTGTGGATGTTGTTGATAACGGGAAAGGACTTCCTAAAGAGCAAAGACAAAAGTTATTAGAACCCTATATAACAACGCGGGAAAAAGGAACGGGACTCGGGTTAGCCATTGTGCGCAAAGTTATTGAAGATCACGGTGGTTCTATGGAGCTTCATGATGCACCAGAGAGCTTTTATGAAGGTCGTGGTGCGATGATCCGTTTGATATTTCCAGCGGAAGGGGGTAAGCAGGGTGATATTATCCAAGCCATAAGTTATAAGATAGGGGAATAATATGGTAGCAGATATTTTGATTGTTGATGATGAAGTAGATATTCGTGAACTTGTTGCTGGTATTTTAGATGATGAGGGTTATGAAACGCGTGTTGCTTGTAACTCTGATGAAGCATTGGCTCAAATTAGTGAACGTATTCCAAAGCTCATTTTTTTGGATATTTGGTTACAGGGAAGTCGTCTTGATGGTTTAGCGCTGCTTGATGAAATAAAAGCCCAATATCCGGCTCTTCCGATTGTTATGATCTCTGGTCATGGTAATATTGAGACAGCTGTTTCAGCTATAAAACGAGGAGCTTATGATTTCATTGAAAAGCCTTTTAAGGCTGATAGACTTGTATTAGTTGCGGAACGAACACTTGAAAATTCAAATTTAAAACGTGAGCTTTTAGAATTGCGAAAGCGCTCGAACGAGACATTGGAACTGCTTGGAAAATCGACAGTTATAAAGAATTTGCGTCAAACCATAGAAAAAGTAGCACCAACCAATAGTCGTATTATGATAACAGGTCCTTCAGGGGCAGGAAAAGAGACCGTTGCCCGAACTATTCATGCTCTTTCAACGCGTTCGAATGGGCCATTTGTCACAATAAATGCTGCAACAATTACTCCGGAAAGAATGGAAATAGAGCTTTTTGGTAGCGAAATGGAGGGGAGAGAGCGTAAGATCGGTGCCTTAGAGGAAGCTCATGGTGGAATATTATATCTTGATGAAATTGCTGATATGCCACGTGAAACTCAAGGTAAGATTCTTCGAGTGTTAACGGGACAGACATTTGAGAGAGTTGGTGGAACAAAACGTGTTAAGGTAGATGTTCGTATCATTTCTTCGACAGCGCAAAATCTTGAAAATCTCATTTCTGACGGGCGCTTTAGAGAAGATCTTTTTCACCGTCTTTCCGTTGTTCCTATTGCTGTTCCGCCTCTTTCAGCACGTCGTGAAGATATTCCAGAACTTGTACATCATTTTGTAAGAATGATATCACAGCAGGTTGGGATTAAGCCTCGTGAAATCAGTGATGATGTGATCGCTATTTTGCAAACCCACGCTTGGCCGGGCAATGTAAGGCAATTACGTAATAATATTGAGCGTCTTCTTATTCTTGTTCGAGATGGTGATGGTCCCATAACAGCGGAATTTCTTCCCAGTGAAGTGAGTGATTCTTTGCCCCGTTTTCAAATGGATTCAGATGAGAGTATAATGGATTTACCATTGCGTGAAGCACGAGAGTTGTTTGAAAAGAGGTATTTAGTAGCGCAAATTGGGCGTTTGGGGGGAAATATCTCGCGTACTGCTGAATTTATAGGTATGGAGCGTTCAGCTTTGCATCGTAAACTTAAAGCACTTGGAGTTTCTTAAGGTTATGCGTGTTATTATTTGTGGGGCGGGACAGGTTGGTTATGGGATAGCAGAGCGTCTTGCTGCTGAAAATCACGATGTGACTGTTATTGATATTGAAACGAGATTAATTGAAAAAATTCGCGATACATTGGATGTGAGAGGTTTTGTTGGTCATGGTTCACGTCCTGAAGTTCTTTTGGCGGCAGATGCAGATAAAGCTGATATGTTGATTGCCGTCACTTTGTTTGATGAAGTGAATATGGTGGCTTGCCAGGTAGCACATTCATTATTTAATGTTCCAACAAAAATTGCTCGTATTCGTTCCCAATCTTATTTAGAGCCACGTTATAAGACGCTTTTTTCCAGAGAAAATATTCCTATTGATGTAGTTATTTCTCCAGAAGTTGAAGTTGGGGAAATGGTTTTACGTCGTATTGCTTTACCTGGTGCAATAGACGTTCTTTATTTTTGTAATGATGATATTGTTGCGCTAGCTTTGGAATGCATGGAAGATTGTCCAGTTATTAATACACCTTTGCGTCAATTAACAGAGCTTTTTCCGGATCTTCACACAACGGTTACTGCGATTAAACGTGGCTCGAAATTATTAGTTGCACATTCAGAAACACAATTATACGTTGGTGATATAACTTATCTTGTTGTTGCTCGTGAGCAGATGCGTCGTGCTGTTGGGCTTTTTGGTCATAAAGAACAAGATGCCCACCGCATGATTATTGCAGGAGGGGGGCACATTGGCCTTTATGTTGCTCAGGCTATTGAAAAGCGTCTCCATAAATTAAAGTTGAAGATTATAGAATCGCATAGAGAAAGAGCTCTTACAATTGCTGATCAGCTTGAAAAAACAACAGTTTTATATGGTGACGTGTTAGATCCAGTGATTCTTCAAGATGCGGGAATTGATCAAGCGGATTTAATGATTACATTGACCAATCAGGATCAGGTTAATCTTTTAAGCGCTATTATTGCTAGAAGATTGGGCTGCAAAGCCAATATGGTGTTGATTAATAATGTTGCCTACCAAGAATTTAGCCGTGCAGTTGGTGTAGATGCATATCTTAATCCCCATAGCGTTACAATATCAAGAATTTTGCAACAAATGCGTCGTGGGCGTATTCGTGCTGTTCATTCGGTTTTTAATGGTCGAGCTGAAATTATTGAAGCTGAAGTGATGCAAACATCTTCATTGGTTGGCAAGTCATTATCAGAGCTTAATTTATCAGATGGTTTGAGAATTGGTGCAATTTATCGCAATAAGACAATAATACAGCTTTCAGCAGAAACGCGTATTTTGTCTGGTGATAGAATAGTGATTTTTGCTCTTGCTGATAGAGTTCGTGATGTTGAACAACTTTTTCGTGTAAGTTTGGAATATTTTTGATATATTATTTATGGATATTTGTACTTTTTGGTATAGTGGACAATTAAGATTGGTGGATAAGCTTTGTTTGTCCTCAATGATCAAGACGGGACAGCGTGTTAAGCTTTTTAGTTATGATAAAGAAATAGACAGTTTACCTGCTGGTGTTGAGTTGCATGAAGCCGAATCAATTTTACCACGTTCAGCAATTTATCGCCTTGATCCTAATTTCTCTGATGATAAATTAGGATGTACAGTTGTTCAGTTTTCGGATTTTTTTCGTGTTATGCTGATGAAATATCAACAAGGTGTTTGGTTAGATACAGATGTTTATCTCGTTAAACAATTTCATCCAGATGCGAATAAGGTTTGGTTGGCAAGAGAAAATAATGTAAGAGTAGGTGTTTCTGCTCTTTATTTTCCTCCAGATAATCCTATTATAAAGGTGTTTGAAGATTATTGGGCAAGCACGGAAATTATTCCTCATTGGCTTGGATTTAAGCGTCGTGTTTGGAAACCATTCTGGTTAAAGAGAAAAAAAATGCCAATTTTACCGGGAAATCTTGGTATTACGATATTTGGCAATGACGGCATTTCACGATTAGCAAAACAATATGGTTTTTTTCATGAAGCAAAGGAAAAGGAAACTTTTTATTATTGGACTGGGCGAAAAACTGAGTATATTTTTGAACCAACTTTTGGCATACAACCACTTACAGATTCACGCTTGATAGGATTTCATATCCACAGAAAGGTCAAGACTACGCAAAGACCTCAGGAAGGAAGTTTTTATCATTGGGCAGTTTCTCGCATTCCTGAAGTTCATAATTTATTTAGATAGAGTTATTATCGCTATTTTAACCATTGGGATTTTAATCTATCTTAAGCGACTCTTGATTGTAGCTTGCACAAAAGAGTAATGTTAGCATATGGATAAAATATTGAATATGTAAAGAGCGATTGTTATATGAGCAGAAAGTAAAAATATGAGTGATCCAATGAAAACAGCATTAAGCCTTGTTCCTATGGTTATTGAACAAACTAATCGTGGTGAACGGGCCTATGATATTTTTTCCCGTCTTTTAAAAGAACGGATTATTTTTATTAATGGTCCTGTTGAAGACGGTATGGCAATGCTTGTTTGTGCACAATTGCTTTTCTTGGAAGCGGAAAATCCTAAAAAAGAAATTAGTCTTTATATTAATTCTCCAGGTGGTGTTGTGACATCTGGTATGGCTATTTATGATACTATGCAGTTTATTCGTCCTCCTGTTTCTACGCTTTGTATGGGGCAGGCGGCATCTATGGGGTCTTTACTGTTAACTGCTGGAGCAAAAGGTCATCGTTTTACATTGCCCAATGCACGTATTATGGTGCATCAGCCATCTGGTGGTTTTCAGGGGCAAGCTTCGGATATTGAGCGACACGCGCAAGATATTATAAAGATGAAACGGCGTTTAAATGAAATTTATGTTCAACATACAGGTCAAGATTATGAGGTTATTGAGAGAACTCTCGATCGCGATCATTTTATGACAGCAGAAGAAGCCAAAGCGTTTGGCTTAGTTGATGATGTTATACAATATCGTGCAGAAACTGAAAAAGAAGAAAAATATTAAGGATTTTTATAGAAAAAACAGTTACTTTAAAATAAAGAGTTTTATAAAAATATCGCAAAAATAAGAGAAGCACCTAAAAATATTGAGACATGCATGGTTTTCTATATGTCTTTTGGTTTTCATGATGAAAAGCTTTCTTGAAAAGGCGGAGTATTCATGTGTCGTGGTGAAAGGAAAGAAAAATGAGCAAAATTAGCAATAGCGGGAACGAATCAAAGAATACTCTCTATTGCTCGTTCTGCGGCAAGAGTCAGCATGAGGTTCGTAAGCTCATTGCAGGGCCTACTGTATTTATATGTGATGAGTGTGTAGAGCTTTGCATGGATATTATTCGGGAAGAAAATAAATCTTCTGGAGTTAAGGTGCGTGATGGTGTTCCTACTCCACAGGAAATTATAACGGTTCTTGATGATTATGTTATTGGTCAGCAGCATGCGAAGCGTGTTCTTTCTGTTGCTGTTCATAATCATTATAAACGATTGGCACATCAGTCTAAAAGCAATGATATTGAATTAGCTAAATCAAACATTCTTCTTGTTGGTCCAACGGGCTGTGGTAAAACTTATCTCGCGCAAACATTAGCACGTATTATTGATGTACCTTTTACAATGGCGGATGCGACAACTTTGACTGAGGCAGGCTATGTAGGTGAAGATGTTGAAAATATTATTTTAAAGCTCCTTCAAGCTGCGGATTATAATGTTGAACGCGCGCAGCGTGGTATTGTCTATATTGATGAGGTTGATAAGATTTCTCGTAAAGCTGATAATCCTTCTATTACAAGAGATGTTTCGGGGGAAGGAGTTCAGCAAGCATTATTAAAAATTATGGAAGGAACAATTGCTTCTGTTCCTCCTCAAGGTGGACGTAAACATCCACAACAAGAGTTTCTTCAGGTTGATACCACAAACATCTTATTTATTTGTGGTGGAGCTTTTGCAGGTTTAGAACGGATTATTTCAGGGCGTGGTGAAAAAACTTCTATTGGTTTTTCTGCGACCGTTAAGGCGCCTGATGAGCGTTGTGTAGGTGAAATTTTTCGCGACTTAGAGCCTGAAGATCTTATAAAATTTGGATTAATACCAGAGTTTATTGGGCGTCTTCCTATAGTTGCTACCTTAGAGGATTTAGACGTTAATGCCCTTGTGCAAATTTTATCACAACCTAAAAATGCGTTAGTAAAGCAATATCAGCGCCTTTTTGAAATGGAAAATGTTGAGTTAGCATTTCATGAAGATGCATTACGTGTTATTGCGAAGAAAGCAATTGAACGTAAAACTGGTGCACGTGGTTTACGTTCAATTATGGAAAAGATTCTTCTTGAGACAATGTTTGAGCTACCAGCTCTTGAAGGTGTTCAAAAAGTGGTTATTTCAAGCGACGTCGTTGATGGGAAGGCGCGTCCTCTTTATATTTACTCAGAACGTGCAGAAGATAAAGAAAATGTATCAGCGTGACATTATGCGATATACAATATAAAAATGGTAATGAACGGTATTTGATGGGCTTTTCTAATAATATCGTTATAGTGCTTGATTTATGTGTTAGCAATTACCACTTCATATATTATGGAGAGCTGAGTTTTCTTAGAATGGGCTTGTTGTTGCAGATAGCTCATAGACTCCAGAAAGGAGAGTTATGCAATATATTGATGAAAAGACAGATGAAGTAAGAGATGGCGTTTATGCTGTTTTACCTCTTCGTGATATTGTTGTTTTCCCCCATATGATTGTTCCACTTTTTGTGGGTCGCGAAAAATCGATTCGTGCTCTTGAAGAAACGATGGCGGTTGACAAGCAAATACTCTTGGTAACACAAAAAAATGCTTCTGATGATGATCCAAAATCAGAGGATATTTATCACATTGGTACATTTGCTAATATTCTTCAACTTTTAAAGCTTCCTGATGGTACTGTAAAGGTTTTGGTTGAAGGGACAGCACGTGCAAAAATTAGTCAATTTTCTTTAAATGAAGGTTATCATCAAGCTTTTGCAACTGTTACAGAAGAACCTAGAGAGAGCAATGTTGAGATTGAAGCTCTTTCAAGGTCAGTGATTGCTTATTTTGAAAACTATGTAAAGCTTAATAAAAAGATCTCTCCTGAAGTTGTTAATGCGATTGGTCAGATTGATAATCCTTCTAAACTTGCTGATACGATTACCTCTCATTTGATGATTAAACTTGGAGAGAAACAGGAAATATTAGAGCTCTTACCTGTACGGGCTCGTCTTGAACGTGTTTTGTCCTTTATGGAAGGGGAAATTTCTGTTTTGCAGGTTGAAAAACGTATTCGTTCGCACGTTAAACGTCAAATGGAGAAGAACCAACGGGAATACTATCTCAATGAGCAGATGAAGGCTATTCAAAAAGAATTAGGAGCAGGTGATGATAGCCGAGATGAGCTCTCTGAACTAGAAGACCGTATCAAGAATACAAAATTTTCCAAGGAGGCACAGGAAAAAGCTGAGGCGGAATTGAGAAAATTACGAAATATGTCCCCTATGTCAGCAGAAGCAACAGTTGTACGTAACTATCTTGATTGGTTATTAGCTATGCCTTGGGGTAAAAAATCTAAGATTAAAAATAATTTAGATTTTGCTGAAAAGGTCATGAATAATGAACATTTCGGTCTTGAAAAAGTTAAGGAGCGAATTATTGAATATTTAGCGGTACAGAGTCGCGCGTTAAAGATAAAAGGCCCCATTATTTGTTTATTAGGTCCTCCTGGTGTGGGTAAAACATCATTAGCTCGCTCTATTGCAAAGGCAACGGGGCGTGAATATGTTCGTATTTCGTTGGGAGGTGTACGGGATGAAGCAGAAATTCGTGGACATCGCCGAACGTATATTGGTTCGATGCCTGGAAAAATTATCCAGTCTATGAAAAAAGCAAAAAAATCTAATCCACTTTTCTTGCTTGATGAAATTGATAAAATGGGACAGGATTTTCGTGGAGATCCTTCATCCGCTTTATTAGAAGTTCTTGATCCTGAACAAAATGGTGCATTCGTTGATCACTACTTGGAAGTTGAATATGATCTTTCTGATGTCATGTTTATCACGACAGCAAATACGCTTAATATCCCAGGTCCGTTAATGGATCGAATGGAAATTATTCGTATTGCTGGTTATACTGAATGTGAGAAAATGGAAATTATTAAGCAGCATCTTTTACCAAATGCTCTAAAAGATCACTGTTTATCTAAAAAAGAACTCAGCATTTCTGATGGAGCACTAAGGTCAATTATTCAGTTTTACACACGTGAAGCAGGAGTTCGTAATCTTGAGCGTGAACTCATGAAAGTTGCCCGTAAATCTGTTACAAAAATTCTCAAAACGCATCAAAAATCTGTAAAAGTTACAGAAAGTAATATTAGTGATTTCTTGGGCGTTAAACGCTATCATTATAATCAGATTGAAAGGGAAAATCAAATTGGTGTTGTAACAGGTCTTGCGTGGACAGAAGTCGGTGGAGAGTTATTGACCATTGAAGGAGTTATGATGCCCGGCAAAGGTAAGATGACTGTAACTGGAAATTTACGTGATATTATGAAAGAGTCCATTTCAGCAGCGGCATCTTATGTACGTTCTCGTGCTATTGATTTTGGTATTGAACCGCCACTTTTTGAAAAACGCGATATCCATGTTCATGTTCCAGAGGGAGCAACACCAAAGGATGGGCCATCTGCTGGGATTGCAATGGTGACAGCAATTGTTTCGGTTCTTACAGGAATAGCTGTGCATAAAGATATTGCAATGACTGGTGAAATTACTTTACGTGGACGTGTTTTGCCAATTGGTGGATTAAAAGAAAAACTCTTAGCAGCTCTTCGAGGAGGGATCAAAAAAGTACTGATTCCTGAAGAAAACGCCAAGGATTTAGTTGATATTCCTGATGATGTTAAAAATAACATGGAAATTATTCCGGTAAATCATATAAGTGAAGTTTTAAAACACGCTTTGATTCATTTTCCTGATACTATCGAATGGAAAGAACCCTCTACAGTGGCTGTACCTATCAGATCAGAGAACAGCGATAGTGAAGGGATACAGATTGCGCACTGATTCACTCATCTCATTTATGATAATATTTTTTAGTGCTAGAAAGTGTTGTTGTGGTTATTATTCTGTTTTTTGTTGAAAAAAGTGAAAAAATCCGTGAATAACTGTGATTATTGCTAAAAAAACAATGTTTTGGGTAAAAATAAGACTTCTGTTTGCTGTACTTTTCAATAAACTAACCAATGACATGACTAAGTTATGTTGTCAGGTAATATAGGGAAAGGAAATGTTCTATGAATAAAAGTGAATTGGTTAGCTCCGTTGCTGAAAAGGCAGGTGTTTCTAAAACGCAAGCTGGTGCTGTTGTTGATGCTTTTATGGCTTCTGTAACAGAAGCTTTAGCTTCAGGGGGTGATGTTCGTCTTCCAGGTTTTGGCTCTTTTGAAGTTTCTCATCGTGCTGCTACTAAGGGGCGTAATCCTTCAACTGGTGCTGAAATCGAAATTCCAGCGCGTTCTGTACCTAAATTTTCTGCAGGAAAAAGCCTTAAAGAAGCAGTTAACAAAAAGTAATTTAAATAACATAAAAAAAACCCGATTTATTTATAAGCGGGTTTTTTTTTAATATATATTATATATGTTTTTCATATAGGAATTTCTAAACTTTACGGTATTCTACTTATTCGATGTATTTCTGGTGTTTTTTTTAATGATTTTAAGCATTGTATAAGATGCCGTAGGTTTGAGATATATTACTTTTAGTTTTCTCCATGAAATAGGTGTAGTAGTAGAGGGCTTTATGATTTATAAATATGATGCTAATCTTTATGATGCTAAAATGCTAGAGTATTTATTTTAAAGATAGTATTCGTAAATAGTATAGGGCAAAAGATTCTGTGAAGTGTATAAAGCTATTCTACCGTTTTTGCGCTTAATAAAAGTGAAAGTTGATACCATCATACTGTTTTTTCTCAGTCTTTATAAATTTCTATAACATTGCGACTATTTTTCGACATTTGGAATGGGTGCATAGAGAACTATTTTATTCTTTTCTTTAATAGTTCTTTATTTATATGCTACCCTCTCTTGTGATGCACTAAATGGATGATTTTTATTAATTTACTATAAAGAAGTATGAAATGAAAGAATCTTACGGTATTGAGATTTCTCATTCAATATAGAAAGATATAAATTATCGTTATAAATCAATTCATTGTAAGTTTATAAACTGGTGTCATCATTTTTATTCTTTCAATATTGTGATTTTTCTTAGAATTTTAGATGGAAGAGATATATTGAACTCTGTTTTAAAATATTTTTTCTCCTATCTTTATTTTAACTTGTAATATGCGTGCAGGCATTTTTCCTTCATTACACAAGAATTACAAGGAGAAAATATCATAAAGTTTGAGGGAGGAAATTACAAAACAAAAAATTACTGTTAGCAATGTATATTATTAGTATAAATTTATTAATAGTAATAAGAGAACAGTATTGTTCAATTATTATCTATATATTTCCATTCATTAAATTGTATTAATTTATTGATGGTTGTAAAGGCCTTTTTTATAGTCAAAAATTATTTTAAGCAACTATATTATTGAATAAATAAGGGGCTGTAGAGTAGTGGTTATTGGTTGGAGGATATAGTAGTAAAAAAGGCTTTAGAATGATTTTGCACGAGAGACATAGAGGTTTATTAAGTAGATGAGGGGGTGAATCGTGTATTTTTTTTATAAACAGGAGCTCTTTGCTTCTTTATCCGTCAACCACTGCATACAATCATTAAGAGCTCGCGCTGTTATAGCTTGCTTTTTTGCTAATTTTTTTTCTTTACTCGGCAAGCGGTTTACTGAATGTTTAACAGAAGTAATAGGAGGAAAGAGGCCAAAATTGATATTCATTGGCTGAAAGGATTGTCTTTCTGCTTCTTCTACTACAATGTGCCCTCCTGTAATATGATTCAAAAGGGCCCCGAATGCAGTGGTTTGTGGTGGTAGGCAAGGATAATTATAATGATATTCTGCAGCGGCAAAACGTCCAGCAAGAAGCCCTATCGCAGCTGATTCTACATAACCTTCACATCCGGTAATTTGCCCTGCAAAGCGTAGCCGTTTTGTTTGTTTTAAACGAAGAGTTTGATCAAGAATAATTGGAGAGTTAAGATAGGTATTGCGGTGAAGACCACCAAGGCGTGCAAACTCTGCTTTTTCAAGACCTGGAATCATTCTAAAAATGCGGATTTGTTCACCATATTTTAGCTTTGTTTGAAAGCCGACCATGTTGTAAAGCGTTCCAAGTTTATTATCTTGGCGTAGCTGAACAACAGCATAGGGTTTAACGGTTGGATTATGGGCATTGGTTAAGCCCATAGGTTTCATAGGGCCATGTCTTAAAGTTTCAAAGCCGCGCTCAGCCATAATTTCAATGGGGAGGCATCCATCAAAATAGGGCGCTTTTTCAAAGTCACGAAACTCTACTTTTTCTGCATTTTTTAACGCTTGAACGAATATTTCATACTGTTCTTTATTTAGAGGACAGTTAAGGTAATCTTTTCCTGTTCCGTCAGGACCAATTTTATCATAGCGAGACTGATACCAACAAATATTCATGTCAATACTATCGGTATGTATAATAGGTGCGATAGCATCAAAAAAAGAAAGAGACTTTGTGCCGGTTATTGTTTGTAATTCTTGAGCCAGCGCAGGTGAGGTAAGAGGACCCGTTGCAATGATAACATGTTTCCAAGTTTGAGGAATATTTTGAACTTCTTCATGTTTTATTGATATAAGGGGATGATTCCTGAGTGCTGTCGTAATGGTTTTTGAAAATCCATCGCGGTCAACAGCAAGAGCACTACCTGCAGGGACTTTGTTAGCATCAGCAGCTTTCATAATTAATGATTTCGCTAATCGCATTTCAGCATGTAAAAGCCCTACGGCATTTGTTGATGAATCATCACAACGAAATGAATTTGAACAAACCAGTTCTGCCAATTTATCGGTTTTATGGGCAGCTGATTTTTTTTGGGGGCGCATCTCATGTAAAATAACAGGAATTCCTGACTGAGCGATTTGCCAGCTTGCTTCACACCCCGCAAGGCCGCCACCGATGATATGAATTGTAGTATCAAGTGTCTTTAACATAATAGACTTTTAACGTAAGAAGCTGTCTATGAAAAGCATAGATTTTATTTTTATTAATTTGTAAGAATGATGTGTATTTGTTTTTTTTAATATATTTGTTTGCTTTTTTTCTGTAATTAATGGTATAGAAACGCCGCTTGTATAAGGTTATTAGCTTGTAAGTTTGGCGGATGTGGCGAAATTGGTAGACGCACCAGATTTAGGTTCTGGCGGGAGACCGTGGGGGTTCGAATCCCTCCATCCGCACCAAAGCAATCCCTTAAGTGCTAAGGGTTTCTACGTGTCTGGAATTCCGCTTCATGGTGATGTAATACTCAGAAGTGTTAGAATGTAGTGATTATTAGAGAGGGTTTATCTCTCTCCTTAGAAAAATGAAGGTGTTTAATGCAGGTTACCGAGACGCTTAATGAAGGACTGAAGCGCGAAATTAAGATCGTGGTTCCAGCGAAAGATTTAGAAGAAAAGTTGAATGAACGGTTGGATGATACCAGGGATAAGATTAAACTTAATGGTTTTCGTCCTGGCAAAGTGCCTGATAGGCATTTGCGGAAAATGTATGGTAAATCTTTTATGGTGGAGATTCTCAATGAGATACTCAGTGATGCGCCACGTTCTATTTTAGCTGACCGCAATGAACGTGCAGCGATGCAGCCAAAAATTGATATAGATGAAGATGAAAAAACTTTAGATGGTAAATCTGATTTTGCTTTCAGTTTAAAGTATGAGGTTTTGCCACAAATTGAAATTAAAGATTTTAAACATATTGAAGTTATCCGTGAAGTTGCTACGATTCCTGAACAGGATGTTGATGATCAAGTTAATCGCGTCCTTTCTTCTACACGTAATTATTCCCTAAAAGAGGGGGCTTCTGAAGAAGGTGATCGTATTACTATAGATTATCAAGGTAAGCTTGAAGGCGTTTTATTTGAAGGCGGGGCGGATAATGATGCCCAACTGATTCTTGGGTCAAAACAATTTATTCCTGGTTTTGAAGAACAATTGGTTGGTGTAAAGGCTGGTGATAAAAAGACGATTTCTATTAAATTTCCTGATAATTATAGTGCAGCACATTTGGCAGGACGGGAAGCAGAGTTTGACATTACTATCAAAGCTGTCTTTAAGCCAGATGAATTAAAGGTTGATGATGAAGCAGCGCGGAAAGTTGGTTTGGAATCCCTTGATCGCTTACGTGAGGTGATTCGTGGGCAAATTGAAAGCCAATATGGTGCAATGACACGTCAAAAAGTTAAGCGTCAAATTCTCGATGCTTTAGATGATGATTATAATTTTGAAATTCCTGAAGGACTTTTAGAAATTGAATTTAACAATATATGGGCTCAAGTTAATGATGATTTGAAAAAGGCGGGGCGCAGTTTTGAAGATGAAGGTATTACAGAAGAAGAGGCACGTGAGGAATATCGTATTCTTGCACAACGTCGTGTTCGTCTTGGTTTGGTGCTTTCTGAAATTGGAATGAAAGTTGGTGTTAAAGTCAGTGAGGATGAGCTAAAAGCAGCCGTTTTTGATCAGGTTCGCCAGTATCCTGGCAAAGAGAAAGAGATTATGGATTTTTTCCGTAAGACTCCGGAAGCTGTTGAACATCTTCGTGCTCCGATTTTTGAAGAGAAGGTCATTGATCATTTGTTAGCACAGATAAAAGTCACAGATAAAGAAGTGACGATTGAAGAATTGATGAAAGAATATGACGAATCAGATGCTACTGAAGAAAAGTTGGCAAAGAAAAAGTCTGCAGAAAAAACATCATCTAAGAAAAAGGCTCCTAAAAAAGCCTAATATTTACGCAAACAGAATAAGCCCGATAGAATCGGGTTTTTAGTTGGGATTTATCCTAGGATTTCACTGAGAATGGTTTTTAGATAAACCATGAGGTATATTTAGAATATTGGTAGTGGATTGATAATGAGTATCATTGATACGCGTACTCCTGATTCTAAGCGTTTTATTTCTGGAGTTACAGGTGATTGGGAAGTCATCATTGGCATGGAGGTTCATGCGCAAATCATATCGAATTCGAAACTTTTTTCAGGCGCATCAACCAAATTTGGTGCGGAGCCGAACAATCATGTATCACTTATTGATGCAGCTATGCCAGGTATGTTGCCTGTTCTTAATCAAGAATGTGTTCGCCAAGCGATTAGAACAGGATTAGGATTGAAGGCACGTATTAATTTAAGATCTGTTTTTGATCGTAAGAATTATTTTTATCCTGATTTACCACAGGGGTATCAGATTTCTCAGTTTCGCTTTCCCATTGTAGGGGAGGGAAAAGTTATCATATCTGTGGGACCAGATTCGAATGGTCAATTTGAGGATATTGAAGTAGGAATCGAAAGGTTGCATCTTGAACAGGATGCTGGAAAATCGATGCACGATCAACATCCAACGATGTCTTTTGTGGATCTTAATCGTTCTGGTGTTGCTCTGATGGAAATTGTTTCCAAACCTGATATGCGCTCATCAGATGAAGCCAAAGCTTATATGACAAAATTGCGTACGATTGTTCGTTATTTGGGCACTTGCGATGGCAATATGGATGAAGGTTCTATGCGTGCGGATGTCAATGTCTCTGTTCGTCGCCCTGGTGAGGATTTTGGGACGCGTTGTGAAATCAAAAATGTTAATTCTATTCGTTTTATTGGTCAAGCGATTGAGTATGAAGCGCGTCGTCAGATCGCAATTTTAGAAAATGGGGGTGTCATAGATCAAGAAACTCGGCTTTTTGATGCTGCTAAAAGTGAAACACGTTCTATGCGCTCAAAGGAAGAAGCGCATGACTATCGCTATTTCCCTGATCCTGATCTTTTGCCATTGGAATTTGATCAAGCATTTGTAGATGCATTGGCAGCAGATTTGCCAGAATTTCCCGACGCTATAAAAGCACGTTTTGTCACGGAAATGGGACTGACAGTGTATGATGCTTCCATTCTTGTAACAGAGAAAGCTATTGTTGATTATTTTGAAGAGGTTGCTCATGGCCGTGATGGAAAAATGGTTGCTAACTGGGTGATTAATGATCTTTTAGGGGCTTTAAATAAAAATAATCTTGAAATTAAAGATTCACCAATATCACCAAGTCAATTAGGAAGTATTATTGATCTCATAAAAGAAAAAATTATTTCTGGGAAAATTGCCAAAGATCTTTTTGAGATTATTTGGAATGAGGGGGGAGAGCCGCGCCAAATTGTAGAAGATCGTAATATGAAGCAGGTAACAGATACCAAGGTTATTGAAAGAGCTGTCGATGAGATTGTTGCCAATAACTCTGATAAAGTTGCGCAAGCAAAGCAAAAACCTGCTTTAGCTGGTTGGTTTGTTGGACAGGTGATGAAAGCCACGGATGGTAAGGCAAATCCTCAAACTGTGAATGAATTGGTTAAGATGAAACTTGGTATAGATTAAACTTTATGGGGTGGAGAAGGATCCATAAATATTCTATCTTTTTGAAATTAAGGAAGAGCAAGTTATCCTATAAATTAGAGTTGTGACCGAGTTAATCCGTAACTTTTTTGATAATTTCAGGTATTAGCAATTTTATTCCAATGATTGATTTCATGGATATACTAAAGAAATGGAATAGCGAATGGTTCGTTTTTTTAAACAAATCTTTACCTGGTGGAATGGTAATACTATTGGTACGCGTTTTTTTACATGGCGTAAAGGTAAGCGGATAGGGGAAGATCAATTCGGAAATATATATTATGAGGGAGGACTTCATAAGGATGGTTATCCGCACCGTTGGGTTATTTATAAAGATTATTCTGAAGCTTCTACTATTCCACCAGGTTGGCATGGCTGGATTCATCATCGCTTTGATAATCCACCAACGCAAGAAGATTATCATCCATATGAGTGGGAAAAGCCTCATGTTGCGAATATGACAGGAACAAGTGAGGCCTATCGACCAAAGGGAGCTATTACTTATAATGAACAGCATCCTTGTGTACATGAAGATTATGATGCATGGTTGCCTAAAAAATAAAGTATTTTAAGGTGTGCGTGTATTTTTATCTTATTTGACTCTGTGTTATAATAAGAGTTATTTTTAATGTACTATCGGTTTTTATATGGTGAGGTTTTTTTTATTGTTAGGATTGAGGCGTTTTTTTTATATTTTTTTAATGGGATGTTTAGTGTCTTTATCCTTAAATGGTAGCGTGCAAGCTGGACGTATTAGCAATGGGATTGCTGTTTTTTCAGGTCTTGATAAAATCACAGGACGGATCACGCGTTTTGAAGTTACTCTTGGTGAAATTTATCAGTACGGTGCATTACAGGTAACACCCCGTGCTTGTTATACGAGCTCTAAAGATGAGCCAACGCGTACAACTGGTTTTGTTGAAGTCGATGAAGTTGCATTAGATAAAAAAATACGGCGTATTTTTACAGGATGGATGTTTGCAGATAGTCCTGGTTTGAACGCTGTTGAGCATCCTATTTATGATGTGTGGTTAAAAGATTGCAAGCAGAGTTCTCAAGATCCATCTCTTCAATGATTGGTATTTTCTATATTATTTAATACATTGATTTATGATGATAGTTTATTATTTTACAACTTGAAAGAGGCGTTTGAATTTCTGTGTTTTTTTCATTTCAAATTTTTTTTACATTGAATTAATTGAAACAATTTTCTTGTACTTTACAAGTGAAGAGTGTACGGATGACTGTTTAAAGAATGAATGCAAGTTTCTTTCATGAACTGTTTAAATCGAAGGATGCATCATTGAAATGAATTTATTGCTTTTTCGAGTCTTTCATCGGATATGATTCTTGAGCTATATCTATGAGAGGTGTAATGAGATATTTGTTCCTAGTTTTTACAGAGAATGAGTCGACGCTTTTGTATTTATGGATAAAAATATATAGACATATCAAATAATAAATTATGAAACATTAATTATTGTATCTAGGAATGTAAATATGTTGATATGCTTTTATTCTTATGGAGATATCATTTTTCATTTAAAGAGTAGAAGTAATGCAAGTTGTGTTGTTGGAAAAATTAAGATTTAAGATTATTTAAAATTTTAATTGGAAGTATAGTGTAATTAAAATAGTACAACAATTGGTGTATTTCTGACAAAAATGAACATTTATGTATTTGACATTTTTTATTTTATAAAATGTCTCATGGGTGCATTTGTTTATTCGTAAGTTTTTGCATATTGCATTACAAACTTCACACTTAAATAAGCAGGATATCGCTAATTTTATAAATTATATTACTTAATATCTATGTTTTCAAAATCTTTTGCATAAGGTACACATGTTTCTACAGTAAGCTATTAAAAACTGAAAACGGGGAATCGAAAAGCTTTAAGTTAAAAGATTGTTTTTATCCAAGACGCATATATTTATTTTGTGTAAAAAGTTATCAATTCTCCAAAGAATATGAGATTTTATATAATGAAAATTTCTGATCCTCAGCATAATCACATTTATCGATTGCCAAAACAATCTAAAGAACCTTTATTAAATATTCCATTTATTATAGTTGTTCTGATAGCATTTTGTTTTTGTCTTTATTGTATTCCGTATTATTTTTTTTCTCATCAGGTCTATGTTGAAAGTCTTAAGTTTTTTTCATTTACACCAGCATTGTTTAAGATGGATCCTTTAGCATTTTGTTATACTATGGTGAGCTATTCATTTATGCATAGTAGTTTTAAACATGTTGCTCTTAATATGGTTTGGCTTTTGGTTTTTGGCTCTCCTTTAGTCAGACATTTTGGTATTTTACGTTTTTTAATTTTTTGGGTATTAACGGCAGTTGTATCTGTTTTGACATATTTTACGTTTCATCAAGAAAGTACCATATCACTTGTTGGGGCATCAGGTGCGGTGTTTGGAATGATGGGTGCCATTGTGCGTTATGGTTTTCCCAATAACTATTTAGGTGTCAATGCGCAGAATAATTTTTTTGAGGGGCCTTTATTATCCATTAAAAGATCCCTGTGTTCCAAAGGGACACTTGTTTATATGAGTGTCTGGCTAATGATTGATTTTATCATAGGTATTTCTTCTGTTTTTTTTGAAGAAAACGGTATCTTCATGGCATGGGAAGCTCATATTGGCGGTTTTTTTGCGGGCTTTTTGTTGATTGGTTTTTTTGATATTTATGGAAAAAAAACTAGAATCTAAGATATTTATGCGCTACATAAAGTGCTATTGTTGCTGCGTTTGAAACATTTAATGATTTAATATTTCCAGGCATATCGAGACGTGCTAGAGTGCAAACGGTTTCACGTGTTTTTTTCCGTAAACCTTTACCTTCTGCTCCTAAAACAAGAGCAATTTTATTCCCTTTTAGTGTTGTTTCTAGAGATTGATTCCCTTCTGAATCAAGGCCAAAGCTTGTAAAACCTGTTTGATGGAGTTCTTGAAGAGTTTCAGCGAGGTTTCGTACGGTAATATAAGGAATCATTTCCAGAGCTCCTGATGCCGCTTTTGCAAGAACGCCGCTTTCGTGTGGAGAATGATGGCAAGTGGTAATAAGTGCTTTGGCTTTAAATGCAACTGCAGAGCGCATAATAGCACCAACATTATGTGGATCAGTAATTTGATCCATAACAATGACCAGATCAGTATTGGTTAGTTCAGATAGTTTGCATGGTTTAAGAGGGAAGGTTTCCAAGACAATACCTTGATGAACCGCTTCATTTCCAACTAGCGAATCGAGATATTTGGGTGTGCATAATGTAACAGGGCAAGGGTAATCTGATTCGGACATATTTAATCGTTTTAAGGCATTTTGTGTAATGTAAAGACATTTAAAAATTCTTTTTGGGTTTTTTAAAGCAGCATAAACGGAATGAATGCCATAAAGACGGATTATTTCTTCTGGTATGGAAGTGGTTTTCTTCTTCAGATGTGTAAAAGATCGAGAAGAAGAGCCTTTTGTATCGCGATATCGACGACGTAAACGAGCATAATGAGAATTTTGTAATGTTTTTTCTTTCATGGCTTCTTTATAGCCTGTTCTTAAAAAAAATAGATAAAAAAATCTATGATTTAAAGTTCTGAGTAGGAAATTTGTATAGAATTGTATTTATTCTGTTGACAGATACAATAGTAATCGTCATAACCACTTCACAATCAGATTGGATTGAATAGGCGTTCAAGATGGTTGTCGTGATGCCTCATTGCGCGACTTTACCGGTGTAATGGAGGGGTGCCCGAGTGGTTAAAGGGGGCGGACTGTAAATCCGTTGCGTATGCTACGTTGGTTCGAATCCAACCCCCTCCACCATTCATCGGAGGAGAGTTAGTACGTAGGTCATGCGGGTATAGCTCAATGGTAGAGCAGCAGCCTTCCAAGCTGAATATGCGGGTTCGATTCCCGCTACCCGCTCCAAATGGCTATTGATGGTTAGGCAAGTAGGTATGATGGAAGATGTTCCATTATTAGAGTGGGCGGTACTTTCCGTCTAAGAGTTGTAGTGATTGGGCTGGTGTTTGTCCAGTTTAATTCATTTCTGCAGGTCTATTTTTAGGTGCTAACAAATAGAGAAACAAGAGATTAAGAGCGATGGCGAAGAGCAAATTTGAACGTACAAAACCGCATGTTAACATTGGTACGATTGGTCACGTTGATCATGGGAAGACCTCGTTGACAGCGGCGATTACGAAGTTTTTTGGTGAGTTTAAAGCATATGATCAAATTGATGCTGCACCGGAAGAGCGCGCCCGTGGGATTACTATTTCTACAGCACACGTTGAGTATGAAACGGAAAAGCGTCACTATGCGCACGTTGATTGTCCAGGTCACGCTGATTATGTGAAGAACATGATCACAGGGGCTGCGCAGATGGATGGTGCGATTTTGGTTGTTTCTGCGGCTGATGGTCCTATGCCTCAAACACGCGAGCATATTTTGCTTGCGCGTCAGGTTGGTGTTCCAGCGATTGTTGTTTTTCTGAATAAAGTTGATCAGGTTGATGATGCAGAACTTTTGGAGCTTGTAGAGCTTGAGGTTCGGGAACTTTTATCCAAATATGATTTTCCAGGTGATGATATACCAATAGTTAAGGGTTCTGCGTTGGCGGCGCTTGAGGATAAGGATAAAAGCATTGGTGAAGATGCGGTTCGTCTTTTACTGAGTGAAGTTGATAATTATATTCCGACCCCTGAGCGACCTGTTGATCAGCCATTTTTGATGCCGATAGAAGATGTTTTTTCGATTTCAGGTCGTGGAACTGTTGTTACCGGTCGTGTTGAGCGTGGTGTTATTAAGGTTGGTGAAGAAATTGAGATTATTGGTATTCGTCCAACTTCCAAAACGACGGTTACAGGTGTTGAAATGTTCCGCAAACTTTTAGATCAAGGTCAAGCGGGTGACAATATTGGGGCGCTTCTTCGTGGTGTTGATCGTGAAGGGGTTGAGCGTGGTCAGGTATTGGCTAAACCAGGTTCCGTTACACCTCACACTCGCTTTAAAGCAGAGGCTTATATTTTGACGAAAGATGAGGGTGGGCGTCATACTCCATTTTTCACGAATTATCGTCCCCAGTTTTATTTCCGTACTACGGATGTGACAGGGATTGTTACGCTTCCGGAAGGAACGGAAATGGTTATGCCGGGAGATAATGTTGCGATGGATGTGTCTTTGATTGTTCCGATAGCGATGGAAGAGAAACTTCGTTTTGCTATTCGTGAAGGTGGTCGTACCGTTGGTGCTGGTATCGTCTCTAAAATCATTGAATAAATAATGCTTGTTGAAGAGGTATTAAAAGTGTTTTAGTTTTGTAAGTTAGGGGTATAGCTCAGTTGGTAGAGCGGCGGTCTCCAAAACCGCAGGTCGCGGGTTCAAATCCTGCTGCCCCTGCCAAAGGGGGATGAGATCATAGATGTTGAATAGTATATTCTTTTCTGCTTTTTTTTATAAGGGGCTTGTTTTTTTGTGTATGAAACGGTATTGAATAGGAAGTAAGAAAATTGCATAAGTCCAGAATTTGGCTTTTGCATTTTGTTTCTGTTTATTTTGTTATATAAAATACAATAGGGCTAGAGAAAGTGTAGTGTAACGATGGCGTCTAAAACCAATCCGATTACATTTATGAAGCAGGTTTATGCAGAGACAATTAAAGTAAAATGGCCTACACGTCGTGAGACGGTTATTTCTACGGTCATGGTTTTGTTGGTAACTGCATTAGCTTCAGCTTTCTTTTTTATTGTGGATCAGGTTATGCATTTTGGTGTTTGGCGGGTTATTGATCTTCTGAAGTATCTTTTTAGTTGAGAATGTTAAGGAAGTGTGACTGTGGCGGCTCGTTGGTATATTGTTCAGGCATATTCAAATTTTGAAAAGAAAGTAGCGGAAGCTATTGATAAAGAGGCAAAGCAAAAAGGACTTGATCATCTGTTTGAAAAGATTTTTGTTCCAACAGAGCGTGTTGTAGAAATTCGTCGCGGGCGCAAGGTTGATACTGAGCGAAAATTTTTCCCTGGTTATGTTCTTATTCGTGCTGAGTTAACAGATGAAGTTTATCATCTTATTAAGAATACTCCTAAAGTGACAGGTTTTTTAGGAGCGGATGCGCATCCTGTTCCTATTTCTGATCGAGAGGTTGAAAAAATTCTCAAACAAGTTCAGGAGGGTGTTGAGTCTCCAAAGTCGTCTGTATTATTTGAGGTTGGAGAGCAAGTTCGTGTTGCTGATGGACCTTTTGTTTCGTTTAATGGAATTGTTCAGGAGGTTGAGGAAGAGCGTTCTCGTCTTAAGGTTGAAGTGCTCATTTTTGGGCGTCCTACGCCTGTTGATTTAGAATTTGGTCAGGTTGAGAAACTCTGATTAAACTTAAAGTATAATTACTTTAAGGAAGGAGTGGGAGGTGATTTATAGCTTTTGTCGGCTTAATGATCCGAACCACATAACTGCAGCGAGTAGTGGGCAAGATGAATTATCAGTCTACTAGTTAAATTGAAGGCAGATTGTTATGGCAAAGAAAAGTATAGGTCAGCTCAAGTTGCAGGTCCCTGCAGGAGCTGCTACTCCGTCTCCGCCGATTGGTCCAGCTCTTGGGCAGCGCGGTATTAATATCATGGAATTTTGTAAGGCATTTAATGCAGCTACACAAGAAATGGAAAAGGGAGCACCGATTCCAGTTGTTATTACATATTACCAAGATAAATCTTTTACGTTTTCTCTCAAAACTCCTCCTATCTCGTTCTTTTTAAAGAAGGAAGCAAAACTAAAATCTGGCTCGAAAGAGCCTGGGAAAGTGTCTGTAGGAAGCATTTCTCGCGATAAAATTCGTTCGATTGCGGAATCAAAAATGAAAGATCTTAATGCGAATGATATTGAGGCAGCAATGCGTATGATTGAAGGTTCTGCTCGCTCGATGGGCTTGGAAGTGGTGGGCTAATATTATGGCAAAATTAGCAAAGAGAATAAAAAATATCCGGAAAGATATTGATTTTAATGAGCTTTACGCTTTAGAAGATGCTATTTCAATGATTAAAGAGCGTGCTATTGCTAAATTTGATGAAACAATTGAAATTTCAATGAACTTAGGCGTTGATCCTCGTCATGCTGATCAAATGGTTCGAGGGGTTGCGCATTTGCCTAATGGAACAGGCCGAAATATTCGTGTTGCCGTTTTTGCTCGCGGAGATAAGGCTGAGGAAGCTAAGGCAGCAGGAGCTGATATTGTGGGTGCTGAAGATTTGTTTGAAAGCATTAATGGTGGAGCGATTGACTTTGATCGTTGTATCGCAACACCAGATATGATGCCTCTTGTTGGTCGTCTTGGTAAGATTCTTGGACCACGGAGCTTGATGCCAAATCCTAAAGTTGGTACTGTAACACTTGATGTTGCTGGCGCTGTCAAGGCTTCTAAAGGTGGTGCTGTTGAGTTTCGTGTCGAAAAGGCGGGTATTGTGCATGCTGGTGTTGGTAAAGCTTCCTTTGGTGTTGAAAAAATCGTAGAAAATATAAAAGCTTTTGCAAGTGCAGTTATTAAAGCTAAACCGCAGGGTGCGAAAGGTGAGTATATTAAGCGTGTTGCTGTTTCTTCGACGATGGGTGTTGGTGTTAAAGTTGATCCAGCAACGGTGCGTTCAGAGTCAGTATAAACTGATTTATAATGTTGTTTTGGGGTATGTGAATATCAAAGCTATATTTAAAATGCTAATTTTGATCAGCATTTAGCTATCTAAGCTTTATAGAGCTTAGGTTAACCGGGAGAAATTCCGGAATATCCTGTCCGAGATTGTAGGTGATGCTTTTAAGTATCTTAATCAAAAAGAGCCTGCATGAGACTGGGGTAAAAACTGAGAGTTAAAAGACTTAAAGGGTTTGAGCCAGGGTTGCCTTTGAACGCTGTGCGTGAAAAAGGGGACAGGATCCTCATCGGTGACATGAAGTATTTTATGTTATCAAAGGTAACCAACAGATTTGTTTTAAGCAAATCTGTTAAATGGAGAGAGACAGTGAATAGAGCGGAAAAACGCGAATTTGTTACATGGCTTAACGAGACTTTTCGGAAGTCTGGTTCTGTTATTGTTGCACATTACTCCGGTCTGACAGTTTCCCAGATGAATGATCTTCGTTCGAAAATGGGTGAAGCTGGCGGTGCCATTAAAGTCGCCAAAAACCGTCTTGCTAAAATCGCTCTTCAGGGCACGGAATCTGAATCGATAATGGATTTGTTTACTGGACAAACACTTATTGCTTATTCAGAAGATCCAATCACGGCACCGAAAGTTGCTGTTGATTTTGCAAAAAGCAATGACAAATTTGTCATCCTTGGCGGTTCAATGGGTGCGACAAGTTTAAGTGTAGATGCTGTGAAGTCATTGGCTTCATTGCCTTCATTAAACGAGTTGCGAGCAAAACTTGTGGGTATGGTTTCTACCCCTGCGACTCGTATTGCACAAATTGTTAATGCACCTGCTGGTCAGATTGCACGTGTCATTGGAGCGTATGCTCAAGAGGATAAGGCGGCTTAAGGCTGTTTGTGTTCATAGTGATGGAGGAGTTTTAATGCTTTTCTGTCTTTTTTTGAATAAGTTTTAATAATGGTTCAAATTTTTTAACTGAAGGAATTTAAAAATGGCTGATCTAGAGAAGATCGTAGAAGACCTTTCTAATCTCACCCTTTTGGAAGCTGCTGAGCTTTCTAAGTTACTTGAAGAAAAGTGGGGGGTTTCCGCTGCTGCTCCTGTAGCTGTAGCTGCTGTTGCTGGCACTGCTGCTCCAGTTGCTGAAGAAAAAACAGAATTTGATGTTATTCTTGTTGAAGGTGGTGCGCAAAAGATTAATGTCATTAAGGAGGTTCGTGCTCTTACTGGACTTGGTCTTAAAGAAGCTAAAGATCTGGTTGAAGGAGCACCTAAGCCTATTAAAGAAGGTGCTTCTAAAGAAGAAGCAGAGAAAATTAAATCTCAACTTGAAGCTGCTGGTGCTAAAGTTGAACTTAAGTAAATTTAATTTTATCGGCGGGCGTTTATGTTCGCCGGTTTTCTTTCTTTTAACAAAGAGGGAAAATAGTGAGTAGAAGATCTTTTCCCGGCATTTTAGTCATATTGGGTTTAGGTTGGATTCCTCTCCTCAACAGAGAGCCAAATAAATAAACGGCTTGTGTTCCTGGGGAAGTTAGCGATGCTCATTATTGGGTGTCAAGTGAACTGGTCTGCATATGCAGGTTAATGATATAAGGCTTTCAAGGTTTGTCTACCTTGAAGAGTAAAGATCAAGGAGCAACGATGGCTCAGACTCATGCAATGATGTATCAATTCAATGGTCGTAAACGGGTACGTAAATTTTTTGGTAAGATTCCTGAAGTAGCCGAAATGCCAAATCTTATTGAGGTTCAAAAAGCGTCATATGATCAGTTTCTCATGGTTGAGGAACCGAAAGGTGGGCGACCAGATGAAGGTTTGCAAGCTGTTTTTAAGTCGGTATTTCCTATTTCGGATTTCTCCGGTACAGCTATGCTTGAGTTTGTTGGTTATGAATTTGATTTACCGAAATTTGATGTTGAAGAATGCCGTCAACGTGATTTAACTTATGCCGCCCCCCTAAAGGTTATATTGCGTTTGATTGTTTTTGATGTTGATGAGGATACTGGCTCTAAAGATATCAAGGACATTAAAGAGCAGGGCGTTTATATGGGCGATATGCCTTTAATGACAACGAATGGTACCTTTATCGTTAATGGTACGGAGCGTGTTATTGTTTCTCAAATGCACCGTTCTCCTGGTGTTTTTTTTGATCATGATAAAGGGAAGTCGCATTCGTCAGGAAAACTTCTTTTTGCTGCTCGTGTTATTCCGTATCGTGGCTCTTGGCTTGATATTGAGTTTGATGCTAAAGATATCATTTATGCGCGTATTGATCGGCGGCGCAAGATTCCTGTTACTAGCCTTTTGATGGCATTAGGTATGGATGCATCGGATATTTTATCAACATTTTATGATAAAGTGACTTATGAGCGTGATGGCGAGGGATGGCGTGTTCTTTATTCTATTGATCGCTTTAAAGGAATAAAACTTATTTCTGATCTTATAGACGCAGATAGCGGTGAGGTAGTTGCAGAGGCTGGTAAAAAGTTAACAGTGCGTGTTGCGAAGTCTTTGGCAGAAAAGGGCCTTAAGGCGGTTAAAGTTAGTGAAGATGATCTATTAGGTTGTTATCTTGCTGAAGACATAGTCAATTACGAGACAGGTGAAATTTACCTTGAAGCTGGAGATGAAATTGACGAAAAGGTATTGAAGGTTCTGCTTGATGTTAGCGCTGATCAAATCAATATCCTTGATATTGATCACATGAATATTGGAGCATATATCCGTAATACTTTAAAGGTGGATAAAAATGAAAGTCGGCAAGATGCGTTGTTTGATATTTATCGTGTAATGCGTCCAGGAGAGCCTCCAACAATCGATACAGCAGAAGCGATGTTTCATTCATTATTTTTTGATCCAGAGCGTTATGATCTTTCAGCTGTTGGACGTGTTAAGATGAATTTGCGTATGGATCTTAACTGTCCAGATACAGTCCGCGTTTTACGCCAAGAAGATATTCTTGCTGTTGTTAAGATGTTGGTTGAATTACGTGATGGTCGTGGTGAAATTGATGATATTGATAATCTTGGAAATCGTCGCGTTCGTTCTGTTGGGGAGTTGATGGAGAATCAATATCGCATTGGTCTCCTTCGTATGGAACGTGCGATAAAAGAGCGTATGTCATCTGTTGAGATTGATACAGTTATGCCGCAGGATTTGATCAATGCAAAGCCTGCTGCAGCAGCAGTTCGAGAGTTTTTTGGGTCTTCACAATTGTCACAGTTTATGGATCAAACTAACCCATTATCGGAAATTACTCATAAGCGTCGTCTTTCTGCTCTTGGTCCAGGTGGTTTGACTCGTGAACGTGCAGGATTTGAAGTTCGTGACGTACATCCTACACATTATGGTCGTATTTGTCCGATTGAAACACCAGAAGGTCCTAATATTGGACTCATTAACTCCTTAGCAACGTTTGCACGAGTCAATAAATATGGCTTTATTGAAAGCCCATATCGTAAAATTATTGATGGTAAAGTTACAAGAGAGGTTATTTATCTTTCAGCGATGGAAGAAGCAAAGCATTATGTCGCTCAAGCTAATTCTTCATTAGATAGTGAAGGCCGTTTTATAGAAGAGTTTGTTGTTTGCCGTCATGCTGGTGAAGTTTTAATGGCGCCGCGTGATCATGTTGATTTGATGGATGTGTCACCAAAACAGTTAGTCTCAGTCGCTGCAGCGCTTATTCCGTTTTTAGAAAATGATGATGCGAATCGCGCACTGATGGGATCGAATATGCAGCGTCAGGCAGTTCCTCTTGTCCGTGCTGAAGCGCCATTTGTTGGTACAGGAATGGAGTCTGTTGTTGCGCGCGATTCAGGAGCTGCTGTGAGTGCAAAACGTAGCGGTATTGTTGATCAAGTTGATGCTACCCGTATTGTTATTCGTGCGACAGAAGATTTAGATCCTTCAAAATCAGGTGTTGATATTTATCGTTTGCAAAAATTTCAACGTTCTAATCAGTCCACTTGTATTAATCAACGTCCACTTGTGCATGTCGGTGATAGGGTAGAAAAAGGTGATATTATTGCAGATGGTCCATCTACTGATCTTGGTGATTTAGCTCTTGGACGAAATGTTCTTGTCGCCTTTATGCCTTGGAATGGATATAATTATGAAGATTCCATTTTGTTATCTGAACGTATTGTTGCTGATGATGTTTTTACTTCAATTCATATTGAGGAATTTGAAGTTGCAGCACGCGATACGAAACTTGGGCCTGAGGAAATTACGCGCGATATTCCTAATGTTGCAGAAGAAGCATTAAGGAATCTTGATGAGGCTGGTATTGTTTATATTGGAGCTGAAGTACAACCGGGTGATATTTTAGTTGGAAAGATTACACCAAAGGGAGAAAGTCCCATGACACCGGAAGAAAAGCTTCTGCGTGCAATTTTTGGGGAAAAGGCATCTGATGTTCGTGATACTTCTATGCGTATGCCTCCTGGGACTTTTGGTACTGTTGTTGAAGTTCGGGTTTTTAATCGTCATGGTGTGGAAAAAGATGAACGTGCTATGGCAATTGAACGCGAAGAAATTGAGCGTTTGGCAAAAGACCGCGATGATGAACAGTCTATCCTTGATCGTAATGTTTATGCACGTCTTACCGATATGTTGACAGGTAAAGTTGCTGTAGAAGGTCCAAAAGGCTTTTTAGGTAACAGAAAGCTTGATCGTACGGTAATGGAAAATTATCCACGATCGCAGTGGTGGCAATTTGCTGTTGAAGATGAAAAGCTTCAAAGTGAGATTGAAGCTTTGCGCAAGCAATATGATGAATCAAAAGAAGCATTACAACGTCGCTTTATGGATAAAGTTGAAAAGGTCCAAAGAGGTGATGAAATGCCTCCTGGTGTCATGAAGATGGTGAAGGTTTTTGTGGCTGTGAAGCGCAAAATTCAACCAGGTGATAAGATGGCAGGACGTCACGGAAATAAGGGTGTTGTCTCACGTATTCTTCCCATAGAAGATATGCCATTTCTTGAAGATGGGACCCATGCTGATATCGTTTTAAATCCGCTTGGTGTACCGAGTCGTATGAATGTTGGACAAATCCTTGAGACACATCTTGGTTGGGCATGTGCGGGTATGGGTAAGAAGATTGGGGATTTGTTAGAATTATATCAAGAGACTGGTGATATACTTCCTTTGCGCCAGCGCATTGAAAATCTTATGCCTGATGATAATCATAATGAGCCCGTTCGTCAGTATGATAATGAAAGCCTTTACAAATTAGCGTTACAGATGAAAAAAGGGGTTTCAATTGCAACGCCTGTTTTTGATGGAGCGCATGAGTCTGATATTAATATGATGTTGGAAGATGCAGGCTTAGATAGTTCAGGACAGGTTACACTTTATGATGGTCGTACTGGAGAGCCTTTTGATCGTCCAGTAACGGTGGGATATATTTATATGTTGAAATTACATCACCTTGTTGATGATAAGATTCATGCGCGTTCTATTGGGCCATATTCACTTGTTACGCAGCAGCCATTAGGGGGTAAGGCACAGTTTGGTGGACAGCGTTTTGGTGAAATGGAGGTTTGGGCACTTGAAGCTTATGGTGCTGCATACACTTTACAGGAGATGTTAACAGTAAAATCGGATGATGTCGCTGGTCGGACAAAAGTCTATGAAGCGATTGTACGGGGTGATGATACATTTGAGGCAGGTATACCTGAGAGCTTTAATGTATTAGTGAAAGAAATGCGTTCACTTGCTCTTAATGTGGAGCTTGATGATGCACGTGAACTCATTGCACAGCGTGTATTATCTGATACAGCAGAACAATAATTCGAGGAGCGCACGGGAAAAAGGTTGCGCTCTGATTACTTTAAGAAGCTAATAACTTTATTAAGGTAGTACAGGTCATTTTTAAAAATAAATGTCTTTTAAAGAAGGTCTGTTATAAAATAAATGAGATATTACAACAGATTCTAAGAATCTTTGAAGGAGAACAGCATGAACCACGAGGTCATGAATCTTTTCAATCCTCAAGCGCCAGCGCAGACATTTGACTCTATTCGGATTTCCATTGCAAGTCCTGAGAAAATTTTGTCCTGGTCGTATGGTGAGATTAAGAAGCCTGAGACTATTAATTATCGGACTTTTAAACCAGAGCGTGATGGTCTTTTTTGTGCACGTATATTTGGCCCTATTAAGGATTATGAATGTCTATGCGGCAAATATAAACGCATGAAGTATAAGGGTATTATTTGTGAAAAATGTGGTGTCGAGGTGACTCTTTCACGGGTGCGTCGTGAGCGTATGGGACATATTGAGCTTGCAGCACCTGTCGCACATATATGGTTTCTTAAATCATTACCAGGTCGTATTTCTACACTATTAGATTTGACATTAAAAGATATTGAACGGGTTCTTTATTTTGAGAATTATATCGTAACAGAACCAGGATTGACATCTCTTAAACTCCACCAGCTTCTTTCTGAAGAAGAATATATGCTTGCTATTGATGAGTTTGGAGAAGATCAATTTACAGCTATGATTGGTGCTGAAGCCATTTACGAGCTTTTGGCTGGTATGGAATTAGATAAAATCGCTAATGATTTACGTCTTGAATTAGCTGAAATAACTTCAGAGTTAAAGCAGAAAAAATTGATTAAACGACTTAAGATCGTTGAAAACTTTCTTGAATCTGGGAATAAGCCAGAGTGGATGATTATGAAAACAATTCCTGTTATTCCCCCGGATTTACGTCCATTGGTTCCACTTGATGGTGGACGTTTTGCAACATCAGATCTAAATGATCTTTATCGACGTGTTATAAATCGTAATAACCGCTTGAAACGGTTGATTGAATTGCGTGCTCCTGGAATTATCGTGCGCAATGAAAAGCGTATGGTGCAGGAAGCTGTTGATGCATTGTTTGATAATGGACGACGTGGGCGTGTGATTACTGGGGCCAATAAACGTCCATTAAAATCTCTTTCAGATATGTTAAAGGGTAAGCAAGGACGTTTTCGTCAAAATTTACTTGGAAAGCGTGTTGATTACTCGGGGCGTTCTGTTATCGTAACAGGTCCTGAATTGAAATTACATCAATGTGGTCTTCCCAAAAAAATGGCCCTTGAGTTATTTAAGCCATTTATTTATGCGCGGCTTGATGCGAAGGGATATTCCTCAACTGTAAAGCAAGCAAAAAAGCTTGTTGAGAAGGAGCATCCAGAAGTTTGGGATATTTTGGATGAGGTTATTCGTGAACATCCTGTTTTACTCAATCGGGCGCCAACATTGCACCGTTTAGGGATTCAAGCTTTTGAACCTATCTTAATTGAAGGAAAAGCTATCCAGCTTCATCCGCTGGTGTGTACTGCTTTTAATGCGGATTTTGATGGAGATCAAATGGCGGTTCACGTTCCACTTTCTCTTGAAGCACAGCTTGAAGCCCGTGTTTTGATGATGTCAACCAATAATATTCTTCATCCAGCCAATGGTGCTCCCATTATTGTTCCATCGCAGGATATGGTTCTTGGCCTTTATTATCTTTCAATTGTTTCTGAAAAAGAACCAGGTGAGGGGATGGCTTTTTCTGATATAGGTGAACTTCATTATGCTTTAGAAAATAAGGTCGTAACGCTTCATACGAAGATTAAAGGCCGTGTTAAGAATATCGGTGAAGATGGAAAAGAAGTTGCTAAACTTTATGATACAACACCTGGTCGTTTGATTATTGGTGAGCTTTTGCCCAAAAATCCAAATATTTCATTTGATATTGTCAATCAAGAAATGACAAAAAAGAATATTTCTAAAATGATTGATCATGTTTATCGGCACTGTGGACAAAAAGAGACGGTTATTTTTTGTGACCGTATCATGCAACTTGGTTTTTCTTATGCTTGTCGTGCAGGGATTTCATTTGGTAAGGATGATATGGTTATTCCTGATAGCAAGTCGCGCTTAGTTGCAGAAACAGAGGCTTTGGCTAAGGAGTATGAGCAGCAATATAATGATGGTTTGATTACACAAGGTGAAAAATACAATAAGGTTGTAGATGCTTGGGGTAAATGTACAGACCGCGTTGCGGATGAAATGATGAAACGTATTCAAGCCATTGATTTTGATCCTAAAACAGGTCGTCAACGGCCAATGAATTCGATCTATATGATGTCACACTCTGGTGCACGTGGTTCTGCTAACCAGATGAGACAATTGGCTGGTATGCGTGGATTAATGGCCAAACCATCGGGTGAGATTATTGAAACACCCATTATTTCAAATTTTAAGGAAGGTTTAACTGTTAATGAATATTTCAATTCCACTCATGGTGCACGGAAAGGACTTGCTGATACTGCGTTAAAAACGGCAAACTCTGGTTATTTAACGCGGCGTCTTGTTGATGTTGCTCAAGATGCTATTATTTCAGCAGTTGATTGTGGTACAGCAAAAGGGCTTACCATGCAGCCAATTGTTGATGCAGGACAAATTGTTGCGTCTCTTGGGCAAAGAATTCTTGGTCGTACAGCGCTTGTTGATATTTTACATCCTATCTCTGGAGAGGTTATTCTTGAGGGTGGAGCGATGATTGAGGAAGCTGATGTTGCGAAGATTGAAGAGGCTGGAATTCAGTCTGTTCAAATTCGTTCTGCTTTAACATGTGAAACACGTCTTGGTGTTTGTGCAAAATGCTATGGGCGTGATTTGGCGCGCGGAACACCTGTTAATCAAGGAGAGGCTGTTGGTGTTATTGCGGCTCAGTCAATTGGTGAGCCTGGAACTCAGCTTACAATGCGTACTTTCCACTTAGGAGGAACTGCGCAGGTTGTTGATTCATCATATTTAGAGGCATCTTATGAAGGTACGGTGGAGATTCGTAATCGTAATGTAGTTCGAAACTCTGAAGGCTATTTGGTTGTTATGGGGCGTAATATGGCTATCCTTATCAAGGATGAGTTAGGAAAAGAGCGCGTTGTGCATCGTGTTAGCTATGGTGCACATATTTTTGTTGATGATGGTGATGTGGTTAAACGTGGCCAACGTATAGCAGAGTGGGATCCTTATACACGTCCGATTTTAACGGAAGTTGAAGGCTATGTGGGTTTTGAAGATATGGTTGATGGCTTATCTGTCACTGAAACAACTGATGAATCTACCGGTATTACGAAGCGTTTGGTCATTGATTGGCGCGCTAATCCACGTGGTGTGGATCTCAAACCAGCCATTATTATCCAGGAAAATAAAGAAGGTGAATCTGTTGCTAAATTGTATAAGGGAGGTGAAGCCCGTTATATGATGTCAGTGGAAACTATTCTTTCTGTTGAGCTTGGTGCTCATGTTAAGGCTGGTGATGTTATTGCGCGGTTACCAATGGAAAGTGCTAAAACAAAAGATATTACGGGTGGTCTCCCCCGTGTGGCTGAACTTTTTGAAGCGCGTCGTCCAAAGGATCATGCGATTATTGCTGAAGTCAGTGGTACAATTCGGTTTGGTCGTGGTTATAAGAATAAACGTCGTGTTATTATTGAACCAAATGATGATGCTCTTGAGGCAGTAGAATATTTGATTCCAAAAGGTAAATTGTTTCACTTCCAAGAAGGCGATCAAATCGAAAAGGGAGATTATATCCTTGATGGTAATCCAGCACCTCATGATATCTTGGCGATTAAGGGGGTTGAAGCTTTGGCATCTTACCTTGTTAATGAGATTCAGGAAGTTTATCGTTTGCAGGGGGTTCTTATTAATGACAAGCACATTGAAGTGATTGTTCGTCAAATGTTGCAGAAAGTTGAAATTACCGAATCTGGGGATTCTGGTTATATTCCGGGTGATAATGTTGATCGTATTGAACTTGATGAAATCAATGATAATTTGATTGCAGAAGGAAAGAAACCAGCATCTGGTAATCCCATTCTGCTTGGAATTACAAAGGCTTCTCTTCAAACTCCTTCTTTTATTTCGGCAGCATCATTTCAGGAAACAACGCGTGTTCTTACTGAAGCAGCAGTTTCTGGTAAAATTGATACTTTGCAAGGCCTCAAAGAGAATGTTATTGTTGGTCGTCTTATTCCTGCAGGTACAGGTGGTACGATTTCTCAAATTCGTCGTATTGCTGCAGTTCGTGATGATTTGATTGTGGATGAGCAGCGTAAGTCTAGTAATAACGAAGTGGCTAAAACAATGTTGATCAATATGACAACTGAAGCAGTTGCTGAATAATTTAAATACAATATTATGTAATATAAAAACGTCTGAACTTTCTGTTCAGACGTTTTTATGTCTCGAAATATAGAAGTTGCATACTTTTCTGAAAAATATAATGATAAAAATTGTAAGGTAATAGTCGTTCCAAACATCCTCCGTAGTTAATAATTTTTATCTTTTTTGTTACTTAATTTTAAAGTTTTCTTATTTTCTGAAGGCAGTATAAAAAGTTTTTTCCAAGCTATGTGAAGCCTCCAAGCTAGTTTTCAAGGAAAAGAGTAAATTATGTACAAGTGAAGCATATCGTTTTATTTTTATAGGAATATTTTAAAATAGAAAAATATTTAATTTTTTATAAAATTATATTTAAGGCATTTTATAAAAATAATGCTATAATAGCCCATTAAAAAAACTTATCAGATAAATACAGTACAATTAAGATAATAATAAATTATTAATCATATATTTTTCCAGTTTTTTACTTATTACCATTATTTAATGTAAATAACTTTTTATATATAGTAACAAATATTATTTTTAATCATAAAATATATTATTTTAAAAAATAATTTTATCTCTAAATATTATAAATTAAATTTCTTTAATAAAATAAAATATGTAATTTATATTTTTTGATTTATTTATAATAGAAGAATAAAAGTAAATCTTATACAGCCTCTAAAATGATATATTCAATTCATTTTTTAATTATTTGTATTCATTACATATTTGTTTGTTGGGTGTTACACTTGCCAAAATAAAAAAAGGAAATATTTATATTTTTTAAGTAAAAATTATTTTTAACTTTATAATTAAATATAGGTTCATTATAAATTAAAAAAAATCAATATTTATAAATTTTTCAACGAAAAAACATATCTTTAAATGAATAAAAAAGATAAATCGTATGCATTAATCATTTAATTCAATTTTTTAAGCTAGAAGAACGTCAATATAAAAGCTTTATTACAAAAGCATATTTTACCATTGTTTTGTAAACAAGGATGAAAAATTGTTCATTAGTAAAAAAATCTCTTTCAGTTATATAAAAATTTCAAAAGCTCAAAAATTTTAGTTCATCAAATGTTTTAATAATGCTGTAAATGATTTTATTTTCGTGTATCACGAGATACATAAAGAAAATAGTAAAATTTATCTGCTCTTTTAGAGATTTATGTATTGTAATACTTGGCTAAAAGCCCATAAGCTTAATGTGAAAAATAAGGTAAATAAGTGTAAAATTTAAATTATTAAGCTTTTTAGAATAACATAAGAGTTTATTTGAATTGATATTGCAATATCGATTCGTTTATGTAATCTTAGTTGAAATGCACAGGGGTATTTTGCAGATAAATTGCGTAAAACACCCGTGTGATAAAGAGGGGAATGTTGTATGAGTGTATAAAATTTGAATAGCTCATCGTAGTTTTTTCTTTAATATTTTTTTGAAATTATTTAAAAGCGCGTTGAAAGGATTAGCTTAATTATGTCGCATAAAAATGTTTATTCTGCTGTTTCAGTATTAGTTGGAGCCGCGGCCCTTTTTCTTATAGCTGGTATTTCTGCAAATGCGCAAACTTTATCACAAGGTTGGTACAAAGTTTGCAGTAAGCAGCATGATGTTGATATTTGTAATACAATGAATACTGTATTATCGAATACAGGACAACCTTTAACGGCTTTTAATATTGTTGAAATAAAAGGAAAACAAAATGAAAAGCGTATAGGTATTCAAGTGCCTACAGGTCGTTTTTTGCCAGAAGGTGTTCACATTCAAATAGGTGATGGATTCTCTAAAAAAATTCCTTATATCATTTGTAATGGACCAAGTTGTATTGCCAATGATGTTTTAGATGATAAGCTTATAACGGCTATGAAAAGTGGTACGAAAATGATTGTAACCACAGTTAATTTCCGTGGTTCAGCTAATCCTATCGAATTTTCTCTTAATGGATTTACAGCTGCGTATACCGGTCCTGGTATGGAGGAAAAAGATTTTCAACAAGAACAAATAAAGTTGCAGCAAGCCATCCAATCAAAGCAAAAAGAAATTGAAGAGCGTATGCGCTCTGAGCAAGAAAAAGCAAAGCAAAATTAATAAACGCATATTGTAGAGTGGGTTAAACTTTTTTCTATAATTTTATTCAAACCGCCACAGTTTTTTTGTGGCGGTTTTTATGTTTTTAATTTTTTGAAAGAGTTTTGCGTTTCCACCAACCAATACGCTCAGTTTTAGGAGCATCATTAGGCGTTGATGAAATAACAACAGGTTGTTTAGTTATTGCTTCAATTTGGGAAGCAGAGGGTATAACAACTTTTTCCATCTCCATTACAGTTTTTTTCTCTAATGTTTCTTGTATTTGTATTGTCTCTTTAGAGGATGTTTTTTTACGTGTTCTACGTGTTGATTTTTTACTATTTTCAGAAGCTTCATCCTCTACTTCATGAATAGATTTATCAGCTTTTTTTATTTTAACTTTACGTACCGAACTGGTTGTAAGATCTTCTTCAATAGTTTTTTGTTCTGAGATATTTTGATCATTTTCTAGAAAAAGTTGATTTTCTACTGCTTTTGAAGAACGTTTTTTAGGTTTAATATTTTTATCAACTTTTGTAGATTCATCTTGTCGTTGTATATCTAGAGCTTGTGAGTCATTTTTTATTTCTTCAAGCTCAAGAGATTTAGTAGATGGAACACGACGTTTGCGATGCGCTGCTTTAATTTCAGCTAAAGCCTGCTTAGAAAAGTCTCCCACTGGTTCTGCATAAGGAACGCGAATTTGATGAGAACTATTATCTTGATTGCGTCGACCACCTCGACGTCCTCTGCGACGTCCTCTACGATGAGGATCATCATTCAACATATCTTCTTTTTTATGAACGGTAGCAAGAGAATGATCAGTATTTTCATCGTGACGATTTTTGCGTCGACGCTTTTGGTTTATTTCAATAGGAGGAGGATTTTTAATAGCTACACTCTTTGTGAAAACAGAAGCCTCAATTTCTTGTTTGTTATCAAATTCTAATGAAGATTGAGAAATGTTCTCTGCTATTGTATCTTTAGAGATAACAAGATGTTGCGTTCCAATACTATCATCAGCTTCAATACTAATATGAAGTTTAAAGCGTGCTTCTAAATTAACAAGAATATTACGTTTATGATTTAACACATAAAGCGCTGTCGCTACAGAAGTGCGTACGATAATATTATATCGCGAATTATGAAGAAGGTATTCTTCAATTGAACGCATGACATGTAAAGCAATCGATGATTCAGAACGTATACTTCCTGTTCCTGCGCAATGTGGGCAGGATTGTGTTGTACTTTCTAAAACAGATATGCGAATACGTTGACGACTCATTTCTAAAAGGCCGAAGTGCGAAATATGACCAACTTGAATACGAGCACGATCATTTTTTAAGCAGTCTTTTAATTTTTTTTCAACAAGTCGCACATTCCGTTCTTCAAGCATATCAATAAAATCAATCACAATTAAACCAGCAAGGTCACGTAAACGTAATTGACGCGCTATTTCTTCTGCAGCTTCTAGGTTAGTTTGTAAAGCTGTCTTTTCGACAGAAAATTCTCTCGTAGAACGACCAGAATTTACATCAATAGCAACAAGTGCTTCTGTTTGATTAATAACGAGATAACCACCAGATTTTAAAGAAACCTGTGGTTGCAACATTTTATCAAGCTGAATTTCAATATTATTTCTTGCAAAAATAGGTATGGGATCGCGATAAGGTTGCACAACTTTTGCATGACTTGGCATAAGCATCCGCATAAAGTCTTTTGCTTCACGATATCCTTGGTCTCCAGAGACAAGAATTTCACTAATATTTTTATTGTAAAGATCTCGTATGGCACGTTTTATGAGATTACTTTCTTCATGAATGAGGCATGGTGCTGTTGACTGGAGTGTCAAATTGCGAATAGTATCCCATAGTCGCATAAGATATTCATAGTCGCGTTTAATTTCAGCTTTTGTTCTATTGGCGCCAGCGGTTCTTAAGATAACACCCATCCCCTTTGGCACTAATAATTCTTTTACAATTTCTTTAAGACGTTTACGGTCCTGCACATTAGTAATTTTGCGTGAAATACCACCCCCACGTGCTGTGTTGGGCATTAGAACAGAATAACGGCCTGCTAGAGATAGATATGTTGTAAGTGCGGCTCCCTTATTACCACGTTCTTCCTTGATGACTTGCACCAATAAAATTTGACGTCGTTTAATTACTTCTTGAATTTTATACTGGCGCCCTTGTTTTCTTTGGTAAGTAGGGATCTCTTCACGGATGTCCTCAACACCAACCATTTCGATTTCATCATAAGAAACACCAGCATTTAATATTTCATCTGTATTATCAATCGTTACATCTTCAAATGCGACATCATTTTCAACATCAGCCGCTATACCATTGTTTTTTTGATTTTTTTTCGTTTTTCTGGAGAGTCTTTTATTTTTAGTTACTGCTTCCGTGACGACATCTGCTGAATTTTCTCCTACAGCAGCATTTTCTTCTTCTTCAAGAAGAGCAAGACGATCGGCGATAGGGATTTGATAATAATCAGGATGAATTTCAGAAAACGTCAAAAAACCATGACGGTTTCCACCATATTCAACAAAAGCTGCTTGGAGAGATGGTTCTACACGCGTAATACGTGCGAGATAAATATTCCCCTTGAGCTGTTTTTTATGTTCTGATTCAAAATCAAGTTCCTCAATTTTGTTGCCATGAACAACAACAACACGTGTTTCCTCCCGGTGGGAGGCATCTATAAGCATTTTGTTTGACATAAGTTGATATCCTGAAGGCGACATGCACAATTTTATTCAAATAAACGATATAATTATTCGTAAACATAAAAGGCTGTCTGCCATAAAAGGGAGGTACCAGAAAAACAAGACGGAACATCACGCGCAAATACATGGCCGCATTTGCACCATTTTTCTTCATTATCTCCATCTGTTTTTTATGACTCATATTTTACAAGTCTCCGGTAGAATAATTTTTAAAATAGTTCGAATAGCCGAACCAACGAATCTTAAATAATGCAATCCTAATTTTATAACATAGAAATTTTTCATCCATAACAAAGTCTCAATGCATAATATGCCAAACCCCTCTAAAGATAACTTAATATGAGTTACAGACAATTTAGATGGCTATTATCAGCTAGGAAGCATAAATATTCTTTTATGTTGATATCATGCATTTGGCAAGTCACAATGTAAATGTGTACCATCATAATATTTTTTATGACCTTAATTATTATCTTAATTTTGTTTTCAGATGCTTAGTAACGGAGCAATTTAGCATTTATTGAAAAATAGAGAATATATTAGTGTATAATTTTTATAACCAAGATAAATTATTACAAATATAATGTCGAATATTTTGCTTATGATAAGAGTTTTTTTTACCAAAAAGCTGACAACAGCCTCTTGGAATATTATTATGCCAATCACATACTTTTTATTATTTTTTTTGGTATTTCAAACCAGTGTTCAAGCCGCAGACCCTTTGAGACTTATTAATTTTCGAACCATTGGTGATAGTACTCATACGCGTATTATTGCGGTTTTTAATTCAAAACCAAATGTTCGTTTGCAGATTTTGGATAGACCGGCACGTTTGGTTATGAATTTACCTACCATTGACTTTTCGATGCAAAATACGCCATTAAAGAAACAGAATGCATTATCCATTATGCTTTCAGAGGTGCGTTATGCTTTTTCTGACATTCAGACTTCACGCATTATTTTGACAAGTAAAACGGCCTTTTTTGTTGAAAAAAGTGTCGTAAAAAAATTAGACGATGGTTTATGGCAGTTGCTAGTTGATATTCGTAAAAGTACACAAAAAAAATTTAATGAGATATTAAAGAATCAGCAAAGGACCAATTTTGATACACAAATACAGCTGCTGCCGGCACATAATTTTTGTGTTGTTCTTGATCCAGGTCATGGTGGTATTGATGGTGGTGCACGGGGAGTTACTGGAATTTTAGAAAAAGATGTGACTTTAGATTTTGCGCGTGCCTTGCGGGATGAATTACAAGAAGATCCTCATATTACAGTTGTTTTAACGCGTGATTCTAATATTTTTTTAAGGTTAAGTGAAAGAGTTAAAAAAGCGCAAGAGCTTAATGCTGATCTTTTTATATCTATTCACGCAGATACAATTGATGTACATTCTCTTCGTGGTGCTACAGTTTACACTATTTCAGATAAAGCATCTGATGCCATTGCAAAATCTTTAGCTGAAAGTGAAAATAAAGTTGATTTTCTTGATGGCTTGCCTGCAGATGAAACGCTTGAAATTACAGATATTTTGATGGATCTTACGCGACGTGAAACGCATACATTTTCGATGAATTTTGCAAATAGTGTTATTTCAAGTTTATCAAAGAGTCATATTAACTTGATCAATAATCCTCATCGGTATGCTAATTTTCAAGTTTTAAAAGCCTCCGATATACCTTCTGTTTTGATAGAGATAGGTTATTTATCTAATAAAGAAGATGAAAAGTTATTAAATGACCCACACTGGAGAAAAAAAATGGCAGCCTCGATTGCTCATTCTATTCGTCAATTTGCTGATTATAGACAGAAAATGATACAGCCTCTTTAAATTTGTGAGAAAATAGAGTATCAATCTAAGTTTCTAGTGTATCCTAGTAAAATAAAAATAGAAAACAATTTTTATTTATCTCAATCTTATGGTGATATTCACATGATATGATTGAAGTGACGTGTTTTTTATTTGTTCAATTCTTAAGAAAGCGATAACCGTTTTTATGATGATTTTTTTAAGATGTCTCCTCCGTTTTTTTGTTTTTATTGGACTTTGTGGCGCGATAACATGGAGTGTTATGACCTGTTGTCAAGCAAATGCACTTCCTGATTATGAAGTTCTTTCACTTTATGAACCGCCGGTAATGACCCGCATCCATGCTGCTGATGGCAGTCTTATGGCAGAGTTTGCAACAAAACGTCGCCTCTATTTGCCAATTCAATCAATACCAAAGCTTGTTATAGATGCTTTTATTTCAGCTGAAGACAAAAATTTTTATCATCATTTTGGTTTAGATCCCGAAGGACTTTTTCGGGCTTTGATCAACAACATTCGTAATATTGGTTCTGGAAGACGTCCAGAGGGTGCATCAACCATAACGCAACAAGTCGCTAAAAATTTTCTTTTAAGTTCAGAAACAACGTTAGAGCGTAAATTTAAGGAAGCTATTTTAGCAATGCGCATTGAGAAAACCTACTCGAAAGATCATATTCTTGAACTTTATCTCAATGAAATTTATCTGGGGCGTGGCACTTATGGTATAGCAGCTGCTTCTTTGACCTATTTCAATAAATCCGTCAACGATTTGACGCTAGAAGAATGTGCTTATTTGGCGGCTCTTCCTAAAGGACCAGCAAATTATGATCCATTCAAAAATACACAACGTGCTATTGATCGGCGCAATTGGGTGATAGACCGGATGGTTGCAAATAGATATGTAACGCGTGAACAAGGTGAAAAAGCAAAAGCGAAACCTTTAGGAGCAACAATACGTGGGAATGATAACTATGTTTTTGCAGCTGATTATTTTACTGAAGAAGTGCGACGTCATTTAATGCATCGCTATGGGGCTAAAACGCTTTACGAAGGTGGGCTTTCCGTTCGTACAACGCTTGATCCGCATTTACAATTTATCGCTAGACGTGCTTTGCACGATGGATTAATTAAATTTGATCATTCACAAGGATGGCGTGGAGCTTATGCACATATCGATCAGAAAGATGATTGGGGAATAAAACTTGCAAATATCGCAGGATTAAGCGATGTTCCTGAATGGCGTTTAGCCGTTGTTCTTTCTGCTAACCCTAATAAAATAGAGATTGGTTTACAACCACAGCGTGAAGTTTCAGGTATATTATCGAAAAAGCGCGAAATTGCTGTTTTATCAGAAGCTGATTCAAAATGGGCGTTACATGTTGTGAAAGAAAATGGTTATCGAAAAACTGTTCAGAGCTTATCTCATATTTTGCAGGTTGGCGATGTCATTTTTGTTGAAAGGCTATCTCATACAAACAATATTTATCGTTTACAACAAATTCCAAAAGTTGAGGGGGCGATTGTTGCTATGGAACCTCATACGGGGCGCGTTCTTGCGATGGTGGGAGGTTTTTCTTTTGCTGCATCTGAATTTAACCGTGCAACCCAAGCTTATCGCCAACCGGGGTCTGCTTTTAAGCCTTTTGTTTATGCAGCAGCACTTGATAACGGGTATACACCAGCATCCGTTATTTTAGATGGCCCCATTGAAGTTCGTCAATATAATGGTGAAGTTTGGCAACCCAAGAATTATGGTGGTACTTTTGCAGGACCTTCAACATTACGTTATGGTATTGAGCGTTCTCGTAATCTTATGACAATACGGCTTGCCAATGATATGGGAATGCCTCTTGTTGCTGAATATGCAGAACGCTTTGGTGTGGTAGATAAATTGCCACCTTATCTTCCCATGGCTTTAGGAGCTGGGGAAACAACAGTATTACGGATGGTTACAGCTTATTCCGTTATTGCCAATGGAGGACGCTCGATTAAACCTTCTTTGATAGACCGAATTCAAGATCGTTATGGGAAAACAATTTATCGTCATGATGATCGTATTTGCGAAAATTGTAATACACATTCATGGAATAATCAACGTGAGCCCACCTTGATTGATGAAAGAGATCAAGTTCTTGATCCTATGACAGCTTATCAGATTACATCAATGATGGAAGGAGTTGTACAGCGTGGGACTGCAGCACGTTTACGCTATCTTAATCGACATATTGCCGCTAAAACAGGGACAACCAATGACTCTAAAGATGCTTGGTTTATGGGATTTACTCCTGATATTGTTGTTGGTATTTTTATCGGCTACGATCAACCAGCCCCATTAGGATATAACGGAACAGGAAGTTCATTAGCCGCACCTATTTTTGGTGAGTTTATGGAAGAGGCTCTTAAAGGGAAGCCAAATGTTCCATTTAAGATGCCAAAGGGTATGATTTTAATGCCAATTAATCGGAAAACAGGAATGCTTGCGGAAAAAGGAGATCAAGACGTTATTATAGAGATATTTAAACCAGGAACTGGTCCTGCTGATATATATCAAGTCATTGGGAGTACAAATTCTTTTCAAGAAGGCGTTCCTGCAGTAACCACTTCTCCACAAGTTAATAAAGCTCTTGAAAGTGGGACAGGTGGGCTGTATTGATCGACAAAATCTTTTTTACTATGAGTCTTGGTTTTTATCCATAATGTTGATCTTGCAAATAGAGTGATGGATTCGTTCCATTTCCTGACGAAAGCTATTAAATTTGTATAAAATGTTAAGGAACATACCTAGAGGGATTGTAAAAAATACGGTGTTAAATTATGCGAGCAGAAATAGAAACATTGGTTGATGAAATCCAAAAAGCAATTCAATTGCTAAGGGGGCATCTTTGACTGGGATCAATCACTAAAACGACTCGAATATCTTAATCAAAGAGCGGAAGATCCATCATTATGGGATGATGCGCAACAAGCACAGGGTATGATGCGTGAGCGTCAGCGTCTTGATGATTCAATCAATGGCCTTTTATCATTTACAAAAACTCTTGAAGAATGCATTGAATTCATCACGATGGGGGAAGAAGAAAGTGATGCTGAAATTATTGCTGATGCAGAAAATTCAATACGTAATCTTAAAAGTGAAATAGATAAAAAGCAAATTGATGTTCTTCTTTCAGGAGAAGCAGATCCAAATGATACTTATTTAGAAATTCATGCTGGGGCAGGGGGAACAGAAAGCCAAGATTGGGCTTCTATGCTCTTACGTATGTATATGCGCTGGGCTGAGCAACATGAAATGAAGGTTGAGGTTTTAGAAATTCATGATGGAGAAGAGGCAGGAATAAAGTCAGCGACTATTCTTGTAAAAGGGCATAGTGCTTATGGGCTATTAAAAACAGAATCAGGTGTGCATCGTTTGGTGCGAATCTCTCCATTTGATTCGAATGCAAAGCGCCATACCTCTTTTGCTAGCATTTGGGTTTATCCGGTTATTGATGACAATATTGAAGTTGATGTTTCAGAGGCGGATGTGCGTATTGATACATATCGTGCATCGGGAGCGGGAGGACAACATGTTAATACGACAGATTCCGCCGTTCGCATCACGCATATAAAAACGGGTATTGTTGTTCAATGCCAAACCGAGCGTTCTCAGCATAAAAATCGTGCTACAGCTTGGTCGATGCTTCGTGCACGTCTTTATGAAGAAGAGCTCAAAAAAAGAGAAGAAGAAGCAAATACTGCTGAATCTTCTAAAACAGAAATTGGATGGGGACATCAAATTCGATCTTATGTGCTTCAGCCCTATCAACTTGTGAAAGATTTGCGTACAGGTGTTGAAAATACTGATCCTCAATCTGTACTTAACGGTAACTTAGATGCATTCATAGAAGCAGCACTTGCTCAACGTATTTATGGACAGGACAAAGAGATTAAAGATATTAGCTAATTATATGTTATTTCATCAAGAGATGTAATTTATTCCTTAAACTATTCATTTTACTTATATTGTGCTTGACGATAGCTTTTGGTACTAGAGGAGTTTTTTTATTCTTTTCTACACGCCGATCTTGTTTATGACAGGCGCAAATAAATTGATCTTGATTAATCAAAATACAAAAAATCTAAAATGAAAAAATTTACGATATTAGAGAGGTTAATTAAAATGTAAAATGATTAGTTATCCTTATAAATCAAGAATTCAGTTTACAAATTAGCATTACAATGTAAAACTGTTGCAGTAGCTAAAACATTCTCAGCATGTCCAGATACGCTCACTTTGCGCCACTCTTCTACTATCATCCCATCTGCATCAATTAAAAAAGTACTCCGTTCGACTCCCATATATTTGCGCCCATACATACTTTTTTCTATCCAAACACCATAAACTTCGAGGGTCGTTTTTTCTTCATCAGAAACTAAGATAACATCAAGTTCATGTTTTGCTTTAAATTTATCATGTTTTTTTACATTATCTGGAGAGATTCCAATAACAACAACACCGATTTCATCAAATTTCATTTTTAATTTTGTGAAATCAAGTGCTTCATTTGTGCATCCCCTGGTATCATCTTTGGGATAAAAATATAAAACAACAGGTTTGCCTTTAAAGTTAGAAAGACGCACTCTCTCTCCTCCATCACGTGGCAAATTAAAATCAGGAGCAAGAGTGCCTTTCATTGATTGTGTCATTTTTTTATCTTTCTGTTTGGGTGCAAAAATCAATTACTAGCATACAGAGAAGGAATAAAGTTTCAACTCTCTAGAATAGAATTATTTTAAAAACTTTTTCGCTATTTATTATAAAAACTATTCTATCATAAGAGTTAAATTTAAAAATGAGGAAGAAAGCACAAAAAATATTAACATTATGAGCATAAATATAGAATGAATGAAATACTAATAGATTATAGTAGTTTGATCAAAATATGTTTTTTCTTTCCGAGGGAAATTTTGATGATTCCTTTTACAGTAACATCTTTTTCAATAATAAGGTATGTTTCATCCGTTATTATTTGATCATTAACACGTATTCCTCCGCCTTGAATATGTCGGCGCGCTTCACTATTAGATTTGGCGAGTCCTGCTTTTACTAAAAGAGCGAGCAATCCAGTCCCTTTTTTTAATTCAGTTGCGCTTATTTCAACCGTTGGAAGATTTTCTCCAAGTGTTTTTTCTTCAAAGGTTTTGCGAGCTGTTTCTGCTGCTGCATCGGCAAGGGCATGCCCATGCAACATTGCTGTAATTTCTGTTGCAAGAACTTTTTTGGCTTCATTAATTTCATTTCCTTTTAATAGAGAGAGTTTATGAATCTCATCCATTGGCAATGTCGTATAGAGCCTTAGAAATCGTATAACATCAGCATCTTCTATATTGCGCCAATATTGCCAAAATTGATAAGGTGAAAGCATATCTTCATTCAGCCATACAGCACCATTTAATGATTTACCCATTTTGGCACCAGAAGAAGTTGTCAGCAATGGTGATGTTAATGCATATAATTGCGGTGTTCCTAAACGATGCCCTAATTCGATTCCGTTAATAATATTGCCCCATTGATCTGAGCCTCCCATTTGCATACGCAATCCATAACGTTTATAAAGTTCAACAAAGTCATAAGCTTGCAGAATCATATAATTAAACTCTAAGAATGACAACGAATATTCGCGCTCAAGCCTAAGTTTGACAGAATCAAATGACAACATGCGGTTGACGGAAAAATGCTTTCCTACATCACGCAAAAATTCTAAGTAGTTTAAATTGCACAACCATTCAGAATTATTCACAATACAAGCATCGGTTTCTCGATCACCGAATGTTAGATAGTTAGAAAATACCTTTTTAATACCCTCAATATTTGTAGCAATATCATCTTGCGTCAGAAGGCGTCGTGCTTCATCTTTGAAGGAAGGATCACCGATCAGTCCGGTTCCTCCACCCATCAATGCAATGGGACGATGACCAGTTTTTTGTAACCAATAAAGCATCATAATTTGAAGAAGGCTTCCAGCATGCAAACTCGATGCTGTTGGATCAAATCCGATATAAGCGCTTACAGTTTCTTTTGAAAAAAGATCATCTAAGCCCTTTTCGTCTGAAATTTGGTGGATAAAACCACGTTCGCTCATAATGTGTAAAAAGTCAGATTTAAAGGCAAACACAGATTTAATTTCCTAATTTTTAAGAGCAGATTCATTTCATATAATTTAAGCGATTATATAACGGATCAACAATGCATTATCTACTATAAATGACGCAAATATCACAAGAGAACAAAATAGATTGAGAATAAAAATACAGACATTATTCCTTTTTACGCTAAAAGAGATACACACTAATAACAGAAAAAAGGTTCTTTATCTTCATTTCTATTTTAAACTAAAATTTAGAAAAGTTATAAATATAGTCTATAAAATAACTTACTTTGTTGTGATCAAAAGCGACTTTTGCTGATTTTTTTCATGAAATTCTTGTATTTTTTTAAGTTAATGAAAGTATTTCAGGCGATGAAGCTAGAAGTTCATTGGTGATATGGCTATCCAAATAGTGCGCACATCGTTCAATAAGTTCTTCATGACATCCACTAAAAAAGTGATTAGCCTCTTCCAATATTTCTTGTGTGATGACGATACCTTTTTGTGTTTTCAATTTATCAACAAGCATTTGAACATCCTTTGGAGGAGTAACTTTATCAATACCGCCATGAATAATAAGCCCAGAAGAAGGACAAGGTGCAAGAAACGAAAAATCGTAAACATTAGGCTGAGGAGCAACAGAGATAAACCCCTCAATTTCTGGTCGACGCATTAAAAGCTGCATACCAATCCATGCTCCAAATGAATATCCTGCTACCCAGCAGTTTTTAGAGTCTGGATGTTGTGTTTGCACCCAATCGAGAGCAGCAGCAGCATCTGAAAGTTCTCCTATTCCATAATCAAATTCACCCTGACTACGACCAATACCACGAAAATTAAAACGTAAAGTTGTAAAGCCACGCTGTTGAAACATGTAAAAGAGGTCATAAACAATTTTATGATTCATGTTTCCACCAAATTGGGGATGAGGATGCAAAATGATCGCAATGGGCGCATTTTTCTGTTGTGATGGTTGATAACGCCCTTCGAGCCGCCCTGCAGGACCGTTAAAAATAATTTCTGGCATAAAATGCTCCTTAATGCTATAAAAGGCTTTACATTGCCCTTGGTCGATTTTTACCATAAAATCTCTTAAATAATCATTAGATATTCTTTTTTTAGTACACTTTTCAAGAAAATTGCGTTATTTTTTAATCAATTCATAAGATTAATAATTGCGATGTAAAATGGTTATAAAACGCCGATATTTTGATCATAACGCAACAACACCACTCAAAAAAATGGCTCGGATGACGTTACTGGAATCTCTAGAGATATTTGGTAATCCATCGTCAGTTCATGCAGAAGGGCGTGCTGCTAAGACTTTGTTGCAAAAGGCACGTCGACAAATTGCTGAAAATCTTAAAACAGATCCAGATAACGTGGTATTTACTTCTGGTGCAAGTGAAGCAGCAGTGACTTTGTTAACACCCTTTTACACTATGGGAAATGCAAAGGTTCAATTTTCTCATCTTTACCTTGGAGCGACTGAACATCCAGCTGTTTTAGCAGGAGGGCGTTTTTCTAAAGAGTCAATAAGCATCATTGCTGTTGATCAAGATGGGCTTATTCAACAAGATAAATTAACATCACTCTTAACGGCTCACGATAAAACAAAAGGTTTACCTCTTGTTGCTATTCAAGCTGCAAATAGTGAAACGGGTGTTATTCAACCTTTAAAAGAAATAGCCGCTATTGTTCGAGATTTAGGGGGCAATCTTATTGTTGATTTGACACAATATGTAGATAAAAGTTTCGTTGATATTAATCAGCTCGGAGGAGATTTTTTTATACTTTCTGCCCATAAAGTTGGCGGTCCTAAAGGAGTAGGTGCTTTTGTTTCATGTGGTAATCTTCTCATGCCACATCCTCTTATTATCGGCGGAGGACAAGAAAAAGGTTTCCGTGGAGGAACAGAAGCATTGCCCCTTATCGCTGCTTTTGGAGCTGCAATGGTTGATTGTTTCACGCAGGAAGAAATAAAACAGTTGATATATTTACGCAATAAATTAGAAGATGGGCTACAAAAAATAAGTAAAAATGTTGAAATTTTTGGTAAAAGAGTTCAGCGTTTGCCAAATACAACTTACTTTACTGTGAAGAATATAAAAGCTGAAACAATGCAAATTGCTTTTGATTTAGAAGGATTTTCTGTATCGGCTGGCTCTGCTTGTTCTTCGGGAAAAGTAAAACAAAGTAAAGTTTTGGAAGCAATGGGGTATCATGTTCCAAATGGTGCCATTCGCATTTCGATAGGACGTGGCACGACTTTTGAAGATATTGATGATTTTCTATTACTTTTTTCTCAAATTATAAGTCGGTTATAAGCCAGGAAAAAGAGTAAAATTTACCATTTAAAATTATTAAAATTAGAATTATTTTAAATAATAAAATAAGTTTGATTGAAATTTTTGCGCTTTGCTTATACCCTAAGAAATAACTTGCTTACTTTAATCTTGTAAAAACAAGACTTTTAATTACCGGTTTTTGACGCCCAAACATGGAGAAAATTTATGCCGGCAGTACAAGAAACAATACGCCAAGTACGTGAAATAGATGTTGATCAATACAAATACGGCTTTGAAACAAAAATTAAAACAGATAAAGCTCCGAAAGGCTTAAATGAAGATATTATCAAATTTATTTCTGCTAAAAAACATGAGCCTGAATGGATGCTAACATGGCGCTTACAAGCTTACCGTCGTTGGTTGACAATGCAAGAGCCTAATTGGGCACGCCTTGAATATCCTGAAATTGATTTTCAGGAGCTTTATTATTACGCTGCTCCCCAAAATCATACAGGACCAAAATCTTTGGATGAAGTGGATCCTGAGTTATTAGCCACATACGAAAAACTTGGCATTCCTCTTAAAGAACAAGAGATTTTGGCAGGAGTAAGAAAACAGTCTGATCCTTCTACTGTTGATGCTAGTATGTCTGTATCGGGGCAAGTGGCTGTTGATGCGGTTTTCGATTCTGTTTCTGTTGTGACAACATTTAAAAAAGAACTGGCACGTGTAGGTGTAATTTTTTGCTCTATTTCAGAAGCAATTATTGAACATCCTGAGCTTATTAAAGAATATTTAGGAACAGTTGTGCCTGTGAATGATAATTATTATGCGGCCTTAAATGCAGCTGTTTTTACAGATGGTTCATTTGTTTATATTCCTAAAGGAGTTCGTTGTCCTATGGAGCTTTCAACCTATTTTAGGATTAATGAACGCAATACAGGCCAATTTGAACGAACCTTAATTATTGCAGCTGAAGATTCCTATGTTTCTTATCTTGAAGGATGTACAGCACCCCAACGTGATGAAAACCAACTTCATGCTGCTGTGGTTGAACTTATTGCCCTTGAAAAGGCTGAGATTAAATATTCTACAGTACAAAACTGGTATCCTGGCGATAAAGATGGAAAGGGTGGTATTTATAATTTTGTGACAAAGCGTGGAGATTGTCGAGGTGATAATTCTAAAATTTCATGGACACAAGTCGAAACTGGTTCTGCAATTACTTGGAAATATCCATCCTGCTTACTGCGTGGTGATAACGCGCGTGGAGAATTTTATTCTATTGCTGTTGCAAATGGTTATCAACAAATTGATTCGGGTACAAAAATGATTCATTTAGGAAAAAATACATCCAGTCGTATTATTTCCAAAGGTATTTCTGCTGGTTTTTCAAATAACACTTATCGAGGACAAGTTACGGCTCATCGAAAAGCAAAAAATGCGCGTAACTTTACGCAATGTGATAGTTTATTAATAGGAAATGATTGTGGTGCTCATACAGTTCCTTATATTGAAGCAAAAAATGCGACTGCTCAGTTTGAACATGAAGCCACAACATCAAAAATTTCTGATGACCAACTTTTTTATGTGATGCAGAGAGGAATTCCCGAAGAAGAAGCTATCGCATTAATTGTCAATGGTTTTGTAAAAGAAGTCATTCAAAAACTTCCCATGGAATTTGCTGTTGAAGCACAAAAGCTTATTGGTATTAGCCTTGAAGGTAGTGTTGGATAATTTTATTTAATTAGATAAATAGAAGACTTAATGTAAACAGGCTGTATCAGTAGCACATAATGCTAAAAATGACCTCTATGGTGATTATGAAAGTATATGGATGCTAAAAAATAATACGCATTGATATCTTAAAAACAGCCAGAACAGGACTAAATTATGTTAGAGATAAAAAATTTGCACGCCCGTGTTTTGGGGACCGATACAGAAGTTATTCGTGGTTTAAACTTGACGGTTCAAGATGGGGAAGTTGCTGCTATCATGGGACAAAATGGAGCTGGAAAATCAACTTTATCATATTTGCTGGCTGGTCGTGATGACTATGAAATAACAGAAGGAAATATTCTTTATAATGGACAATCGCTTTTAGAAATGGATCCAGCAGAACGTGCTGCATATGGTATTTTTCTTGCATTTCAATATCCAATGGAAATACCAGGGGTAGCAACGATGGAGTTTTTAAAAGTTGCGATGAATTCTCAACGCAAAGCGCGAGGCGATGAAGAGCTTAAAATTCCTGAATTTATAAAATGTGTTAAAGAAGTTTCAGCCAAACTTGAAATAGATATGGATATGCTCAAGCGTCCATTAAATGTAGGTTTTTCAGGTGGAGAAAAAAAACGTGCTGAAATTTTACAAATGGCGCTTCTTGAACCTAAACTTTGCATTTTAGATGAGACGGATTCTGGTTTAGATATTGATGCCCTAAAAATTGTTGCAGATGGTGTTAATAAGCTTCGGGATTCAAAACGTTCATTTTTGGTGATTACTCATTATCAACGGCTACTTAATTATATTATTCCTGATACAGTACATGTTCTTTATAAAGGACGAATTATCAAAAGTGGAGATAAATCCTTAGCGCTTTATTTAGAGCAAAATGGATACGCTGATCTTATCAAGGAAGCGGTTTGAGGTTATTGGATATGAATGAACAGCGAAATTTGTTAGCGGTTGAAGAAGATATACTCAATAATTTCAATCAGTATGTAAACAATTTACCTGGTGATAAAGCCATGCGGCAAATCCGCGAGAAAGCTATTAAGCAGTTTCAAACGACACAACTTCCTTCCCGTAAAATCGAAAATTGGCACTATACCAATCTGCGTACATTATTGAAGTCTGTTAGTAATTTTTCAAAAGTCCAAGATAATCAATTGGTTGCCCCATTACTTTCAGAAAGTACTATTTTTTCCATAAACAATGGAAAAACATCGATACAGTCAAAAGTAGATCATCTTACAGTAAAACGCTTTTCAGATGCGTTAGAAGATAATTCTGTACAGATAAATCCAAATATTTCTGATGAGGATTTTATTGGGCAGTTAAATACTGCTTTTGTTACCGATGGCTGGCTTTTTCACATTCCTGAAAATACAAAGTCGAATATACCCATTGAATTACAAAATATACAAATGGGAGGACAATCTCATGTTTTTTCAGATATAAAAGTTGATAAAAATAGTCAAGTTATGTTTATTGAACATCAGATTGGAAATGATCAAAATACCTTTGTCAGTTCGATATTTTCATTAAATATTGCTGCTGAGAGTGATGTTAAATGGATTCTTATTCGCGATCGTGATTTTAATTCTACACAGTTTGGGCGATTTCGTGCTGTTCTTGATCAAGGAGCGAAGCTATCACTTTATGTCATTAATATAGGGAGTCAACTCAATCGCCAGGAAGTTGATATTGAATTACAGGGGAAAGAATCTGATTTTCAATTACGCGTTATAAATTTATTATCAGGACAAACACACAGTGATCTTACAATGACTGTTTGTCACATGGAAGAAAAATCAACATCAACTGAAATTATACGCAATGTGGTTACAGATAAGGCTGTTGGTGTTTTTCAAGGGATAATACGTGTTGCTCAAAAAGCCCAAAAAACAGATGCACGTATGGCCTGTAATAGCCTTATCCTTTCAGATAAAGCAGAATTTAATGCGAAGCCTGAATTGGAAATTTTTGCTGATGATGTTGCATGCGGTCATGGTGCGACAGTTGCTAATATTAATCATGATTATCTTTTTTATCTCATGGCGCGCGGTATTTCATTTAAAACGGCTCGTGCTCTTTTAATTAAAGGATTTATTGCTGAACTCATTGATGACATCAAGCAAGATAATATCCAAAATGTTTTGGAGAATATCATTAATCAATGGCTTGAAAAAAATGTTTAAGAGAGAAAAAATGGAAAATAGCGTACAAACATTCAATTATAATGTCGACGAGATTCGATGTGATTTTCCTCTTTTGCACCATCAAGTTTATGGAAAGCGATTAGCATATCTTGATAGTGGTGCTTCTGCTCAAAAGCCGCAATCAGTACTCAATGCAATGGATAATTTTTATCACTATAGTTATGCTAATGTGCACAGAGGGATGTATTTTTTAGCCAATACAGCAACACAATTGTATGAAAATTCTCGTGAGGCCGTTCGCGTTTTTCTAAATGGTCAAAAAGCTGAGGAAATTGTTTTTACGAAAAATGCAACAGAAGCTATTAATACTGTTGCTTATGGTTGGGCTATGTCCAAACTCAAGGAAGGTGATGAGATTGTTCTAACAATCATGGAACATCATTCAAATATTATTCCGTGGCATTTTCTCCGTGAACAAAAAGGCATTAAACTTGTTTTTGTTCCTATTGATGAAAATGGTGTTTTCCATATTGAAGATTTCCAAAGGGCTTTAAGTGAAAAAACGCGGCTTGTTACTATAACGCATATGTCTAATATATTAGGAACTGTGCCTCCGGTTAAAGAGATTATTAAGCTAGCACATCACAATTCTATTCCTGTTCTCGTTGATGGTTCTCAAGGAGCAATACATTTAACTGTTGATGTGCAAGATCTCGATTGCGATTGGTATGTTTTTACAGGTCATAAGCTTTATGGTCCCACCGGTATTGGTGTTCTTTATGGTAAGGAGCATAGATTAGAGGAAATGCGTCCTTTTCAAGGAGGAGGAGAAATGATCGAGGAGGTAACAACCGATAAGGTTTTTTATAATGCTCCTCCTTACCGTTTTGAAGCAGGCACACCTCCTATCGTTGAAGCTATTGGATTAGCTGCGGCTATTGATTACATACAAGAGAAAGGTCGTAGTGCGATTCATGCCCATGAAATGTCCCTTTTAGCTTATGCGCATGAAAAACTTGAAGCGATTGAGTCATTGCGCATTTATGGTCATTCTCCTAATAAAGGAGCTATTATATCATTCGCAATTGAGGGGATTCACGCCCATGATATCGCTATGTTTATTGATAGAAAAGGGGTTGCGATACGGGCGGGAACTCATTGTGCACAACCTTTATTACAGCGCTTTGGTCTAACATCTATTTGTCGCGCATCATTAGCTATGTATAACACTCGAGAAGATGTAGATCAATTAATAGAAGCATTGAAAGAAGCAAGGACATTTTTTAATGACTAAATTAATTGAAGAACATCATTCCACAGAATCTGTTGAAACTGTAAATAAAAATGAAAAGCCTTACATATCAGCAATTCCGCCAGACGAAATTGACCGTATGACGAATGATATTATTGCTGCTCTCAAAACAATTTATGACCCAGAGATTCCTGCTGATATTTATGAGCTAGGGCTGATTTATCGTATTGATATTGAAGATGACCGTTCAGTAAAAATTGAAATGACTCTTACAGCACCGGGATGTCCTGTTGCTGGTGAAATGCCGGGGTGGGTAGAAAATGCGGTCAGTGCTGTTGAAGGAGTTTCGTATGTTGAAGTTACGATGACTTTTGATCCACCATGGACACCTGATTGTATGTCAGAAGAAGCACAAATTGCTGTCGGGTGGTACTAACAATACTGTCCATGAGTGACAAGATATTGATTTATAATGATAATCTAGCGTTATTCATATTGAATTAGAGTCACGAATAACGTAAGATTCTCTCATTTCAAGCCGGTTTATCTTGAATCAATCAAAACCACTCATTTGCACGTCACAAGCGGGGCTGGTGTGTGGGTAAAATTTATATAAGAAAGGAGTAAAAATGGCTCTTATGAACCGTCTTAATGCAAGGGCTGTCGCAACATTGGGGGCTGGCAAATATAATGATGGTGCCG
>NZ_JH725065.1:347706-377820 GCF_000278215.1 Bartonella rattimassiliensis 15908
CGTATGCGATTTATGTTATCGATAATTCCAAACGACTAAATTTTTAACAATGTGATTTGTACTATGATAAAAACGTATCATAAAATTTATAAACTATTATGAATGATAACTGCTTTTCATTTCATTTGAACGTTTACATGCGTTATAATATTTACATCATAATTTGCTCTTTATGGTCTATTCATAGATGGCAATCTTCTATAAAAAATGGTCAAATGAAACATGCATAAAAATATGGATTCTTAAATGGACTCATATAAAATAATTACAAACAAACTATTGACTTTATTGTGTTTTTAGGTATACTATCATCTCTTCGTTATCATGAACATTATGAGTTTAAACTTGTTCATCAAGTTCTAAAAGAACGTGAGATCATTTTACGTGCAGCTCTACATTTGTATGTCCTTTGCATTTTTTTCTTTTCTTATCATAAAAAATTACGTCCTGCTTGGATGTTTCATTTTTGGACTTTTTATTTATGATTATTTAGAGAACTGGAATTAGAAATTATGGCGCAGTAAAACGATTAATTTTTCACAAAGATTTTGCTCTACACTGAAGAGAGAATATCAGAAAGGTTTTGAATATTTTGATGCAAGAGTAGATGATATGCGTTTAGTTATTGCCAATGCTCGTGATGCAGAAAAGTGGGGAGCTGATATAAAAGTACAAACAAAAATTCTCTCTTTAAAAAAGAAAACAAAAATGGCGTATCGTTCTTCAGGACAAGTTAAGCGGTAAAGAATATAGTGTCACAGCTTCCTATGTCGCGAATATGACAGGACCTTGGATTGATCATGTTTTGGTAAACTTATTAAATTGTAAAGAATATCCACCAATACGGCTTGTTAGAGGCTCTTATATTTTGGTTCCAAAGCTTTATACTTATGATCGTTCTTATATTTTTCAAAACGGTGATAAGTGTATTATATTTACTATGCCGCATCAAGAAGAGTTTACCTTTCTTGGAATAACGGATTGTAACCATTAGGAAGATCCGGTTGACGTTCATATTACTGATACACAAATTAACTATATTTGCGCAGCAGCCAGTGAATATTTCATAAAACCAGTATTACCTGAAGCTATTGTTTGGTCTTACTTTGGAGTTCGTCCACTCTATGATAATAGAGCTTCAAAAGCACAAGAAATTACGCGCGATTATGTTTTAAGAGAAATGGGAGAATGAGAGAATCCTACGTTATTCAGGTTTCTAATTTAACATACAAAACAATTAATTATTATAAATCAATGTGTTGTCTTGGTGAGAGGGGTCTTTGAGGTTGTACATCATTTTTATAATTGTGTACGATAATTTATAGAATATTTACAATATATTTCTAAAATAATAATAATTTTGTAGTTATATTAATAAAAAACGTTTCTATAAATTTGAATGTCTTTTAATGATATTTGTTTATAATTATATATATTTTATTTAAAAAACTTTAATTATTATTGATTATTTAAATATAAAAATATTATATATGATGTTATATGTTTATTAAAAATACATTAACTAAAATAAATACTTTTAAATATTGATTATATATTTATATATATTAACTTTTTATATTTTTGTATTAGTATATAAAATATAATTAATTATAATTATTATTTATATTATAATATATTTTGAATTTTATTAAGTAATAATATAGTATATATAAATATATTTTATTTTTATAGTGAATTTAGATAAATATAATTAGGTTATATTTATGGATATTGTTTTAGTATTTTTTAACTATTATGGTAATTATTATTGATGTCAATGGATTTTGTTAAATTTCTTATAAAAGAATTATATTCAATTCTTATCATGATACTGTCATATATGAAATTATCTTGTCTTATGAATCTCAAGGTTACAGTAAAAATAAACTATTATCGTTCATAAAATTATATTTTTAATTTTGGTTAAAAACTGAAAAAAATAAATCTAGACAGATTCTTTTTCAATAAATAAAAATAATGCGTTCATTTGATGTTGTAAAATAATTGATAGTGATTATATGTTTTTTATTAGCAATGATAAAAATAATGTGATTTGTGAGATAGAGAGTGAAAACATTGAGGATTTTCGCGTATCACTCATATCTTTTTACCAAATTTTGGAAAGATTATATAAAGCAGAAAAAATAAATGCTGTTAAGTTCATTAGCATTTATAATGCGTTTTTTTCAGTGTTGTGATTGTTTTTGCATAATGCATTAATAGCAGGTGTGATCCATTCTAAAGTTTTGTTTGAAATTCAGAGATAAATTCTATTTTGATTTATTATTGCATCGCTCATATTGATGTATAACAAAAGTGTTTGAGATAACATAAGATTATAAGAATAAATTTTTGATTGAACATATAAACTACCGATTTCTTATAGATTTAAAAATCTATGCGTATAAAAGTTATGTAAGTTTTTTTCAAAATGCGTATTTGAGTTAATTTTTTATGCTTGATGGCATTTTCTGTAATAAAAATACTTGTGGGTTTATTGAGGTTCATTGGATATCTATGAATTTTGCATATCCATTCAAAACTATATGATAATATAATTTTACGATTATTGGGGAGTTTATTTTGATAAATTGAAAAACATAATACTTAACAAATATTTGCTATAAAATACTTTTATTAGATTTTATTTCGTTTCTTTGTGATTTACAGTTTTTTATCCTTTTATTTTGGTTAGATATATTCATTTCTATTTCTCTATTTTATTTTGAAAACGTGGAAAACACCATTAATATCGAAAAGTCATGATCGTGGAAGATGACAACCTTAATATCTTGTAGACACGAATGACTGTAAAATCTTTGAAATGGAGAATGGTCGTATGGCATTAGATTTAGCATGTTCATCAATGTTAGTTCTTATCTTCTTCAATTAAATAGTTAGGGTTTTACTTAGACTATATTTTATTCAGTTTGTTATTTATTTACAATTTATAATGATGATGAAATATTTTTAGAGTATTTTTGTATTTTTTGTAAACTTAAAAAATATTTATCTTACTGTGTTATACAAAATATAAAACATTATGTGTAACTAAAAAACAACATAATATTATTTTTTTATATTATAACTTCAATCATATTTATAATATTATAGATAAAATTATAATAAAAACAATATTATAATCACATTTTAATGCATATTAACATATCAATTATACAGTGTAAAATACATATCAAATAATTGACAAATTTAAATAAATATGTAACGGATATATATAAATACAAATATAAAGTAATAATTAACATTTTGTATTATATTCTTCTTTTCAGAAGAGAAATATACATTATTGATAGATGATGTGGTGTTTTGAGTTAGAGAATACAGTAAAGAGATTTATTTTTAAAATATTATAATAGGTGGTTATGATGAAAATATTTAAGCATTGTATATTATGTTTTGTTGCAACAGCTATTTTCTTTTCACAAGTTTTGAAAACCAATGCCGATTCTTTAAATGGTAGGCTGCAAAATGATGATTTCGTTTCTATGATGACACAAGAAAATGGAGTTACTAAAGCTGTTAATATGATTATTAGCCAAGTTGGAGGACAAAGTGCTGAGAAAAATGTCCAAAAGGTTGCAGCTTTAATGGGGTTTGAGGCAGCGATTTTTGGTCTTATCGCATATCTTGTATATTTCTTTACTAGAAAGCCGCCAAGTGCTAAAAGAGCGACAGGTGGAAGAGTATTCGATGCTATTTCTTATAGTGCATGGGCTGCTTTTAATTAAAAGATATTTTACTTGATGAGTTTTAAATTATTCTGTTATTGGATTTAAACAGCAAGTAAAATGAAATAGTTATGTCTAATATGGGGGAATTGATGAGTCCTGATTCTATTACGTTTTTTGGCTCTATCCCCCATCTTTTTGAAGCTTTTTTATGGCTTCAAGAGCGAGTTTTTTACGATCTGCGCTCTTCGTGTAGAGAGATGCCATAGCGCGGCTGTTTTCTCTTGTTGTGCGAGAGATTGTAGAACTCTTACTGTCAAAATGTGATTGGAAACCAATCTACCTTTCTTTTGAATACATGAATTCGCGTGCAAGTAAATTTGCGGCAATTTAATGAGTGCATAATTAAAGCAGGTATCGGTACAAACTTCAAGATTCAGAAGGAATCTATTTTTCTCCAGAACCGCGAAGTGATTCATTTTTATTTAATTTAATGCTCTAGGGGTATCAGCAAGTTATAGACAATGATACTTTTGGTATACGTAATTCGACGAAATAAAAACGAAATTTGATGTTACTTTTTTGAAGAAAAATAAAAAACGATAGCAAATAAAAAAAACCTTGAAAAAGCGATCATCAACAGTCAAATGTGTTTATCAATTGAATGAAAATATTTATGGATGAGAGGGAAAAAAATGCAGCTCTCTTTTACACTCAATATCGTTATATTTACAGGGATAGACTAAGTAGGAGTGCTATTGTCAGATGATAATAATACTGGGGATGATTAGTTATTGTTTAGAAAAATTTATTTAATTTCAGAATGACAAAGAATAGCTTTGTTTTAGTATCTGCTTGAACGATAATAAACAGATTGCTCTCATAAAACCGATTGTGATGAAATATCGTTTTGGTGGTTTTCAATTTTAGAATAGTGAGCGTTTCATAGTATTTTATATTTTTCTAGGGAGTTCTTAAAGTGTTATGCAATTAATTTCGATGTAAATAGCTTTTTATTTTATAATTTGTTTTGAAATAATAGCTTAGAAGCTATTTCATTTAATAATTCAAAACATTGATGATAGATTATTTTGGGTTAGATAGCTTACAGTTGTTATATAAGAATTAGATATATATATTCTTATAAATTAGTGAGCATTTCCTTAGATTTTTGTTGTTATTGAAGAAATGGTGCGGTTATAAGTTTTATGTAGTTTATATTACTTTGTTGTATATTTATTAAAACATTTTGATTATTAGAATTTTGATAATTGTTCCCATTTTATGGTGTGTTTTATCTTGGGGGAAGTAAAAAGTTTAATGCTATTCTCTTCAAAGTTTGCATTTCTTCAAGTTTTTTGAAATTAGTTCTCAGCGCTTTTGTTATAGTTTACAGAAGCTGTGGTGGTTAACTCTTTGAGATTGAGATATCGTAATCTTAAATGTTTTTTTTAATTTTTTGTTCTTTCTTTACATAAAATACAAAACATATTATTAAAATGCTGTTGTTTGCATAAATATAATATAATGACTTTATTTATTTTATTTCTATCGTGTTTAATTTATGGGTTGTTTTTTGCTGGCATTTTTTGTTTGTGTTGAAAAAAGAAGGTTTTGAAAATAATGATAAGCAAGGTATCCAAAAATCGCTTGTGTTCGTGTGTTTTTACAGCAGCTATTTTTTCTTTTTTATTAAACATAAATATTGAGGCACATTCTCATTTATTTGTATCATTTTCATGTGATGAAAGCAAATTACCTTATGGATGTCGGGATGGTACTACGCATATAATTAGTGATAAAATATATAAGTTTACAGCACCTGTTAAAGAAAAGAATGGAGAGGGTAGTACGCTTATGTTACCTGCTGCTATAATTGTGCAGGAGCCCAATACAGTGGTTCAGGCAATGCGTGTAAAGGTTGAGGGTACTGCAACAGGTATAGAAGATATTTATGGTATCGTTGTATCGCGAGGGGGAAAAATTTTTTTGAGCGATTCAGATTTTAAAAATGTATCAATAGGTCTTAAAGCTGATAGTGGAATAATTGAAGTTAATCATGGAACAATTGAAGCTTCTCAGATAGCTGCTTATGCAGAGAAGCAAGGAGCATCTGTTATCTTAACAAATACAAAAATTAAAGTGGGAGGTCAGGGTATCGGTCGAGAGAGCGCTCTTTTTGTTAATACTGATGCGGGTATTCAGATGACCGGTGGATTTATTGATGTGAAGGATGCCGCTGCGCTTTATGCAGGGACAAGGGGAAATGCAACTTTAAATAAGGTTACTATTACTTCAAAACGTCAAAAAATAGAAGATAAAGAAAATACAAATAAGAAAATTGCGCATACAGTTTTGAATGTAAACCAACATGCCTCTGTTTATTTGAAGAACACTAATATTGTTGCTAGAGATGTTCATGTTTTAACAGTTGGACAAAATTTAAAGGCGCAATCTAGTGTAAGCTTAGAAGAAAATATTTTGATTTCGCGGGTTAATATTGAAGATTCAACAATTAAGGCAATAGGTAACAAACATGGTATGCATTTTGAAATAGGGGGGGGAAGCGATGCGTACGAACAGGGACTTGTCTTTTTGAAAAGGACGGTTTTTGAGGTGTCAGATGGAACAGCTATTCATAGTGATAACAGTCGTAGTTATATCGCAGTAACAGAAGGCACAAAAATTTCTGGCGATTTATTATTAACGGCTGAAAAGGGAGGAACTGTAGCGATTTTGGCTGATTCTTCTTCATTGATGGGAGGAACGCGTGTTGCCGATGGTTCTGTTGCTGAAATTTATTTGACAGAAAGATCAAAATGGTTTTTGACAAAAAGAAGAGAGATAGATTCGCAAGATGCAAACCGGACAAGTTCATTTATTTCATTTGTAAAACTTTCTGATAGTTTCATTGCTTTTGAGACTCCAATGTTTCAGGAGTATCAGACACTTTATATTGGGAATGGAGAGAAAGAAGTTTATAGCGCGCAAAATAGTGCAGGTATTTATTTCAATACACATCTCAGTCGTGATGGTTTGCTCGATAATAAACAGACTGATCGGCTTTTGATACATGGTGATGTTTCTGGAAAAACGGCAGTTTATGTGCAATTTGTTGCAGGAAATCAGGGGCAGACAGAAACGGGTAAAAATGCTCAGAGTATTTCGCTTATTCAGGTTTCTGGAAAAGCAGCAGAAGATTCTTTTCAATTAGATCGTGCTTATATTGCATTAGAAGGATTGCCTTACCAATATTATCTTCGTGCTTATGGACCGACTTCTACTCTTGGAAATTCACAAACCTCTCAAAGACTGGTTGAAGGAGATGGAGATTTTTGGGATTTCCGCCTTGAAAGTAAATATATTCAGCCTGCTTCGGGGAAGGATGAGGTCTCTCATTCTAAGTTAAAAATGAGAGAGGTAGTTCCACAAGTTCCGACCTATCTTCTGTTACCAAATGCTCTGTTTCATATTGGACTGTTAGATATCAATCATCAACAAAAGCAGTTGCAAGCTATGCAGTCTATTCCTCGTAAATTATCAAAGGTTGAAGGGAATTTTTCTTTATCTGTTAACGGTTATGGTGGGAGTTATCGTTATGTCTCAGACCTTTCTACACTTGAATATGGGTACGATGGTAATGTTGATTATAGCGCTCTGGAAACAGATATTTTGCTTAAAACAATAGAGAGCGCATATAGTACAACATCTTTTGGGATTATGGGAAGCTATGGAAAGCTTTCTTTACGACCTCATAACGTGAAACAAAGCCAAAAGAGTGTATTTAATAAATGGTCATTTACAACATATAGTCGTGTGGAATACAATAATGGTTTTTATGTAGGTGGGCTTTTATCTTATGGTTTGTTTAAAGGGGATATTCTTACCCATGCTTGGGGTAAGACGGCGACATTAAAAACAAATCCTCTGAACCTTTCATTTTCTGCAGGTAAAATGTTTATGACAAGACATGAAGGCCTTACTTTTGATCCGCAGCTTCAGCTTATTTATCAACATCTTCAATTTGATAAGTTTCGTGATATTGATAGATTTGATGTTGAGATGAAAAAAATAGATCAATGGTTGGTGCGTATTGGTGGGCATTTAAATAAAATATTTACAGCAGCTGAAAAGGATCGTACCATTTCCTTTTATGGCAATATTCATCTTGCTAGTCATTTTGGTGAAAAACAATTTGTTTATTTTAAAGATGTTTTCCAGTTAGGTGATTTTGGTTCTTCTTTGGAAGTTGGCTTGGGTATCAATTCACAGTTTTCTTCTAAGGTTATCCTTTACAGTGATCTTAATTATCAACATAAGTTAACAAAGGCGGGCTTTTCTGGGGTTCGTTTTTCTGGTGGATTGCGCTATCATTTTTAATCAATCTTATTTAAAATAATAGCTGTGATTTTCAAAGTCTTGTTCTATTGTCGAGAATTAAAATTATTATTTGTACAGAATTTTTAGATAATGGTGTTATGTGTTTTAATAAATATCAAAGTATCACGTTGATTTATTTTTTATCTGGTTGATAGAATTTCTCAAATGCTTCAAAAAATTGTCAGTTAGATTCTAAATCTTTTTGTATCTTTTGGCTAAAAATATTTAGGATGCATTTGTAATTAGCTTATTAAAGTAGCAGCATTGTTATCCTATTATACTGTAAAGTATCGTTGTTTGAAGTGGGCTGATGTCAAATATGAGAGGTAGGGGGGATATTGTCTATGTTGACTGGAGCTTTGGTATTAAGCATGGGAAAAGGGCCTTTTTAAAATACACAGCTCTATAGTTTCGTGGGTAATGAATACTTTATGCTTTAAAGTTTTGCAAAAAACGTTTTTAAAGCTGTTCATATCAATAACACTATTATAGGTGAATAATGAGCAAAGTGGTAAAGCATGATCACTTTTTCCTATAAAATGTCATATATTTAATTTTTTAATTAAAATAATACCTTAAAAAATTATTCTACAGTTGTGATTATGTTGAATATATGAAAAGGTGTCATCATTGTTTTGTTTGTAAAAGAAATATGACATATAATTCCTAAAACAAATTGGGGTGGCGAGATTTTTTTCCTATTGTGAAGTGTAGTAGGAAGGGCTGATTAAATATCATTAAAGTGTATAAAACTTAGAAAAAATGGTCACTATTCTTGAAAAGATCAGAGGTAAACAATATGCGTGAGATTTTGAATCACTTTGATATACCATTGAATAAAAAGACTTCTTTAAAAAAAACTCAAAATTTTTTATCTCAGCCGCTACCAAAACGATTTTATGGACAAGTAAAGATTGCTTGTGAAGAAGGGGGCTTTACTATTTTATTAGATGAGCGTCCCGTTAAAACGCCTGCGAGGCGTCATTTTCATGTGCCAACAGAAGCGTTTGCTGAATTGGTTGTTAAGGAATTTGAAAGCCAAAAGCAAGTTGTTGATCCAGCAAAAATGCCGATGACACGTTTGGTTAATACTGTTATTGACGGTATTGCTGATGATATGCAGGTTATTTTTGAAGATTTATTGCGTTTCGTCGCATGCGATATGGTCTTTTATCGCGCACAAACACCTAAAGAGCTGGTGCAAAAACAATCTAAACAGTGGGACCCTTTATTAGATTGGGCAGAGGAAAAACTGGGAGCGCGGTTTTATGTGACGGAAGGGCTGATGCATATAGAACAATCACCAGAAGCTATTCATGCAGTGAGCAATTATTTACGTAAAGTTAAATCTCCTTATATGCTTGCGGCACTTCATATGATGACAACCTTAACGGGATCTGCTCTTATTGCTCTTGCGGTTGCAGCAGGAAACATTGATGTTGATCACGCTTGGTCTATTGCCCATTTAGATGAAGATTGGATGATGGAACAATGGGGGATAGATAAAGAAATAATAGTACGCCGTTCCCATAAAAAAACTGAATTTAATGCTGCTGTTACAATCGCCACGGTATGTTTATAAGTTTTTCGTTTCCGTGTGTTCTTTTCCATTATAGTACTTTTGTGATTTTTTGAGGATTAATTTTTACTTTTTCAAGTCCAGGAAATATTTTATTGGTTATATTTAAGATTGATTCATCATTACTACGGATAAAATACCATTGATTGTTGTCAAATAGGGCAATAATTTCAGTTTGAATAGAGCACTTTTTCCCAGCACTCGTTTTGGTTATAAGCTCAACGGGTATAACAAAATAAGGGATACCATTATCAAGTGTACCTTCACGTTTTTGTTTCTGGTCAATGTGGATACTTTCAATCTTATAATCTTCTGCCAACCGTTCTATTTGGCTTGTCATAATTTGTCGGAACTGTGATTTACTAAGATTTTTTTGGGTGGTTAAGTTGTTGATGATTTCGGGAGGAATAGCATTTAAGATGGCATTTGCATCGGCATTTTTAAGTGCTTTGCTATAAGCAGCTGTCGCTTTTTCAAGGGCGATGAGTTTTTGGTTTGTAATTGTATGAGCTTGAGTTATTGATGTGATAAGGGCAATGCATAAAAAAATGGAAATGAGAAAACGACTTCGCTGCATTAGAAAACCTTGTTAATTAATTTAAAAGATTCAAAGTAATTATAAAGGAAAAGTAGATAAGCAAAAAGCCTCTTGTACTCTTGCACAAGAAGAATATCCACAAAAATGGAGGCTTTTACCTCCATTTTAAAAATCAAAAGAATGCGTATGATTATTTAAACAGAATAGTACATATCGAATTCAACAGGATGGGGTGTTGTTTCGTAACGCAAGACTTCTTGCATCTTTACTTGAATGAAGGAATTAATCTGGTCATCATCAAAAACATCGCCAGCTTTAAGAAAGCCGCGATCTTTATCGAGCGCTTCAAGTGCTTCACGTAGACTTCCTGCAACGGTGGGGATTTCTTTTAGTTCTTTTAAGGGAAGGTCATAAAGATCTTTATCCATAGCATGTCCAGGATGAATTTTGTTTTTGATTCCATCAAGACCAGCCATTAAGAGGGCTGAAAATGCTAAATAGGGATTTGCTGTTGGGTCTGGAAAACGAACTTCTATGCGTTTTGAATTTGGCGAAGAACTCATTGGAATACGGCAAGATGCAGAACGATTACGTGCCGAATAGGCAAGAAGGACAGGAGCTTCATAACCTGGAACCAAACGTTTATAGGAGTTTGTGGATGGATTGGTAAAGGCGTTGATTGCTTTTGCGTGCTTGATGACACCACCGATAAAAAATAAACACGTTTCTGAGAGTCCAGCGTATTCATTTCCTGTAAAAATCGGTTTTCCATCTTTCCAAATGGAGATATGGACATGCATTCCTGACCCGTTATCACCAAAAACTGGTTTAGGCATAAAGGTTGCTGTTTTTCCGTAACTATTTGCTATTTGATGAACGACATATTTAAAAATTTGCATCTTGTCAGCTTCGCGAACGAGCGTATCGAAACGAATACCCAATTCATGTTGACCCGCTGCTACTTCGTGATGGTGTTTTTCCACCTGTACGCCCATATCTTTGAGTGCAGTGAGCATTTCAGAGCGCATATCTTGGCAAGAATCAATCGGGGGGACAGGAAAGTAGCCTCCCTTCATTCGTGGACGATGTCCTAGATTGCCTGTTTCATATTCTGCATCATTATTGGAAGGAAGTTCACTTGAATCAAGTTTAAACCCTGTGTTGTAAGGATCTGTTTTATAGCGCACATCATCAAAAATAAAAAACTCTGCTTCTGGACCTATGTTGATTGTATCTCCAATACCTAAAGATTTCATATAAACCTCAGCCCTTTTGGCGATAGAGCGAGGATCTCTACGATAAAACTCACCAGAGACAGGATCAAGGATGTCACAAAATATAACCAAAGTAGACTGAGCAAAAAAAGGATCAATATGCGCTGTTTTGGGATCAGGCATTAAAACCATGTCAGATTCATTAATTGTTTTCCAACCAGCTATCGAAGAACCATCAAACATAACACCATCACTAAAGGTATCTTCACTGATCTCTGTGATATCCATTGTAATGTGATGCAATTTCCCTCGTGGATCAGTAAAACGTAAATCAATAAAACGGATTTTGTTGTCTGCAATCTGTTTGATAATATCTGAGGCAGTTGTCATATTCAATTTCCTTAATATGGTGTTGAGGGGTGATAAAAAAGGTGAATTTTTCGTTGTCTATTAAAGAGCATCGATCCCGGTTTCATCGGTGCCTATATGAATGGCATCATCAATGGAAAAGATAAATATCTTTCCATCTCCTAGATGTTTTGTTTGCGCTGCTTTACGTATTGCACCAACAGTTTGTTCCAGTTTTTCATCGGATACAACAATTTCAATCTTTACTTTAGGTAGAAAGTCAACAACATATTTCGTACCACGATAAAGTTCTGTATGTTCCTTTTGACGACCAAAACCTTTCGCTTCTGTTACTGTAATACTATGTAATCCAATTTTTTGAAGTGCTTCTTTTACTTCATCAAGTTTGAAAGGTTTTATAATGGCTTCAATTTTTTTCATGCTGAAATTATCTCCAACGTTATTTTGTCTTTTTAGACTGCGTAACATTATATTGACAACTATAAGATGTCCAACAGATACTTTGTGCACAAAAAGTCGAAAATAATGATATTCTAGGTTTTTGGAGGAGAGTTTTAAAGTGTACTACTGTTGTTTTGGAAAAAATCTCATAATTCTTTGTAGAATTAAAGTATATAATTAAGAGAGTTTTGTTTCTTTTCTGTTGAGTAATACATTGACTTATAAGGATAACTAAACGTTTCTAATATTGAATGAGAAATTCTAATAGCGTGAGGTTTTTTCATTTTAGATTTTTTTTCGCTAATCAATTAAAATGATACCTTTGCATATCATAAATCGTACGGGTGTGTGGATAAAAACGTTTAAGAAAGAAATAAAATGTCTATAAAGGATGGCATTTCAAATGCAGTGGTTTTGGATTAGCAATAGGGACTGGCAAATATTTGCTAATATCATGATAGCGGCAGTTTGCTCTCCATCATAAGTATACAGATGCTGGTGTACAATGATGGATGTATCAATATGCCATTCGCAGGTGACAGTATTATGTCACAATATTTACTTAACACAAATCAAACAAATTTAACAAATGTAAATCAAATTAACATAGATGATAGCATTCAAACTATGTCTAGTGTTGAAATTGCAGAATTGTGTGATAAAAAACATAAAAATGTTATGCGTGATATTAAGTAAATATTCACTGAGCTCAAATTTGAGCCCAGTGATTTTGCAAGGGTTTATAAAGATTCAACAGGTAGCCCCCCCCTTGTTACAATCTTTCAAAGCGTGAATGCTTAATCCTCGTTTCTGGTTATAGTACTGCTTTATATGCAAAAATAATTGATCGGTGATAGGAATTAGAAAAGAAAACAGATTTAACAAGTGCTTTAGCAAATCCTCTCTTTGTTAAGAATCTGCTTTTAGAAAGCGTTACACAATTAGAAAACTTAAAAAATGAGGTTAATACATTCAAACCAAAAGCAATAGGTCTTGATGATTTAAAACGTTCGGATGGCTTATTTGGTATTATAGAGGCAGCAAAAATATTGGAAGTAAGACCTAAAGATTTGACAGATTATTTGAGAAGAATACGGTTAGGCATACAGAAGAGCACCTGACGTCCTTCTGTTACCCTATCAAGATAAAATCCAAAAAGGTCTTATGGATTGTCCTGTTATCACTATTCAAAAAATGATGGTACAGAAAAAACCGCACCATCAACAAAGATAACGTCTAAAAGACTAGTACATTTAAGAGAGCAAATCTATGAAAATATGCAATAACCAAAAAAACCGTGTCTTAATAAACGCGGCTTTCATTTTATAGAATTAATTATGCAATTTCCAAATGCAGAATATATATCACACAAAATGTATAAAATAGCACATATTAATACATAAAAACCGCATGAAATTTTAAGCAGCACTTTGAATGTTAACTGTAACTACTTTTTCCAAGGATATGGAGAGTGGATTCTAAAGTCTCTAACTTTGTTTCATGATTTAAGTCTAATAACCGATCAATTTGTATTGGATGTAATTTTAAAAGGCGTGTAAGATCTGCTTTGCGTAAGTTTTTTTCAACCACGGCATTGTGTATTGCGATTTTTAAAGTTATCAATAAAGATACTTCGACAAAAGGATAGGCAACATCATAAGCTCTACAAGGGATAGATTTCACGTTCTTGGAAGCACCTTATAATGACTGTTAAAAGTGCATCTTTAGCATTTTCTAACGCTTCTTTTTCATTTTTACCATAGGTTATAAATCCTTGAAAGTCTTTAGCAGTAACAAAAAGAGTGTCATTGTCATTTTTAATAAATTTGAGTGCGTAGTTCATTTGTATCTCCATTTTATTTATTACAATTAGAGATTACTTCAAAGTTATTTTTATATGACGCGGTTTTTTTGTATATTAACGCTTGTAATTTTATACATAGTATATTAGCATTCAAATACTTGAGAAATTAATAAAGTTGAAAGCCTTGTTATGCGTCTACGTAACAGGGCTTTCTTCTATGATGAGGGGGCTTTTCTCTATCCATTTAAATGCATTAAAACCGTGCCAATTTCTTGATACGGCTTCTATTTTACAATGCTCAGATTAGTTGTTATTCGAAAGTATTATGAATATCTCTTTATTACACAATACGTGCAAATATGCAAGTTGTTCAGTAAAATAAAATAGGATTCATTCTTTAGATTCAGTTGGTTATTTTAAACTGATTTGTAAATTTAAAGCCTTCAAAAACACTAAAGAAAGTAGAAAGCCGTGAGACACCGTTTTTACTTAAAGAACGATAAAGAGACTCACGATTTAACCCTGTCTCATGAGAAATTGCAGTCATTCTCCGTTTACGTGCAATAATTCCTAATACATATAAATATAGCCACTATTTTTAGTTTCTAAAGCATCCTGTAATAATTCTTTAAAATATTTAGTGGTTTTAAAAAATTCACTAGCATCAAATGGCGTTATTTTCATTGTTAATCTCTTTTACTAATTGAAGGGCTTTTTTGTGGGTTAAGGAATCTTATGTTTCTTCCAACTATCAAAGAGTGGAAACGAAGGAGGCAAGAGGTGTTTTTAAGGTAGAAGCTTTAGCGCCGATTATAGGATCTTGTTCAGGGTTTGGAGGTTTTTTGGTGGGCAATGGCCCGATCCAATGGGCTTTAGCAACCCTTATGGTTTTAGCTGCCTGTGTTGGCCTTTTCTTTGTAGCAAAACGGTTTCGGGAGCAGCGGTTGTGATTTTTTGGTTCAAAAGAAATTTAACTCTGATGTTCACGGCTTTAGCCGTTTTTTTAATGGCTTTAGCTAAAGCCTTTCATCTTGGTCAGAGATCAGAACGTCAAAAGCAAATAGAGACTTCTTTAAAGATAGCAACGACGCGTTTTGAGGTTGAAAATGAAGTTAATCAAAAAAGTGATAGTGGTGTTCGTTCTTCCCTTACTCGTTGGCTGCGGGGCAAGTAGGAGTGTTACTTGTGAAGGTTGGTTGCCGATTTACTTGGATACTCAAGATGTTGATGTCATCAGCTCACATTTAGCAAGAGATATTTTAAAACATAACCAACAGGGAGCACGCTTATGTGGTTGGCAAAATGAGTAGAAGAAGTAAGGAGGAGGAAGATCTATCGGAAACCGAACGACAGTTACTTCATGAGATGATAGAAACTTATCAAGGTTTGAAGATGATGTCGCGTATTATGAAGTGGATAGCTTTCATTGTTTTTATGTTAGTGATGGATTTTGCTCGCCTTATGGACACGCTAGATAATATTTTCTCACATCTCAAAAAGTGGCTAACCAAGAGTTAGAACATCTTGTTGGAAGTTGAGATCTTTTAGACAGCAGGTATGAAAAAAAACTCCACGAAAAGAGCTTCTGATTCGAAATAATTAAGAGGCAGATTGTAAAATCCTATTCTCCTGCTTTCATTTATATCTCCCCCATAGTAAAAAAGATGTATAAATACAATAAGTTATATGAGAAAAATGGGTATTACAATCCATAGATGATGTCGTAAAATGAGCTTGGGAGCATTGAGAAATGTTTCTTAAAAAACAAGCGTCTGGAATTGGCAACGCAAATATATTCCGTTTGGGGCATTCTGTTTCTTCGTGAGGAATGTGATCTTATTCAAAGAATGTGAAAAATGAAAGCGTGAACAATGTGCAATCCTCATCGTAAGATTTTGCTGTGGATGCTTTTGAAATTTGTTAAAATGAATTAAAAGGGGATGGAAAAGATGAAAGCTTTTTTATACCTTTAGAAATTCGTATTTCCCTGAATTAGGCTGTCGGCCGTTTTAGATATAAACAAACAGCGAAAAGAGGTGCAATTATGCGCGCATTTCTATTGGGTAATACAAAAACTGAAACAGTTTATAAAGCGCTAAATTGTTTCAGTCTTGTTTCAAATATGCTGCTGCACTGGAACGAAAGGTCACTTTACAGGCAATAATAAAAGTGTAGATTTTGTTCGTATATTGTGTTTTCAAGGGTAAGTCTTTTTAAGAGTTGGAATTGTAAAGAGGTTGGCGCTGTAAAACACCTTTTAGAAATTTTCCTGTATAGGAAGTGGGAATCTTAATAATGTCTTCAGGGCGTCCAGTTGCAACAATTTTACCACCACGATCGCCACCTTCTGGTCCTAAATCAATAATCCAGTCGGCTGTCTTTATAACATCAAGATTATGTTCAATGACAATGACCGTGTTGCCTTGTTTGACCAATTCATGCAGTACTTCAAGAAGCTTGGAAATATCGTGAAAATGTAAACCTGTTGTAGGTTCATCCAAAATATAGAGCGTCCGTCCCGTTGTTTTACGTGAAAGTTCTTTTGCAAGTTTTACACGTTGTGCTTCTCCACCAGAAAGTGTGGTTGCTTGCTGTCCTACTTTTATGTAACCCAATCCTACTTTAATGAGAGTTTCCATTTTATTATGAATAGCCGGAACAGCTTTAAAAAATTGCTCTGCCTTTTCAATTGTCATATCCAAAACATCGGCGATAGATTGCCCTTTGAATTTTATTTCTAGCGTTTCTCGATTATAGCGTTTTCCTTTACAGACATCACAAGTAACATAGACATCCGGTAAAAAGTGCATTTCAATTTTGATGACTCCATCACCTTGACAGGCTTCGCAGCGTCCTCCTTTTACATTAAATGAAAAACGCCCTGCTTTATAACCACGGGCTTTTGATTCTGGAAGTTCGGCAAACCACTCACGAATCGGTGTAAAAGCGCCTGTATAGGTTGCGGGATTAGAGCGTGGGGTGCGTCCAATGGGGGACTGGTTGATATCAATGACTTTATCAAGAAATTCTAGTCCTTCAATTTTATCATAGCTGGCAGGGCTATGATGACTGCCCATGATATGATGTGATGCTGCTTTGAAAAGCGTTTCAATAAGAAATGTTGATTTTCCTCCTCCAGAAACACCGGTTATGCATGTGAAGGTTTCAAGAGGGATGTCAACATTGATATTTTTGAGGTTATTGCCTTTGGCGCCGATGACTTTAAGGGTTTTCGATTTTGATATTTTGCGTCGCTCAGTCGGTATTTTAACAGCCATTTTTCCTGAAAGATATTGGCCTGTGAGAGAGGCTGGATTCTCTATAATTTCTTGCGGTGTCCCTTGCGCTATGATTCTACCACCATGAACACCTGCAGCAGGGCCCATATCAACAACATGGTTTGCTGCGAGAATAGCGTCTTCATCATGTTCAACAACAATGACTGTATTGCCAAGATCGCGCAAATGGCGCAGCATTTCCAAAAGACGTTCATTATCGCGTTGATGTAAACCAATGGATGGTTCGTCTAAAATATAAAGGACGCCTGTAAGACCAGAACCAATCTGGGAGGCTAATCGAATGCGTTGACTTTCTCCCCCTGAAAGGGTCCCTGAATTTCGAGATAAGGTGAGATATTCCAATCCTACATGATTTAAAAAAGCTAAGCGTTCGCGAATTTCTTTTAAAATACGTACCGCTATATTACGTTGTTTCTCCGTGAGATATTGATGAATATTGGCAAACCAATCATCTGCTTTTAGAATAGAAAGCTCTGATATTTGTCCAATATGCATCCCATGAATTTTTACAGCAAGTGCCTCTGGTTTTAAACGATAGCCATGACAAGCGGGGCAAGGAGAAGAAGACATATAACGCTCAATTTCTTCACGGGACCAAGCAGAATCGGTTCCTTTCCAGCGCCTCACCATATTAGGGATGATTCCTTCAAAAGATTGAGTCATTTTATGAAAATTAGAATTATTTTTGTAGATGAAAGAGATTTCATTTCCTTTTGTACCGTAAAGAATAGCTTGTTGTGCTTCATCGGAGAGTTCACACCACTGATCTGTGAGTTTAAAACTGTAAGCTTTACCTAATGCTTCTAAAGTTTGGCTATAATAAAGTGAATCTGATTTAGCCCAAGGTGCAATAGCTCCGTCTTTTAAGGTAAGATTTTTATTGGGCACAATTTTTAGTGGGTCAATTGCCTTTTTGATGCCCAGTCCATCGCAAAGAGGACAAGCTCCAAAAGGATTATTGAACGAAAAAAGGCGTGGTTCAATTTCAGGGATAGAGAAACCTGATACAGGGCAGGAAAATTTTTCTGAAAAAAGAAGCCGTTTGTGTGTGTCATTTTTTGACTTATAAGCAGATTCTTTTGTCGTTTCTTTGTGTGCCAACGGTTGGTCTGCCATTTCAGCAATGGCAAGTCCATTTGCAAGCTGTAAACAGGTTTCTATACTATCAGCTAAGCGAGAGGTGATATCCTTTTGTACAATAATACGATCTACCACGACATCGATGTCATGTTTATATTTTTTATCAAGAGGTGGAATATCAGGGATTTCATAAAACTTGCCATCAACTTTAGCACGTTGAAATCCTCTTTTTAAAAGTTCTGTTAGCTCTTTTTTATATTCTCCCTTTCGTCCTCGCACTAAGGGGGCCATAATAAAAATTCGCGTTCTTTCTGGTAAGGACATAATTTTATCCACCATTTGGCTTACTGTTTGGCTTTCAATAGGGAGTCCTGTTGCAGGAGAATGAGGAATACCAATACGGGCAAAGAGGAGACGCATGTAATCGTGGATTTCAGTAATAGTGCCTACTGTTGAACGGGGATTGCGACTGGTCGTTTTTTGTTCAATGGAAATGGCTGGGGAAAGACCGTCTATGCGGTCGACATCAGGTTTTTGCATGACTTCCAAAAATTGGCGTGCATAAGCCGAAAGGCTTTCAACATAGCGGCGTTGTCCTTCAGAGTAGATTGTATCAAAAGCTAAGGATGATTTACCTGATCCTGAAAGTCCTGTTATAACGATGAGTTTATCACGAGGTAGATCGAGATCAATATTTTTAAGGTTATGCTCACGTGCACCGCGAATGGAGATATATTTTTGTGGAGTCATATTTATCCTTGGTATGTGTGACAAAAACTGAGCATCTAAAATGGAATAAAACTGTTTTTTTTAAATTACAATGTGTTTAACTACTTTAACGCAGAAAGAAGGTATAAATTTTATGAAAAGAAAAATACAAATGAGCAGCTTTTTATTCTCTGGAAGTGGAATAAACTATGCGTTTTCATCATCTTTTGTTATAATTACGTTGATACGATATTGGAAAAGGATAGCAATATCCATATTGAAGGTCAATTGTAGACATGTAAATTGAAGAGAAAGATGATTATAACTATTACACAACAAAATTTTACGAATTAAAACGTTGGAGTTTATGCAATGGCTGGTAGCCTTAATAAAGTTATTTTGATTGGTAATCTCGGATCAGATCCTGAAATTCGCCGTTTGAATTCAGGTGATCAAGTGGCAAATTTACGTATTGCTACTTCAGAAAGTTGGCGCGATCGGAATACAAATGAGCGAAAAGAACGCACTGAGTGGCATAATGTTGTTATTTTTAATGAAAATCTTGTCAAAATTGCAGAGCAATATTTAAAAAAAGGCAGTAAAATTTACATTGAGGGGCAGTTGCAGACACGTAAATGGCAAGATCAAAATGGAAATGATCGTTATACAACAGAGATTGTTTTGCAAAAATACCGTGGAGAACTACAAATGCTTGATGGGCGTGGAACTGTAGGGGGAGAACAAGGAGCAAGTCAAGGGGGGAGTTACAGTAGTGGCTTTGTTGATAGTCACTCAAATCAAAGAAATACTTTTGGTCAAAATAATAGCCAATTAGGAGAAAGCTTTTCACATAAATTAGATGACGATGTACCTTTTTAAGGTGCAGTATTATGATTGCTTTATGGTTTGTTTATTTCGGATTTTTTCCATTTAGCGAAGTAAAAACTGTTCAATTGTTGGTAATTTTTAATAGAGATTAATAACATCTTGAAAAATATTGTTAAATTTCTTTTTTGTAACGGAAGAGAAATTAGCATTTTGGTGTATTTTTCGATATAAACAAAATGAAATGATTCTTTTTTGAAAGTTTTGAAATTGTGACCGAGCTTACTCCACACCCAGAACGTGATGTGCTGACCGGTATTGAACCAATCAGTATTATTGATGAAATGCAACGCTCATACCTCGATTATGCGATGAGTGTGATTGTCTCACGTGCACTTCCTGATGTTCGTGATGGTCTTAAGCCTGTTCATCGACGTATCCTTTATGCTATGAATGAGATGGGGCTTTCTTTCAATAAGTCGTATCGTAAATCTGCTGGTGTTGTTGGTGAGGTTATGGGGAAATTTCATCCCCATGGTGATGCTTCAATTTATGATGCTTTAGTACGTATGGCGCAGGATTTTTCTTTGAGAAATCCATTGATTGATGGTCAGGGAAATTTTGGTTCCGTTGATGGTGATCCACCTGCAGCTATGCGCTATACTGAGTGTCGTTTAGAAAAAGTTTCAGAAGAACTTTTAGCTGATATTGATAAAGATACTGTTGATTTTCAGGATAATTATGATGGGCGTGAGCGTGAACCGGTTGTCTTACCAGCGCGTTTTCCTAATCTTTTAGTCAATGGATCGGGTGGTATTGCTGTGGGAATGGCAACGAATATTCCTCCCCATAATCTTGGTGAAGTTGTGGATGGTTGTATCGCTTTGATTGATAATCCCGATATTACAATCGATAAAATAATTGAAATCATTCCTGGGCCGGATTTTCCTACAGGGGGTATTATTCTCGGACATTCTAATGTCCGTTCAGCTTATGAAACAGGGCGTGGCTCAATCATTCTGCGCGCTAAAGTTGATATCGAAGAAATTCGCAATGGTCGACAGGCAATCATTGTGAGTGAGATACCTTATCAAGTTAATAAGGCAACGATGATTGAGAAAATGGCCGAGTTGGTGCGCGATAAACGCATTGAAGGAATCTCTGATTTACGTGACGAATCTGATCGTGATGGATATCGCGTTGTTATTGAGTTGAAGAAAGATGTTATTGCGGAAGTTGTTTTAAACCAACTATATCGTTATACGCCACTGCAAACTTCCTTTGGTTGTAATATGGTTGCGTTGAATGGGGGAAAACCTGAACAAATGACATTGCTGGATATGCTCCGTGCATTTGTTTCTTTTCGGGAGGAAGTTGTTAGTCGGCGAACAAAATATCTTTTGCGTAAAGCGCGTGAGCGGGCCCATGTTTTGGTTGGTCTTGCTCTTGCTGTTGCTAATATTGACGAAATTATAGCACTTATTCGCAAAGCTCCTGATCCGCAAACAGCGCGTGCACAATTGATGGAGCGGCGCTGGCCAGCGATGGATGTTGCACCTTTGATTAAACTTATTGACGATCCCCGTCATATTATTCATGAGGATGGTACTTATAATCTCTCTGAAGAACAGGCGCGTGCTATTTTAGAGTTACGTTTGCAACGGTTGACAGCTCTTGGGCGTGATGAAATCGCTGATGAGTTGAATAAAATTGGTGTGGATATTGCTGATTATCTTGATATCTTAGCATCGCGCGTACGTATTATGCGTATTGTTAAGGATGAATTGAGTGCTCTTCGTGAGGAATTTGCAACCCCGCGACGTACCGTATTTGGTTTTGGTAGCGCTGAGATGGAGAGTGAAGATCTTATCGCATCAGAGGATATGGTCGTAACAGTGAGTCATAGTGGCTACATTAAGCGTGTGCCTCTTAATACTTATCGTGCACAACGTCGTGGGGGTAAAGGGCGTTCTGGTATGTCTACGAAAAATGAGGATTTTGTAACGCGCTTGTTTGTTGCCAATACGCATACTCCAGTTCTTTTCTTTTCATCACGTGGTATTGTTTATAAGGAAAAAGTGTGGCGTTTACCACTGGGAACACCGCAATCGCGTGGGAGGGCTTTGATTAATATGCTTCCCTTACAACAAGGCGAACGCATTACAACGATTATGCCTTTGCCTGAGAGTGAAGCGAGTTGGGGCGCATTGGATGTTATGTTTGCGACAACACGTGGAACTGTTCGTCGTAATAAGTTGTCAGATTTCGTTCAGGTTAATCGTAATGGTAAAATCGCAATGAAACTTGATGAAGAAGATGAAATTCTTTCTGTCGAAACTTGTACAGAACATGACGATGTCGTCTTAACAACAGCCGATGGACAGTGTATCCGTTTTCCAGTTGTGGATGTTCGTGTTTTTGCAGGGCGTAATTCTGTGGGGGTTCGCGGTATCAATTTGGCTAAAGGTGATAAAGTCATTTCGATGACGGTTTTAGAGCATGTGGAGGCAACGTTTATTGAGCGTTCTGCTTATATTAAGCGTGTTATGAATGAGCGACGTGCTGATGGTGTGAATACTGATGTTGGGGATATCGTAACTCTTGATGAAGAAGAGAGTGGTGCCGAAACAGAGTTAACAGATGAACGTTATGTAGAACTTCATGCACGTGAACAAATGCTTTTGACGGTAAGTGAATTTGGTTATGGTAAACGCTCTTCTTCCTATGAGTTCCGGATTTCAAGGCGTGGTGGAAAAGGTATTCGTGCAACAGATCCCTCTAAAACAGCTGAAATTGGTAAGTTAGTAGCGGCTTTTCCGGTGAAGGCGCAAGATCAAATTATGTTGGTATCAGATGGGGGCCAGCTTATTCGTGTCCCTGTTGATGGAATCCGTATTGCTGGGCGCTCAACTAAAGGTGTCACAATTTTTAATACAGCTGAAGGTGAAAGAGTTGTATCGGTTGAACGTATTTCTGAACCTGAATATGATACCAATTCATTAGATGATGATGAGAAGCATTCTAAGGCAGTTGATATGAACGAAGAAAAATAATTTTGAAGGGCGTGGAGTGACATCATGAAAATTGCTCTTTACGCAGGTTCTTTTGACCCTCTTACAAATGGTCATATTGATGTTTTGAAAGGGTGTTTTGTATTAGCTGATAAGGTGATCATCGCTATAGGTATACATGCTAATAAAAAAACGCTCTTTAGCTTTGAAGAGCGTGTTGGTTTTATTATGCAGGTAGGAAAAGACATGTTCGGTGCAGATTCTAATCGGTTGCAGGTTCTTTCATTTAATAACCTTCTCATTGAGAAGGCGCGTGAAGTTGGTGCTTCATTTCTCATTCGTGGATTGCGTGATGGTACTGATCTTGATTATGAAATGCAAATGGCAGGGATGAATGGCATTATGGCGCCTGAATTACAAACTATTTTTTTGCCGGCAAGCGTTTCTGGGCGTGCGATAACTTCGACATTGGTACGTCAAATTGCCTCTATGGGAGGTGATGTAACACCATTTGTACCACCCAATATTGCACAAGCTTTGCAATCGAAATTCCAGTCTTTAAAGGAGAATAGTTGTGTCCCGTAGAATTTTTGCTGTTTTGATATGTGTTTTTTGCTTTTTTTCATGCCATGCTCTTGCTGATAATTTTAACTCAGCGAGTGATGCGAATCTTCTTATTTTATCGCTCAAAAACGGTGATGTTATTATTCGTCTGCGGCCTGATTTGGCACCAAAACATGTTGCTCAAATCAAAAAACTAACAGAAAATGGGGCTTATGATGATGTTGTTTTTCATCGTGTTATTCCCGGATTTATGGCACAAACTGGTGATGTAAAATTTGGAAAAAAAGGGAGTGTAGATTTTGATCTGAAACGCGTGGGGATGGGAGGCTCAAATTATTCCAATATACCGGCAGAGTTTTCAAAGCAGCCGTTTAAGCGTGGTACTGTTGGAATGGCGCGTTCGAAAGATCTAGATTCTGCAAATTCTCAATTCTTCATTTGTTTTGATGATGCTAAATTTTTAAACGGTCAGTATACGGTTGTTGGGGAGGTTATAGAGGGGATGGATGTTGTTGATAAAATTAAAAAAGGCACCACAAGTAATAACGGGGCTGTAAAAAATCCTGATGTTATTATTACAGCTACTTTACAAGTTGAGAGATGAATCAAAGGAGTTTTCCATATGGCTGAGAATAAAAATCCAGAAAATACTTTAATTCTTGAAACAACGAAGGGGAGAGTTGTTATTGAGCTTTTTGCTGATTTAGCGCCTGGTCATGTGACACGTATTAAAGAACTTGTTCGTGAAGGTGCTTATGATAATGTTATTTTCCATCGCGTTATTGATGGTTTTATGGCACAAACTGGGGATGTACAATTTGGAAAGAAGGATGGTGAAAAATTCAATTTATCACGTGCCGGTATGGGTGGTTCAGAAAAACCAAATTTAACAGCAGAGTTTTCAAATCTTTCTCATAAACGTGGTACAGTTTCTATGGCACGTGGTCAGAATCCAAATTCTGCTAATTCTCAGTTTTTTATTTGTTTTTCAGATGCTCCGTGGCTTGATCGTCAATATTCCATATGGGGAGAGGTCGTTGAAGGTATGGAAAATGTTGATAAAATTAAACGTGGTGAACCTGTTGTAGATCCTGATGCAATTACCAAAGCTGTCATTGCTGTGGATGCAAAATGATATAAATTATACTGGTTTCAATTGTCAGTTGCTAAGAGAAAATTCTCTTGTTTGATATATGGTGAAGATCAATGGTTGTTGCTTAAATATCTAAGAGAGTTTCAGCTGTTTATGTCTTTATTTTCTCTATAAAGTTCTCTTTTAATGGTATGGGTTTATATAGAATTTTGTTTGCTGAAGTAGGAAAAAGCTTTTGATTTGTTTGGATAATTTCTGAAATAAAGAGACAGCTTAAGCGTTAATTGGGGGGAAGATGTAAAGGTGAAAATAAAAGGTTAATCTTGCTATCTTCTTTCTAATTCAGCTTTATTTTTCAAAGCATTGAAGGCGATATATTTAAAATAATGAAGATTGTGCATTCCTTTATGTTTTTGTTTCTGATATTTTTAAATGGGATACATATTCTTCATATAAAATAGAACATTATTGTGTTGCATATTTACGTGTTTTTTTGAGATATGTCTCAAAGCTCGTCGCACCCATTTCGTGATGGTGTTGGTGAAGGAGATAGTGACAAAGCTTCCCTGAATAAGATAAAATTTATTGAGCACTGCTATCTTTACGCTTAAAAGAGTAAGCTGGTATCGTCACATATTTTACTAGTTCTTGCCAGCTTTTGAGGATTTACGGCATTTTGGAGGTGTTTCTACAGTTCTTAACACTTGAGAGCATTCATAGGAGACATTTTTTTTACGCTTTTTTAGTGTTTTTATCTCCAGGTCAGCTCTGCTTTTGATGTGCAAGTAAGAGTTTTTAATTGATTCAATACAATCAAGTTTAGGATGAGAGAATTTTATAATATTGGGGGGGGTATTCAATATGAATAAAGATAAATTATCTTTATAAATCAATTTGTTGTAGTAATAGAGTGTTACATTTATGTTGGTTGTTATATATAATTGAGAAGGCTCTATATTTTTAATGTCATATTATATGAATGATGCGCAAGGTATTGAAAATAAAAAGTTAAGATCTTTTTTATTTGCAAACATAATATAGCAAAGATATAATTTCAGGCTTGTGTTTTATGGCGTAATCTGTGAATACAATTAAAGAGAGATTGCTTTTATAATAATACATTGATTTATAATGATAATTTATTATTTTACATTGAATAAAAGCTTGGAATATTGTAAACTTCTCCCATTTTAATGCCTTTTACATTTACTTTTTCTCCGTTCTAATGGATGAGCTTTCCATGAATGTCGGTTTGTAAATAGTTCTCTTTCTCACAAGGGAAAGAGTGAGGTGTGTGGAAAAACTATTAGAATAAAATTTTCCTTTGTCAATTATCTCAAGCATTAAAGATTATCTCAATATCGTGAGCTGTGAGAAAAATATTGTAAGCTGTAAAATATGTTCAGAATTTCTTCCTATTCATACAAAATTATTGCTTATGAAAGTATGTGAAGATGAGATTATTGAGATATAACATTATAAGGATTTTGCTACTTCTTTGAAGCTAGATTATCTCTTTATTATGGTGATTTCTTGATAACAGATGCTCTTTTATCTCGTTTAATTTTTTATGCTGGTTAAAATATTGAACGAATCAAGAATTAATTCGTAAAGCTTATGGCAATACTCGTAAGGGAAATATCTTTTTTCTTTCTATAGCGATATGCATTTATGGAATCAAGAAGACGAGAGCGATGAAAAAGACATTTCATTATAGAAAAATTGCTCAAGATGGATATGCACGTCGAGGTGAAATTATAACGGGGCGAGGGTGTGTTCGTACACCTGCATTCATGCCAGTTGGGACGGCAGGAACCGTTAAGGCTATGTACATGGAACAAATGCGTGATCTTGGGGCGGATATTATTTTGGGAAATACTTATCATTTAATGTTACGTCCAGGAGCTGAACGTGTTGCGCGTTTGGGAGGCTTACATAAATTTTCACGCTGGAGCGGACCTATTTTAACTGATTCTGGTGGCTTTCAGGTTATGTCCCTGGCGGGAATCCGTAAAATTACTGAACAAGGTGTGATTTTTCGCTCTTATATTAATGGAGCCTACTATGAAATGAGTCCAGAGCGTTCTATTGAAATTCAAGGACTTCTTGGTGCGGATATCCAGATGCAGTTGGATCAATGTATTGCATTACCTGCCACCGAAAAAGAGATGGAAGAAGCTATGGAACTTTCATTGCGGTGGGCGCAACGCTGTAAAACAGCTTTTGGAGATCAATCAGATAAAGCATTGTTTGGGATTGTTCAAGGTGGTGATAATATAAAACTGCGTGAACGTTCTGCTCAAGCATTAAAAGAAATGGATTTAAAAGGTTACGCTATTGGAGGGCTCGCTGTTGGTGAGCCGCAGAGTGTGATGATAGCAATGTTAGATGCTATTTGTCCGATTTTGCCAGAGGATAAACCACGCTATCTTATGGGAGTCGGGACACCTGATGATATTTTACAAAGTGTTGCTTGTGGTATTGATATGTTTGATTGTGTTATGCCAACGCGTGCAGGACGTCATGGTTTAGCTTTTACAAGATTTGGTAGAATTAATTTGCGTAATGCGCATTATGCAGAAGATCCACATCCTCTTGATCCACAGTCACTTTGCCCGGCGGCAAATGATTATAGTTGTGCTTATTTGCATCATTTGATTAAATCTGGTGAATCTCTTGGTGGTATGTTGTTGACTTGGAATAATCTTTTTTATTACCAACAACTGATGCAAGGAATTCGTGATGCCATTGAAGAAGGCTGTTATGCTGATTTTTGCGCTGAAACGCGTGCTTTATGGGAACAAGGACGCTAAAACGTTAGCCATAATATATAGATTTATTTTTTATTTAACTTATTTTCGCACTTAAAATTTTTACTAAAGTATGAAATTAGAAATATCTTCTAAAGTTACACTATCTTAAGATATAAAAGCACAGTTTTGTATGACATATGGCCTATAAAAACAGAAACTGTTACTCCGGTACGCGCTACCTGATCCGGAGGAAAACAGTTCGTTTCTGTTTTTGATAACTGTTTAAAGCAACAATGTTAATGAGGCGTTAGCGAACTCTTAAAGAAGTATGAAAATTGTATTTTTATGAGATTTTTATTGCTAAAGGTAAAGAATAGTTTATAGTCAAAAAGATAAATTCTTAGAAAACTAAATTTAAAATAATATAAGATCTCTTTAAATTTAGAGTTTTATATTTTTATATATTAATATTTACAATATATTTATATAATTTTATGATAATAGCTTTTACATTATTTACTTAATAACAAATAAATTAATAAGTTTAATAACTATAATTATTATTTTACAAAAAAATCTATAAATATATTAAATAAAAACTTATCATATTTATTTTTTATCTATTGATAAAACTTATCTGAAAATAATTAAATACGTTAACTATCGGTGCTTTAAAAAGAAGCGTTGCATACTTAACATAGAAGCGAATACAGAAAAACTTTCTGGTGATGATACGTCTATCATTTTAAAACATTTAAAAATTTCTATTGAAGATATCATTAAATTAAGTGAGTAATAAAAGCGTATCTTATAAAAAGCGTATGAAATTAAAAACTGATTACGTTATTAAAATCCCTTTTAGAATTTTATCAGTTTTTTTGAATGATAATCTTATGATTTTAGAGAATGATTACAACGTGCTTTATGAAAAGCATATGATCCTTTCAAGCCTTTTACAAGATATTGATTTATAATGATAATTCACTGTTTTGTATGTTGAATGAGAGTCCCGAATAACGTAGGATTCTCTCATTTCAAATCTGTTTATCTTGAATCAATCAAAACCACTCATTTGCACATAACAAGTGGGATGAGTGTGTGGATCAAATTTGTATAAGAAAGGATTAAAAAATGGCTCTTATGAACCGTCTTAATGCAAGATCTGTCGCAACATTGGGGGCTGGCAAATATAATGATGGTGCCGGCTTGTTACTTCACAAACGTAAAGATGGGTGCTCAATGGATTTACCGTTATACCATTCATGGTCGGCGCCGCGAAATGGGATTGGGTGCGTTGCAAAACGTTTCTTTAAAAAAAGCCCGTGAATTAGCAAATCAATGGCGTTCTGTTTTGCATGAAGGTCGTGACCCCATTAAAGAACGTGAGAAACAAAAGCGTGAGGCAATAAGCAATCTCCATTATTTAAAAGACATTGCTTTAGATACTTTTGAAAGTCGGAAAGCTGAATTAAAAGGAGATGGTAAAAATGGAAACTGGTTTTCTCCCTTGCGGCTTTACATTCTCCCTAAATTAGGCTGTCTGCCCGTTTCTGAGATTACACCAACAGAGATACGCAATGTTCTTGCCCCCATTTGGCATTCAAAAGCTGTTACAGCGCGTAAAGCACTGAATCGTCTTAATATTTGTCTCAAACATGCGGCTGCATTAGGGTTGGATGTTGATTTACAAGCAGTGACAAAAGCACAAGCTCTTTTAGGGAAACAACGCCATAAAACACAAAACTTTCCAGCTATGGATTGGAGAAAGGTTCCGGCTTTTTATAAAACACTTTGCGAAACAACAACAATGACACAAATGGCTTTGCGTTTGCTTATTCTGACAGGGGTTCGTACAAATCCTATACGCCATATTCATAAAGATCAAATTGATGGGGATATATGGACTATTCCTGCTGAGGATTTAAACAGCAAGTAAAATGAAATAGTTATGTCTAATATGGGGGAATTGATGATTCCTGATTCTATTACGTTTTTTTGGCTCTATCCCTCATCTTTTTGAAGCTTTTTTATGGCTTCAAGAGCGAGTTTTTTACGGTCTGCGTTCTTTGTATACAGAGACGCCATGGCATCATCTGTCCAGCCAAAGAGTGCTTTCAATTGTGAGTACTGTTGCCCCAGAATTAGCTGCGCGTGTGGCTGCTAATTTTCTTAAGCCATGGGCTGTTTTTTTGATACCTGCTTGGGTACAAGCATTATAAAATGTAATTCCGAAGCTTTCTTTGGGCATTTTTTTCCCGTGTTTACTACAAATGAATGTTTCATCACCTATGGGTCCAATTTTAAGGGTTTCTGCTAATTCAGGCAAAATGGGTAGAAAAACATCTGTTTTAAATTGGCTCTTTTCTGTTTTGAGATGAATGATATTATCTTTCACATCTTTCCAACCGATACGAACAGCGTCACCACGGCGCAACCCCGTGTAAAGAAGAACATCAATCCAAACACGTTCATGGGTACCATGTGACCATCTTTTATAATATTTTTCAACATCTTCTTCTGTCCAGACAGGAAAGCCCCCTTTATTTTTTAGAGGAGGTTTTTTGACCCCTAACGTCGGATTGTTTTCCAAAAGACCTTGTTCAATTGCCCAATTAAACAACCCATTAAGCGCTTTCAGAAAATTTTGAGCTGCTGCTGGCATTTCTTTACGGCGTTCAACACCGGCTATAATATGTTTTTTTTCAATTGCTCGGTATGGAATATTTCCTATAGTATCACATACCTTCATAAGAATGAGTTCTCTTTG